>DATLJC010000018.1:0-38223 GCA_035539055.1 Saccharimonadales bacterium (SeqCode) | reverse complement strand
TCATGTGGTTCCTGAAACGCTAACTTTCGCCGAATAAGCCCTGTCTCTGGTGCCGTCGTGTCCCGCTCTGATTCTGCTACCGGCTACTTGATTCTGGTGCCAACTACTTGATTCTGGTGCCGAATACTGATTCTGGTGCCCCACGTCCCGCCCGGCTTCATCGGGCTGACGTGGGGTAGTTGCTCTTGCTCTTGCTCTTGCTCTTGCTCTTGCCCTTGCTCTTGCTCTTGCTCTTGCTCTTGCCCTTGCTCTTGCTCTTGCTCTTGCCCTTGCTCTTGCTCTTGCCCTTGCTCCTGCCTTTGCCCTTGCTCCTGCCTTTGCCTTTGCTCCTGCCTTTGCCTTTGCTCCTGCCTTTGCCCTTGCTCCTGCCTTTGCCCTTGCTCTTAACCTTGCGAAACCTTGAAACCTTGTTCCTCCCATTCTGAACCTACCCTCTTAATCCACCTTACCTTTTGAAACCCCCACCCTCCCCACCTCATCCATGACTATGGAGGATTAATAACGATGGCAACCGAAGTAAAAGCGGCGGTATTGGAAGTTCCGGCCCTTACATACGCATATGAAGCGCTCGAACCGTATATTGACGCCCAGACCATGCATCTGCATCACGACAAGCATCACCAGGCGTATGTGGACAATGCCAACGCCGCCCTTGCCAAAGCCCCTGAGCTAGCGGGCAAGTCCGCCGAAGAGATCCTTAAGAACCTCAACGCCGCGCCCGAAGCGGTGCGCACCGCACTCCGCAACAACCTTGGCGGACACGTCAACCATTCCATGTTCTGGTCCATCATGGGCCCCAACGCCGGAGGAACGCCCACCGGCCCCATCGCCGAAGCCATCACCAAGACTTTCGGCGACCTCGCGCAGTTCCAGGAAAAGCTCAACGACGCCGGAGTCAAGCAGTTCGGCAGCGGCTGGACCTGGCTTGCCCTCGGACCCAGCGGCCTCCAGGTGCTCTCCACTCCCAATCAGGACAGCCCCCTCTCTCAGGGCCTCCAACCCATCCTTGGCAACGATGTCTGGGAGCACGCCTACTACCTCAAGTATCAGAACCGTCGCGCCGAATACTTGAAAGCCTGGTGGAACGTAGTCAACTGGGCCGAAGTCAACAAGCGCTATCAATCCGCCCTGAAGAAATAACTGCAGGTGCAGGAAATGTCCGCAGGTGCCCCACGTCCCGCCCGGCTTCATCGGGCTGACGTGGGGTAGTTGTCCCTGCTCCTGCCTTTGCCCTTAACCTTGCGAAACCTCGATTCCCTTCGAAGTGTAATTTCTTTGTCACTCTTCCCCCCTCACCCACCCGCACCTCTCCACCCGGCGTAGCATTGACCTTATGGACGACGCAACCGACCAGAGCATCGGCGAAGAGATTGCAAACAGCATTTCGCATGGAGTCGGCGCCGCTCTCTGCATCGCCGGACTCGTCCTGCTCACTCTCCGTGCCGCCGGAGCAGGCGATGCCCGCCTGATCACTTCCTGCGTGATCTTCGGCGTCTCGGCCATCGTCCTCTATCTCAGTTCCACGCTCTATCATTCCCTCAGCTACACCCGTGCCTACCGGGTCATGCGCTCGCTCGACCATTCGTCCATCTACCTGCTCATCGCCGGAACCTACACTCCCATCACGCTCGTCGGCCTTCGCGGCCCTCTCGGATGGACGCTCTTCGGCATTGTCTGGGCCTGTGCCTTCATCGGCGTCATCATCAAGTCATTCGCCGCCGGCAAATGGGCCGCAGTCTCCACGGCGATGTATCTGGCCATGGGATGGGCGGCCATCTTCGCCATCAAGTCCATGTATCTTCTGCTGGCCCACCCTGTCTTCGCCCTCCTGCTCATCGGAGGCATCTGCTACTCGGCCGGGATCCCTTTCTTCGCCTCCAAGCGCAAATACATGCACTTCGTCTGGCATCTCTGGGTCTTAGCCGGAACCGCCTGCCACTTCACTGCCATTTGGGTAATGATCCACTAATCCTGGCAGCAACATTCCTCTCCAGCAACTCACGAAAATCCTGACACTTCGGCCAACAGCGCACGATAGCTCGCATCCAAGCTCCTCGTTAGGCACACTCTTCCGGCGGTAACGAAATGCACAATTTGGCTACAAAGCATGGCTGCTCTCTTTTGTGCGGCGCCTTGTTCTTAGCACTCGCGCTATCAGGTTGTGGTTCTGGATCTGCAGCTTCCACACCTACACCCACACCGACACCAACGCCGACACCCACACCGACACCTACACCAACGCCTACGCCTACACCAACGCCTACACCAACACCTACTCCTACTCCGATACCTACTCCTCCCCCTCCGGCCCTATCCAGCATCGCCGTCACGCCCAATGCACCGGCCATCGTAGTCGGCAAGACGCAGGCTTTCACCGCCACCTGCACCATGTCTGACAATACAACGAACGACTGCACCGCAAGCGCCACCTGGACCAGCAGCGCCACCGCGGTCGCCACCATGAGCGGCGCGACCGCCACGGGAGTCACCGCCGGAACGGCCACGATTTCTGCCGCCAGCAGCGGCATCATCGGATCTGCCACCCTCACAGTCACTCCCGCTCCCACCGCTCACGTCATCAATCACATCGTCTTCATGGCCCAGGAGAACCGATCCTTCGACAGCTACTTCGGCATGCTCAACGCCTATCGCGTAGCTCAAGGTCTGCCCGCAGATGTCGATGGCCTGCCCGGCTCCGCGACCGGCACCGTCACTCCCGATTGCACCAATCACATTGCCTGCAACAAGGGATTCCAGACCGGCGCGGCAATGCGCTCCTATCACTACATCACGGCTTGCACAGACAACATGAGCCCTTCGTGGAATGAGAGCCACATCGACTTCAACCTGGAAAATTTCTACTCCATGACCGCGAAGAATGACGGCTTCGCCTACACCGCCGGAGGCTTCGCCATCAGCCAGAGTCCGCCTCTCTGGGATGTGGACGGTATGCGTGCGATGGGCTATTACACCGAGCGCGAGCTGCCGTACTACTACTTCATGGCCACGCAGTTCGCCACCTCCGATCGCTTCTTCGCTCCTGCTCCCACGCGCTCGCAAGCCAACCGGCTATACCTTTTCGCTGCCACCTCGCACGGTCATGTCTATGAACCTACGTTGGCTACCGGCGGGCAATTACCGGTGCCGACCATCTTCGATCTGCTCCAGAACGCCAGCATCACCTGGAAGATCTATTACTCTGACGTCAAGCCGAGCGACAAATCTCCTGATACTTATTTCTACAACTTCACGTCAGCTAACAAGCTCGCGTCTGGCCATCTCTTCCCCGTAACGCAGTACTACACCGATCTGCAAAATAACGCCTTGCCCCAGGTCTCGTTTATTGAGAGTGGTTATCTGTTCGGTCTCGACGAACATCCGGAAAACGACGTACAAACCGGTGCCGTGCATGTTTCCAAACTCATGAATGCGCTGATGGCGAGTTCGTCGTGGATGGACTCCGTCTTCTTCCTGACCTATGACGAAGCGGGCGCTCTCTACGATCACGTTTCACCCATGCTGCCAGTCCCAAGTCCCGACGGCATCAAGCCGACGGACTTGAACCCCCTGACAAACGATATCTGTCTAAATAAACCAAACGATCCTGCCTGTGATTTCACCCGCACCGGATTCCGTCTTCCCGTGCTCGTGGTCTCGCCTTTCACCAAACCGCACTACGTCTCTCACACGCCCATGGACTTCACTGCAATCCTCAAGTTCATCGAGACGCGCTTCAATCTGCCAAACCTCACCAAGCGCGACGCCGCGCAGCCCCCGATGGACGAGTTCTTCGACTACTCGGGCGCTCCCAACGCAACGCCGCCCACGCCTCCCATACAACCCGGTCAGGATTGCGACGGCCTCACCAGAACCTGCAAACCTTCAACCCTGGCGACTGCCCCCTGCTATGCGGATCACTTGCCCTAGCAAAAAAATCAGGGTTCAAGGTCTTATCCCTTGCCCCTGATTCTGCTCGACCCACAATGAATCTTCTAATTTCTAATGTTCGGTGCCCCCACGTCCCGCCCGGCTCTATCGGGCTGACGTGGGGTCGTTGCCTTTGCCTTTGCCCTTTGTGTGGAAACTCGGGCGAAGGTCTCCTGAGCTGCAGGTGCCCCACGTCCCGCCCAGCTCCATCGGGCTGACGTGGGGTCGTTGCCCTTGCCTTTGCCTTTGCCCTTTGTGTGGAAACCCGGGCGAAGGCCTCCTGAGCTGCAGGTGCCCCACGTCCCGCCCAGCTTCATCGGGCTGACGTGGGGTTGTTGCTCCTGCCTCTGCCCTTAACCTTGCGAAACCTTGCCACCCCTACTGTATCTCCGGATAAATATCGAAGAACGCCTCAATGCTCTGCTTCAACTGCGCCTCGATCTCTTCCTTACTGCCTTCCAGCAGATGCAGCGTAACGTGCTCTTCCCGTCCGTTTTTCAGCCTGATCTTCCCCGAGCCCACCTGTTCAAGTTCTCCCTCGGGAAGCAACCTCAACCCATACACCAGCGATAAATTAGCCATGCCGAAATTGTACCGCCGCAGCGAACCCTACCGCGCCACCAACCGTTCCTCCACAAACGCCGCGCTCTCAAATCCCGAAGCCGCCACCAGCGCCGTCACTCCGCTTGCCGCATAAATCATCGCAATCACCATGAACTGATAAATCGCCGTGTACACCGGATCGCTTCCCGTCAGCAGCATCCCGGCGGCAAACCCCGGAATCCACACAATCCCCAGCGAGCGCAGCGAATTCAAACTTGGAATCAGCGCCGCGTTCGTCGCGTTTTTCGCATACGGCAGCGCCGCCATCGATGAAGTCGCACCCAACGCCAGCGCGGCCTCCACTCTCCCTGCGTTCAGCTTCAAATCGCTCGCATAGCGCTCCAGCACCTGCGAACAAGTGTTCATCGAATTCGCAATAATCATCGATCCCAGCGGTACCAGCGCCGTAGCCTTGAATGCAATTACCCGCGTCAGTGCCATCGTCGCAATTACCACCGCCGACCCCGTCCCAATCGCCCGCAGACAAAGCCAGTACGAGTGCGGCACGAATTCCGCCCCGCCTTTTCCACCTGACTTCATCCCGCTCGGCATCACCCCGCGCGACATCATTCGCCGCTGCGCCATCTTCGCCGCCGTCACGCACATTGCCGCCAGCGCCGGAACGCTCCACCACGCCGCACCTTTCAGCAGCCACACCAGCACCAATCCAACCGCCAGCATTTGCAGCAGCCCGCGTATCAGCGCCGTTACCGTCTCCCGCCGCAACTCCAGTTTTCGCAGATGCCCCAGCCACGCCACCGCCAGCGCCAGCGCGCAAACCACCGTCGCCTGTCCCAACCCAAGCGCCACCTGCGAATGCAGCCAATGCTCAATCATCCAGCCCCTCCCGCCTTTGCTCTGCCTTCATCCCCATCAGCCACCGCTGGTGTCCCAGGTTCGCGCCGCTGCTTTTGCGGCGATAACCTGGGAAACGACAATGTCCATCCCCCAGCTTTGCTCTAGATTTCGATCTTCCCGTCCAACACCCCATCCCGCATCACCAGCGTCCTCTGCGCCAGCCTCTCCGCCTGCGCCGCATCATGAGTCACAATCAGACACGCGCCCTTCACCTTCTTGATAACCGCCAGCAAAGCCGCCTCCACCACCCTCTTCGCGTCCTCGTCCAGCGCCGACGTAGGTTCATCCAGCAGCAGCACCTGAGGACGGTTCGCCAGTGTCCGCGCCAGCGATACTCTCTGCGCCTCGCCACCCGAAAGCCCTGCGACATCGCGCTGTGCATATCCGCTCAGCCCCACCGTCTCCAGCAACTCTTCCACCTCGGCGGCGCTCATCGATTCGCCACGCAATGCGGGACCGTACCTCACGTTCTCCACCACCGTTCCCGGAAACAGAAATGCCTGTTGCATGACCATTCCCACGCGCCGCCGCAATTCACGCACATCAAGCGTGCTGGCATCCACGTCTTCCAGCCACACGCGCCCGGAGCTGACGGCGTCCAGCCGATTCAGCAGCCGCAGCACGCTCGATTTCCCCGCGCCGCTCGGCCCCGTAATCGCCACCACTTCGCCGGTCGCAAGCGTAAAGCTCGCCTCGCGCACAATCGTCTTATCGCCCACCTCCCGCCGCAGCATTTCCGCACGCAGCAGAACGTCCCTTCCCCCCATTGCACTCTCCGTCTTGTTTTCGCCGTTGCTGTTGCCTTAAAACCGGGTGGCCCATATTTGCCTGCTGTTGGCAAATGTGGGGTATGCGGAAACGCTCACTTCTCGCCAGTTTGCTGTTCGCTGTTGTTCTTCCTTTAAGACCACCCAAAACTCTTCGCTACGGCACGTCTTAACGTACCCTTCGTATTCGAATCTCATCGTCTTATCGCCCACCTCCCGCCGCAGCTTTTCCGCACGCAGCAGAACATCCCTTCCCCCCATTTTCGCCGTTGCTGTTGCCGTAAAACCGGGTGGCCCATATTTGCCTGCTGTTGGCAAATGTGGGGTATGCGGAAACGCTCACCTCTCGCCAGTTTGCTGTTCGCTGTTGTTCTTCCTTTAAGACCACCCAAAACTCTTCGCTACGGCACGTCTTAATGTACCCTTTCGTATTCGAATCTCTCGGGGAGAATCATGCAATCCCATTCTCGTCGAATCCTTGGAATCTTCGTCCCCCGTGCTATCATGGCGTCCCGCTGCAGCTTTTGCCTCATGTCGTTCATCTAAACTCGTCGAAGGGAAGTAATACCCAGCACTGAAACACACCGGGGAGCCATGAATAAGATTCAAAAATCAGACGAGGAATGGCGGCGTTCTCTTACTGCCGAGCAGTACCGCATCTTGCGCGAAAAAGGCACCGAACGGGCCTACACCGGCCAGTACACGGAGACCAAAACTTCCGGCGTCTATCTCTGCGCCGCCTGTGGACTGGAACTCTTTCCCTCCGAAACCAAGTTCGACTCCGGATGCGGATGGCCCAGCTTTTACGATCCTCTCAACAAGGAGAACGTCGAGGAGCACGAGGACCGCAGTCATGGCATGACCCGAACCGAGGTCACCTGCTCTCGCTGCGGAGGTCACCTCGGCCATGTCTTTCCCGACGGCCCCAACCCCACCGGCCTGCGCTATTGCATCAACTCCGCCTCACTCCGTCTCGACAAGAAGTGAGGCTATTTGTTCTTCCAGTTTCCCGGGAACCGGCCATGTTTACCTAGTCCCACCTATCTCGCTCTCAGCCGAAACTTCGGTTGACGAATCCCCCTCTCGGACCTAGCCTTAAACTATTCCTGCTCTTTTATTCATTGGTTAAGAAGGTCCTCATGGCTACTACTACAACTACTTCGAATCGCGTACTCAACCCGGAACTCCGCCAGCGCATCATGTCCGCCGATGAGGCCGCCGCGCTCATCCGCAACGGTGACAATGTCGGCATGAGCGGATTCACCGGCTCCGGCTATCCCAAGGAGTTCCCCACCGCTCTCGCCCGCCGCATGAACAAGTCCCACGAACAGGGCGATCTCCTCCGCGTCGGCGTCTTCACCGGCGCCTCCACCGGCCCCGAACTCGACGGCGCGCTCGCCGCCGCCAACGGCATGCAGATCCGGCTCCCGTACCAGTCCGATCCAGCCGTCCGCAAACGCATCAACGACGGCGACATGGAGTACATCGACATCCATCTCAGCCACGTCGCCCAGTACATGGAGTACGGATTCCTCGGCAAGCTCGACATGGCCGTCATCGAGGTCGCCGCTATCTACGAGGATGGCCGCGCCATCCCCTCCACTTCGCTTGGCAACAACAAAGCCTGGCTCGAGTGCGCCGACCGCGTCATCCTCGAAGTCAACTCCTGGCAATCCATCGAGCTCGAGGGCATGCACGACATCTACTACGGCCTCGAAGCTCCTCCGCGCCGCGAGCCCATCCCTCTCACCCGCGCCGGACACCGCATCGGCAGCCCCTACCTCCACATCCCCATCGAGAAGGTGGTCGCCATCATCGAGACCAACTCTCCTGATCGCAACACCGCCTTCAAGGAGCCCGACAAAGCCTCGCAGCAGATTGCCGGACACATCCTCGACTTCCTCGAATGGGAAGTAAAGAAGGGCCGCATGCCCGCCGACCTGCTCCCCATCCAGTCCGGTGTCGGAAACATCGCCAACGCCGTTCTCTTCGGACTCAATCAGGGCAAGTTCCAGAACCTCACTGCCTACACCGAAGTCATTCAGGACGGCATGATCGAGCTCATCAAGTCCGGCAAGATGGTCTCCGCCTCCGCCACTGCCTTTTCGCTCGGTCCCGACATGATCAAGGAGGTTTACGGCAACCTGCGCACCTACCGCAAGAGTGTCGTCCTCCGCACCCAGGACATCTCCAACAACCCCGGCATTATTCGCCGCCTCGGCGTCATTTCCATGAACGGCATGATCGAAGCCGACATCTACGGCAACGTCAACTCCACCCACATCATGGGCTCCAAGATCATGAATGGCATCGGCGGCTCCGGCGACTTCGCCCGCAACGCCTACCTGTCCATCTTTATGGCGCCCTCCATCGCTGCCAAGGGAACCATCTCCACCATCGTCCCCATGGTCAGCCACGTTGACCACACCGAGCACGACACCCAGGTCCTGGTCACCGAACGTGGTCTTGCCGATCTCCGCGGCCTCTCGCCCAAGCAGCGCGCCCGTCTTGTCATCGAGAACTGCGCATCCGAGGAATTCAAGCCGCTCCTCGACGACTACTTTGATCGCGCCCAGAAAGGCTCCGCCGGACTGCACACCCCGCACATTCTCCGCGAGGCCCACAGCTTCCACGAGCGTTTCCTCGCCACCGGCAAAATGCTCCCGTAATCAGTCGCATGAAAATCCCCGCTCGCACCTGAGCGGGGACCGCCGCCCGGTGCGGTTGTCCCCGCCCTGTGCGGTGCCGGTGCCCCGTCGGTTGCCCTGTGCGGTGCCCCGTCGGTGCCCTGTGCGGTGCCCCGTCGGTGCCCCACGTCCCGCCCGGTGCTTTTTCCGGGCTGACGTGGGGTTTTTGCCCTTGTTTTTGCCCTTGTTTTTGCCCTTGCTTTTGCCCTTGTTTTTGCCCTTGACTTTGGCCCTTGTTGTTGCCCTTGTTGTTGCCCTTGTTATTGGGTCATCCTTGAAGCGCAGCGAAGAACCCCCGCAATGCCCCAGGTCTCCCGTACGGCCTCTCAAGCTTTCCAGCCCGCCATCGATTCTTCTTTTCCTCGCTCTCACGGGATATACCCTTCCGCTACCCGCGCAGGGTTGCTTCAACGAACCGCAGCCACACGTCTTTTCCTGTAGCCCGTGGAGCAGCGAATTTCGAAATTGCCGCACGCAATTCCAAACCTCCAATACTCTCCTCGCTGCCTCCGCCTACCCGCCTCCCCGTAAAAAGCACTACAATTGTTTCCTTTGGAGGAACTTATGATTGCATTGAGCCGTGTAGCGCATCACCGTGTAGCCCGCCTGCTTCCTGTGATTTCGCTCATCGTGCTCTGTGCTTCCTGCTCTGATTTCTGGGTCTCCAACAAGGCGACCGCCTCTGTCTCCGTCAGCCCGACGGCGCTCATCCTGAAAGCCGCATCCCCCTCCGGCAGCACCGCCGGGGACACCGCCTCCGTCACCGCCTCGGCAACCACCGTCGGCGGCATAACCTCGGATGAAACCTCTGCCGCCACTTGGACCAGCAGCGCTCCAGCCGTTGTCTCCGTCAACGCTGGCAGCCTCAGCGTTCTCGCCACCGCCGCCGACGCCACCGCGCAGATCACCGCCAAATTTGGCGGAACAACCGCCACCTGCAACGTCCTGACCTACACCGGTAACGCCCCTACGACTGTGGTCGTCAGCTTCCCAACCTCCGTCTCGCCCAGTGTCATCAGCCCCGGCCAGCAATTCAAAGTGACTGCCACCGCCGTCCTCAGCGGCAACTCGAACCATGACATCTCCAGCTACGTCACCTGGACCAGCAACGCCCCGTCGATTGCCTCGGTCGATACCAACGGCAACGTCACCGTGCTCAGTGCCGCCACGGCGGGCAACAGCTTCACCATCTCCGCCACCGCCACCTTCGCCTCCGGAACAGCACAAGGCACCTCCACCACCTTCAGCATTCCCACCATCATCTAGTCAGAGCGATTAGCGATCCTGTTTGTGGGGGACCAGCGCGTTCTCACCCATTCGAAAACCATTCATCGACAAATGTCGATCTAGCTTCCTCCAGCGACAACCCGGGTGGCCCACATATGCCCGCTGTTGGCATATGTGGGGACAAAGCAACACTCCACTCCGAAGATTTTGACCTTCCCCCTCTCACCCACGACTCCGCGGTGTCCTCATCCGCAACATTACTGACGACGATCAACCGCTGGTGGCGTCTGCGGTCGTGATGGAGCAGAGGCCCGAATTGCTGACGCCTTCGCGCGTTGCAAGCTCCGCGGCTTTACCCACTGCTCCGGCGTAAGCACCCATCGCGGAGCAACTAAACTCCAGAGCACGTCAAAGACTCCCGCCTGGCTGTCCGGATGGCGAAGACGAGTGGCCGTCGCCTCCGTCGGCTGCACTCGCTATGGCAGCTCGTAATCAAAGGTGTAGGTATGCTTTCCCGTGCCGTCGATATGGACGGAAAAATCCCCCGCAATCCCCGCCAGCCCCTCTGTTCCCGATGACGGCGCAACAGTGATATTGAGTGATTGCGATTTGGGATCATTCTTGTTCATCGTCGCCTTATGAATGAGGACGAAGGTGCCGCTACGACCATCCAGGGTCGCTCTCACCGTTTCAATCGCGACATACGCCATAGCTCCCGTGCCCGCGGTGGTGGAGGTAAGCATCTCGCCTTTCGTCGATCCAGCCAAATCGCCGGAAACGACCTTATCAATGCTCATCCTCGCGATTCCCGCCGCTTTTTCCGCCGCTGAGGCTTCTTCCGGCACAATCTTCACCTCGAACGAGCCCGTTGCGTGCTTCATATTTCTTCCTCCTGCGCCGCTCTCAACTTTCTGTGCATGCATTGTCCCCTCAACGGCGAACGGCGCTGCCATCGCAAGCGCCAGTAACACGATCATCGGTCTCATTGAATCCTCGCTATGTCGAGTTCAAGTGTCTTTGGATAAGCCCCGGATAAGCCCGCGGAACTGGATGTTCTGATCTCTACTCCGCCGCTCCCAGCGGTGCCAGTTCTCCCAGCATCCTTTCCCATCTCTCTGGGCTGATGAGATTCGCCACGTCAAATTCTCGTTTGCTGCTTCTGCGGAAATAACTCTCCATCGATCTCCGGTTTTGATCGAATGGACAACCTCTTGAACCCACTCAACGCTTCTTTACCAATGTCTGCTAATCTGCCGCAAAGGACGATCGCCACCGGCTTTCAGATCAACTCGACCTCTGTCCTGCCCCCGCGCTCTTTCCATTCCCCTACCCCGCGTTTTCCAATTCCATTCCGGGCAAGTACATCAATCGGCACTCTTTCCGCGCCTTCCGCGCCGGTTGCTCCGGTCCGCTGATGTACAATTCCCCTGACGGCCTTAGGGCCAAATTCGCAATCATTCCAGAAAACTATTAAATGTCTGAGATCAGAAAAATTGGAATCTGTACCGGCGGAGGAGACTGTCCCGGCCTGAACGCAGTCATTCGTGCCGCTGTAAAAACGGCCATCCTCAAGTACCGATACGAGGTCATTGGCATTCGCGACGGCTTTGACGGACTCATCTTCCCCGAAAAAAGCCGCCCCTTGCTGCTCAACGATGTGAGCGGCATTCTGCCTCGTGGCGGAACCATCCTGGGAACCACCAATCGCGGAAACCCCTTCGCCTATCGCATGAACAACGATGGCAATGAGACGGTTCGCGATCTCTCTGACGAGGTCATTCACAACGCCAGGACCATGGGCCTCGACGCCCTCATCGTCATCGGCGGCGACGGCACCCAGAAGATCGGCCTCGACCTCGCCAAGAAAGGTCTGCCCGTCGTCGGCGTTCCCAAGACCATCGACAACGATCTTTCCGCCACCGACGTCACCTTCGGATTCGACTCCGCCATCCACGTCGCAACCGATGCCATCGACCGCATCCACACCACCGCCGAATCGCACCATCGCATCATGATCATCGAAGTCATGGGACGCGACGCCGGATGGATTGCCCTGCACGCCGGTATCGCTGGCGGCGCCCACATCATTCTTCTTCCCGAAATTCCTTTTACCATCGAGAACGTCTGCTCCTACATCAACCAGCGCCACATCTTCGGCAAGAAGTTCACCATCATCTCCCTCGCCGAAGGCGTGCAGGTTCCCGAAGAGATCCTGAAGGATGCCGTCCAGCGCTACGGCTCCGTTCCCAAGGGCATCAGCGTCGGCAACCTCATCGGTGAAGCCATCTCTCAATGCGCGAAGAAGGAAGTCCGCGTCACCGTCCTAGGTCATACCCAGCGCGGAGGGTCGCCCTCGCCCTACGATCGCATCCTGAGTACCCGCTTCGGTGTCGCCGCCGTCGATCTGATCGCTCAACGAGGCTTCCTGAAGATGGTGGCCCTGCGTGGCAACAAGATTGAGTTCGTGGACATCGCCGAAGCCATCGGAAAAATGAAGGCCGTCGATCCCAAGGGCGACCTGGTCAACACCGCCCGAGCCGTCGGAATCCGTTTCGGAGAAGAATAGTCTCCCTCACCCGGCCTTGCTCCTTGGCAGGCCGGGTGAACCCTTATCTTTTTCGACATCTCTTTTAAATCCATCCGTTTACCTTTTCGTCAATCCTGCAGGAGGCCACATAACCATTTTCCACTTAGCCACCTCCCCTCCTGAAACCGTTCACCAATTGGTAAATCGTTCCTTCTCTCCCACGGCGTGAGTTATAGTGGAGATTCATCCAGAAGAGAAGCCATTGTATTTCCTGAAACATTGTTTCCGTCCGCTCGCCATGCGCCTCTCCACTCAAATCGCGCTCCTGCTCCTGTTGCTTTGCATCGCCTCCTGCAAACACGGCGGCCCTGTCGGCAGCGGCGAAATCATGTACGTTTCCGCACCCCAGGCCAATCTCCGCGACCATGTCGCCACGGTTTACAACCGCGTCGGCACCGTAAAGAACGGTGAACGCGTCGAGGTCCTCGAGCGCCAGAAACGTTTTGTCCGCATACGCACCACCCAAAAAAATGAAGGCTGGATTGAACTTCGCGCCCTCGTCACCAGCGACATCTACGACCAGTTCCAGAAACTGGCCAAGGACAATCGCAGCGCCCCCGTAGAGGGCCACGGCATTACTCGCGTCGAGTTGAACATGCACGTGAGTCCTGGACGGGAAACCGAAACTCTCTACCAGCTCTCCGAAAATTCCAAGGTGGAGATGCTCAAGCGCTCCACCACCGACCGCGCCACGCCCGAAGAAATCGCCGCAAAGAAAATGGCCGCGCTCGCCAAAGCCGCCGGTGAACCTGTAAAGACCGCGCCGAAACGGCCAACAAAGACCACGCCGCCACCCGCAAAAACAAAGGGTTCTCTGCCACTTCCGCCGCTCCCACCAACGCCAACTCCCCCCGTCGACGCAACAACGAAAACGGCATGGGACTCCCAACCTGTGAAACCCGCGACTCCGCCTGAGGAGCCGAAACCGAAACTCATGGATGATTGGTGGCTGGTGCGAGATCAACAGGGACGCGTCGGTTGGGTACTGGCCCGCATGGTCGATCTCGACATCCCTCTCGATGTCGCGCAATACGCCGAAGGCCAGCGAATCCAGGCAGCTTTCGTTCTCAACACAGTGCAGGACGAACAAAAGGGCGCAGTCGCGCAATACCTTGTTTTACTGAACGAAAACAAGGATGGCATCCCCTACGACTTCAATCAGTTCCGTGTCTTCACCTGGAACCTGAAGCGGCACCGCTACGAAACCGGCTATCGCGAGCACTACATCGTCGGATATTTCCCCGCCAAGGTTTCAACCGAGGACTTCGGCAAGGAAGGTACGATGCCCGTGTTTACCGTGCGCAAGCAGAATGCGGATGGCTCTATCAGCGAGCGTAAGTATCGCGTCATCGGCAACATTGTTCGCCAGGTTCTCGCACCCGGCGAACAGCCCCAACAAAGCGCCCATTCACCCGACGAACCCAAGAAGAGTGCTTCCAAGGTGAAAGCCACCGCAAAGAATAGAAGCGGCGCACATGGTAAGAAGAAGCTTTGATCGCGCACTGAACGAGAGCTCAAATTTCAACTTCTGTCTTAGGGCAATCCATCCTTGCAGGGCCAAAGCGAATCTTACTTTCCAGGTAGGACGGAGGGTTTGCCCACTATGGCCGAGAAAATTAAGAAACTGGACCTCCAAAGGGACTACAAGAAATTCCTTTATTTCATTGATGGTCAGGGCAACGTTTGCCACAAACCGAAAAGCGGGGAAGGTGAATCGAAGATTCTGGTTGAGCACGCAGTGGACCGCGACAACCAGTTTCTCTATTTCATAGACAAGGAGGGTGATATCTCACGCTCACCCCGCGGACAGAAGAAGAAGGCAGCCTGAAACGGAGCTGGTTTTGCAAACTGCTCCTCTACACCCTGTAAGCGGCTCGGGTTGGAACATGTATGTGTTCCGCGACGGTCGACGCACTATCACCGGATCAGAGCTGGTTTCATCTCTGGTCGGCGCAGTGAGCCGCTGGAACGAGGCGCAAGAACACGAGACCGAAGACTTGGGATTGGCAGCGCTGATTGCTGCCGGCGAGTTGGAATGCGCGCTGCTGGATGACGCGAACAACACGGCAGATTTTTGCCAAACAGCCTCGGAGATTACCGAGGCTGTTTCTTTTGCTCTCCACACCGGACAGAGACATTCACTTTCATCGATATTGCAAAAAGCCGAACTCATCTGCTGGGCGACGAAATCCGAGGTCGCCGTTCAGGAGGGTTTCGCGTACTACGCGCTGCACCCTCGCAAGGTTTCCATGCTGCTCGATGATTTGAACCTGCATGGCTCGGTGGCCGTCATTGGAATACGCAGCATTGGCGTCGTTTTGAGCGCCGTGGCCTGTACTTCCCTGCGCTTTCGTGGCGTGCGGTGCGATCGCATTAGCGTCCGCCCCACCGGACATCCGTATGATCGCAAACTGGAGTTAACTCCCTCTCTTCGTGAGTGGATTGAGCGCTCGCGCGACGCCGAGTTTCTGGTTTTGGATGAAGGCCCTGGCATCAGCGGTTCCTCTTTCCTTGCGACGGCCGAAGCGCTTGTCGAATGCGGAATTGAAGCCGCTCGCATTCATCTCATCGGAAGCCGCGCCGTCGATCCCTCGACGCTGCGAGCCGCAAACGCCGCCGAGCGATGGACGCGCTATCACTTCCATGTCTTACAAAACGCACCGCTGCTGCCTCGCGTGGCCGGAGAAAATCTCTCCGGCGGCGAGTGGCGCAACCGTTTCCACTGCGAGCAAGACTCGATTCCGGCGTCGTGGTCTCCGCTCGAGCCCGCAAAATTTCTCGCCAGCAACGAGCAGAGCATTTTCAGGTTCGAAGGTTTCGGACACTACGGCTCAGAAAACGGAGCGCGCGCAAAGTTGCTGGCCAGCGCTGGATTCTCTCCGCGCTATTTGGGAAATTCCGCAGGCTTCGGCGAGTACGAGATGGTGCCCGGTCGCATGTTGTCGGCTCATGATTGGTCGCCTGCGTTGCTGGAGAGAATTGCCGAATACCTGGCGCTCCGCTGTACGGCATTTGCAAGCAATAGAGAGCAAACTGCAGAGCTCGAAAAGATGCTGCGATGGGATTGGAAGCTCGAGTTCGGATGTGAGCTGGACGAGGATGAGTCGCGTCTGATCGCAGAGCGAGTGGTTGTGTGCGATGGCCGCATGATGCCGCACGAATGGCTTCGTACAGAAAGCGGGGAGTTGCTAAAGCTGGACGCGGTCAGCCACGGCGACAACCACTTCTTCCCTGGCCCGTGCGACATTTCGTGGGACGTGGCTGGTGTGATTGCCGAATGGAATTTGCAGGGCGAAGACCGCTACGCTTTCGTCCGCGAGTATGAATTACGCTCGGGCGATCCGGTCTCGAAAAGGCTCACACCTTACGTGCTCGCTTACACCATCTTCTCCCTTGGCTGGTCGAAGATGGCTGCGCTTGCGCTGCAAGGAGCGTACGATGAGGCACTGCTGCAAAGAGACTACGAGCGTTATCGCGCGCTGGCCTTGCAGGTGCGGCAGAGTGGCAGTGCAATTGAGGTCAGCGAAGGCCAGGCGGAAGACGCAGACCACGCTCTCGGCCCGATAAAAATCGCCTGAACTCGCGCTCCGCGTCCTCCTCAGTCACTTAGAAAGTGACTTCTGGAAAGTTACTTCGAATAAAACTCAGCGATGGCCGACACGACTGTTTGCTGCTCGTCACCCGTGAGTTCCGGAAAGATGGGAAGTGCGATCACTTCCCGGCATGCGCGCTCGGATTCAGGAAAGTCGCCGGGCTTGTATCCGAGATAGGCAAAGCATTGCTGCAGATGCAGCGGCACGGGATAGTAAATTTCGCAGCCAATCTGGCGCTGGAGCAGGAACTCGCGGAGTGCATCTCGGCGCTCGGCGCGAAGCACGTATTGATGGAAGATATGTTTCGCCTCAGTTGCCGTCGCGGGCAGGGCCAGGGGGCGCGATGCATCGACATATGTCGATGTTCCACGGGCACCGGCCAATCCAGCCTTCTGCAGAAGATCATCGTAGGTGGCAGCGATCTCGCGGCGGCGCTGATTCCACTGCTCGATGTGGCGCAGCTTTATGCGTAGAACCGCGCCCTGGATGCCGTCCATGCGAGCGTTCCAGCCAATCTCCTCGTGATAGTATCGCCGCGCCGCGCCGTGATTACGGAGGCGCTTCATGTGTTCGCCCACCTCCATATCGGTGGTGGTTGCAGCTCCCGCATCGCCAAATGCACTGAGGTTCTTGGTGGGATAGAAGCTGAAAGCGGCGCTACGGCCCAGGCTTCCGGCATGACGACCTTTCCAGGTGGCCCCAAACGCCTGCGCGGCATCCTCGACAATGGTCAACTTGTGCGCGGCGGCAACTGCATCAAAAGCGTCAGCATCCACACACTGTCCGTAGAGATGGACGGGCATGATGCCCTTCAGATTTGTGGGGCGCTGCTTCTCAATCGCATGCTCGACGGCACTGGGCGAGAGATTGAATGTCGCCGGGTCGATATCCGCAAACACAGGACAGGCTCCGCATCGCGTGATGGAACTGGCCGAAGCGAAAAACGTAAAGGGCGTCGTCAGGAAACCGTCGCCCGGGCCTACACCGATTGCGGCGAGGGCTAACCACAGGGCGTCCGTTCCCGACGAGCATCCGACGGTAGCAGCAGCACCGAGGTACTCCGATATTTCTCGCTCAAGGGATGCGACTTCCTCACCGAGCACCAGCGACTGCGACTCGCAAACCTGGTCGATGGCAGCACGCACCTGTTCACGAATGGTGACATACTGGCGCTTAAGGTCGAGCATGGGAACGGGCGTAACTTGAGCGGCGGAGGAAGAGATTGTCATGAGGGAGATAGCACTCCGGGTTAACCTGGGACTTAGGCAATTTTAACATTCGGAATGGTGCCGTGGGATGGCGAAGAGGGTGTGATCTCTGTCACATCGTTTCGTGACACCAACCTTCTAAAGTTAATTGTGAACTCCGGAATGCAGTTGGGATCCCTTCATTGTTGCAAGGCAAGGAAAGAGGAAGCTTGGCGACAGCAGACCAGAGCGTGATGGGCACGGCCGAGAGCCACGGTCCAGAGGCGCGTCTGAAGATGACAATTCGCGGCGCCGTACAAGGCGTGGGCTTCCGTCCGTTTGTCTATCGCCTGGCGGCGGATCTGGAGCTGAACGGCTGGGTCAACAATACCGCGCACGGGGTTTTTGTCGAAGTGGAAGGCCCGCGTGAACGGCTCGACCGGTTCCTGTTGCGGGTTGAGCGCGAGAAACCCACGATTTCATTTATTCAGAGTTTGGAAAGTAGTTTTGCCGACCCGGTTGGTTACGAGGGCTTTGAGATTCGCAAGAGCGAAGGTGGAGAAAAGACGGCTCTGGTGCTGCCCGATATTGCGACCTGCCCTGAGTGTCTCCGTGAGATTTTCGAGCCGGGCAACCGGCGCTTCGGATATCCGTTCACCAACTGCACGAACTGCGGTCCTCGTTACACGATCATCGAGTCACTTCCCTATGACCGTCCGCGCACGACGATGAAGAAGTTCACGATGTGCGCGGAATGCGAGCGCGAGTACGGCGATCCTGAAAACCGCAGATTCCACGCGCAGCCCAACGCTTGTCCTGAATGCGGTCCGCAACTGCAACTCTGGAGCATCACTGGCGCGGTTCTGGCGCGGCGCGAGTTTGCATTGAAAGAAGCTGCTGAGGCCGTTCGACAGGGCAAGATTGTAGGCGTGAAAGGGCTGGGCGGATTTCACCTGATGGCCGACGCGCGGAATGAAGAAACAGTGCGCAGGCTGCGCGAGCGCAAACATCGCGAGGAGAAGCCTTTTGCCTTGATGTATCCGGCGGTGGAAGACGTGCTACTGGATTGCGAGCTCACGGCGATGGAAGAGCGTATGCTGCGCTCGCCGGAATCTCCTATCGTACTTGTGCGTCGAAGGAAAGATGTCGTATCAACTCTGGCACCTTCGATCGCGCCGGGAAATCCGATGCTGGGAGTGATGGTGGCGTACACGCCCATGCATCATCTGCTGATGCGGGCGCTGGGCTTTGCGGTGATCGCCACGAGTGCGAACCTGAGCGATGAGCCAATCTGCACGGATGAACTGGAGGCAGTGGAACGACTGGGTGGAATTGCGGACCTGCTGCTGATCCATAACAGGCCAATTCTGCGTCACGTGGACGACTCCATTGTGCGCGTGATGGCCGGGCGTGAAATGGTGATGCGACGGGCTCGCGGATTTGCGCCGCTGCCGGTGCGGCTCGCAGAAGAGATGCCGACGTTGCTCGGAGTAGGCGCGCATCAGAAGAACACGGTCGCGCTTTCGGTGGGACGGCAGGTGTTCATCAGCCAGCATATTGGCGATCTGGAAACGGCGCAGGCTAGCGTGGCTTTTGAGCGCGTGGTGGAAAGCCTGAAAGAACTTTACGAAGTCCAGCCAGAGACGGTGGCTTGCGACCTTCATCCGAACTACATCTCCACCGAATACGCCAATCGCGTTTGCGGCGGTCCGGTGCGGGTGCAGCATCACTATGCACACGTGCTGGCCTGCATGGCCGAAAACGAAGTGCAGGCTCCGGCGCTCGGGGTGGCGTGGGACGGAAGCGGCTGGGGACCGGACGGAACAGTGTGGGGCGGCGAGTTTCTGAAGATTGATGAATATGGATATACTCGCGCGACTCGGCTGCGGCCTTTCCGACTTGCGGGAAGCGAACGCGCAGTGCGCGAACCTCGACGCTGCGGATTGGCACTGTTATATGAAGCGCAAGGTGAAGAGATGTTCGAGCGCGAGGAGTTGAATCCGGTCGGCGCATTCTCCACTACGGAACGCAGGATCGTGGCAAAGATGCTGCGCCAGGGATTGAACAGCCCGTGGACATCGAGCGCTGGACGGCTCTTCGATGCAGTGGCTTCGCTGATCGGTGTGCGGCAGGTTTCGCGGTACGAAGGTCAGGCCGCGATGGAATTGGAATGGCTGGCGGCGCAGAGCACGGACGATGCAGTTTATGAATTTCATCTCATCGAGTCCGCGAATCCAGGGGCGGCATCAGAGCTGGACTGGGCACCGATGGTTTGTGGACTGCTGGCAGATTTAGCACGAAATGCAAAGCAGCAAACGATGGCGAAGAAGTTTCACAACACGCTGGCGGAGATGATAGCCCGAGTGGCAGGAGAGCACGCGGGGATGCCGGTGGTGCTGAGCGGCGGATGTTTCCAGAACCGGTTGCTCACCGAGTTGACGGTGGCCCGTTTGGAGACAGATGGCGTGAAGGTATATTGGCATCAGAGGATTCCTCCGAACGACGGTGGAATTGCGCTGGGGCAAGTGGTGGCGGCAGCACGGGGAATCAGATTCCAGAAAAGCACGAAGGAGCGGATATGTGTTTAGCAGTGCCTGGGAAGATTATCAGCGTTAGCGGCTTGGATTTGGCACGACAGGCTCGCGTGGATTTTGGCGGAATACTGAAGGAAGTGAATCTTGCCTATGTTCCAGATGCCAAGGTCGGCGAGTACGTGCTGGTTCACGTCGGCTTCGCCATCAGCGTGGTGGACGAGGAAGAAGCTGGCAAGGTTTTCGGCTATCTGAAAGAGATGGGCGAACTCGGTGAGTTGGCAGAGCTGTCGCCGGATCCAGGAGCAAAGCAGTGAAATTTTCATCTGAGTATCGCGACGCAGCCGCGGCGAAAGGCTATGCGCAGGAAATTCGCAGAATCACTACGCGGCCGTGGACGATCATGGAGATATGCGGCGGACAGACCCACGCCATCGTGAAATTTGGGCTGGATGAATTGCTGCCAAAAGAGATCGAACTGGTGCACGGTCCCGGTTGCCCGGTGTGCGTCACGCCGCTGGAGTTGATCGACAAGGCCGTAAAGATTGCGCAGCGGCCCGAGGTAATCTTCTGCTCCTTCGGCGACATGTTGCGAGTGCCGGGGAGTGAGGTCGATCTATTCGGCATCAAGGCGAAGGGCGGAGACGTCCGCATTCTCTACTCGCCGCTGGATGCGTTGAAGATCGCGAAGGAAAATCCGACGAAGGAAGTGGTTTTCTTCGCGGTGGGATTTGAGACGACGGCTCCGGCTCATGCGATGGCCGTGTACCAGGCGAAGCAGCAGGGTATCAAGAATTTCTCCGTGCTGGTGTCGCACGTGTTGGTTCCGCCGGCGATGGAGGCGATTCTCGGTTCACCCTCGAATCTGGTGCAGGGCTTTCTTGCGGCGGGACACGTTTGCGCCATCATGGGCTATGAGGAGTACATCCCCATTGCCGCAAAGTACAAGGTTCCCATCGTAGTTACGGGCTTTGAACCGCTCGATATTCTGCAGGGCATTGCGATGTGCGTTGCGCAACTCGAAGAAGGCCGCTACGAGGTGGAGAACCAGTACACTCGCGCCGTGCCTGAGGGTGGCAATCGCTCGGCGCAACACTATGTCAAAGAAGTGTTCTACGTTGTGAATCGCAAGTGGCGTGGCATAGGAGAAATTGGAGCCAGCGGACTGAGCCTGCGTCCGGAGTATGCTGAGTTTGACGCTGAATTGCGATTCAATGTGGGCGACTACACGGCGGAGGAGAGTCCTCTATGCATAAGCGGTCTGATCATGCAGGGGCAGAAGAAGCCGCATGAATGCGAAGCTTTTGGAAAGCAGTGTACGCCGGAAAAACCGCTGGGTGCGCCTATGGTCTCGAATGAGGGTGCCTGCGCCGCGTATTATCGGTATCGGCGCGCCGAGTTGGCGACAGCAGGAAAGGTATAACCGATGAGCACAGTTAAAGACTTTACGCTGAGCTGCCCTTTGCCAATCACTGATTATCCTACGGTGACCCTGGCACACGGCGGCGGCGGCAAGCTGATGCATCAACTGATCGAGAAGATGATTTTGCCCGCATTCAATAGTCCGTTGCTGGAGACACGTCATGATGGCGCGGTCTTCGAGTTGGGCAAAACGCGGCTGGCGTTTACGACCGATTCCTACGTAGTGCATCCGTTGTTCTTTCCGGGTGGCGACATTGGCTCGCTGGCGATCAATGGCACGGTAAACGATCTTTCGATGTGCGGCGCACGGCCGGTGTATCTGAGCTGTGGCCTGATTCTCGAAGAGGGACTGCCGATGGAGACGCTCTGGGCCGTGGTGCAAAGCCTGAAGCAGGCGGCTGAAATCGCGGGCGTACAACTGGTGACAGGCGATACGAAGGTGGTCGATCGAGGCAAGGGTGACGGCGTGTTTATCAACACGGCGGGCGTGGGCGTGGTGGAGAACAACCTGACCATTGCTCCTTCCAGCGTGAAAGCAGGCGACGTGGTGCTGCTCAGCGGAGATATCGGACGCCATGGCATTGCGATTATGGCGATGCGCGAGGGCCTGGAATTTGAGTCGGCGATTGAAAGCGACTGCGCTCCACTGAACGGCGCAGTGCGGAAGTTGATCGCGGGCAATATTGAAGTACACTGCCTGCGCGACCTGACCCGCGGAGGACTCGGGACAACGCTGATCGAAATTGCGGAAGCCACAGGACTGCAGATCACAATTGAAGAGATGAAGATTCCAGTGCGCGACGATGTGGCAGGGGCCTGCGAGGTGCTTGGGTTCGATCCGCTGTACCTGGCGAATGAAGGCCGCATGATCATCTTTGTGCCAGAGAGCGAAGCTGCACGAGCTCTGGAGATTTTGCGCACGGACCAACACACGGCAGGCGCCGTAGAGATAGGACGAGTTCTGGAAGAGCGCGGCGGAGTGGTCAAGATGAAGAGCCGCATCGGCACGACGCGGATTATCGACATGCTGAGCGGAGAGCAGTTGCCGCGAATCTGTTGAGCTATGCGAAGAATCTATAGTCAGGCAAGCCACCGCGGCTTGCCTGATTTTTTGCTCTGATATTGAGCAGTCCCGGTCGCGGGCGATATTCTGCTGATGTTGAGGAAAGTTTATGACCAAAGAGCGACGCTACTCCTATGTATTGCTCGATGTGTTCACACATAACGCCCTCGAGGGAAACCAGCTTGCGGTGTTCACGGATGCTCGCGGGTTGAGCGATTCGGAAATGCAGGCTCTGGCGAAGGAAACAAATCTCTCGGAAACAACTTTCATCCTGCCACGCGACGCTGAGGAAGAGCGCGAGAAAGGCGTGCGCGTACGGATATTTACCACGCAAGAAGAACTCCCTTTTGCCGGGCATCCCACGCTTGGAACGGCCTGGGTTCTAGGGCAGCAGCGTGCAGAAGCGCATGTCGATCTCGATCTGAATGTTGGAAAGATACCGGTTAGATTCACGGCCAACGACCGAGGCCAACTCGTTGGCGAGATGCGGCAGCGCGACCCTGAATTTGGCGAAACTTACCGCCCCGAGCTTATCGCCCAAGCGACGGGTGTGCCGCTGAACTTCTTTGACACCGCGCTTCCGATCCAGACGGTTTCTACCGGAACCCCATTCATCATCGTGCCGTTGAAGTCGCTGAGGTTCATGCGCGAGTTGCGGGTGGATCAGAAGAGCGCGAGCGCATTTACCCGCGAGCACGATGGCAAGTTTTTCTACTTCGTTACGCGCGAGACTGAGACACCGGGTGCGACGCTGCACGCGCGTATGCAGTTTTACAATGGCGAAGATTCGGCTACGGGCTCCGCTGCAGGATGCTGCGCGGCCTGGTCGGTGCAATATGACGTGCTAGGCAGTGAAGTTCAGGGATTGATCGAGCAGGGCCTGGAGATGGGACGTCCAAGTTTTATACGAATCCAAGGACGAAAAACGGAGTTAGGCATAACCGACATTCGAGTAGGGGGAGAAGTGGTGGAAGTCGCGCGCGGGGAGTTTGTTTTGCGATAAACAGACGAGTGTTTGCTTTCAACAGGTTTAACGGCGTTGCAGGTTCGGGCATCGTGACCAGAATGCAATTGGCTAACTGGGCACTTGTCGGAATGCAGCCTTCTTCGTAGGATTCCTGACACCGTACAACCTGACGATGCGCCACGTCGTAAACGATCCATGCAGTCTGGGTCCAGGAGAAATAGAGCCCCTCACGATGACTGTAAAGAAGACGATTCTGTGCGTGGATGACGAGCAAAGCCTCTCCATCCAGAAGGTCACACTACAGACGCGCGGCTACCGTGTAGTCACATGCAACACCGCCGTCGAGGCGATGGAAATTTTCGGCAATGGCAGCGTTGACCTACTTATGAGCAATGTAACTCTTCCTGATTCTTCCGCAACCGATCTGGTGGAACGCATAAAAACGCTTTCGCCGGAAGTTCCGGTCATCCTGTTAAGCAGCCACATGAGAATATTTCATACCGATGCGCCAGTCGATCTTCTGCTGAGAAAAGGCACCTACACGCAGGCGGAACTACTGGAGCGCATCCGGTTGTTGCTGGTAAAGCGTCGCGGGCCGCGTCGCGCACTGCCATCTGCAATTGTGACTCGCGCCCAGGCTTGCTGACAGCCCCAGGCGAGGCCATTGCCCCCTAGGTACCTAGAGAGTTGCTGCTGCTTATGGTCGGCGACTACTCGCGCACTTGATCGGATACAACTGGTTCGCGAATTGTCTCTGCTCCGGTAACTTCCTAGAGTTCAGGTATTTGCGGGGAAGCATTTCAACCGAGTTCATCTCTTGATTCAGCAAACCACCTTAGACTATCTAAGGTTAAAACCCGTTAAAGAATAGGACTTTCAGCGGCTATCTAGGCGTAGCTCGCCCAATTAATCTCTCCCCTGATAGCCGAGACATATCTTGGGAGGGGGCAGTTTTGAAGAGACATTTACAGATTGCGGCGAGCGTAGTTTTCTCTGCCGCTACCGCGTTTGCGGGGGTGGGTGTAACCTCACCCACCTCAGGACAGACGGTAGCCTCGCCCATGCACGTTGTTGCTTCGGCATCGATGTCATATCCAGTGACTGCAATGCAGGTGTACGTGGATAACAAACTTGTGTACCAGAAAAGCGCAGCGTCTATTAACGACTATTTGGCCGTGGCAAGCGGTAGCCACTCGGTAGTCGTTCAATCGTGGGATACGCATGGAGGATACGCAAAATCAGGCGTCGTCTCCGTAAATATAGGTTCAAGCAGCGGAGGTGGAACGTCCCCGGCGCCAAGCGGCGCGACCACCTACTCAAACATTGATCAGATGAGCGGATGGTCGAACTGCGGTGCGTGCGCCGGAGCGGGCGGCAACGGTCCGACTGTTCCCTACTCGATGACGCAAAACGTCGGCTCTCCTTCCATGGACGGCAGAGCTACTCACTTCTGGATTGGCGGATCAACTCCATATGGCGATGCGTTGTGGTGGAAACAGCTTGGCGGAAATGCAGGCGCGTCTCACTTCGTTTATGACCTCTACTTCTACTACACCAACGCGAGCGCCCCGCAGGCCCTGGAATTCGATGGCAACCAGTCTGTAGGTGGACGGAAGTACATCTTCGGAACGCAGTGCAACGTTGCGGCAAAACAGTGGGATGTCTGGAACACATCGGGCGCGTATTGGATGCACACTGGAGTCACCTGCACGGCCCCTCCTACCTACACTTGGAATCACCTGGTGTGGGAGTTTGAGAGAGTCAATGGGCAGACCCACTTCATCGCCGTCACGCTGAATGGCAACAAATACTACATCAATCGCTACGGCGGATCGAAGGCGTCCAGCGTCAGCGAGCTGAATGTCGCTTTTCAGATGGACCTGAACAGTGCTGCACTGGACTACGATGTTTGGCTGGATAAGGTGACCCTGATAGCCTGGTAACACATTCCTTCTTTAGCAACATGGGGCGGAGCGATTCAAATCGCTCCGCTTTGCTCTGCCCGCAAGCAAGGGATTTGCGGACTGGTCGTGTAATATGGACTAGCATACAAATGGCAGCCATAATTCAAGTAGAGAATGTCACTAAGACTTATCGCGTCGGAAAAGTTGACGTGCAGGCAGTACGCGGCGTTTCGTTCGAGGTAGAGCGGGGAGAGTTTCTAAGCGTGGTAGGCCCTTCGGGCAGCGGTAAATCCACTCTCTTTTACATTCTCGGCGGATTGGCCCAAGCGGATTCTGGACGAGTGTTGATCGATGGCACTGATTTTGCCCACACAACAGATTCCGAACGTACCCACCTGCGGCGGCAGAAGATCGGCTTCGTGTTCCAAAAGTTCAACCTGCTTCCAACACTGACCGCACGCGACAATATCAAGATTGCAATCAACATTGCGGGCGATGCGGCGAATCGCGATCCAGAACACTTTCGCAATATCACCCGGTTGCTTGGCATCGATAAGCGGTTGGATCATCGCCCGAATGAACTAAGCGGCGGAGAACAGCAGCGGGTTGCACTGGCGAGGGCGCTGATCAACAAACCGGCGATCGTGCTGGCCGACGAGCCAACAGGAAATCTCGACACGCATAGCTCCACCGCGGTGTTGGAGATGCTGCGACGCTCGAACCAGGAACTAGGACAGACCGTGCTGATGATCACTCATAATCCTCAAGCAGCACGATTCGGCGACCGCATTTTGCATTTCCGCGACGGTCAGGTCGTGGAAGCGGAGTTGGACCCACAGTGGAGTGGTGTCTCGCACTAATGTGTTTAAAATCCACAGCTTTAAGGTAGAAGCCGGTTTGACACGGCAAGGTGCTTTGTCTAAGATTGAAGAGTCGAGCGGGAGTAACTCAGTGGTAGAGTGCGACCTTGCCAAGGTCGAAGTCGCGGGTTCAAATCCCGTCTCCCGCTCCAGGATTTCTAAACCCTCGCCGTCGCGCGAGGGTTTGCCATGAGTGAATCTTCTCTTTTAAGCTTGCCTCGATTTAGCTTAAACAAGGGCGCGGTAGCCAAGTGGTAAGGCAGAGGTCTGCAAAACCTTTATTCGCCAGTTCGATTCTGGCCCGCGCCTCCAATCTTTCAAACACTTATAAGCCACTCACTTATCGACTGCTTCAGCACTGTAGGCGAAATTGTATCTGCCTTTTCACGTAAAAGGGGAGGAGAAGTCGTCCAATCTCCATACGACAGGGGCTTGAAGCATATGCTTTCCTCACCGTGGCAGGCCATCGTGTTTTCATTTCAACGAGATTTCGCGGAAACTCGCGATTAAGGAATATCCGCGCTCGACGCAAAGGAAGTCCACGAGTATTTCCAATCACTTGCCCACGGTTCCGCAGCGCACGCACGGGATATGATCGGTACAAATGGTCATTTGCCCACCGGCTGCGATTTGGCGCCAATAAGCGTCTCCCAAAGTCACTTGTCCGAACGAAAATATAAACAATGGCCTCCTACCCTCTACTACATTGCGTCAAACCAATATTGGAGACCTCACCCGTGACTCAGAAGATTCAGGTAAAGCAAAATTGCCTACTGCGTTCAGGTACCGCGTTGTTAGTGATACTCCTCGGCGTCTTGAGTGCAATGGCTCAGAGTTCATCCCCGTCCAACGCGATCGCTTCGCGGGATGCAGAGCTTGACGGCGTCAAACTGCACTATCTAACCGCCGGAGAAGGTCCCGTGGTGATTCTGCTACACGGATATACGCAGACATCGCGCATGTGGAGACCCATCATTCCAGTGTTGGCGAAGAAGTTCAGGGTAATCGCGCCGGATCTTCCCGGAATCGGCGACTCGGCAATTCCGGCGTCAGGGCTAGACATGAAGACGGCTTCTATCCGCATCCACTCTCTTGCGAAATCGCTCGGCGTGGAAAAGGCGCGCGTGGTCGGTCACGACATCGGCTTGATGGTCGCCTATGCCTATGCCGCACAATTTCCGACGGAGACGGAGAAGCTTGCGGTGTTGGATGCTTTCCTTCCAGGCGTAGCAGGATGGGAAGCAGTTTACGATAATCCACGTATCTGGCATTTCCGCTTCAATGGTCCAACGCCGGAGGCATTGGTAAAGGGACGAGAGCAGATATATTTTGCTTATTTCTGGAACGATCTTGCTGCCGATAAGACACAGTCCATTCCGCTGGCGGATCGCAACGCGTATGTTGCAGCCTACGCTCGCCCCGGACGCATGCATGCGGGTTGGGAATACTTTGCCTCCTGGCCGCAAACATCGATCGACTTCGCACAACTCGCTAAAACCAGGTTGACGATTCCTGTTCTAGTGATTGGCGGCGAAAAGTCTTTAGGGCAAGTGCTTGGACAACAGATGAAACTGGTTGCTACGGATGTGACTGTGGTCGTCCTTCCAGGCACCGGACATTGGGTGATGGAGGAACGTCCGAAGGAAACAACCGACGCGCTTATGAAGTTTTTGTGAAGATCAGTCTGTTATGCAGCGTTTTGCCTGAGCTGCCGTCGCCTTTCGCATGATCCACATGTTGCACTTGAAGATGAACGAGCCGATTACTCCGTCCGGAATGATCGGTGCGAGTTGCTCGTCTAGCCACTCCAGTATCGACGGGTGTGCCTCTTTTCCGGAATGGATGGCTGCAAGGGTGTTGCTGCGGGTCAGCAGATAGGAAATAAACTCCAGGCGCGAGAACGCGACAATATGGCTGAATGATGCTCGATGCACAACCTCGAATCCACACTCGTTGGCGGTCTGCTCGTTGAGATCTCTCATACCGCGCCGCGGCGGAGGGAAACGCTTCGCGAAACGCGTGCGCATCCACCGCTTGCACTCGACTACGTCCTGTAGGTGCGCCGTGAAGTGGTCGTTGAATATAAGCAACACGCCCGAAGAGTCCAGTACTTGCGCGCATTGCGAGAAGAATCGATGCTGGTCGAACCAGTGCAGTGCCGATCCAACTGAGATCAGGTCGAATTCATCAACCGCAAAATTCAACTCCTCCGCGAATCCGAGCTGATAGTTGATATTCGGTCGGGAGGGAGCATGGCACAACATCTCTTGCGATGCGTCGATGGCTATCACGTGGTCGGCAACAGACGCGAGAGCAATGGACGACTGTCCCGATCCGCAGCCCACGTCGAGCGCTCGCCGATGATGGATGGCACCGGTGAACGCACAGAGCCGCTTGATCACGTCCTCATGGAAAAACGGGCGAACTTTCGCGTAGCGTGCGGCGACATCAGTGTCCGTGAAGTAGTTCGGAAGCGTGATGGACGGCAGAGCCGATTTCGTTTCGCAAACGGATTGGGGCGGAGGGCACATCATTCAGTCTTACCACATCGGCTTGTTGCATCAACGGTAGCGAATCCTTGCCATGGGCGGGGTTTCGCCACTGCACGATATTGTGCGCGTAAATAGCGAGGCAGAACAGATTGGCGGGGATGAACCCAAATTGCGTTGTTTTCATGCCGATGAAGCAGATCACGAGGCTGTTTGCACCAGCAATAATCCACCCTTGCCACATCCGACGACCGACCAGAACAGTGGAAACAATCGTCAGGAGACAGGAAATGTAGTCGAGGCGGAACATGGCTATTGCAAGAGTGAACCGGCTTTTGCAGCAGGACAATGCGGGAGAAACCGTAGTTGCTGAAAAGTTGCGCCTGAGAGAGCTAAGGCTGACGATTGTCGGGACCTCCGGCCTTCAGAGGCAGACTCACGAAGAATGTCGAACCCGCGCCCGGTTTGCTTTTCGCCGTCAGAGTGCCTCCATGAGATTCGGCAATCCAACGGCCGATGGCGAGTCCCAACCCTGCCCCACCGGTCTCGCGCGAGCGAGCGGCATCGGTGCGATAAAAGCGCTCAAAAATGTTGTCCAGATCGACAGCGTCAATACCAATGCCGGTGTCAGATATCGAAAGGTTCGCCAAGCCGTTCGTAACACCGAGCTTTACAGTGATGTTTCCAGGGGCGGACGTGTACTTGACCGCATTGTCGATGAGGATAACCAATAACTGACGAAGAAATTGGGAATCGCCCTGTACCAAGACAGGTGGCTCCGTGAGGCAAGCTTCCATAACGAGGTGTTCATGCTCGACGAGAACGGAGGTTTGCGCAAGAACTTCTTGAGCAAGCTGCACCAGTTCAACCGTCTCTACGCGCAGCAGGGATGTGCCTGAATCCGCCCGCGCCAGCAGCATCAATCTCTCGACCAGTTCGGAAGTCCGGACGATCTCGCAGTGGAGTTGTTCGATGGTTTCCTGATTCTCCGTTGCCGAACGTGGACGGCGCAGCGCAACTTCGGCGCGAGTGCGCATGAGCGCCACTGGAGTACGAAGTTCATGCGAAGCATCGGCCGTGAACTGTGCAATGCGCTTGAGAGAGATATCGATTCGCGCCAGCATGGCGTTCAGCGTGTCAGCCAGGCGCTCCAGTTCATCTCCGGAGTGTGGCACGGCGAGGCGCGCCGACAAGTCGCTTCCGCTGATCTCCTGCGCGGCTCTGGTGATCGAATCAACGGGGGCAAGCGCACACTTGCTGATCCAGTATCCCGCGAGCGAGGCCGTGAGCAGCAGCACCGGAATGGCCGCAAGCAACATCACTCGAAAACGAGAAAGTGCTTCATCGAAGTCGTCCATGTTCTGGGCAACCTGAACACTGTACTTGTGCCTGCCCGCGACGACAGTCTCGCTGACTCCATGAAACGGCTCTCCTTCGATCTTTACGTCGAAAGAGCGAAATGGCCTTTGCTGCTTTTGATCAGCACTATCCGGAAGAGGCAACGCGCGTGTCTTGAGCCAATTGCTTTGGAATATCCAACTTCCGCTCTCGTCGCCAACCTGAACGAGTTCTTCCATGCCATGCGCGGCGAGATTATCACGAAGCTGATCCGTGAGCGCGACGTTTGATTGATCGGAGGCAACGATGAGATTCCGTATGATGGCGACGCGCTCCAGCAGTTGCTCATTGACCGTGGTCCGAATGCTGTGCCTCATGCCTGACAGTGCAAACGCGCCGAGCACCGACATACCAACTGCCATTATGATGAAATACCACGCGGTAAGCCGGACCTTGATCGGTATGGAGTTCATGGGCGTTCGCGGATCATATAGCCCACGCCTCGAATGGTGTGAATGAGCCTGTTCTCAGTCCCTTTATCGATCTTATTGCGCAACACTGAAATAAAAACATCCAAGGTATTTTCGCCAACGTCGTCGATGGTTCCCCAAACCGCATCGACAATTGTGTCGCGCGTAACCACCCGTCCAGCACGACGCATGAGCAATTCGAGCAGCTTGAATTCCGTTACCGTCAGATGCAATTCGCAATGATCACGCGTCACCTGCCTGGAAAGAGGGTCGAGAATTAGATCGCCTACTTTCAACTCCAGTGACATCGGCGAGTTGGCCCGTCGTGCAAGCGCCCGGAGACGCGCAAGCAGCTCCACAAATGAAAAAGGTTTCGTCAGATAATCATCTACGCCGGCATCCAAGCCTCGCGCTATGTCCGAAACAGCGTCACGGGCAGTGAGCATGAGAATAGGCGTGTGATCTTTTGCGCTGCGCAAACGCCTGACAATTTCAAAGCCATCCACTTTGGGCAGCATCACGTCCAGCACAATGACATCGAACTCGGAGCCTTCCGCCTGATCAAGTCCACTCTGTCCGTCCGTAGCAACGCACACGGAGTGATGCTCCTCTTCAAGTCCCCGCTTGAGCAGCTCCGCCATCGTGCGCTCGTCTTCTACGACCAGAATTCTCATTGTGGATGGGATTTTTCCGCTCTAACCTTAATGCAATCTAATTGGATCAGCCTCTTAAGGAACTCTTCAGGTGCTTCGCTCATAATGATGCCACAGCTCCCGCCAAAGTAGGCTGGAGTCTTCAGAGGTGTGGCTTTCATGCGATTGGCAAGTGTGGTCCTGGCATTGCCGCTCTTGTGCCTCGAACTCTGGGCGCAGCCACAATTATCGTCGGCTCCTCCGCCAGCTACTACGGCTCTGACGCTGGCCGTGGCACTGCAACTTGCACGAGTGAACAGCGTACAGTTTAGCTCGGCGCGGGCCGATGCCGCTTTGGCAAAAGAAGACCGGGTGCAGGCGCGTTCCACTCTGCTTCCCACAGTCAGTTACAACAATCAGTTCCTCTATACCCAGGGCAACGGCACACCTACTGGGCGGTTTCTCGCCAATAACGCGGTACACGAATATGTCAGCCAGGGAAATGCTCATGAGGTTATCAGCCTTGCGCAGTTCGCCGATTATCGCAAGTCCGGCGCATTGGCGGCGCTGGCTCGCGCTCGTGCGGAGGTCGCGTCAAGAGGACTGGTCGTAACTGTCTTCGAGGATTTTTATGCAGTGCTCGGTTCACAACGAAAAGTCGCGAATGCGAAGATTGCCCGCGACGAAGCATCGCGCTTTCTGGAGCTAAGTCAGAAGCTGGAACGTGGCGGTGAAGTCGCGCACTCGGATGTGCTCAAGGCACAACTTCAGTTCAACGACAGAAGACGAGAGCTCGGCGATTCGGAATCAGAACTCGTAAAATCCCGCATGGAGCTAGCAGTACTGATTCTTCCAAATGTCACCGGCGAGTTGAAGCTAGCTGATGATCTGGATGAGCGGCCTCTGCTTCCGTCGTTTGCGGAGGTGCGCAAGGCAGCGGCGGAAAAGAATCCTGAGTTGAAGGCGGCGATGGCTGCTCTGAGGGCAAGCCAGGAGGAGGTCACCGCTGCGCGAGCGGAACATCTGCCCAGCCTCTCTCTGGACTATTTCTATGGGATCGACGCCTCACATTTTGCAACTCGTACGGATGGCGTGCGCAATCTGGGGTACGCGGCGTCGGCAACCTTAAATATTCCAGTTTTTTCCTGGGGTTCCACGCAGAGCAAAGTGCGCCAATCGCTGATTCGCAAAGATCAGGCAAGGCTGGAACTCACTACGGCTCAGAAGCAACTTCTGGCGAATACTGAAACCTTCTACAAAGAGGCGCAAACCGCCGCCTCTCAACTGGACACATTGGGGGAGTCGGTTGAAGTTGCGACCGAGAGCCTGCGCCTCATCACGCTTCGCTACCAGGCGGGAGAATCGAGTGTTCTGGAAGTGGTGGATGCCCAGAACACGTTGAACGCTGCACGCAATGCATTCGTTGATGGGAGCAGGCACTACAGAATTGCGCTGGCCAATCTTCAAACACTGACGGGAACGATTTGATATGGGAAATCTTGAATCATTGAAACCACGCCTACTTTTGCGGGGAAGTTCCGTTTATTTACCCATTGTGGTTGCGGCGTTCTTCTTGACCATGCCCGCCTGCAAGAAGAATGAGGCGGAGAGCAAACCCATCGTAACAGTGCAGACCGCAGTGGTGCAGAAAACGGATCTGGTTCAGACAGTTCAGAGCGAAGCGATCCTGTACCCCGTGAGCCAAGCGGCAATAACGCCGAAAGTAAGTGCTCCAGTGAAACGCTTTTATGTGAATCGTGGAAGCCATGTGAAAGAGGGCCAGCTACTCGCCGTGCTGGAAAACAGCGATCTGTCGGCGGCGGCGATAGAGAACAGAGGCGGACTCGAACAGGCACAAGCGGCTTACTCGAGTGCGGCACGGTCCAGCCTTCCGGAAGAGTGGAAGAAAGCCGAACTGGATGCGAGTGCTGCGGCGCAGACGCTGGAAGCGCAACAAAAGCTTTACTCCAGCCGCGAAGAGCTTTTTAAGCAAGGCGCACTTCCCAGAAAAGAGCTGGACCAGTCGGGTCTGGCGCTGACACAAGCGCGGAATCAGAACGAAGTTGCGCAACAGCATCTGGCGGCTTTGCGCGCGGTCGGAAAGCACGACCAGCTTAAGTCTGCACAAGCACAATTGGAATCTGCGCGCGGCAAGTACATGGGCGCTACCGCGCAATTGCATTACTCGGAGATACACAGCCCTATCTCGGGCGTCGTCGCCGACCGTCCACTCTATGCAGGTGAAACTGCAACCGCCGGAGTCCCGCTACTCGTGATCGTGGACGCGTCTAAGATCATCGCGAAGGCCCATCTGGCGCAACAGCAGGCCGCGTTGGTGAAGGTAGGAGATGCTGCTGACATCACGGTCCCCGGCATTGAACAACCAGTTGCTGGAAAGGTCACGGTAGTCAGTCCGGCGGTCGACACCAACAGCACCACGATCGAAGTGTGGGTACAGGCTGACAATCCGGAGGGACACTTGCGCCCGGGTAGCAGCGCCCGGGTATCGATAGCAGTTGCAGAGGTTGCGAAGGCAATGGTGGTTCCTGCCGAGTCCGTGCTTACCTCCGAAGGCGGAAAGACAACAGTGATGGTGGTTGACAAGGACCATGTCGCGCATCAGGTTGAAGTGAAGACCGGAGTCCGACAAGCAAATTTGATACAGATTGCAGAGGGTGTGAATGCGGGGGACACGGTGGTAGCATCCGGCGCCTATGGACTGCCTGACGGAACTCAGATTCAAGTTGCGACTGTGGAGAAGGCTGACTGATGGCGAGCGCTAAAGATCTTTTGCGCGAAACATTCAAGCGCCTGCATTCGAATGAGGCAGACGGTCACTGGCTAACGCGGAACGCGAAGCCAACTATCTTCGTGATCGTCGCACTGACATGCCTGGGCGCATTCCTCGCGTTCTCTGTGCCGATTTCGGTATTCCCTACCACGAACTTTCCCCGAATCATCATTGGCGTAGAGAACGGCGTGATGCCGATTGAGCAAATGCAGATTGCAGTGACGCGACCGATCGAAGAGGCTGTGAACAGCGTTCCGGGACTCCAGAGCGTGCGCTCAACCACCAGTCGCGGTTCGGCGGAAGTAAACCTCTTCTTTGACTGGAACAGCAATATGTTTCAAACGCTGCAATATGTGAATGCGGCGCTGTCCCGCGTGCAATCCACGCTGCCGACCACCGCGCAGATCACAAGCAATCGGTTGACGTTTGCAACATTTCCGATCATGGGCTACAGCATCACTTCGGAATCGATTTCGCAAACCCAGCTCTGGGAGTTGGCGACCTACGAGCTGAAGCCACGGCTAAATCGTCTTGAGGGAGTGTCAACCGTTATTGTGCAGGGCGGTGAAGAGCCGGAATTCCATATCATTCCAGATCCCACGAAACTGGCTACATCCAGCGTGACTGTGACCGACCTGCTGGATGCGGTGCGACGTAGCAACCTGATCGATTCACCCGGACTGTTTCCGAGCAATCATCAGTTGGTGCTGGGGTTGGTTAGTGGACAGGTTCAAAACCCGGAGCAGTTGTCGCAAGTGGTCGTAAAGACAACGCCCGCGGGCGTTCCGATTCGCGTGGCGGACGTGGCACAGGTGGTCGCGGGAGTGAAGCCGGTGTACACGATTGTTACAGCCAACGGCAAGCCTGCCGTGCTGCTGAACATCAACCGGCAGCCTGAAAGCAACACCATGCGCGTAGCCACCGAGGTTCACCAAACCATCGAGGAGCTTCGCAAGACTTTGCCCGCAGGCGTCAAGCTAGAACCCTTCTACGACCAGTCTCTCATCGTGGGCGAGTCGATTCAGAGCGTTCGAGATGCGATTCTCATCGGCATTCTGCTGGCTTCCATCATCATGGTGCTCTTCCTCGGTGACTGGGGTACATCGATTGTCGCCGCTTTGGTGATTCCGGTAACAATCCTTATCACGGTGATCGCGCTTAAGTTGATAGGGCAAAGCTTCAACCTGATGACGCTTGGCGGATTGGCCGCGGCGGTTGGACTCGTGATCGACGACGCAATCGTTGTGGTCGAAAACATTGTGCTGCATCGCGACGCAGGGCAAACGAGAACAGAAGCAATCTCCAGCGCGTTGCGCGAGATAACGATCCCGCTGATTGGTTCTACAGTCACTCCGGTCGTCGTTTTCCTACCACTGGTGACAATCAGCGGCGTCACCGGAACGTTCTTCCGCGCGTTGGCAGTCACAGTTGCGGTGTCACTGTTTGTTTCGTTGGCGCTTGCGTTGACTTGGACTCCGACACTGAGCCACTTGCTGATTGCCGATCGGCAAAAAGGGTTGGCAGGTGAACCGGAAGTCGTGAACGGCAATGAAGGAGAGTTGAGCCAGCGTTTACTCCAAGCCGAAGAGAAGAGCCTGGAAGGTCGCTTTGGACGCATCATTGGCTGGTACGAAAAGAGCTTACTCCTGGCGCTGCGGCGGCCTTTGTGGCTGCTTGCGGGAAGCCTTCTGCTGATTGTGGCCTCGGTGTTGTGCTATCGCTTCATAGGCTCTGACATGTTGCCTGAGATGGATGAAGGCGCACTGGTGGTGGACTACCTCACGCCTCCCGGAAGTTCCTTGGAGGAGACCAATCGAATCGTCAGTCGCTTGGAGCAGATCATGCTCGCCATGCCGGAGGTGGAGGGCACCTCACGCCGAACTGGTCTGCAACTTGGATTGGCGGCGGTAACGGAGGCAAACCGTGGCGACATCTCCGTGAAGCTGAAATCCAAGCGAAGCCGAGGAGTCGAAGAAATCATTGCCGATGCCCGCGCGCAGATCACAAAGAGCGAACCGGCGGTGGACGTCGAGTTCATTCAAAGTTTGCAGGACATGATTGGCGATCTTACTGGCGCACCTGAGCCAATCGAAATCAAGCTGTTCGCGCGAGATCCGGAACTGCTGCGGCGATGGGCACCCAAGGTCGCCGAGGCTATCCAGAAAGTTCCCGGCGTGGTGGATTTGAAGGATGGAATCGAGAGCACCACGAGCGGTCCTGCGACCACGTTCCAGGTGAATCCCATGATTGCCGCAAGAAGCGGATTTACCCCTGAAGAAATTGCGACAGACGCGGCGGCAATTCTCGAGGGCGAACCAGCAGCGACACCGTTGGTATCGAATGATCGCGCTTACATCATTCGCGTGCGCTACCCGAAAGAGAATCGTGCCTCACTGGAAACCATGAGCAATACGCTGATTAACAGCGCCTCAGGCAAGACTGCGACCTTGGGAGGAGTATCGACTATTACTCAGGTTTCCGGGCAAACTGAAATCCGCCGCGAGAATCTACAACGCAATGTAGCGGTGACCGCACGCCTTGAAGGTCGCGATATGGGCAGCGGTGTTCGCGACGTACAGAAGGCGGTCACCGCACTGAATCTCCCCTCAACCATTCGTGTGGTCTATGGAGGAACTTTCGAGCAACAGCAGCAGTCGTTCCGCGACCTTCTGCTGGTGCTTGCATTGGCGATTGTGTTGGTCTTCGTGGTGCTGCTGTTTGAATTTCGAACGTTTGCCGCTCCGGTATCGATCCTGGCATCTGCTCTGCTCTCAACATCAGGCGTTTTCTTTGCACTGCTCATAACTCGAACTGCGTTCAACATTGCTTCCTTCATGGGACTGATCATGGTCGTCGGCATTGTTGCCAAGAACGGAATTCTGCTGCTCGATGCCGACCAGCGCTTTCGGAAGATGGGAATGGATGCGAAGGACGCGATGGTTCAGGCTGGGCGCCGACGTTTGCGACCAATCGTTATGACCGCTCTCGCGGCAATCGCCGGAATGCTGCCACTCTCGCTCGCCCTTGGCGCCGGTTCGCAGATGTTGCAGCCACTCGCTATTGCGGTGATCGGAGGAATTCTGATTTCGATGATTCTTTCGCTCATCATCACACCAACGATTCACTATCTCGCAACACGGAGTCAGCAATGAAATCAAAGTCGAATTTTCTGTTCGCGTTTTTGCTGTCATTGGCCCTCACATCGATGTCGCTAGCCGCTGACGCGCCGAAGTACCAGGTCACTGACCGCTTCGCAATAGGCGGAGAAGGGGGGTGGGACTATCTCTCTTTCGACGCTGATGGAGGAAGGCTCTTTATTACGCGGGGCTCACATGTGATGGTGGTGGATGCAGCCACAGGCAAGGTGCTCGGTGACATCCCTGACACGCCGGGCGTACATGGCGTGGCCCTTGCAAATGATCTTGGAGCCGGAATCGCCAGCAACGGTCGTGGCGGGAACGTTACGATCTTCGATCTGAAGAGCTTGAAGAAAACTGCCGACGTGAAAGCCGGGACAAATCCCGACGCGATCCTTTACGATCCCACGTCTCACTATGTCCTAGCGTTCAACGGACGCAGCAATGATGCCACCGTCATCGATCCAACGAAAGCTGCCGTGATCGCGACAATTCCGCTGGCGGGAAAGCCTGAATTTGGTGTTTCGGATTTACGTGGACACATCTTCGTAAACATCGAAGACAAGAATGAAATTTCAGAGATTGACCTGCTGAAGAAAACGGTCATCGCAACGTGGCCGTTAAAGGGCTGCGACGAACCCAGCGGGCTCGCAATCGATTGCAAGAACAATCGGCTATTCTCGGTGTGCTCTAACCAGGCAATGACCGTGCTCGATGCCGCAAGCGGAAAGCTGGTAGCGACCGTGGCAATCGGAAAGAGGCCCGATGCCGCAGCCTTCGATCCCGAGACTCAGCTCATCTTCAGTTCGAACGGCGAAGGCACATTGACCGTGATTCACCAGGATTCGGCGGACAAGTACACGGTTGTGCAAACAGTACCAACCGTGGTGGGCGCACGCACGTTGGCGCTTGATCCGAAGTCGCACAAGATTTTTCTGATCACCGCAAAGTTTGGGGCCACTCCTGCCGCCACAGCAGAGCAGCCGCATCCTCGGCCTGCGTTAGTACCGGGATCTTTTGAAGTGTTGGTTGTGAGCCAGAAGTAATAAGAGTTCACAGGGCCGGACCAAGTTCCCGGCCCTGCTCTCCTAAATCAGAACCGCTTCGTGCATTTCCTTATCGAACTCCCGGCTCGGCTCTTCATGGCGTATCACCCGCAATGCACCCTCAACCAGCGCTCGCA
>DATLJC010000017.1:0-42063 GCA_035539055.1 Saccharimonadales bacterium (SeqCode) | reverse complement strand
CGTCGCGAGAGTTACGAGTGCATTCCCATGCCGCGCATGACCAACACCTACATGCTCTCTGGCGATGATCTTCCCGAGGACATCATCAAGAGTGTGAAGCGCGGATTGTATGCCGTGAATTTTGCGGGCGGGCAAGTCGATATCACCAACGGAAAGTTCGTCTTCGCCGCCAGTGAAGCCTACCTCATCGAGGATGGCAAGATCACCGCGCCTGTAAAGGACGCCACCTTGATTGGCAACGGCCCCGATGTGCTCACGCGCGTCAGCATGGTCGGCAACGATTTGCAACTCGACGAAGGCATCGGCACCTGCGGCAAAGATGGCCAGAGTGTTCCGGTCGGAGTCGGCATTCCAACCTTGAAGATTGACCGCATGACCGTGGGCGGTACAGGGAGCGCAGCGTAATGGCCACAACAGCAACTCCAGTTGAAGTAGATCTGCGCGAGCTGGTTTCCGGAGTAGTGAAGCGCGCCGTTTCGCTCGGAGCGTCGGCCGTTGAAGCCGTCGTCGCCGAAGGCTCGGAGTTCTCAACCGTGGTACGCCTTGGCGAGGTCGAAACCCTGAAGGAATCAGGCTCGCGCGCTCTAGGCGTACGCGTTTTCGTGGGCCAGCACGCGGCCAATACTTCGACCAGCGACTTGTCACCCGAAGGCGTAGAGCAACTCGTACAAGGCGCCATTGCCTTGGCGAAAATCACCTCGGAAGATCCCATGGGCGGCATCCCCTCTCCCGAGCAACTCGGACAGATCGAGGGTGACCTCGGTCTCTACTACGACGATGTGTATTCACTGTCGAATGAACAGCGCATCGATCAAGCTCGCCGTGCCGAGAAGGCCGCACTGGCCGTCGATCCGCGTCTCACCAACAGCGAAGGCGGAACCTTCGACGCCAGCATTGGCCGCAAGGTGCTGGCCAACTCGCACGGATTCGTCGGCGGCTATCGCTCGTCCTACTGTTCCATTTCCGCCGTGCCCATTGCCAGCGATGACGAGGGCAACATGCAGCGCGACTACTGGTATTCCGTGGCGCGCACGCTTGCCAAGCTTGAGTCGCCCGAAGAGGTGGGACGCATCGCTGCCGAGCGCACGTTGCGCAGGCTCGGGGCGCGCAAGCTGAAAACGCAGAAGGTTCCCATCGTCTTCGATCGTCAGACGGCGGGCGCGCTGCTCGATCACATCTTCGACGCCGTCAATGGTGATGCCATCTATCGTCACTCCTCGTTTCTCGCCGGTAAGCTCGGGCAGAAAACATTCGGCAGCAATCTCACGGTGATCGACGACGGCACCATCGTCGGCGGTTTCGGAACACGTCCGTTTGATAGCGAAGGCGTGCCAACGCGGCGCACCACGGTCATCGAAAACGGCGAGCTGAAAAACTATCTGCTCAACACTTACACCGCGCGAAAACTCGGCCTCGCCACCACAGGCAACGCCTCCCGTGGATTGGCCGGAACGCCCGGCATCGGCAACGGAAACTTCTACCTGCAGCCAGGAGAAAAATCGCAGCAGGAAATCATCAAGGATGTGAAGCAAGGACTTCTCGTCACGGAGTTCCTCGGCTTCGGCGTCAACCTTGTGACCGGAGACTTCTCGCGCGGCGCCAGTGGGATGTGGATTGAAAACGGCGCACTTGCTTATCCGGTCGAAGAGATCACGGTCGCGGGCAATCTGGCAGATATGTTCAGCAACCTTGCCGAGATCGGCAACGACCTCATCTGGCGCGGCTCCATCGCTTGTCCCACACTTCGGATCGAGGGCATGACCATCGCTGGCGAGTAACTCGGAACTAACAGACTTATCGAGCAGCTTGCGTTTCAGAGTAAGACGATTCTCGCGGCCAAGGCGCATTCCAGCGCTACGGTCGCGAGATTTTCTTTTGGGGAAGCATCCTAAGTTGGCGTGCCAAATCACGAAGTTCCTAATCGAGACTAAGTTACTGTCCGAACGGTTGGTCTGCCGATAACGTTATGTCGTCGGCGACATAGGCAAGCAAAGCTGTCCCCTGCTTAATTTCGATGTTTTTACCGTGTTTGATTAGGCCGATCGGACCAAAGAGAACTGTAAGAGCGACTACTCCGGTTGTGCCACTTTCACCTTCCTTCGCCTTGGTCCCTCGAAGCCGAATCTTGTTATCTCCTGCCTTAAGGTAATTCAAGCGGATATTAAGTTCTCCAGCCTTGCCCATCATTCCAGATTTCTTTGCATTGGTGACCTCGCCAAAAGCCTTGCTGCCAGCTTTAGCAACCACCACGCTGCCTACTTTTAAATCGCTATCCAAGATGAGAACTACTGGATCACCATCGTTAGCCGTCTTTGAGCTCAGGCCTTCAGCAAACTTCAACTGAACTTCCGCGCCCTCGCGCAGTAAGTTCTTTGCGGGTGAGGGCTTCGTTGTTTCGGATGATATCGAGGAAGCGGTAACGGAGGCAGTTGTTTGCTGCTGTTGTGAGAGAGCAAAGGGTGTCGACGTGAGGACGATAGCGAGTGTGAGAGCAATTGGCCGCCGCATGTTGCCTTTCTGTTGTTCTATTTGAGAGTTCATCATTCTTTGCTCTGCGATAGCCTAAGTCAATAACAAAACTCATTTCGGACGAAATCTTGAGTGCGACTTTTCGTACTCAGCTCATCTTCTCCGTTTGAAACGTGCTTCTGCAGTAGCTCTCGCCCGCCTTGGCCCGTGTAGGCTAGAATGAGCCTGCCATGACTGAGTCGAACGAACTGAAGCCGAACGCCACTCCCGCCGCGCCGGTCTTATTCGGCGCGCGCAATGCGCAAACAGAGCCACGCAACTGGACTCCATTGATTGTGGGCTTCGTGCTGGTGCTGGTGGCACTGGCAATCTTCGCAATGCTGGGGCACACGAACAAGGATGTCGTGAAGACCGCCGATCCGTATGCGTCCAACCTTGCCGTGGAGCAGGTCAAACTCAGCCAGGCCGATAACTTCGTCGGCGCAACTGTTACCTACATTGATCTGGTGGTGAAGAATAACGGACCGAAGACCGTCGTGGGAGGCACGATTCAGGCTGTCTTCCGCGACACACTGGGCCAGTCCGTGCAGAGCGAATCGTTGCCGTTACGCGCACTCGTTCCACATGCCCTGGGCGGCGAGGATGAGGCGACCGATCTGGCGAAGGCGCCGCTCGGGCCGGGGCAGTCGCGAACTATTCGCCTGACCGTCGAGCACATCTCAAGCGAGTGGAACCAGGCTCAGCCGGATCTGGAATTCCGCGGGCTCCGTTTTAAGTAAGCACTCGCAAGCGTGCGGAAAATGTCCTGAATAACAGTTCTTCACAATTCCTTCCCGCTCATGTCGAGCGCCACCTGCGAAAGATGCGGAATAATAGGGTGTGAAGTCCAAGCAAAAAACTCACTCTGCAATTGGCATCGATTTCGGAACCACCAATAGCTCGCTCGCCCTGGCGAACGGCAACTCGGTTGAACTCGTTCGCTTTGTTTCTGAAGTCGGCAGCACGCAATCCTTCCGCTCCGTTCTCTATCTTGAACAGCACAAGAGGGCAGGGCACCGGCACGTACAATCGTGGACCGGGCCGTGGGCCATTGAGCACTACCTCGAAGCCGAGCACAAAGGACGGCTCATCCAGTCGCTTAAATCCTATCTCTCCAGTCGCCTGCTGACCGGAACCGAAGTCCTCGGGCGCCACTACACGCTCGAAGACCTGATCTCGCGCATGCTGGCCGATCTGCGCTCCCATGCCGAGCGGCAATTCGGTGTTCCCGTGCGCGAGGCCACGGTGGGCCGTCCGGTGCGCTTTGTTGGAGCGGAGAATGATGAAGATGAAGCGTATGCGCTAGAGAGGCTGCGCCACGCTTTCAAACTTGCGGGATATGAGCGAGTGGAATTCGAAATGGAGCCCGTGGCCGCCGCCTACTCTTATGAGTCCACGCTCGATCACGATGAACTCATTATGATCGGCGATTTCGGCGGAGGCACCAGTGATTTTTCGCTGTTGCATGTGGGACCAGGTGTCCGCAGCCGCGGACGCACCGCGCGCGATCTGCTCGGCAACAGCGGTGTCGGCCTTGCGGGTGATGCGTTCGATGCGCGCATTGTGCGCAAGCTGGTTTCCCCCGCCTTAGGCTCGGACAGCATGGCGCGCTCGGGACAAAAGATTTTGCCAGCAGTTCCGGCGTGGATCTACGCGAACCTCGAACGCTGGCATTACCTTTCATTTCTGCGCACGCGCTCGGTCATGGAGTTGTTGAAGGGAGCCCGGAGGCGGTCGCTGGAGCCGGAGAAGATCGAATCGCTGATCATGCTGGTGGATGAAGACCTCGGATATCAACTGCATCAAGCGGTGCAGCGCCTGAAGTTCGAACTGTCGCATGAAGAACGCGCTGAGTTTCGTTTTCGCGAAGGTGGACTTGAACTGCGAATCGCGGTAACCCGGACAGAATTCGAGGGATGGATTGCCGACGAACTTGTCAGGATCGAACAGTGCGTCGATGCGCTGCTGACCTCAAGCGGAGTGGATGCGCGAGCCGTGGACCGTGTCTTCCTTACCGGTGGAACATCGTTCGTGCCAGCGGTAAGGCGCATCTTCGAAACGCGCTTCGGTCCGGACCGGGTTCGCACCGGAAATGAATTTACCTCGGTCGCGAGCGGCTTGGCGCTGCGCGCAGAAGAGGCACGCGATTGGAAAAGGTAAGGCCCACATCTGCGCAGTCGCAGATGTGGGCAACGTCCCAGCAATGTTCGAGCCGATGATTTAAGTTCCCGGAGTCGCAGGGGGAATTGCACGCAAGTACTCGTAAATGGCTCGCATATCGCGATCCGACATGGTTTGGTAGGTGGGCCACGGCATCACCTGGAGAAGTTGGCCCGGATGATCCAAATCCTTGCCGGTTCGCATAATCTGCACAAACTCCGCATAGGTATGTCCTGCGGGAAGACCATTCTCTGGAGTCAGATTACGAGAGACGAAGGGACCAAAATGCTGTCCACCTGCAAGGTAATTGGCGGCATTCACCTTCTTTGGCTGTCCCAGGAAGGGGTTGCCGCCCACAGCATAGCTTGGCTGAGTGTGGCAGTCGTTGCATCCCCCCACGGAATTGACAAGGTAGCTGCCAAGACCCACTTGAGCATAGTTCTTGCCGGCGAGATCGAGCGGAACAGGCGCGACTTGATAACCGATTCGGATGCGCTGTCCATCTCCTCCTTCGTTTCCGTTGCCTTGGGCATGAGTGGCTACTTTCAGGCTGGTGATTGTGGCAATTACGCCTAGGCACAAGGCACAAATCAGCAACGATCGTTTCATTCGTGTTCTCCAAGGACAGTCACCCATTTCAATGGGTGAGCCGCTGAGGTGGGTAGATTGCGATGGCGGAAGGTCACGGAGCGAACCGTTTCCGGCGCATAGATCGCCCCGGCTTCCAGATCGCAACTTGAGATGCAGGAAGAAGAGAGCGTGCTGCTCAACTCAGGACAGAAAAGGAGAAAAACGAGAGCTCATTAGCGTGCGAGGTAAAAGGTTTGCGCACACTCGTTGTCTGCATCGAGGAACCTCTCTAACTCAGCTCAGAGCGTCAACACCACCTTGCCAAAGTTCTTGCGTTCAAGGAGTAAGCGGTGGGCATCTCCCGCAGCAGAGATGGGGAACTTGGCGCCGATCGTAGGGCGGATCTGGCCGCTGAGGATGTAAGGCAACATCGAATCAAGAGCCTGGCGAATGAGGCCATGGTTCAGCGAAAGTTTGGTGAGCCAAAGTCCGTGGGCGCTGAGGCTCTTCGTGTACATGGCCGAGGTGTTGAACTTGGGGGCCTCACCCGTAGCGTTGCCAAACAGGATGATCCTTCCGAATTCCGCACAACAGGCAAGACTTTTGCCGGTGTGTTCACCAGCCAGGCAATCAAAGACCGCGTCGACGCCTTCGCCTCCGGTCAGCTTTCGGATGCGTACAACGTAGTCGTCATTCTTGTAGTCGATCCCATGCGTCAGTCCGAGAGGGGTGAGCTTGTCGAGTTTCTCCGGACTGGATGCGGTTCCGAACAGCTCGAAGCCCAGTATGCTGCCAATTTGCACGGCTGCCGTTCCAACACCTCCGGCAGCAGCGTGAATCAGTACTCGCGGGCGCGGCTTTTCGCGGGCGGGCGAGGGCTCAAGGGATTCCTTCAGCAGCCCTGCCTTCCAGTAGAGGAGCCAAGCGGTCAGATAGTTGACCGGGAAAGCGGCGCATTGTGCCGACGACCAGCCGTCCGGCTGTGGCCAGTAGAAGCCTTCCGGCACGGCGACGAACTCGGCACAGGCCGAGTGTTGCGCGTAACCCATGACGCGCCGTCCGTCCTCGGTGACTCCGGCGAACTCGCGTCCCATGATGTAAGGAGGATTCGGGCCAGCAGGATAGCGGCCAAGCGCGCCCAGAACGTCGGCGAAGTTGATGCCTACGGCGTCAACCTGCACTAAGAGTTCATGAGCGGCGGGAGTGGGGACGGGAACTTCGCGGAGTTCGAGTCCGGAAGGGCCCTCAAACGAAGTCACGACGATGGCTTTCATGTCGAAGATTGTATGGGCAAGCAGCAAGGAACGCCACTACCGTGTGAAAGAGTTTGGAGAGAGGCAGGCGCTTGGCGCGCAAGAAAACCGGCGCGGATTCTCTTTCAAGAATGTCGCACCGGTTTAGCCGCTCATCTTTCCCTTTCGGGACGGCTAAAATTGTATCTATATTGCCTTTGCCCTGATCTAACTAGCAGTCTGCAGGTTTGCGTAGCTCTAAGGTGCCTTGTACGGCAGGCTTTTACAATCAGAAAACGGGTTGAGGCCATTACCAGTGAGATACTGTTACAAAGCTATGTTCTGGAAAGTTGCATTGCGGAACAAAGCCTGATAAAGATTGACCCCTGACTCACCGCGGGGTTGAGCAAGGCGCGCAATGAGTTGCGCTGGTATATACTTCGACTGATTTTCCGTATGGTGCGGAAGCATCGTACCTTTAGGGTCTGGGAAAATCCATTCCCGGTTCTTTCATAAAACAGCTTTCAACACCAGCATGTTTGCTGCTGGTGATAACCGGGGGCGCTTCGCGATTCGTATTGGATGGTGAAAGCAGAGCTCCCGTTTGTAGTTGATATAGGGCCTTCAGGGAGGTCCGCTTGGATCTGGTCATAATTCGTGTTTTGTTCGTCTTTGTTGTGGGCCTGGCTGGGTATCTGCTCGAGCCCTTCGGTTTGTCGAGGGTCTTGGATACTATCTTTGGTCTGACGCTGGGCGGAGCCGTGATTCTGTTTGAGTTGCGTCTGCGCATGATCAGCCTGAAGCGGTTGATTGGAGCGGCTCTCGGCAGCGTGCTCGGCATCGTCGGAGCGTATCTGTTCAGCGTCGTCATCCGGAACGCGGTTCCCATGGGACATCTGCAAAGCTTCATGGAGCTCATGGTGATGCTGGTGATGGCCTACATAGGCCTGATCGTCGGTGCGGCGAAGGGTGATCTACTGAACCTGGCAGCCTTGGGCGGAATTTTTGGCGGCGAAAAACTGTCGCGCCGGAGCTACAAGATTCTCGATACCTCGGTCATTATCGACGGACGCATCGCCGATATCGCCGAAACCGGGTTCATGGATGGCGTGCTCACCATTCCGGCCTTTGTGCTGCGCGAGTTGCAACTGGTAGCCGATTCGGCGGACTCGCTGAAACGGAATCGCGGCCGTCGTGGGCTGGATATTCTGCAGCGCATCCAGAAACTTACGAACATCCAGGTCACCATCGTCGAAGACGATTTTCCAGCGGTGCGCGAAGTTGACATGAAGTTGATCGAGCTTGCCAAACTCTACGAAGGCAAGATCGTAACCAACGACTTCAACCTGAACAAGGTAGCCCAACTCCATGGCGTGGCCGTGCTGAACATCAACGAACTGACCAACGCGTTGAAGCCTATTGTTCTGCCGGGCGAGATCATGAAGGTCTTCATCCTGAAAGAGGGCAAAGAATACAACCAGGGTGTCGCCTATCTGGACGATGGAACCATGGTGGTGGTGGACAACGCGCGCAAGATGATCGGCAAGACCGTAGATATTTCTGTTACCAGCGTGCTGCAGACCACGGCAGGCAAGATGATCTTCGGCAAGTTCGATGAACGCGGGCTGACAGGAATGGCCAAGCCCGAGACGCGTCCGCCGGACCTGCGCAAGAGTAATCCTCAGCCCGCTTCGCCCGATCAGCAGGCTGCCCCGGCTGGGACTACGGCTACGCAGGACGAGGGTTCACGCTAGGCCGGCTCCGTACATTACATGAGTGGAAAGCGCGAGCCTCGGTTCGCGCTTTCAATCCGCCATCGTTATTGATCAACCCAATTTGCTGTTTCAACGAACTGCTCGTTATACTGACTAGCCGTTATGAAAGTTTTCGTCATTATCCCCGCAGCTGGACTTGGAACCCGCATGGGAGCCGCACATTCGGGACAGACTCCTCTGCGCTCCAAGCAATTTCTTGAACTCGACGGAGTTCCCATCCTTATACACACGCTGCGAAAGTTCGCAGCCTCGCCCATGGTGGACTCCATCTGGGTCGCCATGCGCAAACCGGAGATCGACAGCTTTGCGCCAACGCTCGACAAGGCCGGACTGGGCAAGCCCGTCCACTTGATCGAAGGTGGCGAGCATCGCCAGGAGTCGGTCGGCAACGTGCTCGATGCTCTCCCGGCGCACCCTGACGACCTTGTGCTGATCCATGATGCGGTGCGCCCGTTCGTCTCGCAGGAAACCATTGCCGGGGTCATCGAGCAGGCCCAGCGCCATGGCGCGGCGATTGCCGGAGTTCCGGCCATCGATACCATCAAGCGAGTGGAACGCCGTCCTGAAGGCGCCGTGGTCGAGGCGACCATTCCACGTGAGCACATCGTGCAGGCGCAGACGCCGCAAGGATTCCGTTACGGTCTGCTGAGCTCCATCTTCAACGAAGCTCGTATTGAAGGCTTCAAAGGTACTGACGAATCCAGCCTGCTCGAACGCGCGGGACATCCTGTGTATGTGGTGATGGGATCGGCGCGCAATTTCAAAATCACGACCCCGGCCGATCTGGAACTCGCGGAATTTTTCCTGGCGCAGGAGGCGCGCCTGCACAGCGTGAGCAAATGAGCATGCGCATCGGCTACGGATACGACTCGCATGAATTCCGCGCGGGCGTGCCACTGATGATCGGAGGAGTCCGCCTGGAGCACACTCATGGCCTGGCTGGACACTCCGACGGCGACGTTCTGCTCCATGCCATTACTGACGCGCTGCTCGGTGCCGTTGGCGTAGGCGATATTGGCAGCTTTTTCCCGCCAGGCGATCCGCAATGGAAGGGCGCGAACTCGGTCCTGTTCCTTGAGGAAGCGATGCGCCAGATTGAGATGGCGGGTTTTCGCGTGGTCAACATCGATACCACCATGATCATGGCCGCCCCGAAGATCGTTCCCCACGCGGAAAAGCTGCGTGCCCGGGTTGCTGAGTTGCTGAAGACCGTGCCGGCCCGTGTCGGCATCAAGGCCAAGACTCCCGAAGGCACCGGAACCGACAACGCCGCCATCGCGCACGCGGTCGTGCTACTGGAATCGATTCCGCTCGAACCGCTGCTGGAAGAACAGGCCGTCGCCGTAAGTATGAAGGAAGAAGACGCAGTCTCGGAGCTGATTGACGGGAACGGCAACGGAAGACACTGATCGAAGCACATGCCGGTTGTGCCTCGCGGTCGCGAACCGCTGCGACCCAGGGACGGATGATAAACGATTGCAGCGGACCGGACTGGAATCTGGAATAAAGCTATCAAGATTGGAGTGCTTGGAATTAACCGCTTACAATCAATATCGGCAGCAGCTCTTACATTTTCTTGCCGCGCCATTTACCCTGTTCATCAACTATCAAACAGTTTGTGGGAAGGGCTGCAGGGTGGCCTGGTCCTGACCTGAGTATTCTCTGGATTTGAACCGAACAGCGAAAGCACGAGCCGCATTCAGAGCATCTAGCTGGAGCAGTCTCGCCGAATACACATATGGGAATTACGCCTGGAAATCTGAATTCTGCTGCGGAGAGCGCGGGCAAGCGTCCGGCGATCAAGGTATTTGTTGCCACCACGGTGATGCTGAGTTTCATCTCCTTCTGGAGAGCAGCGGCCATCGTGCTCAGCGATTTGGCCTCGTCCGCTTACTATGTGGGCGGCGACGCTGAGAAGGTGATTGGCAAGAGTGCGCCATGGTTCGTGTTGGGCGTGATGCTGTTCAGCTATGCGGTCCGCTCCATCTACATCGAGTCCAGCGCGATGTTTGTGCGCGGGGGTGTGTATCGCGTGGTGAAGGAGGCGATGGGCGGCACCTTGGCCAAGCTTTCGGTCTCAGCCCTCCTGTTTGACTACATCCTTACTGGTCCAATCAGCTCGGTTTCCGCGGGACAGTACATGGTCGGGTTGATCTCCGATGTGTCGGCGCGCTTCGGCCATCCGATGAACCTCAATGAGGCACAGCAAAACTGGATTGCCGCGATTTTCGCCTGCTGTGTCACCATTTACTTCTGGCACAAGAACACACAAGGAATTCACGAATCGAGCGAGAAGGCCCTGAGCATCATGAAGATCACCACGGTCATGGTGGTCATTCTGATCGGCTGGTGCACGCTCACGCTGATCATGCACAAGAGCCACCTGCCGCCGCTTCCGGTTCCACGCAATCTGAAGATGGACAAGGAATCGCTTGGCTGGCTGCACGGAACGTGGTTGAGCACGATTCCGTTGATCATGTTCCTGGTGGGCTTCGGGCACTCGGTTCTGGCCATGAGCGGTGAGGAGTCGCTGGCCCAGGTCAATCGCGAGATCGAGCACCCGAAACTCAAGAACCTGCAGAAGGCTGGACTGGTAATCTTCCTCTACAGTCTGTTCTTTACCTCGCTGGTGTCCTTCTTTGCCGTCATGATCATTCCGGACAACAAGCGTCCGGAGTATTTTGCCAACCTCATCGGCGGACTGGCGATGTACGTGGTCGGTCCCTACACCCTGAAACTTTTCTTCCAGGCATTTGTGGTGATTGTGGGCGCGCTGATTTTGTCTGGCGCAGTGAACACGGCCATTGTGGGCGCTAACGGAGTGCTCAATCGAATCAGTGAAGATGGCGTGCTAACGCCGTGGTTTCGCAAACCACATCCGAAGTATGGAACCAGCTTCCGCCTGATCAACTTGATCGTAGGACTGCAACTCTTCACGATTCTGGCAACTCGCGGCAACGTCTACCTGTTGGCTTCGCTCTATGCGTTCGGTGTTATCTGGAGCTTCTCCTTCAACGGCCTCTCGGTCACCGTGCTGCGCTACACGGAAAAGCAAAAGCGCGAGTTCAAGGTACCCGGAAATGTGAAGATCGGCAGCGTCGAGATTCCGGTTGGGCTCGGCCTGGTCACGTTGATGTTGTTTGCCATTGCGCTGGTGAATCTGGCCACGAAGCCTTTGGCCACCATCAGCGGCGTCATTTTCTCGGCGCTCATGCTGGCGGTCTTCACCGTCTCCGAAAAGATTACTCATCGGCAGCGCGGAGCCAACCACGAGATGCGCGAGGAGTTTCGCATTGCCGAGCAACCGCTCATCGATCGCGAGGAGATGAAGGTTCGTCCGGGAAACATCCTGGTAGCCATTCGCGATCCGAGAAATCTCTACTACCTGCATGATCTGTTGAGCAACACCGACATCGTGCGGCAGGACGTCGTCGTGATGACTGCCCGGATCTACCACCGCGAACACGCCTTTAGCGGAAGTACCACCTATGACAGCGAGGAACTGTTCGAGGAATACGAGCAGCAGTTGTTCACCAAGGTCGTGGAGTTAGCTGAGAAGCAGGGTAAGCATGTTTCCCTGATGGTCGTGCCCTCGGCTAACGTCTTCGACGCAATTGTGCAGACGGCAGCGCGGTTGGAGTCCTCCCGTATCGTATGCGGACTTTCCAACCGTCTTACGCTCGACGAGCAGGGAAAGCTGACCGGCGATGCCTGGGAACGGTTGCCTCAACCGCGCCCGAAGTTAGTCATGGAGATCCACGCGCCTGATCATACGATGCAGGAGTTCTACCTTGGCCCGCACACGCCACGCTTGCGTGATCAGGACCTGGAACTGCTGCATAAAATCTGGCTGGAGTTGAGCGCGGACCCTGAACTTGCGTCTCTGCATCACTACCACATCGTAGGCATGGCCCTGGAGCGTCTCTACGAACGCATGCACGGGCCGCAGCGCGAAGAAATCCTCGCGTTGTTGAAGAAGGAGATGGGCAAGTCAGACGAAGAAGACGATGGCTACGAGTAGTTCGGAAGTAGTTTGAATATTCTCGTGCAGAGTCAAACAGCGCGGCCCTTGGGTTGCGCTGTTTGGTGGACGGTCAGAAAAACTACTCAGAGGTTGGGAAAGTCTGTGAGATGCGGTCATGCCAGCACAGCGTATCCTCATCCACCAGTGCCCAGATGAAACCAAGGGCAACCGAGGCAAAGGAGATAAACACAAATCTTGCTCGAGTAGAACGCTGTTTCCACAGCGGCACCTGCCCGTCGAAGGTGCTCAGGCGAATGCCCCTCATCCTCATTCCCGGTGTGCGCCCCGCGTAGAGCAGGAACATATGTTGATATAAGGCCCAGAAGACCAGCGTCACCGCGCCCAGCATCATCCAGAAAGGCTTGGTATGCGGAATTTCCGGCAATGCGCGCCACGCCATTGCTCCGAATAGCAGGCCAGCCGTTACCACGAGGAACAGATCGGCGAGCGACGCCATCAATCGCTCGGAGATCGGGGCCACGCGCAGAGGTATCTCGAACTGAGGTTCGCGCGGCCTCGGTGATTCCTGCTCGTCGGCGTCCAATCGAATCTCGGGAAACAGCGAGCCCTGCACGGCGGGCATGATGTCTTCGGGCACCTCGAGAATGCGTGGCCGCTTGTTCATTGGCTCCGCGAGTTCGTCGCGCGAGGGTTGCGGCGCCAAAGGAGGCTCCATAAATGGACGCCGGAAGACGATCAAATTTCCTTGCGTCGGCGGTGCCGCCGGCGGAATCACGGTTTCAGGCTGCGGTTCAGAAATGCGGAACTGCTCAAGGAAAGTGTCTTCGGCGGTAGTCGGGCGAATTTCAAGATCGAGCGCCAGGTCGGTGGCCGCCTCCTCGCTTACCTTTGCATCCGCCACTTCCTCCACCATGGGATCGGTTTCGGACTCCAACTCCTCGGTGAAGTCGCGAACGGGAGCGGTTGCAGCAGCCGTCGCGGACATCGTTACGCTTGGCTGCGCAAGGGACTCGGCATTCAGGCGGCGATAGTAGTTGGTATCGAAGGCGCCGCGCACTGAACGTCCCGAACTCCGCAAACCCCCTGGCTGTCCTTCGGGGTGGGCCGGAGAGCGAGAGCTCTGAGTCTCAAGCTGCGTGTTCTGGTTCTGTGTGCTCTGGTTCAGCGCGCCCAAGCTTGGTGTGGCAGCGTTCTGTGCCCCGGCGGCCGGACCGAAGTCGAACGACGGAAAATTCTCATCGCTCCTGTTGTCCTTACGTCGGGCACGATAACTGTTCACGCGTGAGGCGACTTCGGCACGCCAGGCTTTGTCGGCGGAGGACTGGTGGCGATCTTCCATGTACTGGGGTTGCTCGAATGAATCCATTCTTGCCCTGGTTTCCACGCACGATTTAGGGACAGAAAAACTGTCCACGGATTCTGATGTGGTGAGGGTGCCGCGCGATGTAGGGATACGCGCGGCCACGGAGGGCACGGAGCACGTGCACGGTGTACCGCAAAGCGGACAGTCCATGACGAATTGTGAAAAACACCAGAGCAGCGAAAGGATTTCCGAATCGTTAGACTTTGTGGCAGACGGTCGCGCGTGCTAACGTGCAACCGAGCGCTGTTTCGCGCCACATGGATCGGCAAAACGCATCCCGATGACCCTTCGCACTCTGAGAATTATCACAGTCACGATCGTAAGTCACCTGTTGTTGGCGACACTGGCATTTACCAGTCAGTTGCCTGCTTCATCATCACGTCCGGTAAGCGGCGCTTGGCTCCCTGCCCAGGAAGTCACGATCAAGGCTCGGCAGCAGGAAAAACAAGGCGACATCTATAAACTGGATGAAGATGTGGAGATTTCTTTCCAAAGCTATCTCCTGCGCGCCGACCACGTTACCTACAATGCTGACAGCGGCGCGGTCGAGGCGACGGGCAGAGTTGTCTTCGACGGAGGACCGCACGACGCCCACCTCACGGCCGGACACGCCAACTACAACGTAAAGACCGAGACTGGTACTTTCTATGATGTCTTCGGTACATTTGGCGCCGTAGTGCGCGGACGCACGGTTGTTCTCACCACCAGCAATCCTTTTGTCATTGCCGGCAAGGAAGTTCGCAAAGTTGACCGCGATCGCTACATCGTCCTACACGGCAGCATTACCTCCTGCGCCGAGCAGAATCCGACCTGGACTTTCAACGCAGAAAAAATCGATGTGGTGGCAGGTGAAGATGCCAAGCTCTATCATTCCACCTTCCGCCTGCTGAAGTTGCCAGTCTTCTACTTTCCTTACACGCAGGCTCCGGCAAGCGCCATCGGCCGTACCAGCGGATTCCTGTTGCCGGCCATCGGCGAGTCTTCCACCAAAGGTTTTATCTTTGGCGACTCGTTTTACTGGGCGATCAACCGATCCAATGACATCACCATCGGAGCCGAATACTTTTCCAAGCGCGGCTGGAGCCAGACGGCGCAAATCCGCATGAGGCCCACGGAAAACACTTCGCTGGAATTGCGCTACTTTGGCGTACTCGACCGTGGGGTTCCGGTTACCACGACGCAAACGGGGCCGGGCGGGACTCCTGTGACGACCACGACCAATCAGGATCAGGGTGGCGAGGACATACGTCTCATTGCTGAAACCAGCGGCGATCACTGGCGTTCCGCGGCTGACATCGAATACCTCAACTCATTTCTCTTCCGGCAGGCTTTTTCGGAAACCTATTCGCAGGCGGTGAACTCGGAGGTGAAGTCGGTCGCCTTCATCTCCCACAATCTCGCGGGCCTTTCGCTGAATGGGAGTGCTGGGCGATACCAGAATTTCTATCAGGACCCGCTGACCAATTCCTTCTCCAACCAGATCAGGATTCTCCATATGCCAGTGGTTGAGGCGAACGGATTGGAGCGGACGATCGCTTCCTCGCCATTTGTTTGGGGAGTGGACACCAGCGCCGGTGGCTTGCAGCGCAGTGAACCGGGTTTTGTGACGGCCAATCTCGTTGGACGTCTGGATATCCGGCCCCGCATCGCGCTTCCTTTAGAGTGGAATGGATGGGATTTGCGGCCCGAAATCGCGGTGCATGACACGCTCTATACGCAGCAAAACCTCCCCTCGGTCACCAATACGCTTGGCAAGGCCAGCGGCGATTCACTGAACCGCCGGGCCGTTGAAGCCTCCATCGAGCTGCGTCCTCCGGTGATGGAGAAGGTTCTCAAGCGTGAATATCGAGGACGGAGCATCAAGCACGTCATCGAACCCGTCTTCACCTACCGCTACACCACGGGCATCGGTCAATTCCAGAACATCATTCGCTTCGATTCGATGGACATTCTCAGCAATACCAGCGAGTTTGAATACGACGTGATCCAGCGCATTTACGGACGCCGCCGCTCAACCCGCCACGAGCCCGGCTGTGAAGCTCCCGAGCAAACGCCCGCCGCACGCACTGTGAAGAGTCCCGCTTACATTCCGGGCATGAGCGCTTTGGCTCCGCGCTGCGAGGACGAGAGCAAGGCCACTCGCGAGTTGTTGAGCTGGGAAGTGAAGCAGAAATATTATGTCGACCAAAAGTTTGGCGGCGCACTGGTTCCGGGCCGCCGCAACGTTTTCACGACCACCGATGATCTGACCGGCATCGCCTTTCTGGAAACGGCTCGCACCTGGACCCCGGTGGTAAGCAAGTTGCGCATACAGACCTCGGCCAACACCGATATTCAATGGCAATTCGATTACGATCCGGTCCGAGGACGCATCAACTCCAGCGCAACGTTTGTCGAATATCGCCGTGGAGAGTATTTCGTTGGCGGCAGCCATGCGTTCTTTCACCTGCCCGCCAACTCGGTGACCGAAACATTCAGCAAAGCACCGCTCGTCTTCAACCAGTTCCGTTACCTTGTTGGATACGGCCATCCGAACAAGCGAGGCTTCGCCGGAGGTTTCAGCGCGGGCTACGATCAGAACCGCGACTTCCTGCAATATGGCGCGGCGCAGACCAGCTACAACTGGGATTGCTGTGGTCTGAGTTTCGAATTCCGGCGCCTGGCGCTCCCCAATGTTCGTAACGAGAACCAGTATCGCTTTGCATTCACGCTGGCAAACATCGGAACCTTCGGTAACCTGCGCAAACAAGAGAGACTGTACTAGCACCAGGATCGAGTGGCGCAATTTTTATGCAGATGAAAACGGGAGCACTCGATGCCGCTGCAGAGGCTTGCTCGTTTCTGTTACGCTGAACCGTTCCGATGAATAAGAACCCCATCCTCCTTGCCGTCTGCTGTTGTGGCCTTGCACTGGCTGCCGGATGCGCCTCTCCGGGCGCGCCGCAACCGCCATCGCTGCGACTTCCCGTGGCTGTCGATAATCTTTCCGCCGCGCGCAAGGGCGGTCGCGTCATACTCACCTGGTCTCCGCCGACGGAGACCACGGATCATCAGCCGATGCGCTGGGCCACGACCACCCGCATTTGCCGCGTGGTCAATAGATTCCCAATCAATGAGTGCGGTGAACCGGTGAAGGAGATCAACACCAGCGAACTGGTCTCCGTGGCACCAGGGGCGAAACGTCCAACGGTTTCTTTTGAAGACGTTTTACCTTCCGAGCTAATGGGGACGCAGAATCAGGCGACCTACGCGGTCGTGGTGCTCAACAAACGAGGCCGCTCGGCTGGACTTTCCAACCAGGTGCGAGCCCCGCTGGTGCAGACCGCTCCACCTCCTGAAAAACTTCGAGCTACGCTAGACGCGAAAGGTCCGCTGCTGGAGTGGGATGTGCTCTCTGCTCCGTTGAATCCGTCCGGCATTGCCTATCGACTGCGTATTTACCGCCGTGCCACTGGGAAAACCGACTTCGCGCTCGCGACCGAACTGCCGTATCACTCCGGTCCCGGCGAGGCCCGCGACAGTAATTTCGACTGGGAGCAGGAGTACGACTACAAGATTACTTCCGTGACCGTGCTTGCGGTGGCTGGACGGCCTGCGATGGAAGTGGAAGGCGACGACAGCGTGCCGGTGCATCTCATCGTGCATGACGTCTTTCCGCCGCTTGTCCCGAGCGGTCTGCAAGCGGTTTTCAGCAGCGTGGGCCAGAAGCCCTTCATTGATCTCACATGGGCGCCCAACACGGAGAGCGACCTGGCTGGATTCGTAGTCTATCGCCGTACCGCCGCTTCCGCGTTTGCCGCCGTTTCCGGCTCCATCATCAAGGCTCCGGCCTGGCGCGATAACGATGTTCACGCCGGACAGAAGTACTACTACGCTGTCGCAGCCATTGATCTGCGCGGCAATCAGAGCGCGAAATCAGCTCCGGCCGAAGAGTCGGTGCCTCTGGAGGTTCGATGAAATTCTGCCGCTTCCTTGGAATGGAAGGATCACGCTTTGGCCTCGTGGAAACCCGCGACGGCCATGACTACATCATCAGCGAACTGGGCAGTCCGCAAATGCAGGTCAGCGGGGCGGGCGTGCCGGAACAGATTGTGCTGCCGGAAGTCGGTTCCGGGAAGACGATAGAGGAGCCTTTCCCGCTCGAACGCGCCAAATTGCTGACGCCGTTTCCGGTTATCAGCAAAATCATGTGCGTGGGCAGAAACTATGCGGCTCACGTCCGCGAACTCAATCATGAGATGCCGACCGAGCCGCTGATCTTCAGCAAGCCGCCTTCGTCCCTGCTCGCCCCGGGCGGTGAAATCGTTCGCCCTACCCTCAGCCATCGCGTTGACTATGAAGGCGAACTTGGAATCCTGATTGGCCGCCGCTGCCACAAAATGAAGGAAGGCGAGAGCGCCAAGGACTACATTCTCGGCTACTCCATCGTCAATGATGTGACTGCGCGTGACCTGCAGAACATCGATGGCCAGTGGACGCGCAGCAAAGGCTTTGACACCTTCTGCCCCTTCGGGCCCATCGTCACCACCGACCTCAATCCGGAGAGTGGCATCAACGTACAGACCCGCGTCAACGGCGAGGTGCGCCAGGACGGGAACACGCGCGACATGATGTTCTCTGTCGACCGCATCGTGCATCACATTTCGCAGTTCTGCACGCTACTTCCCGGAGACCTGATTGCGACCGGCACGCCCGAAGGTGTGGGACCGCTGCAACCCGGAGATGTGGTCGAAGTCTCAATCGAAGGGATTGGCACCCTACGCAACCCTGTCATCGACGAATAACGAGTGACGACCTCGTTGATCGAAAGTGCGAGCCCGCGGGTTCGCACTTTCTACGTCAACTCGGCATAGCCCTACTGTGTCGCCCAACGCACTCCGATTTCGTAGTAAAGTCAAAGTAGGGCGGTTTCGAAACTTCTCCTCGAATACGCTGTTTTCCATGACCCTGTATCGCATTTACACGCTCACCGGTGCTGTCGCGATCGCCGTAGTCAGTTCTGTGCTGTGGCGCCTTGGCGGACGCAAGAAGACTCCCGAACAGCGTGAGGCTCTGCGTCGCCACCGTGTTAACGAACTGGGCAGAATCACTGACGGAACCGTGCTCGACGTGCAGGAATTCGAGTCTGAGCCGGGTCAACTGCTGCAACTCATCTTTTATACCTATGACATCGCCGGTGTGAGTTACGAATGCTCGCAGGATGTGACTCACCTTCATCAGTATCTCGATCTTCACTCCTGCCGCATCGGTGTAACGACCAGTGTTAAGTACGATCCGCACAGTCCTGGCAACTCGATTGTCGTTTCTGAAAGCTGGTGCGGCCTGCGCACGTAAGAAACTTTCGCCTGGATTCCTGTTCTACGGTTATCAGCACTCCCTTCTCGTGACTGCCAATCTTTTCCCGCCCGGCACCTTCTACCGTGCTCGCGTTATCTAACCGGGTTAAGAAAGTGACACGCCACAGTCGAAGTTGAATTCAGGAGAGCGGTGATCATGGGAGAGATCAGCGATCGGCATCCTCTACGGCAGCTATTGACGGAGAAGATCGAGCAAAATTTCGGACGCGAGGTAGGCTTGCGTGATCAGGAAATCTGGGCCTATCTGGCCAACCTGCTCACGGAATTCTGCGACACCCGCAATCTTCACGCACTCAAGAATGCACAGGGCCGTTCCCTGGATGACGTAGGCGAAATGCTGCTCGAAAGCGATCCCGTCTTCGGTGAAGCGCCGTCGTTTGACCGCGAGCGCCAAGTGCGAAAGCACATTGGAGACTTCACTCTCTTCTACAGCGGAATGTTTCCCGAGTCGATCAATCGCTTTCGCCTTCGCCGCCAGCGGCTGGAGAATTTAATTGATTTCGTCCACGCTGGAAAGGAAAGCTACTTCATCGTCAGCCAGTTCGACCAAATGGAGTACCGCAACGTTGCGCCCCTGTTTGGGCGTCTATCGCGGCAGTTTGAAACCTGCGTCTTTGGCCTGAACCTTGTACGTAAGGAACTGAAAGAAATGCAATACGCGCTCGTGCGGCCAGACAATCTCGTCATGTGAAACCGCGACGGCCTCTCACATCAGTCGTTGCTCATGCGGTAAAAACTGAGTGCGCTGTCGCCCTGTGTCAACTGGCGATAACGATTCAGATTGCCCTCTGCGTCGCCCGGATCGAATCTCTTCTCGTGCTCTGCGACCGCGATGCCGCCTTTGGAGAGTATCGTTCCGCGTGCGATGGTGCGCAAAACCTCTCCATACGCTCCGTGCAGGCGGTAGGGAGGGTCGAGAAAGCACACATCGAATTGCACTCCTGCCTTTTCCCATTGGCGAAGCGATTCGGCTGCATCGCGCTCCGACACCTCGGCTTCGAGCCCGAGGGTGGCCAGATTCTGGCGCAGCACTCTCGATGCCTGGCCGCTCGATTCGGCAAAGTGCACGGAAGTAGCGCCGCGGCTCAACGCCTCAATCCCCACGGAACCGGTACCCGCAAACAGATCGGCCCATCGGCAATCGGCAACCATGCCTGATGACGCGAGCACATTGAACAACGTCTCTTTCAGCCGATCGTAGGTGGGGCGAGTCTCCAGGCCTTCCAGGCTCTTCAGACTCCGGCTGCGAAACTTTCCCGCGATCACTCTCATTTGGCCTCTTCTATTTCCGGCCCTCAGCCGTGTAGTGTATTAGTAATGGCTTTTGCTCAGGTAAGGCAAATCGCATGAGACGCTGGTCCATCCCCGTTCTAGATATTTTCGGCATCCACTTCCGTGTGCACTTCAGCTTTCCGCTGATGTTCTGCCTGGTGTGGATTCTTGAGACCGGACACGGTCCCCAGGTGGGATTGCGCTGCTTCATTCTTATGCTTCTCGTGATGTTTGCAGTCATTACGCATGAAGTAGGCCACGCCGTGGTTGCGGCCCGTAATGGCATTCGCGTTCGCAGTGTCGTGCTGCTGCCCATTGCCGGCATTTCCCTGCTCGACGAGCAGGCACAACGCGGGCTGGATGCGCGCCGCGAGATTCGCATCTCGCTTGCCGGTCCCATTCTAAATCTGGTGTTTGCCGCCCTGATCGCGGCGACTGCGCTCATATTGCATCCCCATGTGCGATTGTTCCGGTTTCCCTGGCTCACTCCGTTTGATCTTGTGCGCAGCTTTTTCTGGGCGCAGCTTTTCATCGCCGTGCTTAATCTGCTGCCCGCCTATCCACTCGATGGAGGGCGCATTTTGCGCGCTGTGCTGGCGACCAACGGAGATCATGTCAACGCTACGCGCCGGGCAGTCTCCATTGGACAGTTCTTCTCGCTCGCCCTGTTTCTCTGTGGCGGAGCAGTATTCCTCGGTTCCAGTTCCAACAATCTCTGGATCATGATGGCCGGAGCATTTCTCTTCCTCGCCGCGCAACTTGAAGATCGCAGCATGATTTTGCAGGCAGTGCTGGAGCGGGTGCGGGTGCGCGACGTCATGGTGACCGACTTCATCACTCTCTCACCGGCTGAGACTCTGGCCGACGCACTGCAGCGCTCGGTCGACCCGCCGCAAGAGGAATTTCCCGTCGTACGCGGAACGGACATGGTTGGCGTGATCAGCCGTCAGCAAATGGCCGAGAGCATAGAGGAGCAAGGCAACGGGTACGTGCAATCGGCAATGCGCCGCGAGTATCCTGTTGCCGGTCCGCAGGAATCGCTCGCCGCCGTGCTTCGCCGCATCGGACACAGCGGCCTCTCCATGATTCCCGTTGTGGACTCCGACTACCTGGTCGGCATCATCACTTTTCAGAACCTGATGCGCAAACTGACCGCACTCTCGCTCCGTCGTTCCGCTACAAAAGCCAGCCCGTCCAACGCCACTGCCCAACAGCAGTAAGTGGATGCACCATTACCGAATATGCAAAGGTCGAAGTATATGCCAACAAAGCCAACAGCGGTGCAAATGCAACCTAAAACCGTCAAGCCCAAAACGAAGCAATGTTTTGTCTGCGGCCCCGAAAATCCGCATGGCCTGCATATACCGTTTTTCCCCGATGGACCGCATGGCAGCCGTGCGCAGTACACTGCCCGCGCCGAGCATGGCGGATGGCCGGGGATCTTGCATGGTGGCATAACCTTGGCGCTGATGGATGAGGCGCTTGGCTGGGCCGTGTACTTTCAAGGCTTGAACGGCGTGACCGCCCGTTCCGAGACGCGCTTCCGCCAACTGGTGCCAACCGGAGCGAAGCTGATCATCCGGGGATGGACCATCCAGCAGCGTCGCCGCGCCATCACAGCACGAGCTGAAATTCGAACCGACGACGAGGACCAGGTATTGTTGGCGGAAACCGATGCGACCATGTTTCTGTTGGAAACAGAGCCAGAGAGCAAAGGCTGAACTGCCTGATTCCTTCTTCTTTCTTCGCAAAGCGTATCATTGAACGATTATGAGCATTACTTCCCAGGTTCAGCACGATATTGTCGAGTCCATGAAGGCGCGGCAGGAACTGCGTCTCTCCACTCTGCGCATGGTCAAGTCCGCGCTGAAGAACAAGGAAATAGATAAGCGCGCTCCGCTCGATGAAAAAGAAGAGATGCAGGTGCTCTCCACTCTTATCAAGCAGCGCCACGACGCCTCCGACGCATTTACGAAAGGCAATCGTCCGGAACTCGCGGCCAAGGAATTGGAAGAGATTGTCTTCATCGAGAGCTATCTTCCCAAAGCGGTTGGCCCGGCGGAAATAGATGCTGCCGTGAAGACCGTGCTTGCCCAGATGGGTTCGCCGACCGCCAAAGAGATGGGCACGGTAATGAAGAATGTGATGGCCCAATTCGGCGGTGCCAGGGTTGACGGCAAACAGGTCAGCGAAGCCGTGAAAAAGGCGCTTATCGTCTGAGTTTTCCAGCCTGTCGTACCGCAAGGAGTCAAGAAAGCGCGAGCCCGCTCAAGGTTCGCGCTTATTCAATCGACGCCTCAAGATTTCGACGAGCGACTTGCTACCTCACCCGCCGCACTACCACAAACACTCCATCCGGAAACTTTTCTCCTGTAAACTCCACTACCCCTTCGCGCACGAAGCCACGCAGCTCCTTGATCGCTTCACGTTCAACCGGAGGCTTCGCATACGCATCGGCTTTGTCGGCCACCTTTCGCCCCATGCCGCGATCCATTGCCTCATTCGCCAACCGGTCGGCGTCTTTGTTCAGGTGCCGCAACACGTGGCGGATCTCAAAGCGGTCCAGCTTGCGAATCAGCGCCTTGGCTTCTTTGTAGATCGCCAGCAGAGCTTCGCTGCGGACCTGGTACTGCCCCTTCATCTGCTTCACCAGCAGCTCGGAATCGCTAACGACCTTCACCGTGCCGTAGCCATGCTCAACCGCATATTCCAGCGCTGCAATCAGCCCCGAGTATTCCGCAAAGTTGTTGGTCTGCACGCCGAGAAAATCGTTGAGCTCCGCCAGCCGTTTGCCTTCCGCGTCGGTGATATATGCGCCGTAGCCAGCCGGGCCGGGATTGCCCCGCGAGCCTCCGTCGACATGCGCCACCATCACCTTGCTGCTTGGGCCGGGAGCCGCGTCCGATTCGTCGTTAAAGAGTCCGCCTGTTTTTCCGAATGACATAGCGCGAGTGTATCGCAAACGAGGGTGCCCTCTGCTTGAGGAAAACCGCGTTGCCGACTCGCAGGTGTCCGGTGGCGACGGTCTCTACCGCCCTTCTTCCAGCCGGATCGCCAATCCCGGCGGCAATCCTGCCTGCAGAATGCGCTCTTGCGCACGTGAAATCTCGTAGGGAATCCGGTAGAAGAGAATCTCACATCGTTCACTGTCGTAAACGGCAAAAGCCGCACGCCGATCGCGGTCGCGCGGTTGTCCCACGGACCCGGGATTCACCAAATAGTTTCGTGTCAGATCCAACTCCAGCCGAAACACTTGACCCTCGCCATCGCCTTCAATTCGCTCGAGAGGCAGCATCTCGGTCATCTTATCCAGCTTCGCGAACGCGCACTGAACATGGGTGTGTCCAAAAAAAGTAAGATGGAACGGGGAACTCGCCAGCGCCTCGCTGGCGCTGAATGGCGAAGTGATATAGTCGTCCTCTTCCAGTGGCGAGCCGTGCACAAACCGAACACCCTTTAAGGTTTCGTCTTGCAAAGGCCCGCTGGGCAACTCTCGCAGCCAGTTCAGGTTCGCTTCGCTCAGTTCCCGGCGTGTCCAATCCACTGCGGCTGCGGCTACGGGATTGAAGTTCGAAGTATCTTCCAGCCCGCAGCAGCAGCGGTCGTGGTTGCCGCGCACGCTCACGGGATTCATCTCGCGAATGAGTTCGACTACCTGGTTGGGACTTGCGCCATAGCCAACCACGTCTCCCAGGTTGACGACCTTGTCGTGCTCCGGCGCTGCCTCCAGGCAAGCTTCAAGAGCTTCAAGATTTCCGTGAATGTCACTTACCAAAAGTAGCCGCACGAGCCAGATTATAGATGCCATATAGCTCCTCAGGGCAAATTCAGCATTGCTCTTGATTTCAGGGGGCAAATAGCAGATACAGTAGCGTTATGCATTCCACTTCGCACCCGGTGCTCCAGTGTCTTGCCGCCAGCCTGTTCCTGGCCACGCTCCTGCTGGCGCAGCCTGCTCCTACTGCCGCCTCGCCGCTCCCCGATCCGGCTGCTTACGTTGAGCAGCAGTTTGGAACGACCTTCAAGCTCGATCCCAAGGTCGCGCCAATGTTTGGCGACCTCGACGGCGATGGCAACCAGGATCTCGTCCTTGTAGGAACCAGCAGCACGCCCCTGTTGTCGCAGCAGCAGTTCCACTTCAAGGTCGAGGACCCTTACGACTCCTATTACGGCACGGGAGACCCGCGCATCACCACGCAATTCGGGCTGCACTTCGATGGCTCCTCCCGCTGCCTGCTCATCGTCTTCGGCTGGCGTCTGCCGCCCGATCCCAAGTCCAAGGCCAAACATCCTGCGAAGTTCGTTCTCATCAACACGCCATTTGAGACCGTCAGCATCGTGAATCTCCGGCTCAAGAAGAAAGATCTTCAGGCCGTCGAAACCGTCGATCGCACCACTCTGCACGCTCTCGTCTTCTGGGATGGCCGACGCTGGCGCTGGAGCGCTCAAGGCATGGAAGGCGACGAGTCGCTCTTCAAAATGCCTCCCCAAAACTAATCTTTGGCTCAGACCCGTACTCTCTGGCTATAATGCCCGTTCATGAACATCGAGCAGAAACTTGCAAAACTGAAAGAGCGCGACGAACTAGCCGAAGCCGGTGGTGGCGAAGAGCGGCGTGCACGCGAACACAAACTCGGCAAAATGACGGCGCGGGAACGCATCGAATTTCTCCTCGATGAGGGCACGTTTGAGGAAACGGATAAGTTCGTCACTCATCGCACCACCGAGTTCGGCATGGGCGAGCAGGTCGTTCTCGGCGACGGCTTTGTCACCGGGTACGGACGCATTGAAGGACGCCTCGTCTTTGTCTTCGCCCAGGATTTCACCGTCTTCGGCGGCTCGCTTTCCGAAACCAACGCCGGCAAGATCGTCAAGATCATGGATCAGGCCGCCCGCGTGGGAGCGCCCGTCATCGGCCTCAACGACTCCGGCGGAGCCCGCATTCAGGAAGGCGTTCGGTCGTTGGCTGGTTATGCCGACATTTTTCTGCGCAACGTCCTCTCCTCGGGTGTCATTCCGCAGATATCGGCCATCATGGGACCCTGCGCCGGTGGCGCTGTCTACTCTCCGGCCATGACCGATTTCATCCTCATGGTCGATAAGACCGCCTATATGTTCATTACCGGTCCCGAGGTCATCAAGGCCGTCACCCACGAAGAGGTCAGCAAAGACGAACTCGGCGGAGCCAACACTCACAACACCAAGTCCGGAGTCGCCCACTTCCTCGCCCACGATGACGCCGAGTGCCTCTCCATGGTGCGCGAGTTGTTCAGCTTCATCCCCTCCAACAACCTGGAGGAACCGCCGCGCAAGCCCACCACCGATCCCATTGACCGCGCCGATGAAAAGCTCGACACCGTCGTCCCCTCGGAGAGCAATCTCCCCTACGACATCAAGGACATCGTCACCCGCGTCGTGGACGACGCCTACTTCTTCGAGGTGCAGGAGCACTACGCCAAGAATATCGTCATCGGCTTTGCCCGCTTCAACGGACGCCCCGTCGGCATCGTAGCCAATCAGCCCAACTTTCTTGCCGGCGTGCTCGACATCAACTCGTCGATCAAGGCGGCGCGCTTCGTCCGCTTCTGCGACTGCTTCAACATTCCTCTCGTGACTTTCGAAGACGTTCCCGGCTTCCTCCCCGGCATTCAGCAGGAGCACGGCGGCATCATCATGCACGGTGCAAAGCTGCTGTACGCCTTTGCCGAAGCCACCGTCCCCAAGATCACCGTCATCACCCGCAAAGCCTACGGCGGTGCCTATTGCGTCATGAGTTCCAAGCACATTCGCGGCGACGTGAACTACGCCTGGCCCTCAGCCGAAATTGCCGTCATGGGACCTGCCGGAGCCGTCAACATCGTCTATCGCCGCGAACTCGACCGCGCCGCCAAAGATGGTGTAAATGGATTGTCCGGTGAGGCCGCGTTCAACAAAGTGCGTGACGAAAAGATCGAGGAGTTCCGCGAGAAATTTGCGAACCCCTACGTTGCCGCAGAACGCGGCTACATCGATGCCGTCATTCGTCCCCGCGACACCCGAAAGAAAATCATCCAAGCCCTCGAAATGCTCGACGGCAAACGCGACAAGAACCCTGCGAAAAAACACGGCAACATTCCGCTGTAGTCAGGCGCGGATGATCAAAAGGTTGGGGAACGGTGCTTTACAAGGAGATTGGTGCCGATTAGAATCTGGTCACCGTTGCGAATGAGACCATCATGGACATTAAATGAAAGTACTAGATCTTTTCGCTGGGGCCGGAGGATTCGGACTAGGATTCAAGCTTGCAGGGCATACGTTGTTGGGCAGTATTGAACTAGATAAGTGGGCCTGTGAGACCCTTTGCCACAACGCGGGACCGGGTGAGTCCGTAATCCAGGCAGATTTAACCCAGCTAAAAGTCGAGTCTCTGCATTCCTTGGGTGGCGATGTGGACGTTCTTATCGGCGGCCCTCCATGCCAGGGCTTTTCAGTCGCGGGTCCCCAACATAAAGATTCCTCAGACCCACGTAATTCACTCTTTCGTGAATTTATCAGAGTCGCGAGCTATCTAGCTCCGAAAATGACAGTAATCGAAAACGTACCCGGTCTGCTCAAGCGCAAGACGGCGAACGGACGGCCCGTCATCTCGGTCATCATGGCAGCTCTCGCCGCTATTGGATACGAAGTCCATTGGACTCTTTTGCGGGCACAAGATTTTGGGGTTCCTCAAATTCGTGAAAGGTTGTTCATTTTTGGATTCAGGCCTGAGCTGTTAGCGGCTCGTCCATGGGCCTCGCCACGGGCAACACATGGTGAACCGACCTTCTTTGCTGATCTTCACCCTTTTGTGACGCTTTGGGAAGCGATTGGAGATCTCCCCAAGCCGGGATTGGATGACAGCCCAATCGAATACCTTCCCTGTATGTCGGAATATCAATCACGGCTCCGACAAGGCAGTCGTGGTGCTTCGAATCATGTAAGCATGAAACACACCGCTCGGCTGATAGAGCGGTTCAAGCAGATCGCCTGTGGTGAGTCACAATCTGACGTCTATTCTGACGATCTTCGCCCTCGGAAGCGTTTTGCTCATTCAACAGGGCAGACCTACGATCAGAATAATCGGCGTATGCACCCAGATCGACCATGCCACACGTTGCCGGCAAGCTTTTATGCGAATTTTCTTCATCCCTATGAGCATCGAAATTTCACGGCGCGCGAAGGCGCACGAATTCAAGGATTTCCTGATACTTACATCTTCAAAGGACTCAGGACCACGCCTAGCCACTCTCTTCTGAGACGAGAGAACCGCTTAGATGAGATAGGACTTTGCCAATACAACCAAATAGGTAATGCTGTGTCTCCGTTGCTGGCAAAAATTATTGCTCAACACTTAGAGCAATGGGACGCAATTCCATTGAATCGAGGGATCCAATTACATGGCGATTGGCAAGAAGGTTCGCAATCCTCCGGACGATGAGGAACTCGTCCCAGTAGAGGAAAATTCCGAAGACATCAACACGGAGGCAGCATCCCCGGAGGAGATTGAAGCTGCGGCAAAGCTCTACGCCAAAGCGACAGGCGGAGATGAATTTCCAAAGGGACCTCAGTATCCGCACGCCGGAAATATTGCGAAGAAAATTAAGGACCATCAAGGGAAGGGAACCGCGCTCTCGGCAACAATTGATGAAATATTCAAAAGGTATAGCGCTTGGCGGAAAGCAACATTCCAGGCAAGCGGGGACAAGTCTGCGGTAATTGCTGAAAAGGTCAGGGTCTTTGACAGCTATAGTTCATTCTTAGATACCAAACCAGTAGATGCATTCGATTCGCGCGGGGCATTGGTTTCGAGTGCTTTAGAAGAATTCTGCTACTACTTGCTTAAGCCGATGCTTGACGGATTTCCCAAAGCATTGCTCGGCAAACAGAATACCTATCAGGGCCTCTATTTCACGGCGGCAAATTTCAAACAGCTGTTGAAACTGCCCACGGCGCACACTCCCGTAAACACGTTGGATTTCATAATCGGAGCGCACGTACAGGGCATGGTCAAAACCGACGAGGATGAAGAAAAATTCGCTATCCTGCTGCCTGCCGTCGCTGTTGAATGTAAGGGATATCTGGATCGCCCCCGTTTCATAGAGTCGCAAAACATGGCGCGTGCAATCAAGTCTGCATTTCCTCAGTGTCTGTATATCCTAATCGCACAATGTTGCAAGTTGAATCTCAAGAAGATCGGCGTCGCTCCGGATATCGACGGGATATATGTTTGGCGGCGAATGCAGAATATTGATCGCAAAATCAGAAGGGAAAAGGGAATACAACTGAAACCGTTGCATACGCCAGCTGTCGAACATTTTTACGACAGAGTCCAGCAACAGCTTACAGACGATTGGCAAATGGCAGATCCCTTTGGAACGGGAATTCTGAAATAATCTTTATGTCCGCTCCCATGCTCGTCTTTGACGGAGACTGCGCCTTCTGCAATCGCGCCGTGCAGTTCATCCTCGCCCACGAACATCGTTCGGACTTGCTCTTCGTTCCGCGCAACTCCCCGCTTGGCCTCTCCCTGCGCGAGCAGTACCACCTCCAGCACATCGAATCTCTCCTATGGATCATCCACGGCCAAGCCTACATCGAGTTCGACGCCGTAGCCCACACCGCCGCCTATGTCGGAGGCACTTACGCGCGCCTCGCGTCAATCGCTCACTGGCTTCCGCGTCCCCTCCTCAATTTTGCTTATCGCATCTTCGCCAAAATCCGCAAACGGATCGCCGGACGTCCTCGCCAATGCCTCCTGCTCACCCCGGAGCAACAGCAGCGCTTTCTGGAAACGTCTTCACTGGAGGTAAGCCAGTCTGTCGGTCCGAGTAACCCCCGCGCTGTACAATCGTGAATGTATGCACAGCCTTCCTTTGCCCATGGCAGCGTTTTTCGCCGGAGTCCTCTCGTTCCTCTCCCCCTGTGTCCTTCCCCTGGTGCCCGGATATGTTTCCCTGATTTCCGGGGCCAGCGTCGAAACCCTGCAGACCGCCGACCGCAAGCTGCTGCGAACGGTTATGCTGAACTCTCTTTGTTTCATTCTCGGATTCAGCGTCGTCTTCATTTCCCTTGGAGCGGTCGCCACCAGTGTTGGAGAGCTGACTCAGCAGTATCATCGTCCGCTGTCGATCTTCGCCGGCGTGGTCATCATCATCTTCGGGCTGCACCTTACCGGACTTTTCAAGATCAACGCGCTCTACTCGGACAAGCGTCTACACTCTGTCAAAGGCGGTGCAAGTCCGCTCGGCTCTTTTCTCATCGGCTTCGCCTTCGCCTTCGGATGGACGCCCTGCATCGGTCCCATCCTTGCCGGAATCCTTCTACTTGCCGGTTCGCAGGACACGGTCTTCAAGGGAATTGTTCTCCTCGCCGTGTACTCAGCCGGATTAGCCGTCCCCTTCCTTCTCACCTCGCTTGGAGTGAACCGCTTTCTCGGCTTTTACGCCCGCTTCCGCCGCCACTTGCACACAGTTGAGGTTCTCAGCGGAGCCCTGCTCATCGTCTTCGGCCTGCTCATTGCCCTGGGCCGCTTCAGTATGCTCTCCGGCTATCTTGGCTTCCTGAATCGCTTCTCCTTGTAGAACATCTGTATCAACGGGTACACGAGTGTCTGATTCGCTGTCCGAAGTTCATACGGAGTGTCTGGCGTGAAGCGCAAAGTAATCATCTTCGCCGTTATGGTCGTGGTCGTCGCCGGGCTGTTGATCATGGCAAAGTTCCGGGAAAACCTTCCCGGCGGAGGAGCCCGTTCTGTCGCCGCCACGAAAGGCCGCAATGCTCCCGACTTCGTCCTCACCGATCTGCAGGGAAATAACGTCAAGTTAAGCGATCTGCGCGGCAAAGCCGTGGTCCTCAACTTCTGGGCCACCTGGTGCCCGCCCTGCAAGCAGGAGATCCCCTGGTTCGTGGACATTCAGAAGCGCTATGGCTCGCAGGGATTGCAGGTTGTAGGGGTTTCCATGGACGATGGCGACCAGAAGGATGTCGCCAGGTTTGCCGCCGAGAACTCCATCAACTATCCGATTCTCCTTGGCAAAGAGAAGGTCGCCGAGCAGTATGGCGGCATCGATTACCTGCCCACCACGTTTTACATCGATCGCAACGGAGTCGTCATGGACCGCGTCTTCGGCCAGCCCGGACGCGATGAAATCGAGCAAAACGTAAAGCGCGCCATCGCCACTCGGCCGCGCTCGTAAACACAAGTTCCAGGTGCTGCTAAACTGGAGCTTCAGCCATGAAGCTCTCATCTCGCATTTATATCTCTGTCGCCTTACTGTTCTGCGCGGCCACCGCACTGGCCCAGGGCTCATCCCCGGCCATCACCGTATTGCCGATTCAAACCCCGGTCGTCGCCCGCGGACACAAGGCTCCGCTCCACATTTCGCTACAGGTCAACAAGGGCTTCCACGTCAATTCCAACAAGCCCAACGACGAACTCCTGATGCCCACCGTGGTTCACCTCAGTCCACCCGAGGGAATCATGATCATGAACATCCAGTACCCTGACGGAGAGCAACTGGCGCTGCCCTTCATGGGCAATGACAAGCTCAGCGTCTATTCAGGAAACTTCGCCGTCAACGCCGAGGTGCGGGTTCCAGCCAAGGCGGCGCTCGGCACCTTTCGCGCCCACGGGGAAGTAAAGTACCAGGCCTGCGACAACCGCCAGTGCTTCCCGCCCAAGTCAGTTCCGCTGGAGTTTGACGTAAAGGTCGTCAAGGCAGCAGCCAAAAGGAAGTCCACTTACACTGCGTCCAGTCCCCACATCCGCTAGTCAGAGGTAATCCCAGGTAATCAGAGGTGCCCCACGTCCCGCCCGGTTTTATCGGGCTGACGTGGGGTCTTTGCTTTTGCTTTGCCGCTTAGTGCGGTTCCATAGTAGATGTGTCTGCCACGTGCTGACAGGGTCATCCTGAGCGCAAGCGAAGGACCTCACCAATGCCCAAGCCTCCCGTGCGGCTTCAAGCTTTTCAGCCCGCCATCGATTCTTATTTTCCTCGCGCTCGCGGGATATACCTTCCTTGAAACCGTTTAGTGCGAGTGCGCCATCGTCGGTTGTGGCGCACCCAGATCGATGTGTGCTCCCAAGACTTTCAAGAACGCCGCCAGCCATGCCGGATGCGCAGGCCATGCCGGTGCAGTTACCAGGTTTCCATCTACCATCACGTCGTCCACCTGGATGTCCGCGTACGTGCCACCCGCAGCCGCTACTTCAGGCCCCACCGCCGGGTAGCAACTGCACGTTCTGCCCTTCAGTACACCTGCAGCCGCCAGAATCTGCGCGCCGTGGCAAATGGCGGCAATCGGTTTTCCGGTGGCGTCAAAGTGACGCACAATCTCCAACACATGCGGATTCAGCCGCAGATACTCAGGAGCGCGTCCGCCGGGGATGACCAGTGCGTCATATTTCTCCGCCTTCACGCTCGCAAAATCCGCGTTCACCACGAAATTATGTCCGCGTTTTTCGCTGTAAGTCTGGTCGCCTTCAAAGTCATGAATCGCCGTACGCACGTTCTCTCCGGTCTTCTTTCCAGGACAGACCGCATGAACCGTGTACCCCACCATCTGCAACGCCTGGAATGGCACCATCACTTCGTAATCTTCCACATAATCGCCGACGAGCATCAGGATGTTCTTCTTCGCCATAGCCAATCTCCTTGCATTGAACGTAAGTCAGCGCATAGATTATCCCTGTTCCAGTTCGCACGCACAGCAAACTCTATTCTGCTGTCACATTCCTTCTCTGCTTCGCTCTGCTAACATCTTTGCCATGGATAGCGCTTCAATTTCAGGCAAGGTGCGAGTTCGTTTCGCCCCATCTCCCACTGGTCAGGTCCATGTAGGCAACGCGCGCACCGCGCTCGTCAACTGGCTTTTCGCCCGTCAGCAAGGCGGTGCATTCATCCTTCGCATCGAGGACACCGACCTCGATCGCAGCGAAGCGCGTTATGAAACGCAACTCATCGAGGACATCAAGTGGCTCGGCCTCGATTGGGACGAAGGTCCCGACATCGGCGGACCCTATCCGCCCTATCGCCAGAGCGACAAGTGGCAGACCTATCGCGACTACGCCGAGCGTCTCGTCGGCGAAGGCAAAGCCTATCGCTGCTTCTGCACCCAGGAAGTGCTCGAACGCCAGCGTGAGCAAGCCTTGGCCCAACACCTTCAGCCCAACTATCCCGGCACCTGCCGCAATCTCGCGCCTGAGGAAGCCGAGCGCCGCCGTGCTGCCGGAGAGCCCTGCGCGATCCGTCTCAAGATTCCCGAAAAGCCAATTCGCTTCCACGATATCGTGCGCGGCTGGGTCGAGTTTTCAAACGAAGTTGTAAGCGATCTCATCATCCTTCGCTCCACTGGTGTTCCCGTTTACAACTACGTCGTAGTAATCGATGACGCCGAGATGAAGATCACCCACGTCATCCGCGGCGACGATCATCTTTCGAACACTCCCAAGCAGGTCGCCCTCTACGAAGCGCTCGGCTGGCCCGTGCCCGAGTTCGCGCATCTCTCCACCATTCTCGGACCCGATAAAGAGCGTCTTTCCAAGCGCCACGGTGCCACCTCGCTCGCCAATTTCCGCGAGATGGGTGTGCTTCCCGAGGCGCTGATGAACTACATGGCGCTGCTCGGATGGGCGCCCACCGGAGGAGACCGGGAGATTTTTTCCGCCAACGAACTCGTACAGGAATTCGACCTCGCCCGCGTCACTCCTTCACCGGCGGTCTTCGATTTCGAAAAGCTCTACTGGATCAATCGCCACTACATCAAAATCGGCGAACCCCAGCGCATCGCCTCGCTCGCAGAACCTTTTTATCAGCGCGCCCTTGGCATCGACGAACTGACGCCAGAGATCAAGACCTGGCTAGCTCACGTCACCGCATCGCTTGCGCACTCGGTCAACAAGCTCGACGAACTTCCTGAGAGAGCCGCGCCCGTTCTGCGCTTCGACCCGGTCGCCGCCGTCGCAATTCCCGAGAACGCCGCGATACTCCATGCGGAGACCACGCCAAAGGTGCTCGATGTATTTGCCGCAAAGCTCGCAGCCGAGCCCGAACCCATCGCAGCCGATCGTTTCAAGGCGCTCGTCAAGGAAGTGCAGAAAGAGACCGGAGTAAAAGGTCCGGCGCTCTTTCATCCCATCCGCATTCTGCTCACCGGAGCGCAGTCCGGACCGGAGTTCGACAAGATTGTGCCGCTCATGGAAGAAGGCTCAAAGCTCGCATTGCCCAGGCCCATTCCTAGCGTCAAACAACGGTTTGAAGCCTTCCGCAAACTTCAGTAAGCATCCACGGGCTTTCCATAAAAAGCGCCGCGCGGGTCACGCGCGGCGCTTTTTCAATCAGCAAACAGATCTTCTAAGCTGCTTTCTTGTACTGATCCCGCAAACTGCGAACGCGGTCATGGGTGGCCAGTACGCTTTGCGCCTGTCTCTCAACCGTTGACTTCACGTCGCCCGGAAGAGTTGCATTCAGCGCATCCTGATAATGTTTTTTCGCGTTATCCTCGCCAGCCTCAACGGATTCCAATATGCTGACGTCGCCGCCTCCCAACTTCTGCTTCAGATCGAACCATGCGCGATGTAACTTGTTTGAGATGCTTGGCCCGCGGTCGGGATCAGGCTCACCAAGGCGCTGAACCACGCTCTCCAGCTCTCCTGAAAATTTTGCCCGCTCCAGCGACTGGCGGGAGAAAAATTCCTTCAGCTCTGCGTTTTGCGTATGCTCTGCGGCATCGCGGTATCCTGCCTGCCCATCGCGGCAGGTCTCAATCAGAGTTTCCAAAACATCAATCGTGTTATTCGCCATTTCGCGTTCATCCTTTTCTCGCGCGTTCCTTTGCGCGTTTCATTCCAGCCATTGGGATGGCGCATCCACCGCGCGGTTTGTAAACCCAGTTCTCGAATTTCCTGCAATCGATGTGATTGAATATCCTCCATGAAGACTAATGCCTGCCGCATTCTGGATTCGCTCGGCATTCACTATGAATTGCGTGAGTACGAGGTGGCCCCCGATGATCTCTCCGCGGAAAACGTTGCCGCGAAAGTAGGCTTTCCAGCCGAGCAGGTCTTCAAGACTCTCGCCGTCAAGGGAGACCGCAACGGAGTAGCCGTAGCCGTCATACCCGGCAACTACGAACTCGATTTCAAGGCTCTCGCCCAGATCACCGGAGACCGCAAAGTAGAGATGGTTCCACTGAAGGAAGTGCAGAGCGTCACCGGATACATTCGCGGCGGCGTCACTGCTCTCGGCATGAAAAAGGAGTATCCCGTCTTCGTGGATGAGACTATCGAATTATGGGATACCGTCAGTGTTTCCGCCGGACATCGCGGCCTGCAAATCATCATCGCTCCCGCCGATTATCTCTCGGCCACTCACGCCACCGTCGCCGAGCTCTCGCGCGAGAAGTCGTAAAAACCGAACGCCAGGTGGCCCACATATGCCTTCTTTTGGCATATGTGGGGACAGCAGCGCCGCTCCACCTCTACTGCCTTTCTTGTTTTGTTCTTGTTCTCGCTCTTGCTCTTAAGGGGTCATGCTGAGCAAAGCGAAGCACCCCTGCACAGCTCAAATCTCCCCGGCCATTTCAAGTTTTTCGGGCCGAACTCGATTTTCCTTTGCACTGTGCTTATTGATCTAAGGGGCTTAAATGGTTCAAAAAAAGCCCCGCTCAAAATGTGCGGGGCTCCGAATCAAGCTTCCCTGCTCCACTCGCGAATCCTGCCAATCTCTTCCGGTGCAATCTGCAAATACTCCAGGAACTTTTGATGTTCGTCTCCCGCCTGCTGTTCAAATGTCTTATGCCACCGCCGCATGTCTTCCTCGCTGAATCCGGTGGAGTGCAAAATCGAAACCCATTTTTCTTTCGTCATAGCCGTTGTTCTCCACGTGCCATCGTCGGCCTGCAACAGCCGCAGAATGGCGTTCTGATGTGCGCGAAGCGTCCCAATCTCCTCCTCGAGTTCCACCAACCGGCGCTTTAGCACCGTGCTCGCCTCATTCGAGAGCTCGTCAAGAATCTGCTGAATATCGCTGAGTCGCAGTCCTGCGCTTCTGTATGCGCAGATCGTCCGCAACCGCCCCAACTGCGCCGTGCTGTAGCGACGGTAGTTGGAGTCAGTGCGGCCGTCCGGCAGCAGAAGCCCCAGAGACTCGTAGTACAGAACCGTCGTTCGGCTCAGTCCGCAGAGTTTGCCGAGTTGGGAGACCGTTAGCATCGCCGCACTTCCACTCTCAACCCTCCTGCTTTAGACAGGTCAACCACTATTTTTCAGATATCTTAGGCGGTGCCGTTCAGCAATTTTCGCAGTGTCGGCTCCAACTCCAAATCTTCGAAGGTGAATCCCGCTTCCACCAGTCGTTTCGGAATCACACGCTGGCTCGCGAGTACCATCTCTTCGGCCAACTGTCCTGCCACGGCCCGCAACGCAAACGCCGGAATCCGCAAGATCGTGGGACGGCGCAGCACGCGACCCAGCGTCTTTGTATACTCTGCGTTGGTCGCGGCGCCAGCCGCCAGATTCAGTGCGCCATGCACATGTTCGTTCTCAACGGCGAAAACGTAAGCTGCGGAGGCATCGGCGAGGCTGACCCAACTCCACCACTGCTTCCCGTCGCCCAGTATTCCAGCAACGCCAAATCGAAACGCAGGCAGCATCTCGGCCAGCGCGCCGCCCTTCGCATCCAGCACAATTGCGGTTCGCATGTGAGCCACTCGAACTCCGGCCATTGCCGCCGTTTCTGCCGCCGCCTCCCATTCGCGGCAGACCTCGGCCAGGAATCCCAGTCCCGCCTCGCACTCCTCAACCAACTCCTCATTTCCACGATTGCCGTAGTATCCGCTTGCCGAACTGCAAATCAGCGCATGTGGTCTTCCGCCCTGCTTGTATGCCCCTGCCGCTGCTTGCGCAATTGTCCTTGTACCCTCGACCCGGCTTCTCCGAATTTCCTCTTTGGCCTGCGGAGTCCACAAGGTAGCGATTGGCTTTCCCGCCAAATGCACAATCACGTCGAAGTCCGCAATCGTTCCCGCATCCAGCGGCGACGATGGTTTCCAAACCACGTCCCCTTGCCTGGCCTCCGCCGGATCGCGAACCATCCGGCTAACCTCGTGCTGTCCCGCTTGCAGCAGAGAGGAAACGCTGCGTCCGATTAGTCCCGTGGCACCGCTGATCAGCACTTTCATTGTGTCCAGGGCTCCTACGAATCATTCTGCTTGCCTGCGGCATCGGATGCAATAGGGGCAGCTTGCGACCGTAACTCTTGGCGCAATAGGGAGGTTACAAGCTAAAATCAATCATGGCGAGCTTTCGCGAGCATATTGCGACCAACGTTCTGACGGCTACACGTTATCGCGACCTGCTGAAGATTGCCCGCTCCAACCGCCCCAGCGACGATCTCGACATCATCCGCCGCGCCTACGAACTCTCCCTCGAACATCACAGCGGACAGCAGCGCGCCTCCGGCGAGCCCTACCTTGTTCATCCCCTTGAAGTTGCAATCCTGCTGGCGGAGATGAAGCTCGACACCACGGCCATCGCCGCCGGGCTCCTCCACGATTCGGTCGAAGACACCTCCGTCACTACCGAAGAAATAAAGGAACAGTTCGGTGATCAGGTTGCCCACATCGTCGAGGGCGTAACCAAGATCAGCAAAATCGACTTCGCATCGCGCGAAGAAGCTCAGGCCGAAAACGTTCGCAAGATGATGCTCGCCATGGTGGACGACATTCGCGTCGTGCTCATCAAACTGGCCGACCGCCTGCACAACATGCGAACCCTCCAGCACCTCTCGCCCGAGCGCCAGTTGAAGATCGCCAAAGAGACGCTGGAGATCTACGCCCCACTCGCCCATCGTCTCGGCATGGGAAAAGTCCGCGGCGAACTTGAGGATCTGTCCTTCCCCTACGTCGATCCTCTCGGCTACAAAATGGTCTCCGAGCAGGTCGAAGCCCTGCGTAAAGACGGCGAACATGCCCTTGCCAGGATGGCCGAAACCATCCGCCTGAAACTCCACGAAGCCAAGATCAACGTCGTCCGCGTCGATTCGCGCATCAAGCGCATGTACTCGATTTACCAAAAGGTGCAGAAGCAGAAGATCACCCCCGACCAGATGTACGATCTGCTCGCCCTCCGCGTCATCACCTACTCGGTAAACGATTGCTATGCCGTTCTTGGCATCATCCACAACGCATGGCGTCCGGTGCCGGGCCGCATCAAGGACTTCATTGCGATGCCGCGGCCCAACCTCTACCAGTCGCTGCACACCACCGTCATCGCCGAAGACGGCCATCCCTTTGAGGTGCAGATCCGCACCGAAGAGATGCACAAGATGGCCGAGGAAGGCATCGCCGCGCACTGGAAATACAAGGACGGCCCCATCTCCGCTCGCGACGAGCAGCGCCTTGCCTGGCTGCGTCAGGTCGTCGAATGGCAGACCGAGATGGCCGATCCCAGCGAGTTTCTCTCCACGCTCAAGATCGATCTCTACCCCGAAGAGGTGTACACCTTCACGCCCAAGGGCAAGGTCGTCATCCTTCCGCGAGAAGCCACGCCCATCGACTTCGCCTACACCGTTCACACCGAGGTCGGGCACTCCTGCGTCGGCGCCAAGGTCAACGGACGCATCGTCCCTCTGCGTTCCACCCTGCGCTCCGGCGACATCGTCGAGATCATGACGCAGACCGGCCACAATCCCAGCCGCGACTGGCTCGGCATTGTAAAGAGTTCGCGTGCGCGCCAGAAAATCAAGCACTGGCTCAACATCCATCAGCGCGAGCGCGCCATCGAAATCGGCCGCAAGCTGATCGAAAAAGAAGCGCGCAAATATCGCATCGCGCTCAAGGAAATCAAGGACCCCGAGTTCCTCAAGGCCGCCAACGAATACGGCGTCAATAAGGTTGACGACCTCATGGCCGGCATCGGATACGGCAAGTACTCAGCCCGTTCCGTGCTCGCCAAGATCCTGCCCGGCAGCAATCTCCAGCCCGGCGAAGAGCAGCAGGGCCTGGCTTCGGCCGTTAAGCGGGCCTTCGGAAGCGCGTCCGACAGCTCTGCGCTCACAGTTCGCGGCACCGACGATCTTCTCGTCTATCGCGCTCGCTGTTGTAACCCCATCCGTGGTGAAGAAATCGTCGGCTACGTCACCCGAGGCAAGGGTGTAGCCGTTCACAGCAAGGCCTGTTCCAACGTGCAGAACCTGATGTATGAACCCGAACGCCGGCTGGCCGTCGAGTGGTCGCACAAGGAACCCAGAATCGCCGGAGCCCAACCCGCCTATCCCGTCAAGCTCGTAGTCTCCAGCGACGACCGCACTGGCATGATTACCCAGGTATCAGCCGTCATCAGCGGCGAAGACGCCAACATCCGCCACATTGAAGCCAAAACCGGCGGCCCCTACGCCACCATCGACATCATCTTCGAAACCCGCGACGTCAATCACCTCAACCGCATCATCACTGGCATCCGCCGCATTCCCGGCGTGCGCGACGTCGAACGCGTTCAGAAGCTGAACAACTAATCAAATGTCTCGATTCACTGAAAGAAAACAATCCGAGCCTACCGCTCTGCCCGTCCAAACCCCGGCCATTGAATTCGCCTACCTCTCGCTCCAGCGCACTCAGCGCGGGTTAATCGGAATGCTGATTGCCTCCGCTATTCTCGGCATGACGGTCTTCCGTGTTCCGCCCGCAACTCTTGGCAGCCGAACCTTCCTGCCCATTATCCTCTCCACCTCGCTGCTCACCTTCGCCTTCACCATTCGCAACTCCATGGTGCTCACCGCGCTTGCGGAATTGCGCCGCAATCCCCGCGACCCCAAACCCCTCAAGCGCTGGACCCGTTACACGCTCGTCGTGCAATCCCTCTGTGCCGCCGTCGGACTCACTGGCTTCGCCCTGCAACTGCTCGGAGCCGCCACAACGATTTCGATTACCCTCTACGCCATCGCCATTGCTTACCTCTTCCTCCTCCGCCCCATCAAGCCCTGATTGGGATATCCGCTTCAGCGACCCCTGTCCTTGATCTCCTCCAAACGCCTTCCCTCGACTTCCTTTAGAATGTTCCCTTCCTGCTATCCAAGGAGAAACACATGCGCGAAGTCATCTCCACTCCCAACGCCCCGCTAGCCATCGGCCCCTACTCTCAAGCCATCCGCGCCAACGGTTTTATCTTTGTCAGCGGCCAAATCCCAGTGGACCCCGCAACCCAGCAACTCGTCTCCGGCAACGTAGCAACCCAAACCGAACAGGTACTCCGCAACCTCGAAGCCATCCTCCAGGCCGCCGGCAGTAATCTCGATAACGTAGTGCGCACTGGCGTTTATCTCAAGGACATGGGTGAGTTCGCGGCCATGAACGAAGTCTACGAGCGCTTCTTCCCCCGGAACGCTCCCGCCCGCTCCACCGTCGAAGTCGCTCGTCTTCCCAAGGATGTCCGCATCGAAATCGACGTCATCGCCCTCGCCGGCTAATTAAGCATTGTTGTGTTTTTGGTGTTCTGATCTTGGCTTAACTTTCAAAGTAATCGGGTGGCCCATATTTGCCTTCTTTTGGCAAATATGGGGAATGCCTTAAAGTCAGCACTATCGATACTCCGCTCTTGCCCTTGGTTTTGGGCGGTCATTCTTGAGCGAAGCGAAGAACCTCCGCTCAAATCTCCCGTGCAGCTCAAGGCCATCTCTGCGAAATCCGGCAGTGCGTTCTTACAAGTTGACCGAATTGTCCCCTGCCACCGCTCCTGCCAATTTCCGGCGTAGCCACTCCACTCTGCGGCACCAGGCCACGGCCAGCACGCAGCCAATGCTGATCAACCCCGCGCTCAGTCCCACCCACAATCCGCGCACTCCCCACCCGCGTTCAAAGCAGAGCCACGCTCCCAGCGGCAACCCGACCAGCCACCAGCCCACCAGGTCGGTAATCATCGCAATCCGTGTATTGCCCGATCCGCGCAAGGCCCCGATGGCCGTCACCTGCACGCCGTCAAAGAACTGAAACACCGCAGCAATCGCCAGCAGCGAAACCCCAACCTTCGCAATCGCCGGGTCCCAGGTGAATATGTGCACAATCGCCAGCGGCCACGTCCATAGCACGACGGCCGAACAGCTCATGAAGCTCGCGCTCAGCAGCACCCCGCTCCACCCGCTCACATTCGCCGCCTCCGCATCGCGCCGCCCAATTGAGTTGCCCACCCGCACCGACGTCGCCTGCGCAATGCCCAGAGGGACCATGAACGTCAGCGATGCCATCACTAGCGCGATTTGGTGCCCTGAGACGGCCACCGCTCCCAGCCTTCCCGCCACCAGCGTGCTGGCCGAAAAGATTCCAACCTCCAGCGCAATCTGCGCCGCCGCCGGAGCTCCCAGCCGAACAATCTTCCATATCCGGTCGAAATAAGTCTGCCGCGCATACTGCAGCACCTGCCAGTGCTCGCGCCGATTGCGCCAGCTCATGTACCCCAGTAGTACACATGCCATGTAGCAGCGCGAAAGCGTCGTCGAAATCCCCGATCCCGTCGCCCCCATCGCCGGCAGCCCAAAGTGCCCATAAATCAGCGCGTAGTTCCCCGCAAAGTTCACGATGTTCGCCGAAATCATCGCAAACGCCACCACCTTCACCCGATGCGTCCCCTGCAGAAAAACACGCATCGCCACAAAGCCCATCAGCGCCGGTAATCCGCAGGCCATGGCATAGAGGAAGGGAATTGTCTGCCGCGCGATCCCCGGCGCAATCCCTATCGGAGCCAGCAGCCGCGCGCAGGCCGCCACCATCAGCGCGCAAAGCACACCGAGCGGCAGCGCCAGTTGCACCCCTGCCCACAGCGTCCGGAAACACTCCGGCACCCGCCCCGCCCCGAAGTCCTGCGAGATGATCGAATCGGTCCCCAGCAGCATCCCCTCGCAAACAATTGCGAACACCAGGAACACCGCCGAGCCCACGCTGACCGCTGCCAGCGCATCCGGCCCCACCCGCCCGATCATTGCAATGTCCACGAACTGCATGGACATCCACCCCACCTCGCCCATCACAATCGGCACCGCCAGCCGCAGCAGCGGCTTCATCTCGCGACGAATTTGGCCCAGTCGAATCATCTCTTCGTGCTCTGCTGCATCACTGCTCTGCCCACTTCTGATGCTGGTGCCCCACCTCTGCCTGCCTTTGGCAGAGGTGGGTGTTTTGCCCTTGCCCTTGCTTTTGTTTTTGCCTACCCACAACCAGCAACACGCGCTGGTGCCCCAGGTTCGCCGAGCGTTCTTTGCGCGGATAACCTGGGAAACGCAACCGTCCCCCCACCAGCTCTTGCTTTTGCTCTACGCTTCCCATACGCAGCAAAAGGCCTCCGCGGCGGCGGAGGCCTACACTTCTTCCGGCGTTGCGCGGAGCGTCTAATCGTCATCCAGCGCGCGTCGTTGTTTTCGTGCTATTAAGCTTTTGTGACTTTACCGCTGCGCAGGCATCCCGAGCAGACGCGAACTTTCTTCGTGTTCGTCGTGCCCGCGACCTTCGCCTTCACCGGATGCAGGTTCACGTTCCAGCGGCGGCGGGTCTTGTTGTTTGCGTGCGAAACGTTATTGCCGAACTGCGGACCTTTGCCGCAGACTGAACAAACCTGTGCCATAACTAACTCCAAAATTTGTGGAACCGCTTGGGCTTTCGACCGCTGCACTGGGCCAATCTGACCGAGCTACATTGGGGGTGCAAATTAGGAGTGCAACCCACGGAAAGGAACGCGCGGAACCTGAAATGAACAAAAGAGGCTGGTCGCCAACCCTTCGATTCTACCCGAGCCTGTGGATTTCAGCAACCCAGCCGGAATTATTGCCCAATCCGCGCC
>DATLJC010000016.1:0-28165 GCA_035539055.1 Saccharimonadales bacterium (SeqCode) | reverse complement strand
GCAGCATCGCATCCTCGAACAAATATCGAGACTTGTCGATGAAGGCCTCATCCGCACCACTCTTGGCAAAACTGCCGGCCGCATCAACGCCGAAAATCTGCGCCAAGCCCACGCCCTCATCGAATCCAACAAGTCCATCGGTAAATTGGTCCTCGAAGGCTTCTAGTCCCCCTCCCTCTGGCCAGGCTCTGATCAGGCTCTCATCAGGCTCTGATCAGTCTCTTGTCAGTCTCCGGTCAGTCTCCGGTGCCCCACGTCCCGCCCGGCTTTATCGGGCTGACGTGGGGTTGTTGACTTTGCCGTTGCTCCTGCTCCTGCTCCTGCTCTTGCCGTTGCTCCTGCTCTTGCTCTTGCCGTTGCTCCTGCTCCTGCTCTTGCCGTCACTCTTGCTCTTGACGGGACGCGTGGCCATGCAGATGTTCCTCTCCCAGACATCCATCCCCATAGACAACGCCTATGGCTGTCATTCCATTCCCCCCATTCCTCATCTCCCTCCCAATGACTAGATTTGAACCCACGAAGGAGACCTACTTCATGGCAGCGAACGAAAACGACAACACCCCAAAGTCAGGCGAGACCATCACCACCACTGCGGGCCGTCCTGTAGCCGACAATCAAAATTCCCTCAGCGCAGGAGCCCGCGGGCCCCTGTTGATGCAGGATTTTCAGCTCATCGAGAAGATGGCTCACTTCAATCGCGAGCGCATTCCCGAGCGAGTCGTACACGCCAAGGGCTCCGGCGCGCATGGACATTTTGTCGTCACCAAAGACATCACCCGTTACACCAAGGCCAAGCTCTTCTCCCAGGTCGGCAAATCGACTGACCTTTTAGTGCGCTTCTCCACCGTCGGCGGAGAAAAAGGTTCTGCCGATACCGAGCGCGACCCGCGCGGCTTCTCCGTGAAGTTCTACACCGAGGAAGGGAACTGGGACATGACCGGCAACAACACTCCCGTCTTCTTCATCCGCGATCCTCTCAAGTTCGGCGATTTCATTCACACCCAGAAGCGCGATCCGCAAACGAATCTCAAGTCGCCCACCATGATGTGGGACTTCTGGTCGCTCTCTCCCGAGTCGCTGCATCAGGTCACCATCCTCTTCTCCGACCGAGGCACCCCCGACGGCTATCGCCACATGGATGGCTTCAGCAGCCATACTTTCTCGCTCGTCAACGCCCAGGACGAACTCTTCTACGTGAAGTGGCATTTCAAAACCAGGCAGGGAATCAAGAACCTCATGGCCGACCAAGCCACGCGCCTCAAAGGCGATGATCCCGACTACGCGCAGCGTGATCTTTTCAACGCCATCGAAACCGGCAACTATCCCAAGTGGAAAGTTTCCATCCAGGTCATGCCCGAAGCCGACGCCGCCAACTACAAGGTGAATCCCTTCGACCTCACGAAGGTCTGGTCACACAAGGACTATCCCCTCATCGAAGTCGGCGAGATGACCCTGGACCGCAATCCCGAAAACTATTTCACCGAAGTCGAGCAAGCCGCATTCTCTCCCGTCAACGTAGTTCCCGGCATGGGCTATTCGCCCGACAAAATGTTGCAAGCCCGCCTCGTCTCTTATCCTGACGCGCACCGCTACCGTGTAGGAACCAATTACGAGTCGCTCCCCGTCAATCGTCCCAAGGCTGAGGTTCACACATATCATCGCGACGGCACCATGCGCTTCGACGCCAACGGCGGCCGCTCGCCCAACTACGAACCCAACAGTTTCGGCGGTCCCAAGGAGAATCCAACTTATCGCGATCTCCCCATCCACCTCACCGGAGAGTCCGCCGACCGCTACAATCACCGCGAAGGCAACGACGACTACACCCAGGCCGGAGACCTCTTCCGCCTCATCGGACCCGAAGCCCAACAGCGTTTAATCCAGAACATCGTAGGCAGCATGCGCGGCATTCCCGAACACATCCAGCGCCTGCAGATCAGCCACTTCTACAAAGCCGATCCCCAATACGGAATCGGCGTAGCCACCGGCCTCGGCCTGGAAATCCCCGAGCTTCTCGAAATGCAATCCGGCGACTAGCGCGTCACGCATCGCACCATCTTGACCACGACTGCCCCACTCAACGCTCTTTTCGTTGGGTGGGCTTTTCTTTCTCGGCCGCAGACCGGCCGTCGCTCTTGTCCTTGCTCTTGCTCTTGTCCTTGCTCTTGCCCTTGCTCTTGCCCTTGCTCTTGCCCTTGTCCTTGCTCTTGCTCTTGCCCTTGCTCTTAACCTTGAAACCTTGCGAAACCTTGAAACCTTGAAACCTTGCTCTTAACCTTGAAACCTTGCTCTTAACCTTGTTCTTCCTCCTTGAATCCCAACTCCCTTGTAGCGGATCAATACCTATATGGAGATCAACCAACTGCGCTACTTCTGTGCCGTCGCCAGCACCGGCAGTTTCACCAAAGCCGCGGAGCAAGAAGATATCGCGCAACCTTCCCTATCCCAGCAGATTCGCAAACTCGAGCGCGAAATCGGTTCCCCTCTGTTCGAGCGCCTCGGACGCCACAACCGTCTCACTCCCTACGGCGAAGCGCTTCTGCCGCAAGCCCAGTCCATCCTCCGTCAAATCGCCGAAGCCGAAGCCTGCGTCACCAATCTCCGCCAAGGCGTCCAGGGACGCCTGCGCATCGGCGTGATTCCCACCATCCTTCCCTACTGGCTCGCCCCGCGACTCGGTGAGTTCACCGCGCAATTCCCCGACGTAGATTTGCAGTTGCGGGAGGCGACCACGCAACGCCTCATCGAGAGCCTGCAAGCCGGAGAACTCGATGCCGCCGTCGCCAGTCTTCCCGTCCAGTCGCCCGACATCGTCTGCAGCGAGCTCTTTCGCGAAAGCCTCTGCCTCGCCGTCTCTCCCCATCATTCCTTCGCCGACGCGGATTCCGCGCGCCTCAAGGATCTCGCCGACGAACGCATGCTTTTACTACGGGAAGGACACTGCCTCCGCGACAATGTCCTCACCGCCTGCACCCGCGCCAAAGTAGAATTTGTCTCCGTGTTTGAAACCGATCAAATCGCCAGCATCTTTCCTCTCGTCTCGACCGGCTTCGGAATCAGCCTCATCCCCGCCATGGCCGCAGCCCACGCCAGCGGCTGCAAAATCGTGCCTCTTGAGCGTGGCAGCTTCCGCCGCATCGGCTATCTCAGGGCCAACCACCACTTCGTCAGCAAACCTATGAAGGAATTTTTCTCCTGGCTGCGCTCGCTCGAACACGTATGATCCGCCCCACCTTCGGCGGTTGTGACGGAAGTCATAGCTAACGTTCATCTCCGTACTTAGTCTAAGTAGAGAAGGCTAGAACTTTCCTTCTCTTTTACTCATGCCTGATAATGTCGAACTCGTACTAGCGCCATCATCCTCTTCGCCCGCGGAAATCCCCGCCTCCGCGACAACCAAAAAGAAACTCGCGCGCCGCACCGTGCCCGACCGTTCGCAGCGCGTTCGCCTCATCGTGCAGTCTGCCTTCATCCTGCTCAACGTCTTCCTCGGCGCGAAGTTTTATTTCTTCGTGCGCTACTTTGAAACCAACGGTACCGGCCCTCACCTCTCGCGTCCCGCCGGAGTCGATGGATGGCTCCCCATCGCGGGCCTGATGAACACGCGTTACTTCCTCGGAACCGGACACATCCCCGCCATTCATCCCGCCGCCATGGTCCTGTTCCTCATCTTCATCGCCATGAGCCTTCTCCTCAAGCGCGCCTTCTGCTCCTGGCTCTGTCCCGTCGGAACCCTCTCCGAATACCTATGGAAAGCGGGCCGCAAGCTCCTCGGACGCAACCTCGTCCTTCCCCGCTGGCTCGACATTCCTTTGCGTGCGATCAAGTATTTGCTCATGGCCTTCTTCGTCGTCATCATCGGCAACATGACGGCCATCGCCCTCGACGACTTCATGGCGGGCCCCTACGGCGTCCTCGCCGACGTCAAGATGCTGCACTTCTTCCTGCGCATGAGCAGCACTGCCCTCATCATCGTCCTCATGCTTGTTCTGCTCTCCGTGCTCATCAAGAATTTCTGGTGCCGCTACGCCTGTCCCTACGGTGCCGTCATGTCGCTCGTCTCTCTCGCCAGCCCCACCAGGATTCGTCGCGATGAAGAGAGCTGTGTTTCGTGCGGCAAGTGCGCCAAAGCCTGTCCCCAGAACCTTCCGGTCGATCGTCTCGTGCAGATCCGTTCCGCCGAATGCACCGCCTGCATGGAGTGCGTCGCCATTTGCTCCGCCCAGAACGCTCTGCAGTTCGCATTGCCTCCGCGTTCCGCCGCACCCATCGCCCAGCGCTGGAGTGGACGCGCCCTGCAACCCGCTGTCGTCGTCTTCGTCCTCGCCGCGCTGTTCTTCAGCGGCATAGGACTCGCCCGCATCACCCATCACTGGCAAACCAACATCACCGACGATATCTATCGCCAAATCCTTCCCCAAGCCGACGAACTCAGTCACCCCGGCTTCTAACAAGGCAAGAACAAGGGCAAGTCGCGAAATATTTCTGATCTCGCAAAAAGGCGCTCCCTCTTCGGAGCGCCTTTTTCATAACCTCACCACATCGACATATATAAATATATCGTTTGCGCGCTCCTGCTCCTGCCTTTGCTTTGCCTTTGTTCTTGAGGGGTCATTCTGAGCGAAGCGAAGAACCCCCGCACCGTTCAAATCTCCAGCGCCCCTTCAGGCTTTTCACCCGCAATCGATTTCCCCTCTTCCAAACATTCACATACATCGATCTATCAACTTCACCGCCCCACCATGAATCACCCTCTGCTGCTCGAACGCATGCTTCTGCTGTATCCCCTCAATCGCCTTCTGTGCCCTCATCTCGAACTCCCCACTCCGCGCCAGCAACGCCTCCGTAGCCAACGCTCCCCCATTCACCCACCGCAGCAACCCCTCCGCCTCAATTCCCTTGCCGGCCTCCATCAGAGCGTCTTCCGACACCCCCAGGTAAAGCGCCTCCACCGGATCGCCAACCATCAAAGCTCCCGGCATTAACCGGCTTCCCACCCAGAAAAGACGGTCCAGCACCGCCTGCCGGATCTGTCCCTCGCTCGCCTGCTCAAATCTCCACTGCTTGCTCTGGAAATCCTGAAAGCGCCCACCCAGCGATATCGGCTGTCTTTTGTCTGAGCGCAGAAATTCCAACTGCTTGCGGTCGGTCTCCCTCCGAATCGCCCCCAGCACCGGACCCAGCGTGTGCTCGGCCTCAATTCCTGGAAGACGCTCGGCCACTACCCGCGTTAAGTGGATTGCCACTTGCGCGTGTAGCCCCGAGCCATCGCCCAGCTCTGCCGTCCCGTGCAGCACATGGAAGTCGGCGCCCGACACATTCCCATGAAATGGCCACTGCAACCGCACCGAGAGAGGCAACCCCTTCAGCGTAATCACCGCAATCTCTGTCGTATCCATCTTCCCTCCATCCAATGTCAGAATCATAGCCCATCGTCGCGCGCGCAACGCCCCGCATCCGCCGGTGATTTATCCTGTCAGCATGGAGACCATCGCAATCCGCGAATTGCTCGCGCCCTACCTGCCTGATGACGAGGTTGACGACTCTCTACTCGCCTCGATCCAGATTCACCTCGACCTTCTCCTTCGCTGGAACCAGCACATGAACCTCACCGCCCTGCGATCCCCCGAGGAGATCGTGTCCCGCCACTTCGGCGAATCTCTTTTCGCCGCCCACGCGCTTATTCCTCGCGCAGCCGCGCAGAATGTCTTCGACGTCGGCAGCGGAGCCGGTTTCCCCGGCCTTCCTTTCAAGTATTGGGCTCATCGGCTTCGCCTCACCCTCATCGAGGGGCACGGCAAAAAGGCCACTTTCCTCCGCGAGGTGGGTCGTGCGCTCCACTTCTCCGACTATTCCGTGCTCAACGCACGCGCTGAGTCCATTACCCAGACTGCCAGCCTCGTGACCATGCGAGCGGTCGAAAAATTCGAGCACATCCTGACCTCTGCCGCCAAACTAGTCTCCCCTGGTGGCCGTCTCGCCCTCCTCATCGGCGAAGCCCAGCGTGAACGCGCCCTCTCACTACTGCCCGACGGAGAAAGCACCATCCTCCCGCTCCCTTCCTCCGATCAGAGCATCCTCCTCACCTGGACTCGCTCTTCCTAATTCGTTCCACGTGGAACACAGGTGGCCGCATATTTTCCGCGCCTCTCTCGCGCGGAAAATATGGGGAAGCGACTACCGTCCTTTCGGCAGCGCTTGCTCCTCACGTTCCACGTGGAACACTACCCTCCCCACCCATTTCCAGTGTTCCACGTGGAACATTTCCGACATTCTGCACAGCTTTCAGCACTTATCCACCGAATCCACACCTCTGCACAGCCCTTTCCCCATTGCGACTCACCATCCACTCCTTTACCCTCAATCTTGTCCCATAATTGGCAACCGTCGTCGTTCCACCTCCGGTTGCCCGGAGCAATCTATGTCTCGGGTCATTGCTATCGCCAATCAAAAGGGCGGAGTAGGAAAAACTACTACCAGCATCAATCTCGCCGCCAGTTTCGCCATCAGCGGCGTTCCAACCCTCCTCGTCGATTGCGATCCGCAATCCAACTCATCCTCCGGCCTCGGGTTTCAGAAGGATGCCGATCGTCTCGGAACCTACCAGCTCCTCATGGGCGACGCCGAAGCCGCCGAACTCCTCCAACCCACCGAAATGGACCTGCTTAAGGTCATTCCGTCCTCCAAAAACCTGACGGCAGCCAATGTTGAGCTCGTAAACGCCGAATATCGCGAATACCGACTCCGCCACGCCCTGCAATTCATTCGCGACCAGTTCAAGGTCATCGTCATCGACTGCCCACCCGCCTTGGACCTGCTCACCCTCAACGCCCTCGTCGCCGCCGATTCCGTGCTCGTCCCCATGCAGGCCGAATATTTCGCCCTCGAAGGCGTCAGCGAACTCCTCGATACCATCGAGCGCGTCCGCCAAACCTTGAATCCGAGCCTCACCGTCGAGGGCGTAGCCCTTACCATGTACGATGACCGCACCAATCTCGCACAGGGAGTCACCGGAGAGCTCAAATCCTACTTCGGGGAGCTGCTTTACGAGACCTGCATCCCTCGTAACATTCGACTCGCCGAAGCTCCCAGTCATGGTAAGCCCGCGCTTCTCTACGATCCCAAGTCTCGCGGTGCCGAAAGCTACGCCAAGCTCGCCGAAGAAGTAATTCAGCGCATCAAGAAACGTCCAACCCCACAGCCATCGCACAGCGAGGTAAAGCAGTGACTCCGACCCACGACAAACGAAAGGCCCTTGGCCGCGGCCTTGACTCTCTTCTCCCAGCCGCCCGAGGCATCCAGGCGGCCATCACCGGACAACCACAGCCGCCCGCAGGCGACCAAATTCGCGACATTCCCGTCGAGCTCATCGACCGTAATCCCTACCAGACCCGAACTTACTTCGACGAAACCGCCCTCAACGAGCTCGCCGAATCCATCAAGGTCTCCGGAGTCGTCCAGCCCATCACCGTCCGCCAGCACTCCGGCCGTTACCAGCTCGTCACCGGAGAGCGGCGCTGGCTCGCTTCCCAACGTGCTGAAAAGAAAACCGTTCCGGCCATCGTCCGCCAACTTTCCAATGAACAGGCGATGGAGATCACGATTGTCGAGAATCTCCAGCGCGAAGACCTGAATCCTGTCGAGCAGGCCCGCGCCTACGAGCGCCTTGCCCGCGAATTCGGACTCACTCAGGAACAAATGGCCCAGCGCACCGGAAAAGACCGCTCTTCGGTCTCCAACTTCCTGCGCCTCCTCAAGCTCCCCTCCGAAGTCCTCAAAATGGTCGAGTCCAATAAACTCAGCTTCGGACACGCCAAGGCCCTCATGACCCTCGATTCCCAGGAAGCGATGTTGAAGCTCGCCCAGCGCGCAGTTCAGCTCTCCATGTCCGTCCGCCAGGTCGAGGGCGCAGCCTACAACCACACCCACCCCGAACCGCCGGTCGCCAAACCCGAGCGCCTCCTCGATCCCAACGTCCGCGAAGCCGAGCAACAGCTCCAGCGTTCCCTGGGCCTTCGCGTCCAGATACAGGACAAGAAAGGCAAAGGCAAGATCGTCCTCGAATACAAGTCCCTCGAAGACTTCGACCGAGTCCTTGAAATGCTCAACGCGGCAAAATAGTCATCCGAACACGAGAGAAGGGCGGCCCGCGAGCCGCCCTTCCTTTCGCCACACTATATTCACATACGTCAATCTTCTGGCGGCCCAATGGAACCGCGCTCTTCGGCTTGAGCCAGGGCGCGCGACGCCCTATTTACTCTTTCGCTAACCTCTCCCAGCAGCTATGTACTCGTTGATATATGTTGCCATCCCCTGCATTACGATTAACCAATTCGGCAAATCCGCTTTTCCAACGGTTCACCTTTTAGTCAATCGTTCACCCTCCGGCTAGCTCTTCTTCTCGTCAACCTTCTTCTCGCGATCGCACTTGCCCTTCCTGCAGCAGTCCATCTCTTTCGCCATCGTGCCGTCTTTGTCCTTCTTGCAGCACGCCATCTTTCCATCTTTATCTCTCTTGCAGCCATCCGGCTTCGCGCTCTTCTCGTGCTTGCAAGCCGCATGATCAGCGGGTTTTGCGGCATCCGGAGCCGCCGGCGCGGCCTGCGCCCACATCGAAACCGCACTCAACAACATCACGGCAACCATTCCACGAATCTTCATTACACTCTCCCAATCGCGTATTCACCGACCGAGGATTATATCCTGCTCTCGCCCTCCACGCGCGCCCCTTTCGCTTCTCGCGAATCCCTCGCCTTATTTCCTCATCTAACCCTATGCCTCTAACGGCATGGAGCAGCCCTTTGCACCGCACTACGCTTGGCGATTTCGAACTCACCGTCATTACCGATGGCCTCTACTATCTCGACGGCGGCGCTTTGTTTGGCGTCGTCCCCAAACCGATGTGGGAGCAAAAGCTTCCCGCCGACGCTCAGAATCGTCTCCACGTCGCCATGAATTCACTGGTGATCCGCACCGGCGAGCACACCATCCTCATCGAAACCGGCGCGGGCAACAAACTCCCAGACAAGACGCGCCGCATCTTCGACACCGAAGCGCGGCTGCTGAACAGTCTTGCCGCCGCCGGCTTCGCACCCGATGATTTCGATGTCGTCATCAACACTCATCTCCACTTCGATCACTGCGGATGGAACACCGTTCGCCGAGCCGATGGCGTCGTAGTTCCCACCTTCCCTCGCGCTCGATATTATTTCCAGCGCGGTGAACTTGCGCACGCCCATCAGCAGCACGAACGTGATCGCGTCAGCTATCTCACCGACAACTACGATCCCCTTGTATCCAGCGGTCGCGCGCTACTTCTCAACGGCGATGCGCCGATTGTTCCCGGCGTTCGCGTCCAGCTATTCCCCGGACATACCGAGCATCATCAGGCCGTCATCATCGAGAGCCAAAACAAAAAGGCCGCCTATATCGGCGACCTCATTCCCACCACTGCCCATCTCCATCCAACCTGGGTCATGGGATACGATCTGTTCCCCATCGACTGCATCGACAATCGTCATCGCTACTATCGCAACGCAATTCCCGAACGATGGCTTACCATTTTCACCCACGATCCCAATACCCCGTGGGCCTACATTTCGCGCGACTCAGCGGGACGCTACCTCGCCGAATCTCTTGAACCGAGTGGCGATCAAATTTCGATGACGTCTGCCAATTCCTTGAGATAGCGCGCTATCTCAGCCCGAGCCGCCGGTGGAGGATCGACGAATTCCATTCCGCACCGGAACCCTCGCCGGTTCCTCACCACTGCGCGCAATCGCAATTGCTCCGTACTGCCGGGAAGGCCCAACTCCGCCATCAGAAAGGTTCCCACGTCCAATGTTTCAGAGGCGTAAACGCTCATCCCGCCTTCGCTCAACTCATACGTGCGAACCACGGCTCCCATATGATCCGGATCTTCCCAACGCCGTATCCGTACGCGAACATCCACCTTGACCCGTTTCCATTTTCGCTTTGGCGCATCCACGTCAGCACCTCGATAACCTGACACTCAACCCCTGCTCCTTGCGCTTCTCTCCGTATAATTATCTTCCGCGCGAATTCCCCAGCGGCGCTGATACTTCCTGACCAGGGCAATGTTGCTTTCATCTAGATCGATAAATATGAATCCATACCGAAAACCGTTTCGGCTCTTCAGTTCCATATTCGCGCGGAAAACATCCTGCATCGTCGGAAACACAAACTCCAATGCATATGAGCTGTCTTCGGGAATCTCCACAGGCGAAATCAAACCCACTCCGCCCTCGGAAACATCCAGCATCCGAACCGTAATCTCGCGATCGCTCGTGCTCAATCGCGCCCGAACATCCAGCGAGTACCTGGCATGCTTACGCTGTACTGCGTAGGGAGACAGTCCCATTTCTCTTCCTTAAAATGAGTATGTACTCATACCTCATCACAACTCCTCAACCGCAGCGTTTATCAAAACCGTCTGCCCCGGAGACCTCGCTCTCATTGTCAGGCTCCACTAACTCCGACTCCACCGGCTTTCGCGAGAAGAACTCGTCCACTGCCGCCACAATCGTTTCCGGACTTTTCGCTTCGTAAATTGCCTTCCGAAGTTTCGCGCCGCCTTCGACTCCGTGCGTGAACCACGAAGCGAACTGTTTCATCTTTCCAGTCGCGTCCGGATACCCTTCCACGATCAGCATTCCGAAATATCGGCGAATCATTTCGTAGCGATCGGCTCTTGAAGCAACGTCATACCTGCCCGTCGCCGTGTGCTGCGCAACCTGCCTGAAGATCCACGGATTCGATGCCGCCGACCTTCCAATCATCACGCCATCGCATCCGGTCTCGGCGACCATCGCGCGCGCGTCTTCCGGAGTTCGTATATCTCCATTGCCGATCACCGGAATCGACACCAGCGATTTCAATTCCGCAATCCACTGCCACTGCGCTTGTCCGCTGTATCCCTGCTGGCGCGTGCGCGCGTGCATTGCCACTGCATCCAGTCCGCTGCTCTCGGCGATCTTTGCCAGCTCGCGAAAAACCAACTCGCTCTCGCTCCAACCGGCGCGAAACTTCACCGTGAACGGAATCTTCACTGCGGCCCGCACCGCTTCAAAGATGCGTTGAATCACCGGCAACTCGCGCAACAATCCGCTGCCGCCGTTGCACTTCACAACTTTCTTCGCCGGGCATCCCAGGTTCAAATCCACCAGATCGAAACCATATGCCTCCACCATGCGCGCGGCTTCGGCCAGCGACTCGGGATTCGAGCCAAACAGTTGCGAGGTAATCGGATGCTCGTCTTCATAGAAGTGCAGGAAGCGTTGCGCCTTCTTGTCCTTCTTCCTGACCACACCATCGGCTGAAGTGAACTCCGTCATCAGCAATCCGCAGCCATCCATCTCGCGAATGAATCGCCGGAACACCGTGTCGGTAATTCCCGCCATCGGGGCCAACACCGTAGCCGGAGCGATCTCGACGCTTCCGATCTTCAGCTTCGCCGGAACCCTTACCTCTGCGGGCGCTTCGTGAACTAGCGGATTGTCATAAAACTTCTGCACACTCTTATTGTATCGGCATCGGCCACAAGATTCGAACCAACTCCGCTCCAGTTCATTACTCACGTCACTTCAATCTTGAATTGCCGCGGAACAAATCTCACCCCACTCCTTCCAACGCAACACCCGAAAGCATCCAACTACTCAGGAAGCATCTGCCCCATGACGACCTGCGCACAATTCGTTCGCATCGAGAAGACCGCAACCCGCGCTCCTGGGCGCTCGCTGCTATTCGTCACGCTTGCCATCGTCCTTCCACTTCTTGCCGGACTCCTCTGGCACGAGGCTTCCGACAATCCCGTGTGGCCGCTCTTCCGCAATTCGCTGAACCGTTGCGACCTCCGCGATACTCAGCTTTCCCCCGTGTCTCCCGATGGACTCTACCGTGCTCACATCGTTCAGGCGACCTGCCTCGGACGCTTCAGTGAAACTCTCGTCTTTGTCACCGCCGCGGATTCCCCCTGGTCGCTTCAAGCGCTCGATCCCAATCGAGCCGTCCTCGAAGCGGCTGGCCTGCGCTCGCTGGATGCAGTCAATTGGGAAAACACTTCCGCCGATGGAGTCTCCGCCCTGCAGCTCTGGTTTGTTCCCTCCGCCTACCCCGCCCAAATCCATCGCATCGACCGCACCGCCGGGTCCGTCGTCATCAAGACTCTTACCAGCATCTCTGCTCCCGGCGCTGAACGCCTCGACTATTAGAGCCTCTGCACCACTGCCTCAGGTGCCCCACGTCCCGCCCGGCTTTATCGGGCTGACGTGGGGTTGTTGACTTTGCCCTTGCTCCTGCCCTTGCTCTTGCTCTTGCCTTTGCCTTTGCTCCTGCCCTTGCTCTTGCTCCTGCCCTTGCTTCCTAAAATGAAAAGCCCCCGCTCCCCGACCGTTGTGATACCAGTCTGAGAAGCGAAGGCTTCTAATTCTTGCGCCGAGGGCGTCTTCACCCCAACAAGGATCGCTTGCCGGAGACCCCGACCACCCGCGGGATCATTTCTGTTCGGTCTTTGCCGGTTCCGCTTTGCCTTCGTTCTTGGCATACTTGCGGCGGAAGCGTTCGATACGGCCAGCGGTGTCGAGCACCTTCTGCTTACCGGTAAAGAACGGGTGGCAGGCCGAGCAGATTTCAACGTGGATGTCGCCACGGTTCGTGCTGCGCGTAGTAAACGTGCTGCCGCACGCGCACTTAACCTGGACCTCTTCGTACTTCGGGTGGGTTGCTGCTTTCATGGTTCCTCAATTCATCTGTTGGAAACAGACTCTTCAAGTGTAACCTGCCCGGTCTTAAGCGGGCAAATTCAGGGCTTCGCAATTCAGGGCTTCGCAGTTACGCGGCGGCTCGCTGTTTCGACTTGTATCGCGCAACTGCCACCTGGCAGCTTCGCACCACATTCCAAAAGAAAGCGCAGCTTCCAGTGGTAATGGCCAGCGGAATCGAGACATGCCGGTAGGCCAGGCTCATGTCGGGCGTCGTATGCACAATCAGGCTTCGCACCAGCAGCACGACAATGCCGCTAAACAGTCCCAACCCCATGCCGATCCCTGCCCACATGACCGTCAGCAGCACAATGCGGAACACTTTCATCAGCGTCCACACCAGCCAACTCGGCTGCCTTACCGGATCGCCAGCCACCAGCGTCTTGCTTCCGCGCGCCTCCATCTCGCCGACCTTCACGATTTCCTCCCATACGCAGGCAGCTTGGATATCACCGGAGCCTCGCCTGCGCTAGAATGATAGTTTCCTATGTCGCACATCCAACACGCAACCACGCTCTCGCCCGCCGATGTATTAAGGCTCTCCCCCGTGCAGCAAGCCGCCAATGGCATCTGCTACGCTTCCAGCGGCGAGGTCAATCTCTCGTCTGACGAATTGCAGCGCATGGTTGCCGCAGTACCTCAGCCGATTGCCGCGGTACTCACACGCAAGGCATTCTACTTTGTGCCGCTCACGGTTGCCGACGGCGATCAGACCTTGATAGCTGACCGTTACGATGTGCTCCTCAGCGACCGCGCAGTCTGTCACCGCAATCTTACGCTCGGCGATGCTCAGTGCGTATTCATCTCCACGCGCCTCATGGATGACCGCTTCTCCGTTGCCTTTGAGTTCTACATCAATATCGCTCACGCCTTTGCCGACCAGACCGGATTCTCCCAGCCCTTTGCTGACCTGGTCTGGAAGCAGGCGGAAGACAAGGTCAAGGGCGAAACATCTCTCGACGCCAATGAGCTCCGTAAAATCGTTACCTCCAATGCTCCCGATGCAGAGAAGGCGCGCCAGGAGTACTTCGAGACCACGTTTGCCGACGCCATTGCCATCTACCTGCTCTCGCTCTACCTTGACGTGGACTACTACGAACTTCGCGAGCGCGACTATCCCCTGCTTGCTCCCTCCGCCATGGCCGAACGTCTGCGCAAGGTAAACGAACTCTTCCCCGCGCCGCGCGGCTTCGAATTCAACATCTACTACAAGCGCCGTCCCGAGCAGCGCTAGAGAGACCGCCATGATCGCGCATCTTCGCGGAACTCTTCTCGCCACCTCTCCCGGCCACGCCATCGTGGACTGCCACGGCGTCGGCTACGACGTTACGGTGTCCATGAACACGTTCACCGAACTGCCAGACGTGGGCACAGAAGTATCTCTGTTCATCTACACCAACGTCCGCGAAGATCAGATCGCACTCTTCGGCTTTCATCGCGCCGAGGAGAAAGCTCTGTTTGAGAAGCTCATCTCCGTCGGCGGCATCGGCCCCAAACTCGCGGTCAACATTCTCGGGGGCATGAACACTCCCGACCTCGTCGCCACCATTCGCGGCGGCGATGCCACGCGCCTCACCCGCATGCCCGGCGTAGGAAAGAAAACAGCGGAGCGCATGGTGCTCGAACTTAAGGACAAGCTCGCCGATTTCGGAGTCACACCCGCAGCGCCACGTCCCAAGCATGTTCTCGAAGACGATGTACTCTCTGCGCTGATCAACCTCGGCTACCAATCCGTTGCTGCCGAGCGAGCGCTTGAAAAACTCGGCCCCGCCGAAGGCCGCAGCTTCGAACAACTCTTCCGCGCCGCATTGACTCAGCTCGCGCACTGAACGATTCTCCTATCGAACTTCCAAGGCAAACAATAAACCCTACCTTCTCCGGGTGGGGTTTATTGCTGCCGATTCTTGACTAGCCTTCACGTCTACATGTATACATGTGGACGTGAAGACTATAGCTGTAATCACTCAAAAGGGCGGCGCCGGTAAAACTACCCTCGCGCTCCACCTCGCAGTCGCGGCGGAGCGGGATGACAAGACCGCAGCCATCATCGATCTTGATCCTCAGGCAAGCGCTGCTACCTGGAGCGACGTTCGCGAAGGGGAAACCCCGGCCGTTGTCTCCGCACAGCCGAACCGCCTTTCTATCGTTATGAAGGAAGCCGAACGATGCGGCGCCGACTTTGCCATCATCGATACTTCCCCAAATTCCGAATCCGCATCTCTCGCCGCGGCGCGGGCGGCTGATCTAGTCCTGATTCCCTGTCGCCCTCATCTGTTCGACCTGCAGGCCGTCAGCACAACCATCGAACTTGCCAGAATAGCGAACAAACCATTTGCCATCGTGCTAAACGCCGTCCCCTCTCAGGGCAGGCTCGGCCAGGAAACCGCCGCTGTCCTACAAAGGCTCGGCGTAACCACCGCACCTGTCCAACTCGGCCACAGGGCTGCCTATTATCACTGTTTGACCAAAGGGCAGGTCGCATCGGAATACGATCCACTTGGCAAGGCCGCGGAAGAAGTTTTTGAGCTTTATCGCTGGGTGAAAGCACAGTTGGAATTGCAATCGCAATCCTTAACTAATTACGTGCGCATGTAGCCATGTATGAGTGAATACGTGTATACACAACGAGAAAACGCTTATGCCTAAACCATCACTCCAGGAAGCAATGAGTCGTGCGGCCCACCGTACGCCATTTGGCCGCGCTCCCGAACTGCCGCGTACCAAGAAGGCAGTAAAAGAAGCTGCGTCCGCAAGAGAGCACCTGGCGCCACCATCGCCATCAAGATCCAAGAGCAGGGTAGGGAAGAAGGTAATCAGCGGATTCTTCGATAAGGAAGTATCCCGCCAGCTCTCCAAGCTAGCCATCGATCAGGACCGTACCAAAGAGGATCTACTGCGCGAGGCGATTAACGACCTGTTCGCGAAGTATCATCTGCCAAATTTCGCATGATGTTTCTGATGTTTCCGTAGGTAAGGATTGCGCACCAAAGCAAAAGCGGCCGACGTTCCCACGTTGGCCGCTTCACAAGCAGTACTTGCTGCTGATGACGATGATCGTCTAGATATCCAGGTTCTTCACGTCGAGCGCATTCTCCTCGATGAACTTGCGGCGCGATTCCACGTTCTCGCCCATTAAAGTTGTGAAGATGGCCTCGGTTTCCGTAAGGTCTTCGAGTTTCACCGAGAGCAGCGTGCGCCGTTCAGGATCCATCGTGGTTTCCCATAGTTGCTCGGCGGTCATTTCGCCCAGCCCCTTGTAGCGCTGAATCTGGTAATCCTTGCGGCCCTGTTCGAGAACGAAGTTGAAGAGTTCGCGAACCGTCTTTTTCTCCACCGGTTCGCGCGACCCACCCTTGGGAGTAACGCGTGCGGGCGTTCCACCCTTGATGGTCTTGCCCTCGATCTTCTCCGCGTCTGCCTTCTCCGCCTCGGAGACAGCCTCTTCGGCCTCTTCCTTCACGGCGGCTTCCACGTTCTTGACCCACTCGACCTGGAACGGCGGCTTCATGAACTCCGCAATCTGGCGGTAGCGCGACATCATCTGCTTGTATTCCGGACTCGATATCAGTCCCCAGCTGATCGCATGCGGCGTGCCCTGCGAGTTCACAAAGCGAACATCCCACAGCTCAAGCTCTTCGTCGAAATGCGTTGTCACCGACATGAACTGTTCTTCCTTCATGATCGCCTTCAACCGCGCTTCAATGTTGGCGATGCGCGTCGGTACTGCCTCGGCTGTGCCATGGAAATCTTCGCGGCGCGCCAGCTCAAATTCCGGAAGCATCTCCGTCACCCGCTCATTGCGAATGCGCTTGTCCACCTTGTCGATGAATCCAAGGTATTCGTTCAAACTGGTCATGAACTTCGCCAGTTGCTTCGACTCAAGCCGCGCCGCGCCGTCGCCATACCGCACAACGAGACCGTCGGACGCGCGCTTGATCATCACCTGCACAAACTCGGCATCGTTCTTAATGTACTGCTCGAAGCGGCCTTTCTTGATGCGATAAAGAGGCGGCTGCGCGATGAAGATATTTCCGCGCTTGATCAGTTCCTGCATGTGACGGAAGAAGAATGTCAGCAGCAGCGTGCGGATATGCGAACCATCGACGTCGGCATCGGTCATCAGAATGATCTTGCCGTAGCGCAGCTTCGCCGGATCGAAATCGTCTTTGCCGATGCTGCAGCCAAATGCCGTAATCATGGCGCGAATTTCCTCGTGCCCCAGCATCTTGTCGTAGCGCGCTTTCTCTACGTTAAGAATTTTTCCCTTCAGCGGAAGGATCGCCTGGAAACGGCGGTCGCGTCCCTGCTTCGCCGTTCCACCTGCCGACTCACCCTCGACCAGGTACACTTCGCAGCGCTCGGGATCTTTCTCTGAGCAGTCAGCCAGTTTGCCCGGCAACCCGCCGCTATCGAGTACGCCTTTGCGCCGCGTAAGATCGCGAGCCTTGCGCGCCGCTTCACGAGCGCGTGCCGCGTCAATCGCCTTGTTGATGATCTTCTTTGCGATCTGCGGATTCTGTTCGAAGAACGCGCCCAGGCGCTCGTTGACAAATGCCTGCACCGGACCCGCGATATCCGAGTTGAGCTTGCCCTTGGTCTGCCCTTCAAACTGCGGCTGCGGCAGCTTCACGCTGATTACTGCCACCAGACCTTCGCGCACGTCATCGCCCGACAGGTTCTCTTTCAGATCCTTGAACAATCCCAGCGACTGCCCCGCGGCATTGATCGTACGCGTCAGCGCCGAACGGAATCCCTGCAAGTGCGTTCCGCCATCAACGGTGTTGATGTTGTTGGCAAAGCTGAACAGCGTTTCACTGTACGAATCGTTGTATTGCAAACCGATTTCGCAGGAGAGTTCAGGCTTCGCCGATTCCATGTAGATCGGCTTCTCGTGCAGCACGTTCTTGCCCTTGTTCAAATGCTTGATGAACTCGGCAATGCCGCCGCTGAACTTAAACTCCGTACGCTTCGCCTCGCCGGTCTTCTGATCGGTGGTGCGCTCGTCGGTCAGCGTGATGATCAGTCCCTTGTTCAGGAACGCCATTTCGCGCAGACGATTGGCCAGCGTGTCGTAGTTGAACTCGCTGACCGAGAAGATCTCCGGATCGGGATGGAAGTGTACCTGCGTTCCGCGCTTCTTCGTCGTGCCGGCCTTCTTCAGCGTAGTCTGCGGCACGCCGCGCGAGTAGTCCTGCTGCCAGACAAATGGGCCTTCGTTCTTCGAATCCGGACGCCATATCTCGATGTTGAATTCATCGCTGAGCGCGTTGACGCAGCTCACGCCCACGCCGTGCAGACCGCCGGAAACCTTATAGGTCGAGCTGTCGAACTTGCCGCCCGCGTGCAGCACGGTCAACACAACCTGCACAGCCGGAACCATCTCGCCATCGTGTTCCATCAAGTCCACGGGAATGCCGCGGCCGTCATCCACGACGGTGATGGAGTTATCGACGTGAATGGTCACATCGATCTTGCTCGCATAACCGGCCAGTGCTTCATCCACCGAGTTATCCACGACTTCGTACACAAGGTGATGCAGACCCATTTCGCCGGTCGAGCCGATATACATGGCGGGGCGCTTGCGCACGGCTTCCATGCCACCAAGCACCTTGATGGAGTCGGCCATGTACCCGTTGTCGGGCGAGTCTGCTGACTTGTTGTTCGATAAATCTTGCACGGAGAGAGCTGTCTGTTTCTCGGCGTCGGCGGTCGTTGGCTTTGATGACATTGTTTTTTCTATTTCCAGGGATCGTTTAGGCGCGGGCAACTAGAGAAGCCAACCCGCAGCAACTGGGACGACGAATACAGGGTGCTGGAACACAAATTCCTATCGATTCGGTTTACAGTGTTCAGCGACTTCAGCTTCGATGGAACTTCGATTTGAATCGTCGTCACCTAGAGGCATTGCAACCTGTATTCATTTTAGCACAAAGCGGGTATTCTTGAAGACTTCTAAATTACTGATGCAGATAGATTTACCGGGGTTTCTTGGCAACCCCGGACGAGTCGCTGAAATGGGCTATGAATGAGAGCTTTTGCAGGGCAAACTCAAGTTCCATTCACGGTTTTCCGCATCTATTCCGCTAGCCTTGCTTGCCACGATCCCTGGCGAGCACCCGAGGAGCTCCATTGACCTCACCTACTGCCGCCGTTCTCGGTGAAATCGGACTACCAGCACCGATTCGCGAGCTTCAATCCCAGCACTGGGACACCATCGTGGTCGGCGCCGGACACAACGGCCTCGCCTGTGCCGCCTACCTCGCGCAGAGCGGCCTTCGCGTGCTGGTGCTTGAGAGCCGCCTGCGTGTAGGCGGAGCCTGCACCATCGAGGAGCCTTTCCCCGGCGTGCGCATGTCGCCCTGCGCCTATCTGGCCGGACTGCTCCACCCTAAAGTGATTTCCGAGTTGAAGCTGCCCGAGCGAGGCTTCCACTGGACTCCAGCTGTGAACGGGCTCTTCGTGCCATTCCTCGATGGCTCCAGCGTTCAGCTCTGGGATGACGACATGCTTTGCGAAGCCGAGATTCGCAGGTTTGCTCCCGGTGACGTCCGTGGCTGGCAGGCCATGAACGCTCTTCTCGCCGGATTGCGCGACGCTCTACGTCCGGCAGGCGAACACGATAGCTGGATTGGCGAGCCTCCCACCGAAGAGCAGATCGACGAGCGCCTCGACCGCCACTTCGGCTCCAACTCCGCTTCCAAAGCAGCGGCAAGGCATCTGCTCTTCGACTGGTCGATGGCCCAGTTCGTCGAGCACTATCTGCAGAACGAACACCTGCAGACGGCCTACCTTGGACAAGGCGTCATCGGAACCAACGCCAGTCCTTTCGATCCCGGCACGGCCTCCATTCGCTTTCACCACGCCTCTGGACGCCTCGGCGGAATGCCCGGCATGTGGGGCTATATTCGCGGCGGCATGGGCATGGTCTCGTTCTACTTCTGCGACGCGGCGCGCGAAGCCGGAGCGGTCGTTGCTTCGGGGGTTCCTGTCGCGCAGATCGTTCCCGGAGAAGGCGTTGTGCTCGAAAGCGGAGAGCGCATCTCTGCTCCCATCGTAGTCTCAAACGCCGACCCCCGGCGCACGCTCGCCATGCTCGGCCCCAACGCCGACCCCGCGTGGCGAGAGCGCGTCGAGCAGGTTCCCATCGAGGGCTGCACGGTGAAGCTCAACGTGCTTCTGCGTGAGCTGCCTAACTTCACCTCGCGCCCCGGCCTGAGCGAGCCTCACCACTTCGGCCAGATCAACGCTCCTCTTACGAAGCAGGAGTGGAAAGCTGGCTTTGCCCACGCGAAGAAAGGCGAGCTACCCGAGCATCTCTGGTGCGAACTCTACTTCCAGAGCGCACACGACTCAACCGTTGCTCCCGCCGGACAGCACACGATGTCCGTCTTCGCCCAATGTGTTCCATATTGCTTCGCCCAAGGTAGTTGGGATGAGAGGCGCACCGAAGTGCGGCGCTTAGTCCTCAATTCACTCGCCCGCTTCTGCTCCAACATCGACGCGGCTGTAATCGACGTCCAGGTGCTCGGCCCGCCTGACATTGAGCAGAAAGTGGGGCTGACGGGCGGCCACATCTTCCAGGGAGAGTGCCTCCCGCCCTACATGTGGTCCAAGCGTCTCGCCTCTCGAACTCCCATGCCCGGCGTCTATCTCTGCGGAGCCTGCACCCATCCCGGCGGCTCCGTCATCGGTATCAACGGACGCAATGCGGCGATGGCAGTTTTTAGGGATCTCGGCAATTCTAAGTAGCGAAGCCTATACCCCGCGCATACCCCGCTCGCGGTGCCTAGAATCAGAGTTATTTCGCTTTTTTCTGTTTCTGTAAAACCCTGAATAGCGGAAGGGTAAGCGGCGCTAAACCAGCTCTCTGTGTAGCAGTTTGAACGTATTCTCGCCAATACGGCCAAACATTCAGCATTCCATTGGAGCGGGCAAACGCTTTCATTTGCGCATCCCCGAAAGACTTGTCTTTGGGAACTGAGTACAGCGCCTCGATGCGCGCGCCGACATCGATAATCAGAATGTCTCCCTGAAATCCTTGCACCCCAAGGTCGTAAGTGATTGTAAAAAGGCCTTCCTTGATGGACGGAGACAACCTGCTCGACGATGCCAGCTCGATTTGCCCCTCAGGTTCTGTGCGCGCCTCCAAATGAGAGGTGAACTTGAATCGAGAAAACGTTACGTGCAGCAGTTCAACGCAGGTGATCAGCGCCTTCGCACTATCAAACTCTTCCCGGCCTAGTGCTACAAAGTGCGTTACGCCACGTCGCACAGTTCGCTCTCCATCCCACCATCTGCAGCAGTTCCGCAAGAGACGGTAGGCTGGTTCAAATTCATCTTCTCATACGCCCAGCCGCCGACAGAATATAGGCGGTGGACCACTTTTGCCGTCTGATTGGACGAGGACGGCACTGCGCCAAACTGAGCCTGATACTGCAGAGCCGTAAAAAAATCGGCAACCGTCCTCAAAGTTAGATTCTGTTCACCACTCAAACATTGCGTTACGAATGCTTTGCTCTTCTTCAACTTGCGAGCAAGCTGTGCCTTGGTGATGTCATTTTCTTCCATGATAGAAGAAATGAGTTCGGTTACTTCGACAATCAGCGCTTCTTGCTGAAAGAGCGCTTCATTTTCTGAAAGGACATTACTGAGAGTCTTCATTTTTTGTCTGATCTCTGAACGCCGGAGGTTCCAGACGTTGAGTTGTCATAAATTTTCTTGTGCTCAAACCTAATGCGCTCGGCCCGCTTGATCTCTGTCTTGTTTAGAGCATCTTTCTTCTTGATGCAACCATGAGTGACCACGACCATTCCGCGTTCCAGAAAACAGAACATCCGAATCTGCCCGCTTTTAAACTCAAAGAGATTATCGGCAATTTTTTTGAATTTCTCACGATTTTTTATCTCTCCGCAATCAGCGAATCGCTTGAAGAGGGCGGCCAGTTTCGCTTGGTCGGATACGCTTAGGTCATCGAAGAATTCTGCCGCAAGGTGGACACCATTCTCTTGAGTGGCATACACCACCTTTCCCCAACGACCGCGACAGAATTCCAGGAGCGCCATACATGAACCTTAAGTTAAGCTATAAGTGAACTCATGTAAACAAAAAAATTAAGAGAGGGAGCCAACTCGCAAATATGGGCCAGAGCGGGGATTGTAGCTCCTTGGCCCACAGGGATTTCGAGATTCAAACACTCTCTGGGAGGTTTCTAACTCAGATCCTCATTGGCATTACGACGTAGCGGTACTTGTAATCCTCCACGCCCTCGGGGCGAAGCTGCCCCGCCGACTGAGAATCTTTGAACTCAATGCGAACGCTGTCGGTGTCAGTGGCCTTCAGGAATTCAACGAGGTACTGCGAGTTGAACCCGATGGCCAGTGGTTCGCCGCTGTAATCCGTTTCAATCGAGTCCTCGGATTCACCGGTCTCCGTCGATGACGAAGAGACCCTTAGTTCGTTTTTCTCAAAGCGCATCTTGATCGCGCCCGAACGCTCGTCGGCAAATTGCGCGACGCGTTGAATCGCTGACTGCAGGTCTGACGTGCGCACGCTGACGCTCTTGTTGTGTTCTTTGGGAAGCACGGCTTCGTAGTTGGGGAATTGCCCGGTCAACTGCCGCGAGGTCAGCAACCGCGAGCCAAGCCGGAAGAACAGCGTGGACTCATCTTTCGCAAACTCCACAAACTCGATATCCGGCGCGTTCAGCAACGAGAACAGCTCCAGCATCGCCTTGCGTGGAACGAGTGTCTTCAGCTCGCCCGTAATGTCGAAGGAGAGGCCGTCCTTCACAATGTGCGCCAGGCGATGTCCGTCGGTGGCGACCATGGTGATCGATTCCGGCTTCAACACCATCAGCGCGCCATTCAGCGTGTAGCGCGATTCTTCGTTGGAGATGGCAAACACGGTCTTCGCAATCAACGTACGAAACGCCTGCGCGGGAATCTTCACCACGCTATTGATCGGGAACACCGGCACGCTGGGGAAATTCGAGCGCGCCATGCCGACCATCTTCGTAATCGAGCGTCCGGCGCGGATGTTGACCCAGTGATTCTCCAGCAGCTTGATGCTGACGTCGCCATCGCCCAACAGCTTTACATAGTCATAGAGCTTGCGGGCAGGAATGGTGCAGGCCCCTTCTTTTTTCACGGTGGCCGCGCAACTGGTGCGCAGGCTCAGGTCCAGATCGGTGGCCGTGATGGTCAGCTCGCCGTCGGCGGCTTCAAAAAGAAAATTCGACAGGATGGGGATGGTCGTCTTGCGTTCGACCACGCCCTGGGTCGCGGTGAGTTCCTTTAACAGGTCAAATTTGCTGACCGTGATCTCCATAGCGGTTCCTTGAGCGATCGCTGTCTCTGGCATATGGGTCCCCAAAACCTTTCGCTGTCTATGACTTGCTCTTATATCAAACTAAACCTAACAGATTCCAGCAGTAATAATAGTCTCTTCGAAAATGTGCAAAACATAGGAAAATCTATCACTGTTCGGCAGTTAGAGCGAGAACCAGCTTGGAAAAAGTGCGTTTTCAGGAAACAGCATGGTGATAATTTCCTCGCGCAGTACCTCCCTGAGCGCAAGCGCATAGATTGCACAAGGATTCCACAGGCTGAAACATTTGGACGCAAACCATGTCCAACATCGTCGTACACTGCCATCCGGAAAACACTTTGTCTTCAAAAAGGAGTCCGGAGTGGGAAGATTATTTCGCAAGGCGGCAACCGGAGACCTCGAAAGCGTTCTGGCACTGCTACAGTCAGTCAGCCTTCCCTCTGAGGGAGTGCGCGAACATCTGAATACGTTTGTAGTTGTCGAGCAAGATGGCTTGATCATCGGCTGTGCCGGATACGAACCCTACGGCGACCTCGCTCTTCTCCGCTCAGTCGCAGTGCGTCCCCAATCGCAGAATTCGGAGCTTGGCTCCGCACTTGTAACGAATGTACTCAAATCCGCGGCGGCACGCGGTGTGAAGGAGCTCGTCCTGCTCACAACGACGGCGAAGAACTTCTTTATCCGGCGACACGGTTTTGAGGTGGCGGTACGAGAAGACTTCGAGAGCCGGCTCTCGGCCTCATCCGAGTGGAATTTGCCGAGGTGCTCATCGGCGGTTGTCCTAAAGAAAACCCTGAAGAACTGACTCGGACGGATGGGTAAATTCCGTGCGGCTGGCCAACAGCCCGTTTCGTCCGGTAGCGGGAAAGTTTTGCTACCGGGTTTGCTACTGCTTTTAAACAGAATCAAAGACAAACAACTACTAGCAGTAATAGTAAGCGCTTCGGAAAAGTGGAAAACCTGGCAAGAGTAGTGTTTCTAACGAATTGAGTCGGCAAGTCGCTTGGAAAACACGAGCCGGCGAACGAGCGGGCGGAGGACAAAACGGAAGTCGAAGGGAATTCGAAACCGATTCATCACACGCTGCACAGGAGTTCCACAGGCAGAAAATAGGCAAAAAAATGCCCGGGCCACTGGAAGTGCAGCCCGGGCTTGAAGTTAGTTGCTCAACTGCTCTGTGAGTTTGTTGAGCATCCTGTTCAAATCCTTGTCGTCTTTGCGCTGAATGTTGATCTTCTCAATCGAGTGCAGGACCGTGGTGTGGTGCTTTCCGCCAAACTGCCGTCCAATTTCGGGCAGCGAGGCCTCGGTCAGGTGCTTGCAGAGATACATGGCAATCTGGCGCGGAAACACGATCTGGCGCGAGTTGTTCTTCGCCTTGATCTCCGGAAGCCGCAAGCCGAACTGCTCGCTTACCGCCTTCTGGATCGACTCAATCGTCACCTTGCGGCTCTGCTGGTCGATGATGTTTTTCAAAACCTGCTGCGCCGTTGACAGATTGATCTCGGCACCGGTCAGCGAACCGTAGGCCACCAGGCGAATCAGCGCGCCCTCCAGTTCACGAACGTTGCTGCGAATATTGCTGGCGATAAACTGGGACACATCGTCGGGCAGGATGATGTGGTCGCTCTCGGCCTTCTTCTGCAGAATGGCGATCTTCGTCTCTAGATCCGGCGGCTGAATGTCGGCAATCAAACCCCACTCAAAACGCGAGCGCAGACGATCTTCGATGTCGGCCAGCTCCTTCGGCGGACGGTCGCTGGCGATGACGATCTGGCGATTCGTGTCATGCAGCGCGTTGAAGGTGTGAAAGAACTCCTCCTGCGTACGCTCTTTGCCGGCCAGGAACTGGATATCGTCGATCAACAGCACATCGACACCTCGGAAACGATCGCGGAAACTCACCATCTTGTCATGCTTGATGGAGTTGATCATCTCGTTGGTGAACTTCTCGGTGGAGAGGTAAACGATCGAGCTGTCGGGCTGACGCAGTTTGACCTCATGGCCAATCGCCTGCATCAAGTGGGTTTTTCCCATACCAACGCCGCCGTAGAGAAACAGCGGATTGTAAGCCTTGCCTGGTGCCGTAGCCACCGCCAGCGCGGCGGCATGGGCAAACTGGTTCCCGCTGCCAATCACGAATCCGTTGAACGTGTACCGCGGATTCAATTGCGCCGCTCCGTCGAAATCAAAGCGCGCCTGTGCCAACGGACGCGGCGCAGCCCCGTTCAGTCCGCCGTTATGGCGAACGACCGGAGCGGGAGCCGGTTCGGGCTCCGGAGGTGCCGTCACAAACTCGACGTCCTCGTAGGCAAGTCCAAGATTTTCGATTGCTTCCAGGATCAGGTCGTTGTAACGCTCCCCGATCGTACAGAACTCTTGAGAGGGAACGGCGACGAAGAGCTTGCCATCCGCGTCGTGGCTGAAGCGTGTGGGCTTGAACCACGTGTCATAGGAGTGGCGGTTTACCTTCTTTTCCAGCGCATCCAGGATCTGCATCCATGGATTCGGGCTTGCCGTTGATGTTACGAATGCTGACATGTACCGACCATTGTCCCAATCAAGCCCGCGAGTCTCCCTGCCTCATGCATGTGCATAAGGAGATTGCCCTGCTGGGGCTTGGCTGGACGAAATTTCAAAATGTCGTCGCTGAATAGACTCAACCCCACAGGCACAACGATTTAGACCTGTGAAGCTGGGGGGCGCGGAGCGTGAATCGCCACCTGCACTCGCGGCTTGGGCAGGGCCCCGAAAAATGCACCGCAAGACGGATACTAGCACGAATGCAAGGCTTGAAAGAAAGCTGCTCCGAACATTTCTCGCGACGGAGTAGTACTCACTTTTGGCCTTTTGTGGCACTTCGTCAAGGGATAAATTTGTCATTGCAGCGAAGTAGGTGCAGAGAAAGGCAAGAAAATGTACGATGCGATAGAGCGGGAAAGCAGGACATCTACGGCCAGTTTGGCCGAAGGGGCTTCCTTCATTTATACTTGCCCTTTGCTCACCGACATTTCTTGAAGCAGGAGCAGTGGAGTCAAATGCCTAAACGGACATTCCAACCAAACCGCCGCCACCGTGCCAAAACGCACGGATTCCGGCAGCGCATGAAGACCAAGAGCGGCCAGGCCGTGTTGTCACGCCGCCGCGCGAAGGGACGCAAGCGCGTCTCGGTAAGCCCCGGCTACCGCGATTAACCAAAGCGTATTAACCAACGCAGGACCACGCCCGTTCCTGGCCCACTCACAGACGCTGATTCAGCCGTTTTCGGCGCGCAGGCAAGCTGAACTATGGCCATCCTGAAAGCCGAACGGGCAGAACGCGAAAGAAGCAGGAACGCGAACGCCGTGGATGATAGCGTGAGCGACACACCGAAAGGCAGTTTCCCGAAGACCGCGCATTTGCTGAAGCACTCCGACTTTCAACGGGTGTATCAGCAGGGGCGGCGACACTTTTCGGGAAACATGACCGTCTTCTATCTGCGAACTCAAGCCGAAGCTGCTCCCGCGCCCATCAAGGCCGGGACAGCCGAGGAGTTGTGTGCGTCGGCAGCCGGTCGCGTTCGTATCGGATTCACCGTCTCCAAGGCCATGGGCGGATCGGTTCAGCGCAACCGTATGCGGAGACGCACTCGGGAAGCGGTCAGGCACCATTTGCAGATGCTCGAAGGCATGAGCGACGCCGTGGATGTGGTGATCAATCCGAAGAAGACCTTGATGGTCGCAGAGTTCCCGCGGATCTCGCAGGAGATCGAGCGGGCATTTCGCGTGATCCGGCAAAACTGCGAAGCCGTGGGACAAAAGATCAAACTGCCGGAGGCCAAATGAAGAAACTCCTGCTGATGATGCTTGCTGGATATAAGAGCTACGTCTCGCCCCAGTTGCCGGTCGCCTGCCGATTTACCCCAACATGCTCCGACTACGCGGCTGAAGCCGTCGTGCGACACGGAGTAATCGGCGGAACTCTGTTGGCTCTGTGGCGCTTGTTGCGTTGTAATCCCCTGGGCGGACGCGGGCTTGACCCGGTTCCAGAACATTTCGGATGCCGCTGCGCTGACGGCGCTCCGGCCGCACGCCTGCATTAGATGGAAAGCGCGCGTGCTGGCGCAAGCCGGACGCGTATGTACACGACTTTGAAATTTCAACTGGCGGCCGCGGCCGCGCAGATCGGCATACTACCTTGAGCGAGTTCCAGAATCCGCAGAACCAGCCCGGCATAGACAAGCGCGTGATGTTGATTTTTGCCGTCACGATGATGCTGTTAGTGTTGGCCCAGCAGTTCCTGGTCAAGCCGCAGCAGCAGGCTAATCCAAAACAACAGCAGCAGGCGGCCAAGCTTTCCCCGGCTCCCACCACGGGCACCCCCGGTCAAGGCGCGACGCCGCCGGTAATCGAAGCCTCATCCCAGCCGGTTGCAGCGCGCGCGGCCACGAGCGAAACCACAACCGTTGTTGAGAACGATCTCTATCGCATCACTTTCACCAATCGCGGCGGACTGGTCAAGAGCTGGATTCTCAAAAAGTACAAGGATGACAGCGGCCACGAACTCGAGTTGGTGCATGAGCAGGCCGCTGCGCTCTATGGCTTTCCGATGGAGCTGTGGACTTCCGACGAAGCGCTCCGGCAGAAGCTGAACTCCGCGCTGTATGTTGCCAGTGATTCGAGCAGCGGCTCTCCCAAGGATCTCTCCTTCGAATACGCCGACGGCGACATTGTTGTGAAGAAGGAGTTCCACTTCGACAACACCTATGTCGTTGGAATCAAGACCAGCGTGCGCCGGGGCGCAACCTATTTGACCGCGCTTCCGGCATGGCCCGCTGGATTTGGCGATGCTAACGGACTGCCCGGCTATGCCGAGCAGCGCATCGACTACATTGCCACCGGCGAGAGCGTCAAGCGCTTGAAGCTGGATAAGAAGGGCAAGGACATCAGCGGCGGACGTGTGCAGACCGGCAACTACCAGTGGGCCGGTGCCTCGGACGCCTACTTCGGCGCCGTTTTCCTTCCCGAAAAGCCAGACACAGCGGCACTCGGCGAGATACGTAACGCCATCGAGATCCCCAA
>DATLJC010000015.1:0-16227 GCA_035539055.1 Saccharimonadales bacterium (SeqCode) | reverse complement strand
CAGGATAGGTATAAAAAATACGGCGGTCAATTATATTTTCATCTTGTCTGACAAGCTGACCTGTAGTAATGTCTCCGCAATTGTGAGGCCACTGAGTGACGGGGAAACGGGTGTAGCTGGACAAACCCGATCCCACAGGCCTGCAACGGAGGTTCTACTTGAGCTCCACGACTCTACCCCCGACTTCTGCTCGAAAATCCCCGCCAGCTCAACCTAAACCCAATTATCTTGCCGCTGGTTTAGTCGTTGTTCTCTGTGCTATTGCTTCAATCATGATTCTGAAGCTGCCGGTTCTTTCCTCGGCATGGCAGCAGAATTACAACCCGCTAGGTCATTGGGCGCTGTCAACGCTCGTCGCTGCAATTCCAATCGTCGTACTGTTGGGAACTTTGGCTCTCGGCCACATCAAGGCGCATTATGCTGCCCTGGCTGGACTAGCATCGGCTTTGCTAGTGGCTATTTACGGATTCCACATGCCTGCGCGTCTGGCGGGAGCGACAGCCGTTTACGGCGCCGGTTACGGACTGTTCCCTATTGGCTGGATCGTGCTCAATGTCATTTTCATGTATCAGTTGACGGTCGAGTCAGGCCGCTTCACCGTGTTGCAGCACAGCCTGACGGGCATCACCAAGGATCGTCGCCTGCAGTTGTTGCTGATTGCCTTCTGCTTTGGCGCATTCTTTGAGGGTGCAGCAGGCTTCGGAACCCCGGTGGCAGTAACCGCAGCGTTGCTGATCGGTCTTGGCTTCAAGCCGCTCCAGGCCTCAGGACTCTCGCTGATCGCTAACACGGCCCCGGTTGCCTTCGGCGCATTGGGTACACCGATTATCGCTTTGGCGAAGGTCACTGGCTTCAGCGAGGTTATTCTTTCCGCCATGGCGGGTCGCATTCTGACCCCGTTCTGCATTCTGGTTCCTTTCTGGCTCGTCTGGGCGTTTGTTGGCTTCAAAGGCATGGTCGAAGTCTGGCCCGCGATTCTTGTTGCCGGTGTGACCTTCGCGATTCCGCAACTCCTGATCTCGAATCTGCACGGCCCCTGGGTTGTGAACGTCGCGGCCTCTGTGGTTTCCATGATCTGCCTGACCGGCTTCCTGCTTGTCTGGCATCCTAAGAAAATCTGGAAGTTCGAAGGCCAAGAAGAAGAAGAACAGGCAGGAATAGCTCGCGGCGATGTCCAGCAGACTTACACGCGCAAGGAAATCACCCAGGCTTGGATTCCCTGGGTTATCCTGAGCGTAATCGTCTTTGTCTGGGGTACGCAGACCGGCAAGATGTGGATGAACACGCCGGAAAAGATATTCACCTCAACGGCAAGCTGGGCTACCAAACCTAGTCAAATCACCAATCCGCAACTCAAAGTGACGGTTCTGCATAACATGGTTGAGCGCGTTCAACCTGTGGTTGCAAAGCCCACGAAGGAAGCCGCTGTGTTCGGCCTGAACTGGGTCAGCGCGACTGGAACGGGGATTCTGCTTGCCGCTATCCTCTCTGGTCTAATTATGGGCCAGAGTGTGGGGAAAATCTTCTCCATCTTCTTGCATACGCTGGTGAAAGTGCGCTTCTCACTGCTGACGATCGCGGCCATGCTGGGTATTGGCATGCTCACACGCTACTCAGGTTTGGACGCCACGTTGGGACTGGCCTTTGCACGCACTGGGCATCTTTATCCATTCTTTGGCACGTTGCTGGGCTGGATGGGCGTGGCAGTCACTGGTTCAGATACTTCGTCCAACGTGCTCTTCGGCAGCTTGCAGAAGATCACAGCTCAGCAGGTCGGCGTTTCTCCAGTGTTGATGGCAGCAGCAAACACGACGGGCGGCGTGATGGGCAAGATGATCGACGCACAGAGCATCGTGGTGGCCTCGACAGCTACGCAGTGGTATGGACACGAGGGCTCTATTCTGCGCTACGTGTTCCTGCACTCACTGGCACTGGCGGGATTGGTGGGAGTTCTCATTTTCCTGATGGCCTACGTGTATCCGTTTACTCAGATGGTCGTGCACTAAGCAAGGAGTCGCGATCTCCCCTCCAGGGGAGATCGCGATGCACGGGCAAGTGAATCGGTGGACGCCCTAAGCTGTCCGCCGATACGAGGTTTCCATGAGCACGATTGCAGAGTCTCCCGCATTATTCGAATTGTTCAAACTGCGTGCTGAAGCCGTCAGCGCGCAAGTCCAAAGAGTCGCTACCAAAGAGCTCGCACTGGAATTGATCGTTCGCCTATTACACCAGGAAGGCGTTGACGATCAGCCTCACTGCTATGCAGTGTGGGCCGCAGGTCCCATGCTCAACCGATCCGCGCAAGAAAAGATGGAGCGCGACGTCCCCGGACTCAAGTTCACCGTGACCCGCGAACTCGCAGCGGACGCCAAGGTTGGTATCAGTCAGTTGGAATGGGCGCTGGCCAACACCGGCACTCTTGTACAGACCGCGGACGCGGTGGACACCCGATTGGTGTCCACGCTACCGCTGTTACATATTGCGATCATTCCTACGGCGTCGTTGCTGCCTGATATTCCCGCAGTCCTCAGACACATTGATCCGCGCAAGTCGTCGTATCTGTCGTTCATAACCGGCCCCAGTCGTACGGCAGACATTGAACGCGTGCTAACCATCGGCGTGCATGGTCCCGAGCGGCTCATCATCGTCATGGTGGACGACCTGGAGGTAGCGGCGTGAAACAGGAATTCAAACAATCGATTCTCGATGCATTAGCTAATCCGAGCCTGACCGGAGCACTGGGAAACTTCTCTGTTGCTTATCGCGCCGGACGTGCGAAAGCGTATGAAGGCATTGACTTCGAAGGGTTGCGCACGCAGATCGCCGACGTGAAATCTTCCGCTGCTTCGCGCCTAGATCAACTGGCCGAGCAGTTTTCGCGTGCCGCTGAAGCTCGCGGGACCAAGGTTTTCCGAACCAACGATCCTCAGGCCGTGAAGGATTACATCCTGCGCCTCGCGCAGGAGCGCGGCGTTAAGAGCATTGTTAAATCAAAGTCCATGGCAACGGAGGAAATTCACCTCAATAAGTATCTGGAAAAGGCCGGGATCGATGTGCAGGAGACCGATCTTGGCGAATGGATTATTCAACTCGCTGGGCAGACGCCCTCGCACATGGTCATGCCTGCTATCCACATGACTAAGGAGGAGGTCGCCGATGTATTTAGCGACAAGGTCGAAGAGGGACAAAAGCCTGATATCCCGAAGCTGGTAAAGTTTGCGCGCGGGAAATTGCGTTCAAAGTTTTTGACTGCCGATATGGGCATCAGCGGCGCTAACATCGCTGTCGCCGAGACCGGCAGCATCGTCATTGTCACCAACGAAGGCAATGCACGGCTAACTACCACACTGCCAAAGATTCATGTTGCGGTTGTCGGACTGGAAAAGCTGATTGAGCGCTTCGACGATATCTCACCGATTCTCACTGCCCTGCCGAAGAGTGCCACGGCGCAATTGCTGACCAGCTACGTCTCGATCATCAGCGGCCCAGTGCCCAATACGGACGGTTCGCCGAAAGAGTTGCACATCATCCTGATGGACAACCGGCGTACGGAGATGTCAGCCGACCCACGTTTCAAGCAGGCGCTGCAATGCATCCGATGCGCTTCATGTCTAAACGTCTGCCCCGTGTTCCGCCTGGTTGGTGGACACGTTTTCGGGAAGGTCTATACGGGCGGCATCGGAACCATTCTCACCGCTTGGTTTGGCGCGCTGAAAGAGTCTGATGAAATTCAAAGCCTCTGCATTCAGTGTGGCAATTGTAAAGACGTTTGCCCCGGAAAAATCGACATCCCTGACCTGATACTTGAGTTGCGTCGCCGCCTTGCTCTGGAGCAAGGCCAGCCCATGGTGCAGAAAGCAATCTTCTCCGTGGTAAATAACCGACGGATGTTCCACACCATGTTGCGTGCGGCTTCAATTGCGCAAAAACCATTTGCCAAAGAAGGCTTCATACGGCACCTGCCAATGTTCCTGAGCGACATGACTGAATTCCGGTCGCTACCCACGATTGCAGATGAGCCATTTCGCGATCGCATCAAGAAAATCGAGCAGCCGAAGTGCGCAGAGAAAGCTGCGTTCTTCGGAGGGTGCCTGGTGGACTTCGCGTATCCGGAGATGGGGGAATCGGTAGTAAAAGTCCTTAATAAGGCGGGCATCGAGGTGGTCTTTCCCGAAGCTCAGACTTGCTGCGGCGCTCCCGCACGATACAGCGGCGCGTATGAGGTGGCGGCTCAGAATGCCGCCGACAATATTCGCGCTCTGCTTGACGATGACGTGGAATACGTTGTTTCCGCCTGTCCTACGTGCACCGTAGCGCTTAAGCAGGACTTCATAGCGAACCTGGAAGCTGTGGGACGCACGGCAGATTTAGCAGCGGGGCGCAGGCTTGCGGAAAAGACGATGGACTTTTCGACACTCGCCAGCCAACTTGTGGAGCAAGGCCGTCTGAAGTTCAAGGTGGGAATCGACGGCACGAAGTTTACCTATCACGACTCCTGCCACTTGAAACGTACATTACGGGCCGAACAGGCTCCACGCAAGCTGATGCAGCAGGCCGGAAATGAACTGGTGGAGATGCAGGAGAGCGATATGTGCTGCGGAATGGGCGGCTCCTACACCCTGAAGCTACCGGAACTTTCCGCGCCAATCCTGGAACGCAAGCTGGAAAATATTCAGCAAACAGGTGCACCGCTGGTTCTGATTGATTGTCCCGGCTGCGTAATGCAGATAAGGGGCGGATTGGACAAACGCGGCGCAAATACCAAAGTACTGCACACTGCCCAGCTCCTGGCGGAGAGCCTGGAATAAACGATTCTTAAACGGGGTTGCGATGAAAATCGGAGCCCCTTGGTTCATAGCTCGGATACTCGATTGAACGTTAGCTAGATCAGTTGGACAACATTGAAAGGTACAACCTATGTTGGATCAAGCAATCATCGAACAATTTCGGTCTCTTCTAGGGCAAGGTAACGTACTTACCAGCAAGGTCAATCTGGCGACATACAGCTATGACGCCACCGCAGACGTGCCCCGGGGAACTCCTGATGTAATCGTAATGCCTACCACTACAGAACAGGTTCAGAGTGTGGTGAACCTCGCCCGCAAAAACGGAATCGCAATTTATCCGCGCGGAGCTGGGACGAACCTGAGCGGTGGAACTATTCCGGTAGAACGCGGGATCGTATTGTCACTGCAAAAGATGGACAAGATACTGGAAGTCGATGCGGAGAACTTGACAGCAACAGTTCAACCGGGCGTCGTGATTCAGGACTTGAACAACGCTGCCGCCCCCCATGGATTGATGTATCCGCCCGATCCTGGCACGGTGACAACAGCGACCATGGGAGGTTCGGTTGCAGAGAACTCCGGCGGTCTTCGTGGCCTGAAATATGGCGTGACCAAACACTACGTGATGGGCATGGAAGTCGTGCTCGCCAATGGCGACCGGGTGCGCTTCGGTGGCAAGACAGTGAAGAACGTTACGGCGTACGACTTTTCCAACCTGTTTGTCGGTTCGGAGGGAACGCTTGGGATCATCGTCGAAATCACCTGCAAGTTGCTTCCCTCTCCAAAATTCAGGCGTGCGATGCTGGCGACCTACAAGACAGTGAAGGATGCGGGCAATACTGTCGCAGGCATCATCAAGGCGCAAGTCATTCCGGCGACTCTTGAAATCATGGACAACATGACGATCCGGACGGTCGAAGAATTTGCTCATGTTGGTTTGCCAACCGATGCCGAAGCAGTACTGCTGATCGAAGTGGATGGGATGGCCGAAGAAGTTGTTCTCCGTGAAGCCGAAGCCGTCGTGAAGGTTGTCGGAGAGAACAATGGGGAGATGCGCGTAGCGAATTCCGACGAAGAACGCGATAAGGTCTGGGCCGCACGGCGCGCTGCACTGCCTGCACTGGCTTCGCTGAACAACACTGTCGTATTGGAAGATGCTACCGTGCCGCGCAGCCACATCACGAACATGCTGCTTGCATTGTCAGAGATTGGACGCAAGTATCACCTCGTTATGGGCACCTTTGGTCACGCGGGGGATGGAAATCTTCATCCCACGATTCTCGCTGACAAGAATGACGCAGACGAAATGTCCCGTGTTCACAAAGCGGTTGACGAAATCTTTGCAACCGCGCTGGAGTTTGGTGGCACATTGTCGGGCGAGCACGGCATTGGAATGGCAAAGATGAAATATCTTGGTAACGAAATCGGCGATACCGGCCTGAACCTTATGCGTACGATGAAGAATGCCCTCGATCCTACTCACATGCTGAATCCTGGGAAGCTGATTCCCGCTCCGGCGGAAGAGGTGGAACATGCAACCCGATGAGCAGTCAGCCTCCGGCCAGGGTATTTACGACGAACTGAAGGCGATACAGAAGGAACTCGACAAATGCATGCATTGCGGATTCTGCATGGCTGTGTGCCCTATTTACGCCACCGAGAAAACAGAAGCCAGCGTAGCAAGAGGCAAAGTCGGCGTGGCCGAAGCAGTGATGGAAGGAAAGCTTGCGCTCGATGATCCGGAGGTAATTGATATGTTGTTCAATTGCCTGGTCTGCAAATCGTGCATGCAAAACTGTCCTACCAAGGTGAACTTCGATCGCATCATGCTGTCGCTTCGCGCGGCAATCGTTCGCAAGAATGGATTGCCATGGCTTAAAAAAGCAATCTTCAGCACCCTGAAACATCCTGCACTCTTTGACCGGGGTATGAAGGCGGGCGCGCTCCTGAGTGGATTGGCGTTTCGCGATGCCGGGCAGCAGGCTATCGCTCCGCGCTCGCCATTCGCCATCATGGGAAAACGTGCGGGGTTCGACGAAAACAGATTGCTTCCAGCTCTTGCCAAAGAGCCATTGCGAGATCGCCTTCCGGATGTAGTTTCCAACTCAAAGCCGAAGACCAAGGCGGCGTTCTTCACCGGATGCTCGATGAACTATTTCTATCCCGATACAGGTATGGACTTAATCTCCGTGCTGCGGGAGAACAATGTTGAGGTCTCAATCCCTAAAGATCAGGGATGCTGCGGAATTCCAGTGTTCGTTCATGGCGACGTTGAGACGATCCGAGTGCTTGCCAAGAGGAACCTGGATGCCATGGACCGCACCTGCGCAGATCACCTGATCACCAGTTGTGGATCGTGCGGCGGTGCGTGGCAGCATGAGTACCAGGAAATATTCAAAGACGATCCAGTGTACGGCCCAAAGGCTGAATACTGGAGCAAACGAACCTATGACATTTCGACTTTCCTTGTCGATGTGATCAAGTATCGTCCTCCGCTAGGCAAGGTGGACGCGGTGGTGACTTACCATGACTCCTGCCATTTGAAAAAGACAATGAAGGTTTCAAGTGAGCCGCGTGAGATTCTGAAGCACATTCCGGGAGTGACCTTTAAGGAAATGTCAAAACCGGATGCGTGTTGCGGAAGCGGTGGCTCCTACGTTCTGACGCACTTTGAGACCTCGACCGCAGTTGCAAAAAGGAAAGTGGATGACGCCAGACGGACGGGAGCAACAACCGTTACCACCGGATGCCCAGCGTGCATGATGCAACTGTCCGACAACGTGAATCGTTTTGGAAAAGGACAGCAGATCAGGCATTACATATCGGTCCTTGCTGAGTCATATCGAAACGAGAAGCAATCGCTATAATCGCTGACGCGCTGCCCCGACACGGGTAGCGCGATCAGCAACTCTACTCGCCCTCGTCATCGTTCGCCACCAGTTCCCTGCCGCGCTCAGTGGAAGGAAGCAAATGCGTGCGAAAATTGCCAAGCCTTCTGGCTTATTCCGCTGCATGTGGGCGCCAGTCTTCCTGAACAGGAACCGTTGTCGCGAGCTACAGACCAGAATGCAAGCAACGCGATGTTTTGGTTGCGTTGGGCGTAGGAGAGAACAGCAGCAGCATCGGCGGCATCGAATGTTTCTCCGGTCGCGTCGTTCATGCCAATCATCGGAGTGATTCCGAGCTTCGCGTTCAATCCCAAATCTTTTAGCTGGCTTTGTGCGCTATCGATCGCGGAGATCGCATTCGCCCCCATGTTCTTCGAGGCTGCGGACTGTCCGTAATTCATCGTCATCACATTTACGATGTGCACGCGTGTGCCCTGTGCCACAGCAGATCTCAACACGCTCACGCCTTGTGCGGTCAAGCCATTTGGCGTAGCGGGTAACGTAAAATCGATCTGCAAACCGGGATTGGCTTTCGTAAGATTGGCAATCGCCAAATTGCGACGGTCAATCGAATCCTGATCGTCGAGCGCGTGATGCTCTACATCGAAGTCGAGGATCTTTGCCTTGTACTTGTCCACGACTTGTTGATAGGCCGCCTGCAGAGAAGCAACATTCATGCATGCTTGCGCCAACTCCTTCCCGTCGTATCCTCCAAAGGCGATGATGACGTCACCACCCGAGGCGCGCAGTTGAGTTATATATCCGGAAATCGCACCATCGTCAGCGACGAGTTGCCCGCCGGGCCAGGACGGAGAGCAACCCTGATTTGCGTTTACAAAAGCCAAGGTAAAGAGGCGAGTCCCTGAATCCGCACGAATCTGAGGAAGGTTGTTTGGAAGCAGGGCAACGTCGACGTAAGGTGCGAACATCCTTTCTGACCTGTGCGCCAGAGTGCGTTCGCCTGAAACTGTTTGAGCCACAGAAGGGACAATCACATAGAACGTGCATAGAAGCAGGATCGCTGCGCGATGAAAAAATGGTCTTCTGAACATAGCGGGCTTCTCCTACTCCAAAACCTTGTGTACAGCTTTGAGTCGGCCTGCGCCTGAGTAGATGACGAAGCGACGCCCGCGCAGGAAGCCGATCAGCGTCATTCCAAACTCGCGGGCCAAGTTTACCGCCAGATCCGAGGGGGCCGACACTGAGGCGAGCACCGGAATGCCTGCCACCAAAGCTTTTTGGATGATTTCGAATCCTCCGCGTCCACTCACCATTAGCACTGAATCATTCAGGGGCACGCGGTTGCTGGCCAGCGCCCAGCCAATGACTTTGTCCACGGCGTTGTGCCTACCCACATCCTCGCGCAATACCAGCAACTCTCCGCTGAGGCTGAACAGGCCGGCAGCATGCAATCCGCCGGTTCGATCGAACAGTTGCTGAGCCGCACGAAGTTCATCCGGCAAGCGGCAAAGTACCTCAGGGTCGACTGTGCAGGACCGGGCGGGCGCTTGAATGCACCGCACACGAACGGAGTCTATGGACGCCTTACCGCAGACTCCGCAACTGGAGGCTGTGTAGAAATTGCGCCGGGTCGCTTCGGGATCGAGCTCAACACCGGGGGCGAGGTTCACGCGCACTCGGTTGGCTCCGTTCTGCCGGGCGTCAGGTTCGTTCTGAACCGAGGCGATCTGGTTGCGTCCGGAGATGATCCCCTCGGTGAACAGAAATCCAGTCGCTAGTTCCAGATCGTGACCGGGGGTGCGCATAGTGACACTGATGGCTCCGTCGCCCACACGTATTTCGAGCGGCTCCTCGGCGACCACGTAATCATTGAGCGGGCGCAGTTCTCCCTCGCTCCACTCTTCGACGCCTGTTACTGACAATATTCGCGGAATCACAATCACCCCTTGTTCACCCTTGTTGCGTTTTCGGCGATGCCGAATTCGGACTTAAACAGAGCATACACCTGCACGGAGAGTTGCTCCCCGGTTGATTTGCCCATGAGCTCTGGACGTCTCACGCGTGAATAGTGGCATCACGCCTGGGTGTACATCGCATCTCATCAGAACATAATGGCACCGCAAGAGAGCTTCCCTGGGTACGACGTACACAAGAATAAGGCGGGCGGGTTCACTCCGAAGGGCGAGAAGCCGCGACCGTTCGAGATTTCCGTGGATGGATTGAACTGCGAAGCCTACGAAGGCGAACTCCTGATTGAGGCAATCAATCGAGCGGGACGCGAACTGGCCCAGGTCTGTTACCACCCACAGCTTGGCCCCATACAGACCTGCGACACTTGCATGGTCGAGCTGAACGGGACATTGGTGCGTGCCTGTGGCACGAAAGCTGAACCTGGTGCGCGCGTGCTGACCGCAACTCCGGCAGCAAAGACGGCGCAGGGCGAGGCATTCGACGTAATCCTGGGCAACCACCTTTTGTACTGCACCGTTTGCGACAACAATAACGGAAATTGCACGGTACACAACACGACACACCTATTGAACGTTGAACACCAGAAGACTCCATTCAAGTCAAAGAGATATGCAGTGGATGAATCTAATCCTTTCTACCGCTACGATCCAGATCAGTGCATTCTATGTGGGCGTTGCGTGGAAGCTTGCCAGAACGTACAGGTAAACGAGACGCTCTCAATTCGTTGGGAGGACGCACAACCCCGAGTGCTTTGGGACGGCGGCAAGGCAATTGGAGAATCGAGTTGCGTCTCTTGCGGACATTGCGTTTCAGTATGCCCCTGCAATGCATTGATGGAAAAGTCGATGATCGGCCATGCGGGTTTCTTCACTTCGCTTCCGAAACCGACGCTGAATCACATGATTGACGCCGTGAAGGGCGTCGAACCGTCTATGGGGTTTTCGCCGATCCTTGAGGTCAGCCAAGTGGAAGCTGCGATGCGAGCACAGCGTATTCGCAAGACAAAGACTGTCTGCACCTATTGTGGCGTCGGATGCTCATTCGACATTTGGACGAAAGACCGCGAGATCTTGAAAGTGGAGCCATTTGCCGGACCGGCCAATGGCATTTCAACCTGCATTAAAGGCAAGTTCGGCTGGGATTACACAAATCACGAAGATCGTTTGCGCACACCTTTGATTCGAGACGGGGAAGGCTTCCGCGAAGCAAGTTGGTACGAGGCGCTGGAGTTAATCGCGACCCGCTTTGCAGAGACGAAGCGAAAGTACGGGCCGGACGCACTCGCATTTGTAAGCTCATCGAAGTGTACGAACGAAGAGAGCTACCTGATGCAGAAACTCGCGCGAGCCGTGATTGGGACTCATAACGTGGACAATTGCTCGCGCTACTGTCAGTCCCCCGCGACGCAGGGACTGTTCCGCACGGTGGGATACGGCGGGGACTCGGGATCCATCTCCGACATTGCGAAGGCGAGTCTGGTTCTGATTGTTGGATCGAATACGGCGGAAAATCATCCTGTGCTGGCGACTCGCGTGAAGCGTGCGCACAAACTGCACGGCCAGAAATTGATTGTGGCCGACCTGCGGAAACACGAGATGGCACGCAGGGCTGACATCTTTATGAAGCCAAATCCGGGCACCGACATGGTATGGCTCTCTGCGCTCTCGAAATACATTATCGACAACGGTTGGCAGAACCAGGCCTTTATCGACCAATGGGTAAATAAGTTTGACGAGTATCGCGAGAGCCTCGCCCCATTCACGATTGAATTTGCCGAAAAGGTCAGCGGCATTCCCGCCGAAACACTGAAGCAGGTTGCAGAGCTGATATCCAAAGAGGAGAGCGTGTGCATTCTGTGGGCGATGGGAGTCACTCAGCACTCGCAGGGTTCGGACTGCTCAACCGCATGCTCGAATATTCTGCTGGTCACAGGAAACTACATGCGTCCAGGAACAGGCGCTTATCCCCTGCGCGGTCATAACAACGTGCAAGGCACAAGCGATTTCGGCTCAATGCCTAACTTCTATCCCGGATACCAGAAGATCGAAGATGAAAATGTCAGAAGGCGCTATGAAGAATCATGGGGAGTAAAGCTTCCCTTAAAGAAGGGCCTCGACAATCACGAGATGGTGGAATCGGCAATCAGTGGGGATCTAAAGTCGCTGTACATCATCGGCGAAGACATGGTGATTGCCGATTCAAACTCAAACCGCAACGCCGAGAGTTTCTCGCAAATTCCATTTCTCGTTGTGCAGGATTGCTTCTTCAGCCAGACCTGTCAGTTTGCCGACGTTATTTTGCCGGCAAGCCCCTTGCTGGAAAAGGATGGAACAGTCGTAAGCACAGAGCGTCGTATACAACGGCTGTATCAGGTTTTCGAACCGCTAGCTGAGAGCAGGCCCGACTGGGAAATCATACGCGACATTGCGAACCGCCTGGGCGCAAATTGGACCTACACTCATCCGTCACAGATCATGGAAGAGATAGCGAGTTGCACTCCCCTGTTCGCGGGAGTCACCTATGACCGTCTGGCAGGTTACAGTTCGCTGCAATGGCCGGTGTCACAGGAAGGTCAGGGCCAGCCTCTGCTCTACACAAAAGGCTTCCCCTTCGATGATGGAAAAGCTAAGTTCCATCTACTTCAGTGGCTAGGCACACAAGAGAAGCATGACCAGGAATTCAATCTGCACCTGAACAATGGTCGTCTCCTTGAGCATTTCCATGAAGGACACATGACTTACCGAGTGAGTGGAATCCGTGAAGAGATCCCTTCGCACTTCGTGGAAATGTCTCCAGAGCTGGCGAGGGAGCTGGGAGTCAACAGCGGACGATGGATCAGGCTTCGCAGTCCACATGGGCAAGTTAGAACGCAGCTGTTGGTGACGGATCGCGTGAGCGGCCGGGATCTATACATGCCGATCAACTCAGCTACACGACGAATCAACGGCCTGACCAGCAGCGCGACCGATAAAGATGCTCATACTCCGGCTTACAAAGAGGTTTCCGTCAACCTTGAGGTGCTGCCGGAAAACGGCGTAACGCCGCTTCCAATCACAAACCACCGATACGGACATCCCACACCGCAGAACGGTGTGGAAGTAGAGCGCAAGTGGAATCGCGAAGATTACCGCCTGCCGGGCTCGCGCAATGGACAGAAACTGGTGCAGATCGAAGTGAAGCAGGACAAGCAAATAGAACCAAAACAGCGAGTTGCTTGAGGCACACGGAGAAGATAATGGCGAAGCCTGTAACAATGTTTCCGAAGGTAAGAAACGAGCGCGAAGAGCTGCAGGCTAAACTGAGCGATGCGCCCGTGGAACACGCAGCGGCATTGCTGGATTTATATGAACTTGCGCAGGTGTCGCACGAGCACGGAACGCTGGACTTGTTGCGCGGACTGGTGGGCGCGAGCGACGACCTCATTGGTCGAGTGGCCAGCGGCCTGAGCAAGCCGGAATCGATCCGGGCTTCGCGCAATCTCATCGAGTTGATAAAACTGCTGTCGTGGTTCGATCCGGAAACACTGAAGGGCGTCGTCGATCAGGGCGAGACGCTCCTCGCAATCGGGCCTATCGCGCAGCAACCCGAGCCTCCAGGATGGTGGACCATTTTCCAGAGAATGACAAGTCGGGACGGCCGCAGAGGGCTGGCTCTGATTGCTGAAGTGATGAATGAGTTTGGCCGCAGAATTGATCGCAGCAAAACGCGGGAGGAAAAAGCAAGATAGCATCCCGGATCCCCGAATACCCGGTGTCGCTGAACTGAGGCGACCATCAATGACCTACCCAGGCAATCTTCTTTACGCCGATCGAGCCGAAGCGGGACGCGTTCTCGCTTCACGACTGAGCGGCTTTCTCGGAAATCCTGACGCGATCGTTCTTGCACTGCCCAGGGGCGGAGTTCCGGTGGGCTTTGAGATCTCCCGACAACTGAGACTTCCACTGGATTTGCTTATCGTCCGCAAGCTTGGCGTGCCCGGTCAGGAAGAACTCGCAATGGGAGCCATCGCCAGCGGCAATGTGTTGGTTCTGAATCGAGATGTGATTCGCAAACTGCGTATTGCAGATGAAACAATTCAGCAAGTTATTGCACGCGAGAGAATTCAAGTTGCCCGCCAGGAACAGCAATTCCGGGCCGGTCCCATTGCTGAGGTTCGCAATCGAACCCTCATACTTGTGGACGATGGCCTCGCGACGGGATCGACGATGCGAGCGGCAGCACAGACAATGCGTACTCATTGTCCGAGAAGCCTTATCGTGGCCGTTCCAGTTGGACCGGTGGAAACCTGCGCGCAGCTTCGGCAAGAAGCGGATCAAGTTCTATGCGTAGCGACTCCGTCTCCTTTCGGCTCCGTTGGAGCTTTTTACCACATCTTTAATCAAACTACGGACGAAGAGGTGCGCGCCCTGCTGGAACGGTCCCGCGATTCAAGCAGCGAAATCCGCCAGTCTGCGTGAAACCTGTGGGGGCGAAGAAACCAGCCCGGGCGTCAGGTTTTTGGAAGGATCAGGGAGAAACTTGAGAAAGGAAGCAAAGCGGGGGACCACAACAACTGCGGGGGAAGAAGAATCGCCCGGGCTTTTCCGCTTGGGTGAATAGATGCTGCAAGAACCCTGAATGGTTGCCGCTGCATACAACCTGGATTGTCGATACTGCTCGCTGCAGAAATCCCTTACCGAAAACTTTTGATGACTGCCGGATCGGGCGATGTCCGGTAACCTGTAACGCTATTTCCCGTCAACTTCCCAGAGAAGTTTGCGGACACTCACGAACATTCTTGTATGATTGTCAAATCACTCCACAATTTTCGATTCCAACAGCTCCGTTATAGTTTCGATTCTCGATCAGTACTCAAGATGTATCTTCCGTTTCTCCCTGAACACCGCGCGTGAAGACGGTATGGACGGATGAAAGTTCACCAATACACCTAGTGAGGATATAAAGAATGAAAATTCGCAACCTATCGTTTCTGGCGATTATTGCCTTGGCCGTTGCTCTGCTGTGCCCCAGCCCGGCTCTTGCGGCCGGACCGCTGCGCATTGCAGTTATCATGCCCAGTTCCACAACCGACATGGCCTTCAGTCAGTCCATGTTTGACGCTCTGAAGTCAGTCCAGAAAGAGATGGGAGGCGAATCGGCAGTGAAGATCGCCCATTCGGACAATTTGTTCAGGTCTGCCGACGCTGCCGCCGCAATCCGCGACTATGCCAGCCAGGGATACGACATCATCATCGCCCATAGCTCGCTATATGAGTCCGCCGTAGAGGACGTCGCCAGAGAATTTCCTCGTACCACATTTGCATGGGGCACCGATATCAAGACGTTTGGTCTGCCCAACGTATATGCCTATACGGCAGCAGCCGAGGAGGGCGGCTATGTTAACGGCGTGATCGCCGCCAAGCTGACAAAGTCCAAGATTATCGGCGTAACCGGTCCGCTGGAAGTAGGAGACGCCAAGACTTACGTCGCTGGCTTCATCAAAGGCGTAGCTTCGGTAGACCCGAAGATTCGTGTGGCGAAGACTTGGACCGGGTCATTCTCTGATGTAGGCCAGATGACACAGGCGGCCAAGACCCACGTTGCCGCTGGCGCAGACGTGCTAACCGGAACGTCAGAGTCGGCTATCGGCTCGATTGGCGTGGCTAAGGCAAATGGAAAGGTGCTGTGGTTCGGCACGCAGCAGAACCAAGCCTCCTTGGCTCCGCAAATTACCGTCGCTTCTCAGCAGTATGACTGGACGGGTGTTATCAAGCTGATCATTAACAACCGCAAAGCGGGTAGGCTTGGGGGCCAGAGCTACGTTGCACGGCTGAACAATGGGGGACTGAAGATCGTCTACAACACCCAGTACAAGCTTCCGGTAGCCGCCAAGGCCGCCGGAGATAAAACAATCAAAGACATAAGCACCGGCAAGTTGCAGGTCAAACCGTAACTTCAGAGCAATTCCGCTCCCGCTCCTCGCGGGAGCGGATATATGATGTCGGTTCGGTGCCGGGCTTGATGATTCTTCCGCGAGCAAACAACGCGGTTCGATATAACTGCGAGCGGAGATTGATGTGCCGCAGGGTCAATGAAAGTCGTGCGAGCGCACCTCGGCCTTGCTGATTGCCAGCGGGCGAATCGTTGCGGCCTTTACGGAGATGACGTTCTCCTGATTTTGTAGTTCGCCTTCAATCAAAAGAAATTTCTCATACACCACCACCTGCTTAAACTGTTCATAAACAGCGGGCGTGATGATGGCGTTGGCGATTCCTGTTTCATCTTCGATACTGAGAAAGACGAAACCCTTGGCCGTGCCCGGGCGCTGGCGGGCGATGACGCATCCTGCGATGCGCACGGGTTGTTTGTCGCGCAGTACCGCGAGATCGGCGGCCGAATGGATGCCCATGCTGCGTAGCCTCTCACGCTGAAAGGCCATGGGATGTTTGCCGACTGTCACTCCGGTTCCGGCAAAGTCGGCAACGAGGCGCTCTTCGAGATTCATCTGCTGCAAGGGCGAGACGGCGTCTTCTTCCTCCAGCGGATTGAGCAACGGTCCTGCCGGGCGACCTGCATACTCCACTTGCCAAAGCGCCTCGCGACGGTGTTCCACCTCGCCAAGAGAATTGAGCGCACCGATC
>DATLJC010000014.1:0-16313 GCA_035539055.1 Saccharimonadales bacterium (SeqCode) | reverse complement strand
ACTTGCCGGCGTAGCTGGAGAGCACCTTCATGTAGTTGGCGCGCTGGAAAGCTTTGGGGTTGGGGACGTTCTGCTGACTCATGCTGCCTTGCATCTGGCGGATGTTTTCGTACTCATGCTTTTCCAGCCACGCTTCCAGTTGATTGCGAAGGGGGCGGAGATAGCCGATTCCGTTCTCCAGGAGTGCGGAGGCAAGCATGGTGACCCGGGCTCCGGACATCATCGACTTCACTACGTCCTCGGCGGTGTGGACGCCACCGGTGATCGCAATGTCTGAATGAATGCGGCCGTAGAGCATGGCAGCCCAATGCAAGCGCAGCAATAACTCGCTGCTGTTGGACAGGGTGAGCGCAGGCTTGACCTCAAGCTCATCGAGGTCGAAGTCGGGCTGGTAGAAGCGATTGAAGATGACAATCGCGTTGGCTCCGGCTGCTTCCAGACGCTGCGCCATGTTGGCGAAGGAGCTGAAGTAAGGGCCGACCTTTACGGCTACCGGAATGGTGACGGTGTCGCGGACCTGGGTGACCAGATCGAGGTAGAGCTTTTCGATGTCTCCGGAACTCGACAGGGGATCGGCGGGAAGGAAGTAGACGTTCAGCTCGATGGCGTCGGCACCGGCTTGCTGCATTTCGCGAGCGTAGCTGACCCAGCCTCCGCGTGAAACACCGTTGAGCGAAGCGATGACCGGAATGGAAAGGCTCTGCTTGGCTTGGCGGATGTGTTCGAGGTAGCCGTCGGGGCTAAGGTTGTAGTTGTGGAGATCGGGGTACATGGAAGTGCTCTCGGCCCCGACCTCACTGCCTTCCCAAAGGAAGCGGTCAAGTTCATTGGACTCGATGTTGATCTGCTCCTCGAAGAGCGAGTGCAGAACGACGGCGGAGGCTCCGGCATCTTCCATCTGACGAAGGTTCGCGATCTCCTTGCAGAGTGGCGACGCGGAGGCAACGAGCGGATTGCGGAGGTTGAGTCCGAGATACTGCGTTGTCAGGTCGATCATTACTGTGCTCCCTTCGCGGAATTTGCGGCAGCAGCGGCAGTCTCGGCGACGGCGGTTGACGTGGCCTTCTCCGCCAGCGCTTCGTAGCGCTTCCAGCGATCATTCACATCCTGCTGACCGAGCTTCAGCAGCTCTTTTGCAGCTTCTGGATTGCTCTGCCGAAGCATGGTGTAGCGGGTCTCGTTGTAAATGTACTGCTCGAGCGGAATGCTCGGGGCTTTGCTATCGAGGACGAAATTCGCCTGTCCGGAAGCAGCCGTTGGATTGTAGCGGAAGAGAGGCCAGTGACCACTCTGCACGGCAGCCTTCTGCTGATCGAGTCCGTGGACGAGATCGTAGCCGTGCGCGATGCAATGGCTGTAGGCGAGGATGAGGGACGGGCCATCGAAGGCTTCGGCCTCATTGAATGCCTTGAGGGTTTGCATGTCACTGGAGCCCATGGCGACACGCGCAACGTAGGCCGGATAGCTCATGGCGATGAGCGCAAGGTCCTTCTTGGGACGGCCCTTGCCGGCGGCGGCAAACTTGGCTACCGCTCCGCGAGGGGTGGATTTCGACATCTGGCCGCCGGTGTTGGAGTAAACCTCGGTGTCGAGTACGAGCACGTTGACATTGCGTCCGGAGGCCATGATGTGGTCGAGGCCGCCGTAACCGATGTCATAGGCCCAACCGTCTCCACCGACGATCCAGACTGCTTTCTCTACCAGCAGGTCGGCTACGTCGAGAAGCCGCAGGGCTTCGGGAGCATTGATATTGGCGAGCGCCTTCTTGAGTTCGGCAACGCGGACACGCTGCTCGGCGATGGCGGCTTCGCCACGCTGATTGGCTCCAAGGATGGCTTTCACCAGTTCCTCAGGCAGCTTGGAGGCGAGGCGAACCAGCAACTCGCGAGCGTAATCGCGATTTTTGTCGAGCGAGAGACGGATGCCAAGACCGAATTCGGCATTGTCTTCAAAGAGCGAGTTGGACCATGCGATGCCGCGTCCATCCTTGTTAAAGGTGTAGGGCGTGGTGGGCAGGTTGCCGCCGTAGATCGACGAGCATCCGGTGGCGTTGGCTATAACGGTGCGGTCGCCGTAGAGCTGCGAGAGCAACTTGATGTAAGGGGTTTCGCCGCATCCGGAGCAGGCGCCGGAGAACTCAAAGAGCGGCTGGAGGAGTTGGACGTCCTTGACCTGCGTGGTGGAGAGCTGCTCGCGCGGCACTTCCGGCAGGGTGAGGAAGAACTCCCAGTTGCGGGCTTCGCGTTCGCGAATCTCAGGCTGAGGCACCATGTTGATTGCCTTGCGCTTGGCTTCGCTCTTGGATTTCGCAGGGCAAGCCTCTACGCAAAGGGCGCAGCCGGTGCAGTCTTCGGGAGCAATCTGCAAGGTGTACTTGAAGGTTGCGAAGTTCTTCCACTTTGGCTCGGCGGACTTGAATGTTTCCGGGGCCGAGGCCAGAAGATCGCTGGAGTAAACCTTGGCGCGAATGACGGCGTGCGGGCAGACCAGGACGCACTTGCCGCACTGGATGCAGAGCGACTCGTCCCAGGCTGGAACTTCGAGGGCGATGTTGCGCTTTTCCCACTGCGCGGTGCCGGTGGGATAAGTTCCGTCGACGGGCATGGCGGAGACAGGAAGATCGTCTCCGGTGCCGAAGATCATGGACGCAAGCACGTTCTGCACGAACTGCGGAGCCTGTCTCGGCACCGGCGGACGAAGCTCAACCGCACTGGTGGTGGCGGTGGGAACGGTGACGCGATGGAGGTTCTCAAGAGTTTGATCGACGGCAGCGAAGTTCTTCTTTACGACGGCTTCGCCGCGCTTGCCGTAGGTCTTCTTGATCGCCTTCTTGATGGCGTCGATGGCCTCGTTGCGTTCCAACACTCCGCTGATGGCGAAGAAGCAGGTCTGCATGATGGTGTTGATGCGCTGGCCCATTCCGGTTTCCTTGGCCACGCTGTATCCATCGATGACGTAGAACTGCAACTTCTTGGCGATGATCTGCTGCTGCACGGGGCGGGGGAGCTGATCCCAAACTTCGTCCTTGCTGAACTGGCTGTTGAGGAGGAAGACCGCGCCTTCGACTGCGTTTTTGAGCACGTTGATGCGCTCAAGGAAATTGAACTGGTGGCAGGCGATGAAGTTCGCGCGGGAGATGAGATAGCTGGAACGGATGGGCTTGGGACCGAAACGCAGGTGCGAAGTAGTGATGGATCCGGACTTCTTCGAGTCGTAAACGAAGTAGCCTTGCGCGTAGTTTTCGGTGTCTTCGCCGATGATCTTGATGGAGTTCTTGTTGGCGCCCACGGTGCCATCGGCACCGAGTCCGAAGAAGAGAGCACGGACGGTGCGGGGATCTTCGGTGGAGAAGCTGGGGTCAACGGCGAGTGAAGTGTGGCTGACGTCGTCGTTGATGCCGACGGTGAAGTGATTGAGAGGAACGCCTTCGGCGATGTTGTCGAAAACGGCTTTGACCATCGCAGGAGTGAATTCCTTGGAGGAAAGTCCGTAACGGCCACCGACGATGCGTGGCATGGAGGCAATTTTTCCGGCGGCGAAGCTTTCGGCCAGCGCGGTCAGAATCTCCTGATAGAGCGGTTCGCCGGAGGAGCCGGGCTCCTTGGTGCGGTCCAGGACGGCAACGGTGTGGGCGGTGGCGGGAAGCACGGCGAGGAAGTGTTCGGCGGAGAAAGGACGGAACAGGCGGACTTTAAGGACACCGACCTTCTGACCCTCTGCGAGCAGCTTGTTCACGGCTTCTTCGGCGATGTCGCAGCCGGAGCCCATCAGAATGATGACGCGATCGGCATCCGGTGCGCCGACGTATTCGAACAGCTTGTACTGACGTCCTACGACTTCGGCGAAGCGGTCCATCGCCTTCTGGAGGATGGCGGGGACGGCGGCGTAGTAGGGATTCACGGTCTCGCGCGCCTGGAAATACACATCGGGATTCTGGGCGGTGCCGCGGAGGACGGGACGGTCAGGCGAGAGCGAGCGAGCACGGTGCTGGTGGATGGCTTCTTCGGGCAGCAGGGCGCGCATGTCGTCAAGGGTGAGTTGCTCGATTTTGGAGACTTCGTGGGAAGTACGGAATCCGTCAAAGAAGTGAACGAAGGGAATACGCGAGGCAAGCGTTGCAGCCTGTGCGATGAGGGCGGTATCCATTACCTCCTGCACGTTGTTGGAGGCCAGTAAGGCCCAGCCGGTCTGGCGCACAGCCATTACATCCTGATGATCGCCGAAGATGGACAGGCCCTGAGCGGCGATGGAGCGGGCAGCAACATGGATGACGCACGACGTGAGTTCGCCGGCGATCTTATACATGTTGGGAATCATGAGCAGAAGGCCCTGGGAAGAGGTGAAGGTCGTGGCCAGGCTTCCACCCTGCAGCGCTCCGTGAAGCGCTGCTACGGCACCGCCTTCGCTCTGCATTTCCATGACATGAGGCACCGAGCCCCAAATGTTAGGCTTGCCGTCCGAAGACCATTGATCACTGAATTCGCCCATTGGCGAGGAAGGAGTAATGGGGTAAATGGCGATAACTTCGTTTGTCTTGTGCGCGACGTAGGCGGCTGCTTCGTTGCCATCTACGGTCACTTTGATCCGATCCATAAATCGGCCCTCCATGGAATAACAGGCGGAGACGCACCCCGAGACCACGCTCCCTGGAAGCGTTGTTTGGCTTTATGCGTTTAATCCCCATGTGCATTGCACTCCTACCAGGGGAAATAGGCTGTGATTTAACTCACAAGCTGAGGTGAGAATGTTTCATGGCAGGGCGAGAGGCTAAAAAATTGACTCTGACCAGCTCTGAAAGTACGCAACACGCGGGGATGCCCCCGCATCTGTAACCACGAAAGCAGAGGTCGCGCCGCCTCGTCCGCATGTGGCCTGGGCAGAACTTGCCCGTTGCTCCCACACAACAGTCAGTGGAACGTTTGAGAGGACAATATGAGAAAAGTTCTAGGGATCATGCTGCTGATGCTGCCGATGGTTGCGGTCGCCCAGAGCGGGATCGATGGCACTTGGCGAATCGACCTTAACAAGACAAAAATGGACTCTAAACCGCAGGTTTATGAGTTGAAGAATGGGATGTATAACTGCTCGACCTGCGATCCGAAGGTCAATATCAAGGCCGACGGAACACCGCAGAAGGTGACGGGCTCGCCTTACGTGGACAGCGAGAAGATCACGATTGTGAACGACAAGACGGTGGAACGCGTGGGGATGAAGGACGGCAAGGTAACGTTCCGAGACACGCTTACGGTTTCACCGGACGGCAAGATGATGACCCAGAAGTATGAAGGGCATCCGATGGGAAGCGATCAGCCGGTCACGGCAACCGGAACTTACTCGCGCGTTGGCGAGCCGGAGGCGGGGACAAATGTGGTTTCCGGATCGTGGAAGACGGAGAAATTCGATCAGGTTTCCGACAACGGATTGACGTTCACCTATGCGATGACCGGGGACGGCGTGAATTACAAAGCGAAGACCGGTGAGTCCTACAATGCGAAGTTCGATGGGAAGGATTATCCGTTCAACGGCGATCCGGGGACTTCGTCGGTGGTGCTGAAGAAAATTGACGACCACACGTTCCAGGAGACATATAAGCGTAAGGGCGAGGTGATTGGAACTTCGGAGATTACGATTGCGCCGGATAGCAAGTCGCTGACTATCGTGAGCCAGGACACCCGCCGCGGTACGTCCGATACGTGGGTGGCGGAGAAGCAGGAAAGTCAGGAAGCTGCGAAATAGCGTTCAGAACTGCTGTAGAGGAGGGCGCCTTTTCTGCTCGCAAAAGGCGTGGACTTCCTATTGCTGCGAATCACTACCCCACTCAACGAAAAGAGCGTTGAGTGGGCCACCTGTGGGTTTAGGGCAAGGGAAAGCTTTAAGAGCAAAAGCGGAGACAAAAGCCTATACGACTGGCTTGGCTGGTCCCCCACTCAAGCCAAAAGAGGGCTTAAGTGGGCAGCCGTGGGTTTAGGGCAAGGGAAGAGTCAACGACCCCACGTCAGCCCGATAAAGCCGGGCGGGACGTGGGGCACCTGCCTTCTTCGGAGGGCGCTTTTTTTGCGCGGTCACTTTGCCGACCTTGATTCGATGGGCGCGATGGCGATGCGGGATTCGAGTTCGCGCTGGGCAGAGGGAGTGCCGGTGACGGAGTAGATGAAGATGAACCATGGGCCGCTGGTGGTGGCCGAGACACGGAGGCTTAGACGGCGGGAGAGCAGTTCTCCGGAGACTTGGTAGGGGAGCGCGCCGTCGAGGTTGAATATGAGGCGTCCGGACGGAGTGCGGCGGATGGTGCCGCGCTTGAGTTGAAGTACACCGAGGGAGCGGACCAGGACGGTTGCGAAATCTTCGAGCTCGGCGTGGCTGGCGGTGGAGTCGGGCATCGCGAGGTCGGGGATGCATCCCTGGGGCATGGCGGCGATGGCGAGCATGGGATGGACGAGTTCGGCGAGTTCGGTCTTGGGCGCGTGCGCGGTGAAGATGACGCGCGAACAGGCGCGGAAGAGGGCGCGGCGGCGGTCGGTGGACGCGGGGTCAGAAGTGGGATCGCGCATTAATTCGGTGACGTGGTAGGCGTCGTCGTTGGGAAGAGGCTGCCAGCCGGGAGGGAGGGCGACGCGAACTCCGAGCTCGGGGCTGGAGAAGTTTCCGCGGGCAAACTTTCCATCTGGGATTTTGGAGCCGGGCGAGGCTTTGATGGTGGACTCGACGAGTTCGTTGGGAAGGGCCGGTCCGTAGTAGAGGTGCGCGGGCGGGATGGATGGTTTCGACGAGGCGGCAGCGGGAGAATCGGGCGGGACTTCGGTGCAGGCGGAGGCGCGCGGCTCGAAGAACTCCATGTGTTCTATGGCGGAGTCGATGGAGCTGGCGAGATCGGGATCGTTAGAGAAGATGGCGATGTGGATGATGTATCCGCGCAGAACGAGGAAGTAGCTGCTCTCGTCGCCGGAACCTTCGGCGTCTCCACCGATGCGGATGCGGAAGAGATTGTGGCCATGGACAGAAACCGTATGGGGACCTGATGTTACAAGGCCGCGTTCATGTGCTACGTGAACTCTCTCACGGGCAGCTTGGTGGGCGGAATCTTCGGCGGAATCCTCGAGGGCGGAGATGAAAAGCTGCGCATCACGGTCCAAGCGGCGAACGCGGGTGGCAAGGAGCATATGGCTGTTGGGGGGCAGCACGGCTGGGGATGGCACGACGTTCGACTGCAGGGCTGGAGGCTGGACAGCTTTGGGCTGCACGGGAAGATATATGGGATCGGATTTCAGTTCGGAGGAAAGCTTGATGCGGAATCCGAAATAGGGATTGCAGTAGGAGGTTGGGCTGCGCCATGCGATCTCTGGATACGCAGGCGGGTCGGTGGGCGGAGGAGCAGGAGATTGCGCACGAGTGGTCGAGCTGAGGATGCACAGAATGGTTACAATCAGGAAAAACTGTGCGGCGGCAGCGCAGAGACGGAGGCCCCTTCGGGTACAATCGAGTTTTCCGGGAATCGTTTGCATCCGGCTTAATCCAGCTCTTCGGGATCCGCCTTGATCACTCAGTTTTTGGCTCTATTCGCGCTGGCACCACGCCCGAGCCCGGTGGTGCAATTTTTACAGAAGCAGGCCAATCCTGCTTTCAAGGGACTGTACCACGCCAACGGATTTGACCTGGCGTTGCTGATTCCCTACTTCATCGTTCTGGTGATTCTGGCCTCGTATGGCTTCCATCGTTATCAGCTCGTTTGGTTGTACTACAAGCATCGCAAGAATAAGACGACTACTCCGAAATCGACTTTCCAGCAGCTTCCCCGGCTGACGATCCAGCTACCTATTTTCAACGAACAATTTGTGGTGGACCGGCTGGTGGAGTCGATTTGCAAACTGGAATATCCGCGCGACCTGCTGGACATTCAGTTACTGGATGATTCGACGGACGAGACGGTAGGAGTGGCGGCGGACGTGGTGGCGCGTTACCGCGAGATGGGGCACGACATTGTTCACATCCATCGGACGGACCGCACGGGCTTCAAGGCAGGGGCGCTGGAACATGGATTGAAGACGGCCAAGGGCGAGTTCGTGGCGATTTTCGACGCGGACTTCACTCCGCCCGCCGACTGGATTATGAAGGTGATTCACCACTTTGCCGAGCCCAACATCGGCATGGTGCAGACGCGCTGGACCCACATTAACAGGCACTACTCGTTCCTGACGGAAGTTGAGGCGATTCTGCTGGATGGGCACTTTGTGCTGGAGCACGGCGGGCGCTCGCGCGCGGGAGTTTTCTTCAACTTCAACGGCACGGCGGGAATGTGGCGGATTCGGGCGATTGAAGAGGCGGGCGGTTGGCAACACGATACGCTGACAGAAGATACGGATCTGAGTTATCGCTGCCAGTTGAAGGGATGGCGGTTCCTGTATTTGCAGGATGTGGAGTGTCCGGCAGAGCTGCCGATTGAGATGACGGCCTTCAAGACGCAGCAGGTGCGGTGGGCGAAGGGGCTGATTCAGTGCTCGATCAAGGATCTGCCGAAGGTGATGAAGGCCAATGTGAGCCGCAGGAAAAAGATTGAAGCGTGGTATCACCTGACGGCGAACCTGAGCTATCCGCTGATGATTGTGCTGTCGGTGCTGCTGATGCCGGCAATGGTGATTCGCTTCTATCAGGGCTGGTTTCAGATGATGTACATCGACGTGCCGCTGTTTCTGGCATCGACGTTTTCCATCTCGAGCTTTTACCTGGTGTCGCAGAAAGAGCTGTTTCCGAAGCGCTGGTGGAGAACCTTCTTTTATTTACCTTTCCTGATGGCGCTGGGAATTGGGCTGACGATTACGAACTCAAAGGGCGTGATCGAGGCGCTGCTTGGGAAGCAGTCGGCGTTTGCAAGGACTCCGAAGTACAGCGTGAAGGCCAAGGGTGAAAAGAATGTCGCGGTGCAGGCGGCTAAGAAATATCGTAAGCGGCTGGGGATTATTCCGTGGATCGAGCTGGTGATTGGGACATGCTTCGCGGGGATGGTATGGTACGCGGTCACGAATGAGAACTACGTGACAGTTCCCTTCCTGATTCTGTTTGTGTATGGGTACTGGTACACAGGGTTGATGTCTCTGCTGCAGGGACGGTTTGAGTTGTTTGGGCGAGGTGCGGCGGAGGCGGGCGGGAATGAAGAAGAACATATCAAGCCGTTTCCGGTGGGAGTTTAGGCGTTTGCACCGCAAAGGAAAAACAAGAGCAAAAGCAAAAGCAACTACCCCACTCAACGAAAAGAGCGTTGAGTGGGCCACCCGTCCCGTCCCGTCGTTCCCGGTGGGAGTGTAGTGCTTCTGCACGCGAAGGAAGAGCAAGAACAAGAGCAAGAACAAGAGCAAGAGCAAGGGCAAAATCAACTACCCCACTCAACGAAAAGAGCGTTGAGTGGGCCACCCGTCGTTGAGTGGGCCACCCGTCCGTCCGTCCACCCGTCCCGTCGGCGTCGCTCTGCCCACATTTTCCGCGCAAAAGCAGCGCGGAAGATGTGGGCCACCCGGTCGCTTCCGCGCAGTTCGTTTATACTCAGCTTCCATGAAGCTTCGCACGCTGCCGTCGATACGGCTACTCTGCTGGATTTCACTTTTCTGCGTTTTCTTCATCACCACATCGCTGTTTGCGCTGGACAGGCAAGCGGGAGCGGATTATCGCGCGCGGCGCGTGGCGCTTTCGCAAAAGCTGAACGGCGGAGTGGCGGTGTTGTTTGCGGCTACGGAAGCCGAAGGGCCGAACGCGGTGTATGGGTTTCGGCAGGACAACAACTTTTTCTATTTGACGGGGTGGGCGGAGCCGGGAGCGGCGGTGGTGATTGCTCCGGCGATGGAAGCTAAGGGGGACATTCCGGCAAGGTCTTATGCGGAAGTTTTGTTTCTTCCGGCGCACAATTTGACGCAGGAAAAATGGACAGGGCCGAAGTTGAGCGCCGAAGACTCGCAGGCACGTGAAGTCACGGGATTTGATCGGGTGGCGACCCTGGACCAGATGCATGATGTGCTGACGCAGACGATTCCGCAGCCGCGAGCGGTGATCTTTACGGCGATAGCGCAGGCTCCGGAGACGACGCCTTCGACAACTCCGCTGGAGTGGTTGAAGCGAACGAATTCGCTTCCGAACTTTGTGCGTTACGAACAGATCGACGACGTGATTGCGGGATTGCGCAAGCATAAAGACACGGGGGAGATCGAGCGCATTCGGCATGCAACGGAAGCGTCGATGACGGCACATCGCGCGGCATTCAAGGCGATGCGTCCGGGATTGTTCGAGTACCAGATTGCGGCGCTGATGCAGTACAAGTTTCAGGACAGAGGGTGCGAGCGTCCAGCGTATGCGCCGATTGTGGGGTCGGGATTTTATTCGACGGTGCTGCACTATTCGGAAGATTCACATGAAATTTACGACGGCGACGTAGTGGTGATGGACGTGGCGGGCGAGTACGGGATGTATGCCAGCGACATTACGCGCACGGTTCCGGCAAATGGACACTTCACGGCGCGGCAGCGCGAGATTTACAACGTGGTGCTGGGCGCGCAGCAGGCGGTGATGCAGGCAGTGGTGGCGGGCAAGAGTGTATTGAATAAAGGCGAGGCGAACGCGAATGCGAACTCGCTTTACCAGGTCGCCTACGACTACATCAACACGCACGGGAAGGATGTGCATGGGCAGCCGCTAGGTAAGTACTTCATCCATGGGCTGGGGCATCGCGTGGGACTGGAAGTGCATGATGTGGGGACGGGGCCGGTGGACAAGGGCGACGTGTTCACGGTGGAGCCGGGGATCTACATTCCTGAAGAAAAGATCGGCGTGCGGATCGAAGATATCGTGATGCTGGACGAGGCGGGTAAGCTGGTGAATCTGACGGCGGCGCTGCCTCATACGGCGGAAGAAGTGGAAGCGGCGATGCAGAAGTAAGGCTCGAAAAGGGGTCTGGGCGGGCTCTACTCTGGTATGCTAGAGGCTCGTGATCATCAAAGTTCTTTTTGCGAGCTTGATGTTGTCGGCGGCCGCTCTGATTGGAGTGGCCATAGCCGTGGCGGTTCGCGTTTGGTGGCATTTGAAGTCGCGGCGAGCACAGACTCGGAAGTCCGCGGATGTAACGCAGGAGCGCAGCTCTACGCAGCAGCGCTGAAGAAATTCGTACTTTTATGGGCGGCCGATTGGGCCTCCGGGAAAAGGTTCTATGAGCAGCGTTGGTACAGAATTGACAGAGATCAAGATTGCGCATAGTCCGGATTCGGACGATGCATTCATGTTTTATGGATTGGCAACGAACAAGGTTCGAGTGCCGGGCCTGAAATTCACCCACATACTGTGTGACATTGAGACGCTGAATCACAAGGCAATTGCGGAAGCATACTACGACGTGACCGCGATCTCGTTCCATGCGTATCCGTATCTACAGGATCGCTATGCGCTGATGCCGAGCGGGGGCAGCGTGGGCGATGGCTACGGTCCGATGATCGTGGCAGCGAAGCCGTACACGCTGGACGAAGTGAAGAAGCTGAAGATCGCGATTCCGGGCACGCTGACTACCGCGGTGCTGGCGCTTCGAATCTTCGCACCAGAAGTTGAGACCGAGGTCGTGCCGTTCGACAAGATCATTCCGGCTGTGCTGGAAGGTAAGTTCGACGCGGGACTGATCATTCACGAAGGTCAGCTTACCTATGACAAGAGCGGGTTGCATCGCATTCTCGACATGGGCAAGTGGTGGCGCGAATTGACGGGACTGCCGCTCCCTCTGGGCGCGAATGCAATTCGCAAGGACCTGGGGCCGGAGTTGATCGCCAAGGTTTGCAAGGCGCTGCGCGACAGCATTCAGCACGCGCTGGATAATCGCGAACAGGCGCTGCAGTATGCCATGCAATTCGCACGCGATCTGGACACGAGAGACGCCGACAAATTCGTGGGTATGTATGTGAACGAGCGCACGCTGGACTATGGCGACGATGGCCGCGAAGCCGTGGCGAAGCTGCTGAATATGGGTCACGAAAAAGGCATCATCCCGCAGGCGGTTAAGCTGGAGTGGGTGAGCGAGACGGTGCCAGCAAAGGCGTAACTTAGAAATTATTTTTGTGCGAAGAGGCTCCGTGGAAAATCCGCGGAGCCTCTTCATTTTTGGCATTTGAGGTCGTTAAGACTGGATCGGTTTCAAGGAAGGTTTATCCCCGCGAGCGAGGAAAAGAAGAATCGGTGGCGGGCTGAAAAGGTTGAGGCCGCACGGGAGACTTGGGTTTTACTGGGGTCCTTCGCTTGCGCTCAGGATGACCCTCTCAGCACATGGCAGACACATCTACTATGGAACCGCTTTAGCGATGGTGGAAGGCTTTCTCGTGGAGGGTGGAGAGGCGGGTTCCGGCGTCGATGAGCGTTTCGGAGCGCTTGGCAAAGTGCAGGCGGATGAGGTGGCGGATGGGATCGTGGAAGAAGCTGGAGCCGGGGACGGCGGCGACGCCGACCTCGCGGGCCATCCATTCGCAAAAGGCTGTGTCGTCGGGCCAGCCGAATTCGGAGATGTCGATCATTACGTAATAAGCGCCCTGGGGGCGGGTGTAGGTGAGACCTGCTCGGTCGAGACAGCCGAGGAAGAGATCGCGTTTTTCGGTGTAGGTGGTGAGGAGATCGCGGTAGTAGCTGTCGGGCAATTCGAGTCCGGCGATGGCAGCGGCTTGCAACGGAGCGGCGGCACCAACGGTGAGAAAGTCATGCACCTTGCGGGCTTCGTTAATTACCCGCGGTGTGGAGATGACGTAACCGAGACGCCATCCGGTGATGGAGTAGGTCTTGGACAGCGAACTGCACGAGATGGTGCGTTCGAACATTCCGGGCAGGGTCGCGAAGTAGGTGTGGCGATAGGGTTCATAGACGATGTGCTCGTACACCTCATCGGTGAGGACGAAGCAGTCGAACTCCTCGGCGAGAACGGCGATGTGGAGGAGTTCTTCGCGGGTGAAGACGCGTCCGGAAGGGTTGGAGGGATTGCACAGGACCAACGCTTTGGGACGCTGCTCGAAGGCGCGCCGCAACTCGGCGGGATCGAAACAGAAGTCAGGCGGGTGAAGGGTGACGTGGATGGGCTGCGCGCCGGAGAGGATGGCGTCGGCAGCGTAGTTCTCGTAAAAAGGCGAGAAGACGATGACTTTGTCGCCCGGGTTGCAGGCGGTCATCATCGACACCATCATGGCTTCGGTGCTGCCGCAGGTGACGACGAAATTTTCGTCGGGGTCGAGCGGAATTCCCATGAAACGCGACTGCTTGCGGGCAAGAGCGGCGCGAAAATCGGGCGCTCCCCAGGTGACCGCGTATTGATGCGGACCTTGGCGCGCGGTGCGCTCGGCTGCGGCCAGAAGCGCTTCGGGCGGATCGAAGTCTGGAAAGCCCTGAGATAAATTGATGGCGCCGCACTCGTTGGCTACGCGCGTCATTCGGCGGATGACCGACTCGCCGAAGGTGCTGGTTCGATGGCTGGTTTCAGGCATGATCGTTTAGGACCTGATGTCTACTGTAATTCTATGTCGCGAGATTCGTACAGATGGGGGTCGAGCGGTGAAACTTCAGGCGTGAAGATCGCGTAGGGATAGTTGGCTGACATTCCCACATTTGCCCAAGAGCGGGGCAAATATGGGCCACCTGTGCTGTTGATTATTGAGCGAAAGGCAAAACCGGTAAGGTCCGGCGGTTTAGCGGCGGTCGTGATGTGCTGCGCGATGATGATGGTTGGGTGAGCTGTTGCCTGCTCCCCACATTTGCCCAAGAGCGGGGCAAATATGGGCCACCTGGGGATTGCAGGGGCAAGGCCGCTTAAGAACAACGGCAACGACAAGGGCAACTACCCCACGTCAGCCCGATGAAGCCGGGCGGGACGTGGGGCACTGGTTCCGGGCGGGACGTGGGGCACTGGTTGGCTAGCGGATGGGAATGTCCCAGGAAAATTTAGGAAAGATGTCGATGGGGATGGACTTGGTGGATTCGAGTGAAGCTTTGAGCGATGGGGGCATGGTGGAGTAGCGGGCGAACCACTGCTCGGCGCGGGGGCGGTCTCCGGTGGCTTCGATTTCGAGAAGCTCTTTGTTGAGCGATGCGATGGCTGTGGGGAGTTTCTCGTAATCGACGGCGAAGACAACGCGGGCGGTGCCTCGGCTGAGGGTTCCGGCGTGGGGGGTGATGGCACCTTTCTCCAGCAGGTAGTTGAATTCCATGAGTTGGGCGCGGGCGTGGGCCTCGGCGGGGCCGAAGCGGACGGAGCGAAGGATTCCGGCGAGATAGGAGGCGTCGAAGTCGGGCTCGCGCTCGCGGGGGAGAACGTTGTGTTCGATGAGCCAGTGGAGGCCGTACATTCCGGTCACATCGGCTTTGGCTTCTTCGAGGGCGGAGTAGGCGGGGCCGATGGCCTCGCGGATGGAGACGCGGCGGCCTTGCACACGGGCGGAGGTGGGGCCGAGGTCGTGGCTTATTTCATGGAGGATGACGACGGTCAGATATCCGTTGGCGGTGGGAGCGGCGGACTGCGAGGGGTCCATTAGCTTGCGCGCAATCGGGAGGATGATGTGATTGACGCGAGCGTCCATGAAATTCTTAAAGAAAATCTTCTTGGTGCCGGTGTTGGAGACTCCAGAGGTGGCGTTTACCGGACCGACGGGCGGGAGACTGGCGGCGACGGCCTGGTATCCGTGCAGAAGATCGCCGGCGCGGAAGGGTGAATCTACGACCTCCATGGGTGAGGTCTGGGCGTCCTTGGCGGGTTTGTCTTCGGGGTCGAGGGGAAGGGATTGCTGGATTTGGGGAATGGACTGGCGGAAGAGGTCGAGTTTGCGGCTCTCTTCATCGTCGCGGATGAGGATGGCGGCGCTGTAGGTGTTCTTCACTCCTAAAAGCTGATCGAGATAGACGAGGTATGGGGCGAAGATAAGGTCGATCTTCGGCGACTTGAGACTGAGCCATAGCTGATCGCTCTTGCTGTAGTCGTCGTTGAGCAGGGCTTCGGCGGTGGCTTGAAGGTAGGCGGCGAAGTCGGGGTCGTCGCTGAGGATGGCGGCTTCGCGAAGATCCTTTGCAGCCTCGATCAACTGTGCGCGGAAGGCGGAGCGGTAGGGGAGGCCGACGATATCGGAGCCCATGGCGCGGACGAGAGTGTAGGGACTGTAGAGTTCGGCGCGGGATTCGGGATGGGCAGAGGCGTAGCTCTCGACTGACTCGCGGGTGGCGTCGACGGGATAGAAGCCGCGTCCGGGAGGGGCGGGCTCGGCGGTGATGAAGCTGCGATTATTGTCGAGCAGATCGTACTGGCCGCCATTGATGAAGAGATAGCGGAGTATCTGCTGATCGCGGGCGGTGTGTACGCCTTTGAGTTGCGCCTGGAGGGTGAGCGCGTAGGGATCGCTCTGCCGCCAGTAGATGGAGTCGAGGTGGCGCGAGGCATCGACCAGTTTATCGATCATCTCGAGGTCGCGGGCGGAGAGGACGGAGCGAGAGAAAGGCATGTCCACGGGCTTCCACTGGGCGATGCGGGCGGCGAGGTCGGAAGGGATCTTGAGCTGGGCGCTGCTGGGGGCGGAGCCTCCGATGGGAAACTTTTTGGGCGGAACGATGCGGCGCGATTGGGCGGAGGCGGAGGCGGAGGTGGCGAGAGCGAGGAGGAGGAGAAGAGTGAATCGCATCGTGAGAATGATTCCTTTTGAAATTATTGTATGCCGATGAGGGGGCTTCAAAAGCAAGAGCAAGGACAAGAGCAAAACACCCACCTCTGCCAAACGAGGGCAGAGGTGGGGCACCGGGCGGAGGGGAGTGTTGCCTGGTCCCCATATATGCCAAAAGAAGGCATATATGGGCCACCTGGGTTCGGCAGTCGTGTTCGGGGTGGCGGGATGGAGGGTGGCACATCTAAACTTGATTTGTATGCCAATGAGAGATGCACTGAAGACGCAGCGCCAGACGTTGATGATCGACGCGGACGACACGCTTTGGGAAAACAATATCTACTTTGAGCGCGCGATTGCGAGTTTCATTTCGTTCCTGAACCATAGCCACTTTACGCCGGAGCAGGTGCGGTTGAAGTTGAACGAGGTGGAGCACGAAAACGTATTGAAGCTGGGGTATGGGATCAATAGCTTCGCGACGGCACTGGTGGCGACATTTGAGCATCTCTCGGTGGAGCCGCTGACTCCAGCGCTGCATGAAACGATTCATGGATTTGCAAAGGCCATTGTGGAACAGCCGATTGAGTTGCTGAAACACGTTGCTCCGACGTTGGATGCGCTGCACAGGCGCCATCGGCTATTGCTGGTGACAAAGGGGAACATGGCGGAGCAGAC
>DATLJC010000013.1:0-7448 GCA_035539055.1 Saccharimonadales bacterium (SeqCode) | reverse complement strand
TATACTCGCCTACATCGACGAGCACAACCGCCAACCCAAACCATTCATCTGGACGGCAAAGGCCAACGACATTCTCGAAAAAGTCAAACGCGCCAGGGCCAACCTCAATAACAGCCCATCTGTGTGACGCACTACACTAGTATCGTTTACCCGCCAGCTGTTCGGGATTGGCGTCTGGCGGCGCGCATTGCTACAATTACGAGTTCAGTGGGGGACTGATGGAAAAAAATACAACTGGAACCGAACGCTTTGAAGCCTTGGCGGGCGATCCTCAAAGCCCAGCTCGGATTGCGCAGGTCACCTACGGCGGTAGCCATGAGCAGGACGGCCTTGTCCTTACCACGCTCGATTCAGCCGTGAACTGGGTTCGCAAGAACTCGATCTGGCCCATGACTTTCGGACTTGCCTGCTGTGCCATTGAGATGATGGCAATGGGCGCGTCCCGCTTCGATGTTGCCCGCTTCGGAGCTGAAGTGTTTCGCCCTTCGCCGCGCCAGTCCGATCTTATGATCATTGCGGGTCGTGTCTCGCAGAAGATGGCGCCGGTCATTCGCCAGCTTTATATGCAAATGCCTGAGCCTAAGTGGGTTATTTCCATGGGTGCCTGTGCTACCTCGGGCGGCGTATTCAATAATTACGCTCTCGTGCAGGGCGTGAATCAGTGGATCCCGGTTGATGTTTACGTGCCGGGATGCCCGCCGCGTCCAGAACAGCTCATTTATGCCATCACCTTGTTGCAGGAGAAGATCAAGAACGAGCGTGGCTCGTTCAAGCGCGCACTCAACGTAGCAGAGTAGTTGTTCGACATCGCCGAAGGGCAGTAGCTACATCTCAATTCAATGCTGTCGTTAGCTAGTCTGAAAGAGAGCTGGGCCGCTCATAGCGGCCCATTCGTTTACCGCCGATGAGTCATCGCTCCGAACACGTGGTTGAATTTGAGGACGTGCATTACCGCGTGGACACCGGACGTGAGCTGCTCAGCGAGCTGAATCTTGCAATTTATCCCGGTGAAACTTTGATGCTGCTGGGCCGAAGCGGCTCAGGCAAGACTACGTGCCTTAACTTGATCAACAGAATGCTAGTACCCCATTTGGGCGAAGTGCGCGTCGAGGGTACGGCGACAACACGGTGGGACGTAATCAAACTGCGACGGCATATCGGATACGCAATTCAAGACGTTGGCCTCTTTCCTCATTACACGGTGGAACAGAATATTGCAGTTATCCCAAAGCTTGAGGGTTGGAAGAGGCAGAAAGTTGCGTTGCGCGTCGAGGAGGTGTTGCAGATTGTGGGACTGCCCTCGCGTGAGTTCGCCCGGCGTTACCCTGACCAACTCTCGGGCGGACAGAAGCAGCGGGTTGGGTTGGCACGGGCGCTTGCCGCCGATCCGCCGATTCTGCTGATGGATGAGCCTTTCGGTGCGCTTGATCCGATTACCCGCGCCGAAATCCAGCGCGAATTCAAATCGCTACAGCGGAAGCTGGCGAAGACAATCGTCTTCGTCACGCATGACGTGGGAGAAGCATTGTTGCTAAGCTCACGAATCGCACTCATGGAATCAGGCAAGCTTCATGGAGTCTATGCGCCGCAGGAATTCGTTAACTCTAGCGACACGCATGTGAAGCCCTATATCGACGCATTCCGGATTAGCCAACAAATTCTTCAGCCCTGAGGGAGTTGCTGTGCTCGAGTTCGTCCACAATCACGGCCGCGAGATTGTAACGCTCACAGCCGAGCATCTGTGGCTTGTCGTCGTTTCCATGGTGCTGGCTGTCCTAGCCGGTGTGCCGCTTGGAATTGTGCTGACGCGCCGTCCCAAATGGAAGGCACTCATCCTGGGTTCGACAAATGTGATTCAGACGATCCCAAGCCTTGCACTGTTTGGATTGCTGCTTCCACTGCCGTGGTTGGGAGTGAGGGCAGACCGGTTAACCATCACCGCGCTAGTCCTGTATGCGCTGCTTCCCATCGTTCGAAACACCTTTGTCGGCATCACTGGCGTTGATGCTCCCGTAAGGCAGGCGGCGGCGGCGATGGGCATGACTTCCAGGGAAATGCTGTGGCACATCGAACTGCCGCTTGCCACCCCGGTGATTCTGACCGGAGTGCGAGTTGCGACGGTTATCACCATCGGCGTGGCGACCATCGCCGCTGCAATTGGTGCCGGTGGTCTCGGTGAATTCATCTTTCGTGGGCTGGCTATGGTCGACACGCACGTCATTCTGGCTGGCGCAATCCCTGCCGCGCTAATGGCGCTGATCGCTGACTTTGGATTGGGACTAATCCAACAGGTAGTGCAGCGCAGGATTCACTGAACATGAATCGGCGTACGTTCACTGCTGGTCTGATTGCCATGTCGCTGGCTGGCTGCGTTTCACGCGGCAATCAGATTTCGGTGGGGTCAAAAAACTTTACCGAGCAACTGATCCTCGGGGAGATACTGGCGCAAACGCTGGAGCGGCTCTCCAGCGCTCCTGTCGAACGCAGGTTTTTTCTTGCCGGGACTTACATCTGCCATCAAGCGCTCATCGCGGGTCGCATCGATATGTATGTGGAGTACACCGGAACCGCTCTCGGCGCAATTCTGAAGGAGCAACCGAGCGCGGATCACAGTCTGGTTTTGCAACGCGTGAGGGAAGAGTACCGCCGCAGATTCGAGCTGGAGATCATGCAACCACTCGGATTCAACAATAGCTTCGCAGTGATTATGCGTGGTGATGACGCCCGGCGATTATCGATCAAAACTCTCTCTGAGCTCGCTCAGGCTGCGCCAAACCTGCGGTTGGGAGTTGGTTATGAGTTTCTCGAAAGACACGATGGTTACTCGGGATTGGCGAGTACTTATCAGCTTAAGTTTTCCGAAGCTCCTCGGGTCATGGATCTCGGATTGCTTTATCGCGCGATTCAGGCAAAGCGCGTGGATGTCATAGTAGGGGCAAATACAGACGGACTGATCGAAGCTCTCGACCTCGCGGTGTTGGACGACGATCGGAAATACTTTCCTCCATACGAGGCAGTTCCCATCGTGAGAGGGGCATCTCTCAAAGACCATTCCGCAATCGGAGAGGCTGTCGCGCGATTGGCTGGAAAGATCAGCGCGGAGGAGATGCGGAAGATGAACTACGCGGCAGATGGCAGGAAGGAGGATGTAGCCGCGATTGCACGCAGCTTTCTCGCATCACATCCGCTCCAGGTCTGAATCTTCTATCCACAGCGCGACCGTAACCATGACCGGCGTTCTGTATCCACCTGTTATTCTAGGAGGCGTTGCACTACTTACAGAAGGGTACCGGAGCGGTGAGATAGCCCTCTCCGTCCTATATCGAGGAAACCATGGCCGCATTGATTGACGCCATCGACGTAAAGCGAAAGATGTACTTCGAGTTCGAGAACACCCCGTTTGTCTGCCTGGAAGCGGAAGTCAATACGCCTACCGCGCGTGGCGGCCAGACTTTGGTTCGCCTGAAGATGCGGAATCTGCTCACTCGTGCAGTGTTTGACAAGACATTTAAGGCTAGTGACAAGTTCAAAGATCCCGACCTGCAGACGGTGAAGGCGTCGTACCTTTACAGTGATGGAGATGGTTCCCATTTCCTGGACCAGGAGAGCTTTGAGACGCTTACCCTAACCGGAGATATGATGGGCGACGCGCTCGATTTCCTTATCGAGGGCGCAATCATCGAATTGGAAAAATACAACGGTAATCCCATCGGTTTGCAACTACCTACGCACGTGGAATTGGACGTCACCTATACGGAGCCAGCAGTTCGCGGCGATACCGCTGGTGGAAACGTGACAAAGCCCGCCAAACTGGAAACTGGAATAGAAATCCGCGTTCCTCCGTTTATCAAGCCGGGTGAGAAAGTAAAAGTATCCACCGAAACGCGAGAGTTTGCCGGACGGGCCTGACCATTGCTCATCCAATCCACTGGAGGTAGTAACTCAGCATCTCCAAACCCCAAATTAGAGCGCGGCACACGGCTGGAAATACAAAGATGAGCTGGCGAGAGTCTGCCGCTGGGAGTAGAGTTGTCTCTGGATGGTTGGTCTCTGCCAGATGAGTTTGTGGGAGTGCAATCCAACGGTTTCTTAACCCCGGTGGACATAAGGAGGACCGGATGCGCCGAATTCTGCTGCTTTCCATGGCCTTATTGCTGATCGCGATGCCTGCTCTCGGGCAACTTGGGGACCTCATGAAGCGGGCCGAGAGTTCTATGAATTCTTCCACTCAGAACACCTCGGGCCTGAGCGACGACAAGATCGCCGCCGGACTGAAGGAAGCGCTACAGTTAAGCACCAGCAAGGCGGTCGCTGCCACGGGACGTCCCGATGGTTTTTTGAAGAACGAGTCAATAAAGATTCTGCTGCCCAGCAAGCTGAATACTGTTGGCAAGGGCCTGCGCATGATGGGAATGGGCGCAAAGGTAGATGAATTGGAAGTGAGTATGAATCGGGCAGCCGAACAGGCCACCCCCGCAGCGAAGGGAATCTTTCTGTCCGCACTGAGGAAGATGAGTTTTGAAGACGCCCGTAAAATCCTCACAGGCGGAAACACTTCAGCCACTGACTATTTCAAGCGCACAAGTTCGGGCGATCTGACTACGGCATTCTCGCCGATCGTAAAGCAATCAATGAAGAATGTAGGTGTGGTGAAGCAGTACAACAGCGTAGTTCAGAGCGCTCCTGGAGGATCTGCACTGGCCGGAAGCTTTGACATCGACAAATATGTAGTTGGAAAGACTCTCGACGGCCTGTTCTTCATGCTAGGTCAGGAAGAACAGAATATACGCAAGAATCCCGCGGAGCAGACCACTTCCTTATTGAAAGAGGTATTTGGAAGGAAATAGTCTAGCCGGCAAGCTTTCAACACCACCTTCCATTACCGTCCGTCTGCACCAGCCGTTCCGGGCTCTGAGTCTCTTGCGAGGATACGGAATCCCAGGCTCGTTCCCAAAAGGGCTTCGACTTCTGTCGGAAGCATGGGATGAGAGAAGTAGAATCCCTGGACGGAATCGCAATTCATGCCCATCAGCAGATTGACCTGCTCAGTAGTTTCCACCCCTCCGGCGACCACTTTCATATGAAGATTGTGGGCGAGGCTGACGATGGTGCGCACGATGTTCAGGTTGCGCTCTTCAAGTCCCATATTGCCCACGAAGTAGAGGTCAATCTTAAGGGTATCGACTGAGAAGTGATGGAGGTAATTCAGCGAAGAGGAACCTGTGCCGAAATTGTCGATGCTGAGACAAACTCCGAGTTGCTGTAGTTGAGCTAAAACGAAGGATGTGCGCTTAGGATCTTCCATCGTCATGCTCTCGGTGAACTCCAGACGAAGACTCTTGCCGTCGATACCGGATTCGCGGAGAGCGCTCTCGATGGTGCTTACAAGATCGGGCTGCAGGAATTGGCGGGCCGAGAGATTGATGCTTACGCGAAGGCCGGACTGACGGCCAAACCGATCTTGCCAGCGCCGCATCTGCTGACAAGCTTCACGCAGGACCCAAGCGCCGATGGGAATAATCAGGCCCGTTTCCTCGCTCAGTGGCACGAAGTCTTTCGGGTGCATTAAGCCGTGTTTCGGCGATTGCCAGCGCAGCAACGCCTCAAAACCTTCTATTTGGCCGGTTGCGAGCGAAACGATTGGCTGATAGCACAGGAAAAACTCATTATTTTCAAGCGCCTGCCGAAGTTCTGACTCCATGCGCAGCCGCTCTACGGCATGGCGATGCATCGAGTCGTCAAATAACATGCAGCCTCCGCGCCCAATGGCTTTGGCGCGATACATCGCCGTATCTGCATCCCGCAGCATGGCGTCGCTGCTTGTATATCCGCTTTCGCCGGTGGTGACTCCTATGCTTGCCGAACTAATAACGGAGGTACCCCGCAGATAAAACGGAGCCGAAAGCAAGGTGCTAATGCGATTTGCCACACGAAGAGCATCACTTGTGTCGCGAATTCCATCCAGGAAAATGGCGAATTCATCGCCACCGAGCCGAACGACAACGTCGCGGCTATCTGGACGTCGTCGACCGCCTTCACGCAAGCCGGACTCCAGGCGAGCGGCCACTTGAATCAGCAGTTCGTCGCCTGCGACGTGTCCCAAGCTGTCATTGATTACTTTGAAGCGGTCCAGGTCCAGATACAGCAAAGCGTACAGATATTTCTTATCCCGCGCGGCCTGCTGCAACGCGACCGACAGCCGGTTTTGAAGCATCTGTCGATTAGGCAATTTGGTGAGGGGGTCCTGCAGGGCCGAAGACTCCGCCAGTTCTTTTGCTTTCTCCAGTTCTGCAACGGTGGCGCGCAACTGAGCGGTACGCTCCTCAACCAGCCGGTCCATCTCCTTGATCTGCATCCTCGCCTGCCGGGCTGAAGCCCATTTCGCAGTCAGCATATGCACCAGCTGTGTGACCTCGATCGGATCAAAAGGATTCTTGAGGATGACCAGGTTGTTGGAGATGCCGAGGCGCTCGGTGATGCGTCGCCAATTTCGCCAGTTGTAATCAGAATATGCGGTGCAAATCACAATCTGCAGCTCTGGATCCTTCTCAAGCAGATGCGAAACCGTCTCGACTCCATCCCAACCGTTTGGCAGTTTGGTATCAACGAACACTAGCGCATACCGAGAATCCGACTCCAGCGCTCTCTCAACCTTGGCGAAACCTTCGCGTCCGTCGAAGGCAGAATCAATCTCAAACACAAGATTGCGCTCAGCCGCTTTCAAAGGCAGACCGGGTTCATCGTCGGCCAAAGTGGTCCGGTTCGGCATGGGAAGCAGGTATTTCTTAAGATCGGCGTGTACTGAGTCTTCTGCATTCACGATCAGCAGCCGGAAATCGGGTTGATTACTCGCGTTCATTCGAATCTCCCCACCTCGTCCTCTCTCAGCAAAGGACAGGGCTAAACTGCGATACGCGGAACCAGGACTAATGCCATTCAGTTCAAACTCAAAGGAGCTTCAACCGTGCAAGCATCATCAGACAAAACCGAAATGCTGAATCTTCGGCATATCAAACCTCTGTAACGTACGACTGTTGCTCCGGGATCTCAATGATGATGAAGGCCGCAGCGAACGGGGGGAGGCAGGATACTCACTGCGTTTTCGCGAGCGGGCTCTTTTCTAACTCTTTCCACAACCAGCGATTTCCTCAGAGTCTTATGTCTTGTCCTAAAATGGCAATTTCAGTGACTCTGAATTGGTAGGATTGTACCATTGCAGGAATGTGGGCACGTAGCAACATATCTTGAGGTAGTGAACTTTCGTAATATGACCTCGTAACGCGATCAGAAACGAAAATACCTAACAACTAGACCACTACATCGGGGATTTCCATCTGCTGATTGCGAAATGCTCGCACGAAGGCGGAGATCACATCTGGATCGAATTCTGTTCCCGAACCTCGTTCCAGAATTTCTCGCGCCTCGAACGGCAGGCGTCCCTTGCGATA
>DATLJC010000012.1:0-8991 GCA_035539055.1 Saccharimonadales bacterium (SeqCode) | reverse complement strand
GCGATTGCGGCCGGAGTTCTGTTTTCTGTAGTGGCACTTTACTTCCGAGGTGGCCTATGAACTCGAAACGAATAGCATTGGCTCTTGTCCTGGCTGTAGCCATCGCGGGAGTTGTGAGCTACGCCTTCTATTCACGCGTACGTTCGCAGCAGGCTGTAACCTGCACGACCGTGAAAGTGGTTGCAGCAACAAAACCGCTAAGTGCCGGTTCGCCGATCAGCGCCGATAGCGTCGCATTGATCGATTGGCCTTCGAGCATGCCACTCAGCGGTGCCTACGCGAAGGTCGAAGACGTAATTGGCCGTTCCATCATTTATCCAATCGATCAGCACCAGCCAATCCTGGAGCATGATGTTGCATTAGCCGGTTCCGGGATTGGTCTAACAGTGAAAATACCGGAAGGTATGCGTGCTGTCTCAGTACGGTCGAATGATGTCGTGGGGGTCGCCGGGTTCCTTTATCCGGGGTCGCGCGTCGACGTACTCGTGACGTCGAAGGTTGAGAATTCGCCCACTCCTGTAACGCAGACTGTTCTGCCTAATGTCGAGGTTCTTGTAGCGGGGCAAAAGATTGAGCCCGATCCCACAGGTAAGCCGGAGACAGTCAACGTAGTAACCCTGCTTCTCAAGCCGGAGGATGGCGAGAAACTGGTTCTCGCTTCTTCGCAGGGGTCTATTCAGTTTGTCCTTCGTAACGGTGCCGACCAAAAAACTCCTGAGACCAGGCCGGTAAACATGGCAGATTTAATGACCGGAACACCGAATAAGCCAGTGACAGAGAAGAAACTTGTTGTGGTGAAGGCACCTCCCCGTGTTGTGAAGCCTGCTGTTTTTTATGAGGTGGAAACGATTGCGGGAAGTAAGCGATTGGTTGATAAGTTTGAGTAACTATTGAGTCCACAAAGAGGAAACTCGAAATGCGAGCACTTCACCCTGTGGTTAATTCGGCAGTTGCTCTCTTTCTGTTAGCTACGGCCATGCAAGCCGCACAGGCGCAAACGCCAGCAGGACAGACAGCAAACACCCAAGCGCCCTCCAGTGTAGAGACGCCTGGTCAAGAACAGCAGCTTGCGCAGCCAACATTGGCTCCAGAGACCCAATCGGTACACATTCAGGTTGGCCGTTCGATCGTTCTCAACACCCAGTCGCGCCTGCGTCGTATCGTGGTCAGTAACCCAAACGTTTTGGATACAGTTACGGTCAGCACGACTCAGGTGGTCGTAACTGCGAAGGTGCCGGGGAGCAGCAGCCTTGTGATGTGGGATGAAGCTTCGAACGCCCGTATTTTGGACGTGTACGCGGACGTAGATGTTTCGGGCCTGAGAGAAGGAATCAAATCGGCATACCCTGGTCAGAATGTTCACATTGAGGCTGAACAGGGAAGAGTGCTGGCCAGTGGAACTGTATCCAGCAAGGTCGCGGCAGACGATATTCTGCGGATGGCAACGATCTATTCAAAGGATGTAGTCGACTCAATCGCAATCGACGCTCCGCACGAAAAGCAGATCATGCTCAAAGTGCAGTTCGCCGAAGTCGATCGTGTGAAACTCGAGCAGTATGCCTTCAACATTTTGAGCACAGGTGCTGCGAATACGCCCGGTACGATTTCCACCGGACAGTTCGGCGCGACATCGCTTGGTGGCACCCTCAACGGCACAATTGGCGGCTCGTTGAACGGATCTACGACCAGCCTTACGCCTTCTAACTTGTTGAACGTATTTTTGTTTCGTCCCGACCTGAATCTTGGTGCTACGATTCAGGATCTCCAGTCGAAGAATGTTTTGCAGATTTTGGCAGAGCCGAACCTGCTCGCTCGCAGTGGCCAGCCAGCCAAGTTCCTGGCCGGCGGTGAGTTCCCCTTCCCTGTAGTTCAGGGTGGAGGCGCTGGAACGGCCGCCACAGTGACCATACAATTCAAGCCGTTCGGTGTTCGACTTGATTTTACGGGCACCATCGAGGGCAGCACAATTAAGTTGAAAGTAGCGCCAGAGGTGAGTACGCTCGACTTCACGAATGCGGTGACGATTTCCGGTTTTCAGGTGCCCGCCATTTCGACGCGGCGCGCAGAAACCGAAGTCGACCTCCTGAGTGGCCAGAGTTTTGGCATCGCAGGCTTGATGGACAAACGCACGACACTACAGACGAGCAAACTTCCAGGCTTTGCGGATATTCCGATCCTTGGAAATCTGTTCAAATCGAAGTCAATGAATCGGTCCAATACCGAGTTGCTGGTCATGGTAACGCCAATCATTGTGGATCCAGTGTCGGAGAAGATAGGCGTGCCCGTGGCGCCAGAGATGCCGATACAGAATCTAACAAATAAAGAGTTCGATCGGACGCGCGACAAGAAATCAAAGTCGGTTCCAACAGAAACGACTACGACTAACAAATAAGTATTCACGAGGTACGGTAACGTGAGCACCCTTGTTCCTCAAACATCTCGTCGTACGTTGGGCATCGTGCTGGTCTCGGTTGACAAGCGAGCCGCTGCCGGGTTGCGCGAGATTGTGGATTCCATGCCTGGCTTCGAGATCACTGGTGAACTCGACAATTGGGCGGGAACGGATTCCGCTCTGTTGCAAGAACTTCAGCAGCGACAACCCGATGTCTGTGTGATTGATTTTGACCATAACCGTGAGGGATCTGTGGCGCGTGCTGAGCAGATCAAGAACGCGATGCCGACGACGGCTGTGTTTGCGTTCTCATCGGATTCCCATCCTGAGCGAATCATTGAGGCCATGCGCTCAGGGTGTTCGGAGTATCTACTGAAGCCGCTTTCCCGTGACCGCGTTGTTGAAGCCCTGATCAAGCACGAGCAAAAGAAGCGTGAGCGTGGCGGCCCTCAACCCAAGAGAGGTAAGGTTTACGCGTTCGTTGGCGTGAAAGGCGGCACCGGCGTCACTACACTCGCCACTCATGTCGGAACCTTTGCTGCTCAAAGCGGAATCAAGACCCTACTGATAGATCAACACCCGGATCTCGGGGATGTGTCTGTCTATTTGAGCTTGGGGAAACATCAGTATCACTTTTTTGAGCTGGTCCACAACATTCACCGCCTTGATTCCGAGCTGCTTCAAGGCTTCATCACCAAGCATTCGTCCGGACTCCATGTGCTCGCAGCTCCTGACTCGTTTGGCGCCGGAACCAAAGCATCAGAGACGGCATTGGAAAGCACGCTCGATTTCCTTCGCGAAGAATACGATCTGGTACTTATCGACTGCCCACCCGGATTGAATGCGTACAACGTCGGAGCAATCGATCGTGCCGATGCCGTGTATTTGATCGCATCTCCCGAGCTTCCTTCGATTCGAAACTTGGTCCGCTACCTGGAACATTTAAAACGTTTCAATTGTCCGCAGGAGAAGACGCGAGTCATCATCAACCGCTACGACAAACGCGCGGCAATCAGAGAAGAACAGATTGAAAAGACGATCCGCATGCCGATAGCGTTTCTCGTGCCGAATAGCTATGCAGAGGTGGTGAATGCCATCAACAGTGGAACGCCTATCTCGTATAACGCCAAAACGGATCTGGCCGTAACATTCCGGAAATGGATAGACACGCTGGTTGTTAAGTCGGTGCAATCAGTTGGCAAACAGGAACCCAAGCGTCTATTTGGAATACTGGGCTTGTAACACAGCCCAAAAAGAGGGGCAATGGCTTCATTCGGCGATATGATGAAGAGCAGCACTCTGGAATTTGAACAGGGGACCCGGCGGGACTTGAAACCCAAGGCGTACCAGGAGATGAAGTCCGCCCTTCATCGGGATCTCCTTAGCCGTATCGATCTTGAGAAACTGAATTATCTTGACGATAACCATGCGCGAAGTCAGATACTAGCCGTTATCCAGGATCTGGTAGCTCACTCAAACACTCCTTTGAGTGCCTCTGAACGGGAGCGATTATCGCGCGAAGTACTCGATGAGGTCTTTGGACTCGGCCCTCTCGAGCCTTTGCTGCAGGACCCTACCATCAGCGATATCTTGGTCAACACCTACGCTAACGTGTACGTTGAGCGTGGTGGCCTGCTTGAGGAGACTAATGTCGCGTTTAAAGATAACGTGCATCTTATGCACATTATCGACAAGATTGTTTCGGGCGTGGGCCGCCGCGTGGATGAATCTTCGCCGATGGTTGACGCTCGCCTCCCCGATGGCTCCCGTGTGAACGTGATTATCCCACCGCTCGCGGTCGACGGTCCGATTCTTTCCATCCGCCGCTTTGGCACTATTCCACTGGAGATGGAGGATCTCCTTGCCAACCACACCATGACGCCCCAGATGCGCGACGTGTTGCAGGGCGCGGTAGGTGCGCGGCTCAACATCGTCATCTCCGGCGGAACTGGTTCGGGTAAGACAACACTGCTGAATGTTCTCTCGCGATTTATCTCCGAAAAGGAGCGAATCGTGACCGTGGAAGATTCCGCTGAATTGCAGGTGAAGCAGCAGCACGTTGTTCGCCTGGAGTGCCGCCCGCCGAACGTTGAAGGCCGGGGAGCCGTCCATCAGCGGGAGTTGGTTATCAACTGCCTTCGTATGCGTCCCGATCGCATCATCATCGGCGAAGTTCGTGGCGAAGAGGCTTTGGACATGCTCCAGGCCATGAACACGGGCCATGACGGGTCATTAACAACCATTCACGCCAACAACCCACGTGACGCGATAGCCCGCATGGAGACCATGGCGCTGATGGCTAACCTGAATCTGCCTGAAAAGGCTGTTCGTCAACAGATCGCTTCAGCCATCAACATCATCGTTCAAGTCTCGCGTATGAGCGACGGCAGCAGGCGAGTGACTCACCTCAGCGAGATCACCGGCATGGATCAGGATGTGGTCAGCATGCAGGACATTTACCGCTTTGAAAAGCGCGGGGTGGGCATCAACGGCCGCGTGCTGGGAAGGTTCTATTCGACCGGCGTGACACCGAGGTTCGCGGAAAAGATCATCGCGTCTGGCATAGCGGTCCCCCCTAACCTTTTTGATATGGCTGTTGAAGTCTAGCTCTACCTTGAAAGGGTTTGCCAATGCCGGTCCTACTATTTCTGGTGCTGTTGGTTGTAACGTTTGCAGTCGTTTGGGTTATAACGACTCCATCCAGGAAAGAGAATGAATTAGGGAAACGCCTCGCCGGATTAGACCGCAGTTCCGTCTCGGCCGATCAGGAGGTCGGCCCCGACATTTTGAAGCGTGAGGTCTACAGCGACCTGCCCGTTGTAAATGCGATTCTGGGGCGGCTGAAACTTGCTGCGGATATAGATGCCCTCATCAAGCAGGCCAACTCCAGTTGGACAGTCGGACGCGTTGTGTTTGGGGCGCTTGCAATTTTGTTTGTAGTTGGGGTGTTAAGTGCAACGTGGTTCCATAGCGTACCAATTGGAATTGTGCTTGGTCTCGTGGCGGCAAACATTCCCTACATCTCCTTGCGCATTCAGCGTTCGGCAAGACTAACCAAATTCGCAACAGTGTTGCCGGACGCAATCGATCTGATGGGGCGTGCGCTTCGTGCCGGGCACGCGGTAACCGCGGCGATTGAAATGGTTGCACGAGAAATACCTGACCCTGTCGGTATGGAGTTTCGTCGGGTTTTTGAGGAGCAGAATTTTGGAATACCGCTTCGCGAAGCCCTTCTCCATTTGGCGCAGCGGGTCCCTGTTCCCGACCTGCACTTCCTGGTCACGGCTATGCTGGTGCAGAAAGAAACAGGGGGCAATCTAGCGGAAGTTCTCGACAAGGCCGGCGCTGTCATTCGCGAACGCTCGCGCCTCTTGGGACAACTGAGAATCTACACAGCGCAGGGGCGCATGACAGGATGGATTCTCGGTCTGCTGCCGTTCATTGTCTTCGGCCTTATGAATTTTCTAAATCCTGGCTACGCCCGCATCATGATCGAAGATCCCATGGGACGGAAAGCAATCTGGCTAGGACTCGGGCTAATGGCAATTGGCGTTTGGATGATCCGAAAAATTGTCGATATCAAGGTGTAGACCATGGTCTTAATGATTGTTGCAGTCGTGTTGACGTTCGTTCTTAGCTTGGCATTGCTGCTATTGCTATTGAGCGAGAGATCGCCGCTTACTGCCAGACTGACGGCCATCGCCGCACAGCCAGTCGAGACCGTAGCGCCAAAGTCAGGAATAGAAGTCGCGTCTCGATTTACCGAATTCTTTGCTCCGGTACGCAAACTACTCGGGCTTGCCGACGACGGCGAAATATCGCGCCGAATGGCCGCGGCTGGATATCGCGAACGGGGCTACGTGGATCTTTATTACACGGTGAAACTGCTAGGTCCAGTTGTGGCCGGATTGATCGCAGGCTTCTTACTTCGTGGCGAGAATGTCTTTATCTACTTCCTTGTTCTAGGTGCTATCGGATACCTGTGGCCGGATTTCTGGTTGACTGGTGCTGTAACTCGACGGCGTGAGCGGATTCGATTGGCAATGCCGGACGCACTCGACCTGCTCGTCATTTGCATGGAAGCCGGATTGGGTATGGACCAGGCATTGATCCGTATTGGTGAGGAACTGCGCCTCGGACACAAAGACTTGAGTGATGAACTCTTGCTCATCCGATTGGAACAGCGTGCCGGAAAGCCACGCATTGAGGCGTGGCGCAACATGGCCAACCGCACTGGACTGGAAGTATGCCGTTCGTTTGTGAACATGCTAGTGCAGACCGAGCGCTTCGGAACACCATTATCGAAGTCGTTGGGCTACTTCGCCGATTCCATCCGTACACGCCGTCGGCAACAGGCAGAAGAAATGGCGGCAAAGACTACCGTCAAACTCGTGTTTCCGCTGGTGTTTTTTATTTTTCCTAGTATGTTTATCGTGTTGCTGGTGCCGGCCATTCTCGCGATCAGCAAGAGTTTCGTGGATAACTTCGGGCATTAACTTCAAGGGAGACGAGATTTATGGATAACACATCGATCATTCGCATCATCTCTGGTGTTCTTTTTGTCATCGTGCTCTTTATCCTGATTCAGCGCCGCAAGAACCGCGCGTCGTAACTTTTTCGGGAGATTGGGTTGAACGATTCTGTCGCCACGGTTCGTGTTTATAACACGACCAGGAATAGTTGCCTTGGTAAGCAGATCCAGATGGCCGATACTAGTTTACGGCGATTGGTGGGTCTGCTTGGCAAGCGTTCTCTCGCGGCTGGATGCGGACTGTTCATCGTGCCATCGCAGGCCATCCATACTGTCGGAATGGCATTTCCTATAGACGTAATATTCGTAGACAAGCGCCATAGCGTGCTGGGCGTGCTTGAATGTGTGCGCCCGTTTCGCATTACTCGTGTCTTTTGGAAGGCTTTTGGAGTTCTGGAACTGCCGATTGGTACTATCGCCGCCTCTCGTACCGAGACTGGCGATCAACTCAAGGTCGACTCTGTAGGTTAGGGCCGCCGCTTTCGATATTTGTCTTTGGTTCAAAACAAATCTGCTTCTTATCGCTCAATTACGAGCGGCGAAGCCAGATGAAAAATGAGTGCGCGATCCGCTGCACGCTTGCTTTCTTCACCTTGCGATATTTCCACTAACCTGGATTTTACGGCGTAGGCACGATGATCGATGGCGATCGATGTTAGTCCCAGCGCGACGTTGACGCTGGATGGATCAGCAGCCATTACTGTGAGTTGACACAAGGCTCCGGCCGGAATTGCAGTGATTCCATTGGTCTTTACGGAATGCGCAACATGTCCCAATACTACCGTTCCAGCTTTTAACTGGGACAGCTTTCCTGCCCGCACAATGACCTCAGCTTGATTCAGTACAAGCACCTCATGGGAGCCGGACTTGGCTGTCGACGTCTGTGTACCCGAACCACCCACAACTTCCAGTTCGTCCGATTTGGCACTGTGAGCGCGTTGCGGAACCGCCGAAGCGGCCGCCGACGGTGATTTCGTCAGTGCTTCGCGCGCTTTTTCGGCATATCGGCCATTCGCAGAAATTAGTTGCTCATATTGCTGATTCGCCCGCTGACGTAGCGTTGCCGCTTCCCGCGAGCCGCCATGTTGAGATAGCGAGCGGAGACGTTCCGCCAGTATCCATCTAAGTTCGTCTCCGTGAACGTCGCCCGGAAAAGCGCGCGCATAGTAATCGACTGCCTTCACCGCTTCGTCAATGGTCTCCGACGACTCCATTCCAATGAGGTAATACTTCAGCACGTCTGCGCCATCTACATCGAGGGCTTTGGGGGGAGCAAGATCGCTTGCAGGCGCATAGGCTGCTGCATCTTTCCACCGCAGTGTTATCCAGCGTTGAGCGTCGTTGTCGCTGGCGAACCCGGTAATATCCATCGTCGTACCAGCCGCCACACTATCGACTGTTGAAGAACTCAGCGACGGAGCGTGGCGTAATGCGATGGGACGCAATGTGTAGGACCTGGCGACAACATGCACTGTAACATTTGGCCGATTTGATCGCTGAATAAACAGAAGTCCGATGCAGAAAACAACGATAAACGTAACTACGCTCACTGCGGCAGCGCGAAAGCGCCGTTGTACCTGGTTTTGAGCGCGGGGCATTTCCGGAATGACATCGGAGGATAACAGAGTCTTGGGTGTTTCCCGAGTAAATGGAAGGTGGCAATAAACACATTTGGTATGTTGGAACGAAACTATGCGGCTGCACCCGGGACAGCGGCGAACCTTGGAGAGGCTGACGTTGCAATCGGGGCATACCTGGAGGTCGGTTGCATATTCTCCGCCGCATATCATGCACATCGCGAGTGCGTCTGTGCCGCTCTTCCATTGGTCCACGTTGATGTCAGTATCCATAGATTTACGTCACCGCCCTATCGTACTTCGACGGGCTGCAAATGTCTTCCCCCATGACTAAGTATGGTTAATGAGGCTCATAATTCCGCGCTCCAGGCTTTCGATGTCGCGAAGTATCCAGACGAAGCTGATCTCATAGCTTGAGTGCCAATTTTCAGGCCGTATCCACTCCTCGCGTAGCTTGGCCCAGTACGCGGCTCGAATTGCCCTGCGCTCGG
>DATLJC010000011.1:0-17385 GCA_035539055.1 Saccharimonadales bacterium (SeqCode) | reverse complement strand
AGACATCTCTCCCACGTCATGCCGGGTGATGGCAAAGCGTCTGCGAGACATTTGCCGGATGCGCGAAGATGAGAATTATTGGCGACACGGCAAAGGCTTCGTCGTGCGTGATCTGCCGTGGAGTGAAAAGCAGCTCCGCGCTATGCCACCGTTCGAGTTCGAGAATTGGGCAGTAATCGCGCTGGGTGGAATCCCAAACAAGACGCAAGTTGGCGACATGGGTATAGATGGGCGTATATATCCGGTAGGCTCCGAGCCGGGAGCAACTGGCAAGGACGCTGGACAACTTGATTTCATGGACGACTGGTATCCAATACAAGTCAAGCAGATGGATAAGACTGGCCGCCCGGATATCGACAATTTTGAAGCCGCCATGATGCGAACCAAACGAAAAAAAGGTTTCTTCGTGGGCTTCGATTTCAGCAGCGATGCTCTGCGCGAAATTGATGGCTTCTTTCGCCGTGAACACATCGTCATAGTTCCGTTGACCGTGCGGGAGATACTAGACGAGACAATCGCCCAGAAGCTCGTATAGAAATAACGAAGCCGGGCGATGTTCTCACCCGGCTCCGTGACTCAGCTCTCTATGATTTATGAACGGAACATTTCGAATTTCTCCGCCGGCGCATTGCAAATAGGACAAGATCTTAGTGTGACATCGTCGGTCACTTCGCCGCAGAATGGGCAAACGTAGAAAACTGCCTCGACCCGCTGTGCTTCGAGATTTTCCAAAGCGTTTCCGTAGAGATCTGCATGCACGGCTTCTGCTGCGCTCGCCAATCGGAACGTGCGAACCGCGCCTGCTTCTCCGCTGTCCTCAGCTTCGCGGATGAACTCCGGATACATTACGTCGCGCTCATACTCTTCGCCCTTCTTTGCCGCCGCAAGATTTTCCGCCGTTGTGCCGACTACCGGTTCGGCAATTTTGGCTTGTGGAGTCGCGCCAAACTTGGCGATGACCTTGGCGTGGGTAGCGGCATGAATCTGCTCGGCGCGAGCAGCGGCACGAAACAGCGTGGCGACGCGCGCATAGCCTTCCTGCTCTGCTTTTTTGGCGAAGGCCGCGTAACGAACGGACGCATTGCTTTCGCCCTCAAATGCAGTTTGCAAATTACTTAGAGTCTGTGAAAATCCGGGGGCGCTGCTGCTCATGATGTACTCTCCTTCACTATTAACATTACTCCATCTGTAAACCAAAAAGCTGTGACGCCCCTCATGGGCGACAACTCTTGTTGTTACGCTGTCAGCCTGTCACTCTGCCGCGCACTACCGTGTAGCCCGCGCATAAAAGGCTCCCTTGCCCGCCCGTACATCGCGTCCATAGCTTAGCGCAAACTTCACTCCGAGTACGCTGACTTTTGCCTGCACGCCTGTATCCCACAGCCATCGTTGCGAGCCCAGACTGGATTGCCCCGCGATATTTCCAGTGTCAACAAAGGGTCCGAGTTTCACCGATATCAGTCCATTGCCGTAAACGTTCTTATCCATCTCCCAGTTCGAAACAAAATATCTCCGTCCCAGCGGAGCGCTGCCTTTTCGGCCATCGCGCGTGCCAATGTGAGCTCTCATCATCAGATCGTTGTCGCGCTCCAGCCCCAGCATATACAGTTCGTCAAATGGAATTGTTCCGACTATATCGCCCACGCGCACTCGATGTTGCATTTCGAGATCGTCGCCCTGCGCGCGCGGAAACCAATGCGTAGCAATCCCGGCTTGCGGCTTAAAGAAATTACCCCCCGCAGGTGCCCAGATTCGGCCTATCTCGGTAGAGGCGCTGGCCACCACGGTCAATCTCTTTTCCGGAGCATCGAGCAGCCGAAACTGCAATCGGGCCGTGTGTTTCAGTTGATAGCCTTTCAGCAACAGCCCCGGTGCCAGAGCGCTTCCGGAATTCACATCGCGCAAGTCCCGATGTGACAGTTCAACTCCCGTTGACCAGTTCCAGCGAACCCGGTGTATCGAGGTGATGTTAGCCACCACGCTTTCCCGTCGAAGATTGAGCGATGCCAGCGTCGGAGCCGGCCCGGTGAAAGATTTACGAATCACCCAATTCTCGCCCCTCAGGTCCGCTCCCACTTGGTAGCGCCATCGCGGATCTTTTCGCAGCGGACCGGACAACGACACCGCCGCTCGCCTTTTCTGCGCATCCCAGCGAAGCAGCGACAAAACGTTCGTGGCTGAATCGCCAATGTTGTAATACTCCGGCGTAAGCGTCTGGTAGAAGACACCGCGAAAAGTTGAAAGCGCTGCCTCCAACTTCGAATCTCCCCAGCCCCTCCGCTCCACCGCGTGAAATCTCACATCGAAATCCTGATCCCCACGGGCGGACAACGTAAGGCCGTAGCTTGGAAATATTTCCAGCGCCCGCAGCCGATCCTGTGTTGCCTGCAACTCCGAAAGCCGCAGAGTGCTGCCACGCGCAAACGCAAACGTCCGGTCCAGCAACACCGGATCCACCTTCGGCGCGGGCTCGCTGATCATGGTTTCAATTCGCGGCTTGCCCACCCGATTCCAATATTTCAACGCCGCATCCAGATTGCCCAGCAGATAAAACACGCTGCCGCAGAAATCGTTTACATACGCATCGTCGGGAGAAATTTTCGAAGCAAGCAGCAGCCAGCTCGCCGAATCCCCGTACCGCTTTCGCAGGAATTCGATTCCTCCCAACTCAACTGCAAACCGCTTGTCACGCGGTTGCAATCGATATCCGGCAAGCAATGCCTTGCGTGCATCTTCCAGTCGTCCCAGTTTTGCGAGCGACTCACCGTAGTAATAATCCAAATCCGCACTACGCTCCAGTGAACGATTCGGAGCGCTTTCCAGCAGTCCGATCACATCCCGCCATCGCTCGGCCGCAAACAGTTTCTCTGCTCGCATGTTTACATTTTCAGTGGGAGGGTCTTGCGCGCGAAGGATTGGGGTTAGGAGAATCAGGAGCGCAACAAGAATCGAGTATCGGCTCAACGGCCAGGCTATTTCGGTAGAGCGAGTAGCGTCCAGCGCTGGGCTCCTTCCCATTGCTTTTCGAATGTAGCACGGTCTAGTTCCCGCAGCTTGCGCTCCGCCGGATCGTTCACCATCAGGATCTGCCGCCGCGAATCCATCCCGGCGGCCACAACGTAGTGCAGTGACCGTTCCCTCGCTCCCGGCTTCAGGGCGATGATAAGCGGACGTCCCTTTGTTAGATGCTGCTGCAGCAGATCCCAATCTCCTGCGAATGAGAATGTTTGATATCCCTGCTCCTGCAGGTAACGCGACATCGCGGACGCATAAATTCCCCTGCCCTCCGGAGAGTGCAGGGAACGAAGTATATATCCCGCATCAGCCCGCTCCCCCGCCGTCTTTCCGTTCGCGGCAGACCAGTACTGCATGACCATCGCAATGCTGGCTGCTCCGCAACCCTCTGGACTTTGTTTTACATATGGAACGTCAAGCCACAGCGCCGGGGCTTCTGCGGCTGCAAGCATGCAACCGCAGAGCGCCACGACGAGAATCACGCACCGTGCGCGCGCCAACCGATACTTGCCAGAGCCATGCATCCTACCGGACGGCGACGATGATCAGGATTAAGACCACGACGCCGACCAGAATCAGCAGCAGGTCGCGGTCGCCAATTCTGCCTGCTGCAAAGTCGGCCTGAGCCTTTTCCGTCCGCAACGCAATCTGCGATAGTTCCTGATCGCTCAACGTGGGAACAGCCACCTTGACGCGTTCGGGATCCATTCCTGCGGCCTTGATCGCCTTTTCCGCCTGCGGAGATGACACGAACTGCTGTACCGTTTCTTCGTTGTGGAGTCGTGTTTGGCTCGTAGCCAGTACCTGCTTCTGAACTTCAGCAGAATTCACGACGTGGGTCTGTGCCATCAGCGGGCCAGGGGCGGCAAACAGCGCGATCAGCAGTGTGGACACCGCCATTTCGATCGGACGCGGCAAGAAAGAAACCATCCAAACACCTCCGTTGTGTACATTCGAAGCCGGAGCAACACCGGCTGCAAAGTACGATTAGATGTGAAAGACGGCTTTCATGTTGGCGCACTTAGTCCAGCGATTTATGGAAACGCATCACGCTTGCGAGCAAAATTAACACCGAATAAGCCGCAAGACTCGCCATCTGAGGCCAGAGCACGTCAAATCCAACACCCTTCAGGAATATCCCGCGCAGAATGACGATGAAGTATCGCAGTGGGTCGGCAAGAGTCAGGAACTGCAGCCACGCAGGCATACTGCTGATGGGGGAAGCGAATCCGGAGAAGATGATCGCCGGCATCAGGAAGAAAAACGCCGAAACCATTGCCTGTTGCTGATTCGCCGAAACTGTGGAGATCAGCAGCCCGATGCCGAGCACGCAGAACAAATACAGCACCGTTCCCGTCGCAAGCACCAGCAAGCTTCCCTTCAGCGGCACTCGAAACCAAAGCGTACCCACCGCCGTGATCAGCGCAGCATCAAACAGTCCGATCAGAAAAAAGGGAATCGTCTTGCCCAAAATAAATTCCACCTGCGTTATTGGCGTCACCATGATTTGTTCCAGAGTCCCGATCTCGCGTTCGCGCACAATAGCAAAGGCCGTAAGCAATACGATGACCAGCGTCACCAGATTTCCCATCACTCCCGGCACAAAGAACCATTGACTGCGCAGGTCGGGGTTGAACCAAGGCTGCCTCTCCAGCACAATCGAGGGCATCTGCCGCAACATCCCCGGCGAGCTACGGTTGAGCATCTCCGTCTGGTACTCCTGCGCGAACTTCGAAGCGATCTGGTTCACATATCCCAGCGACACCAGCGCTGTGTTCGAGTTGCTTGCATCCACGATCACCTGCGCGTTCGCCGTCTGCCCCTTGCGCAGTTGTTCCGTGAACCCGGCATTAATCTGCAACGCCAGCAGCGCATCGCCATGGTCCACCATCCGCCGGACCTTATCGCGGTCAAGCGTTCGCTCGCGAATATCGAAGTACCGGCTCCCCTGAAATCGCGAAATAAAATCGCGGCTCACCTGCGAATTTTCATAGTCAATAATCGCCGTCGGCACGTGCTGGATATCCAGTGTCGCGGCGTATCCAAAGATCACCATCTGGATCACCGGAGGACCGAACAGAAGGAAGCGCGTGCGCTTGTCCCTGAACACCTGAATAAACTCCTTCACCAGCATCTCGCGTAGCCTGAGCCACATATTCACCTCACCTCAACCGCTTCTGAAACGCCCGCGTTGCAACCACTATCAAGACCGACGCGAAGAGGAACAGCGCCAGCAGGTCTTCCCACAGCAGCACCAGCGGAGTGCCTTTCAGAAACACGGCGCGAATAATGGACATGAAATACCGTGCCGGAATGAAGTGTGTCACAACCTGGATGAACGCCGGCATCTGGTCGATGGGAAAGATAAAACCCGACAGCAGAAACGCCGGAAGGAAAGTCGCAATCATCGAAGCCTGGCTCGCCGCCAGTTGTGACTTCAGCGCAACCGAAAGAAAGTATCCAAGCGAAAGCACCACACACAGAAACAGCGTCGAACTGATAAAGAGTACGGCAAGGCTCCCCCGGAACGGCACCCCAAACCACCACACTCCGATTCCCGCGCACAGTGCCGTATCGGCCAGCCCAATCACAAGATAAGGAGAGAGCTTTCCAACCATCAATTCCAGCGGCGAAACCGGCGTCGAGATCAATTGCTCCATCGTGCCGCGCTCCCACTCGCGCGCAATCGTCAGCGATGTCAAAAAAGTCCCCACCACCGCCATCACGATCGCCACCACTCCGGGCACAATATTCGCCATGCTCTCCAGGTCTTCGTTGAACCACGTGCGCGCAGCCACCGCAATCGGCGGGTCCATCGCGCGCTGCCCCCTCTGGCGCACCCAGTCGAGTTGAATCTGTTGCGAGTAGCCGAGCACAACCGCGTCCGCATATCCCATCCCAACATTCGCGCTGTTGCCATCCGTGCCATCCACCAGCGCCTGCACAGACACCGGGCCGCCCTCGCGCATCTTCTCTGAAAACTGCGGCGGAATGACAATCGCCAGCTGACAATCACCTGCGTCAATCGCCTTCACCAGATCGCGATAGTTATCCACCTGTTTCCGGACGTTGAAGTATTCCGACCCGCGGAAGCGCTGCACCAGTTCGCGGCTCTGCTGGCTGTTTTCGCGATCAAACACATATGTAGGTAAATGTTTGATATCGAAACTGACGCCATAGCCGAAAGCCAGCATCAAAATCACCGGCATCGCAACCACGATCAGAATGCTTCGCAGATCGCGTCGAATCTGCAACGCTTCTTTCCACGCAATCGCCCGGACCCGGTTGTATTTCACTCCGCGGCTCCCTTCGACGGTTCATGCTTCGGTGAAGCCGTCAGCGATACGAACACATCCTCCAGCGACGCCGGAATCGCTTCCATGCGCGTCACCGTGACTGATTTCTTCTGCAGCACCTCGCGCAATCTCGGAATCGACGCCTCAGCGTTTTCCACCACCGCGTGCAGCGCATTGCCGAACACCGCCACGTCCATCGCAACCGTGGAATCTTCGAGAGCCTCCAGTGCGGCTCCCAGCGGCGCGCACTCAATCAGCAGCAGCTCTCCCTTCATCGCCGTGCGCTTCAGTTCCGCGGGCGACCCCGAAGCCACAATCTTTCCGCGATAGATCAGCATCAAGCGGTTGCAATACTCTGCTTCGTCCATGTAATGCGTCGTGACGAAAACCGTTACGCCCGTCGACGCCATCTCGTGAATCAACTCCCAGAAATCTCGCCGCGAGATCGGATCGACTCCCGAGGTTGGCTCATCCAGAAACAGCACTGCCGGTTTGTGCAGCACCGCACACCCCAGCGCCAGCCGCTGCTTCCATCCCACCGCCAGAGTCGATGTCAGCGCCTTCTCGCGTCCCTCCAGCCCCGCCATCCGAATCACCCACTGGAGACGCTCCGCCATCTCCGAATCCGGCACCTGGTACATTCCGCCGAAGAATCGAATGTTTTCTTCTACCGTCAAATCGTTGTACAGAGAAAACTTCTGAGACATGTACCCGATGTTCTGTCGCACCCTCTCCGGTTGCTTCGCCACGTCAATCCCTGCCACGCTCGCAAATCCAGAGGTCGGATGGAGCAGCCCACACAGGATTCGAATCGTAGTTGATTTCCCCGCGCCATTCGGCCCCAGGAATCCAAAAATCTCTCCCTTGCGCGATTCAAAACTGACATGGTCCACCGCGCAAAAGTCCCCGAAGCGCTTCACCATATCTTTCACCACAACCGAGTATTCATCGCTCATCGCGCACCTCGATTCTGCTCTTCGAATCCCCGCGCTCGACGGCGTTTACAAACACATCCTCCAGCGTTCCCGATGCGGTCGCGGCCGCCGTATAGCTCACCTTCGCCGCGTCCATTCGCTCGCGTAACACTGGCAGAATACGCGCAGCATCGTCCACCAGCAGGTGTACTCCATCGCCCACCAGCACCACGTTGCGAATGCCCGCAGCCTTACCGATTGCAGCGCGAACCCCACGCGGGTCCGTTGTCGCGATGGCGATCACGGAATTATCGAGCCTGCGCTTCAGTGCATCCGGCTGATCGCAAAACAGAATTCGTCCTTCATGCACGAGTGCCACACGATGGCAGCGCTCCGCCTCATCGAGATATGCGGTGGAGGCCAGTATTGCCACCCTTTCTGCGAGCAGTGAATAAAGAATCCTCCAGAAGTCGCGGCGCGAAACCGGATCGACACCGTTCGTTGGCTCATCCAGCAGAAGCACCCGAGGCGTATGTATCAGCGCGCAAACTAATCCAAGTTTCTGTTTCATTCCCCCGGAAAGATTTCCCGCCAGCCGCTCACGAAAACTCTGCATATCGGCCGCTTGCAATAGCCGCGCGCTCCGCTCCTCGTACGTCGCCCGCTTCACCCCGAACACCTCGGCATAGAAGCGGATGTTTTCATCCACCGTCAAATCTTCGTAGAGGCCAAAGCGTTGCGACATGTAGCTGATCTCGTGTTTCACCCTCTCCGGATCGCGCACCACATCGAATCCCGCAATCTGCGCCGACCCGCCATCCGGCTCCAGCACTCCCGCCAGAATGCGCATCGTCGTTGTCTTCCCCGCACCGTCCGGCCCCACCAGCCCGAATATCTCGCCGTAGTTCACCTCGAACGTCAGACCATCCACGGCCTTCACGCCTGGAAAGCCGCGCACCAGATCGCGCACAACGATGGCCGCCCTCTCACTCATCGCATCGCTACTTTCCCAACTCAACGGTTACATCCGCCGGCATGCCCGGCTTCAGTTCGTGATTCGGATTCTCTAAATCCACCTTGATCCGGTACACCAGCGCCACCCGCTCCTTGTTGGTCTGCACCGTCTTCGGCGTAAACTCCGCCTCCGGAGAGATGAACGTAATCGTGCCCTTGTAAGACTTGCCGGGATAAGTGTCCGTCCTCACCGTTGCCGCCTGTCCCCATCGCACTCTTCCAAGGTCCGTCTCGCTCACATAAGCGCGCACCCAGAGATGTTCCAGATCCGCAACGGTCACTACCGGAGTCCCCGGCACAACATATTCTCCAAGCTCTGCCTGCCGCACCGTAACAATCCCTGTTACCGGCGATTGCAGCACCGTGTAATCGCGGCGCACCTTCGAGAGTTCCAGATTCTGTTGAGCCGTCTGCAGCGTCGCCCGGCTCACCGCAATCTGCTCCTTCCGCGTTCCTTCCTTCATCGCCGATAGGTTCTGCAGACTCCGCTCATACACCGCCTTTGCCCGTCTATACGCCGTGTCTGCCTGGTCGCGCGTCTGTGTCGATACGGCCTCGCGCTGATACAAATTGTTGTATCGCTCCAGGTCTGCTCGCCTCATTTCCAGATCGGCCCTTGCGTCTGCCGCCGTTTGTTCGGCGGCTTGCACGTCTTGCGTCCGATTGCCCGCCACCGCCAGTTCCAACTCTTTTCCGCGTGTCTGCAGTGTCGCCTTATCGATGCGAACCTGTTGCTGGTAATCGGCGTCATCGAGCTTCGCCAGCAGCTCTCCGGCTTTCACCGCCCGTCCTTCTTCCACCGGTAGTTCCACAATTCGTCCTTGCGTGCGGAACCCGACCACGCTCTCGTGCGCCTCAATATTTCCTGAGAGCAGCAACGTGTTCGACGGAGCCTTCGCCCTATGCACTGCGCGGTAGTAATAAATTCCCGCGCCGATCAAAACCACCAGCAGAATCGGGATGATGAATCGCTTCATAGCCGGAGTCCTTTCGTTCTGCCGCTCAGCGGCTTCCAAGATAGTCCGCGTACGATGCTTCCGTATTGCCCATCGCGCGTGCCAGCGAAATCCGCGCATCCGCATGATGCGTCAACGCCACGATGGAGTTCTGTTGCGCACGTGAAAGCGCATCCTGCGCACTGATCACTTCAATGTTGTTGGTCACTCCTTGGCTGAATCGCAATTGTGCAAGGTCGAGTTCTCTCTTCGCCAACTCCAGACCCGCTTCGGCAAAAATCACTTCTTCCGCGGCAGATTCAATGTTGAGCATCGCCTGTCGCAACTCCTGCTCCACTCCCAACCGCGCGTCATTCATCTGCCGCTCCGCACGCTGAATCCTCGCCGTGATCTCCGCCGCCTCACCCTCGCGGTCGCGATCGAAAACGGTGACTGACAGAGAAAGTTGTGCCGCTCCCGTTGCGTTCACGGAGTTCAGCGTTCGCCCAATGCCGCCGTAGTTTCCTGACGCCGTGAGCTTCGGAAGATAGCGCGCCCGAGAAGCGCGCAGTTGCTCCACCAGAGCCTCGCGTGTCCGCTGTAGCGACTGGTAATCAGGACGCGACTCCAGCGCCTGCGGCAACACGCTTTCCACGCTGATGGATTGCGTCGAATGAAACGCAAGCGGATCGGCCAGCTCTATCTCGGTTCCCGGAGACATTCCAATATTTCGCGCCAGCGCCAGCAGCGCTCCCTTCGCGCGATTTCGCGCCTGTACCAATGCCTGCCTCTCGTTCGCCAACTCCACTTGCGCGCGCAACACATCGATCCCGGTAGCTACCCCCGCATCGCGCTGTTCCGCCGCAAGTTTGTAGAGTGCCTGCGCGGTTTCCACTCGCGACTGCGCCGCCACCGTTTCCGCAAATTGCGATTGCGCCGAAAGGTAGAGCGCGGCCACATTACGAATCACCAGATCCCGCGCATCCTGATAATCCGATTTTGCCGACGCCGTCGATTGCCTTGCCGAACGCAGCGCATGCAACGATTGCAGGTCCACGATTGGCTGCTCCGCATAAGCTCTGGCCTCATAGGTGCTGAACGGACCAACGACCTGCGGCAACGGCAACCCCGGTACGCTGATCCCTTGCGCCGCAAGGCTGCGGCTTTGCACTGCAACCGGAGCTTCCACCCTTACACGCGGCAGCAGCAGCGATTGCCGCCTCTCGGCCGTCGCCTCCGTTTCGTGAATGCGCGTCTCCGCCACCAGCACTCCAAGATTGGCCTGCAACCCGCGATGAATCGCGTCCGCCAGCGTCAGCCGATATGGCGCAGCCGTGCCGTTCTGCGACAACGCCGGTGTGGCAATCAGCAGCAACGCGGCCAGCTTCAAAGGGAAACTCAGACGATGCATCATCTCGCCTTCCTTTCACGCTTCACCGCTCTCGGATGCATCTTGCGCCGCACCGCCGCCGGCGCGTGCGACGGGCTGAGGCCGGAGAGAAACATCCGCATCGTTATACCGAACTGTCGTTCCAGTGAGGACTCTGAATCCAGCGACCACAACAGCAACGTTCCCATCAGCGATTGTTGAAACACCCTCGCCAGATCCGCCGGTGCAATCTCATCCCGCAGTTCTCCCCGTTCCTGTCCCAAGCGCAGAATCTCGGCAATCAACTGCCGCCCCGACGACATCTCCCGCACCATATATTCACGTACTTCGATATTTCCCAGGAACGCCGTCAAAATGCTTCTTGCCAGGTGGGCACTCTTGCTTGGAACCCGTATCAGATCGCGTGCCAGCGAAGTAAGAACCTCTTCGCTGGAAATCTCTCCTTCTCGCGCCAGCAGCAGGTGCCGCTCCACCGTCCCTCTCTGCTTGCTCACCAGATAGCCGAGGACGTGTTCCTTGCTGGGGAAATAGTTGAAGAATGTTCCCTTGCCCACATCGGCCCGCTGGGTAATGTCTTCGACCTTGGTGTGTGCAAATCCTTTGCTGGAAAACAGCTCCATTGCCGCAATGAAGAGTTTCTCGCTTGTCTCCTGACGCCGCCGCTCGCGCCTGCCAAGTGGCGCAGCCACTTCGTCGTCAGAACTGGATGTGACCCGCTTCGTGACCATGAGGCATATATGACCACTAGTCATTTAGTATGTCAAGTTAGTTCCAGAACTGCTTCTCGACGGCCAGCGCAAAATCGTCTAGTCACAAAAAAAATGCCGCAAGCGCAAAACGAACGGTCCCAATTACATCAGAAGAAGAATGCCCACGAATTCAAATCCATCCACTCAGCCCGTCGCAGCAATTCCCTCTGACAATCTGCAACGCAACCTCACCGTCGCCCAGCGAGACGCCGACCCGAACAGCCCGCACATAGGAGTGGTAGGCGATACCTACACCATTCTTCTCACCGGCAAAGACACGGCAGGACGCTTCTGCCTCATCGACATGCACATCCCTCCCGCTGGCGGACCGCCTCCTCATCGTCACGATTTCGAAGAGACATTCACGTTGCTGGAAGGCGAACTCGACTTTATTTTTCGCGGTGCAAAGCAGATAGTGCGCGCTGGCGCGACCATCAATGTTCCAGCCAACGCGCCGCATCAGTTTCACAATTCCTCCTCTCATCCGGCGAGAATGCTTTGTATCTGTTCGCCAGCCGGTCAGGAGGAATTTTTTCTGGAGGTCGGCGTTCCCGTAGCTGGGCCCACAACTGCGCCACCCAAACCCGATGAAGCCGCTCAGGCAGAGTTCATCGCAAAGGCCGCGGCCCTCGCCCCGAAATATCGAACAGAGTTGCTCGATTCGCGCCTGAAGCAGAAAGGTGATTACTTGGAGAGAGCCGCCTTCCGATACACACGCACATAGTCCACCAGCATCGAAGCAGGGAACTCGGTGCTGGCATTCGGATCGCCTGGCCAATTGCCGCCCACCGCGACGTTCAACAGCAAATAGAAGGGATGATCGAAAACCCATTGTTTCTGGGGAACGCTCCCGGGCGTCTGCGTTTCAAAAAGCGCGTCATCAACATAGAAGCGGATAGCGTTCGGTTCCCACTCCACGGCAAACAGGTGAAACTCATCGGCAAGGCGTTTGCCTTTGGGAAGCGAGTACGCTCCACTCAGCGGATTCGCGCCGGAGTACCCAGGTCCGTGCAGGCTCCCGTGAACCTTCTCTGGCTCGAACCCCACGTTTTCCATAATGTCGATTTCGCCGCACTGCGGCCAGCCCACTTTGCCAACGTCGTTGCCCAGCATCCAGAACGCCGGCCAAATTCCCTGTCCTTTCGGAATCCGAATGCGCGCCTCAACCCGCCCGTACTGCTGCTCAAACTTTTTCTGGGAATTGATACGCCCCGACGTGTACTCGCGCGTCACGCCGTCCGCTCCCGTAAAACGCTCCTTGCGAGCCGTGATCACCAGATGGCCTTTTTCGATATGCGTGTTCTCCGGTCGAGCCGTGTAGTACTCCAGTTCCTGGTTGCCGAAACCGTTTCCCTCGACCACAAAGCTCCACTTCGCCGCATCGGGTGCCGACCCATCCGGCCCATCGAATTCGTCGTTCCACACTAATTGCCATTGTTGTTGAGATGGTTGGGAGGGCGCGTTCCGCGTTGTTCCGGCAAATGAACTGAAGGTGGACAGTATGAGGAATACGAGTACGAAGACAGGTGTTTTCATCGCGGCACCAGAATAGCTCAGTGATCGTCGGCCCGTGAAGCATTTATGAGCTACTGCGCGGCGAAATGATGGAGAGAACAGAGCACGATCAGTAGCGCAGCGGATGAGCGATGGATTTTGCGGCCAGCGTCGGAAATATGTATCCTCGCCAGTTCCGGTCATAACGAAACCCCATTCGGAACATGCGCCAGCGGCGGTTCTTGTCCGGCACATTCAGAACTAAATAGGGCGGCCATGCCAGTCCAAGATTCGTCCCTTCCGATTTTCCGATCAGGAAGAAGTGCGGCTCATGATCGGATTTCCAGGACATTGCCCTTTGCAGCCAACACACCATCGAAGCAAATTCCCGATGGTCAATGCCTTGATTTACACATTCCTTATCGGGAGAGAATTCCTCGTTGCGCATGCTGCTGATCAGCCATTTCCCTCCGTGTTCCGTTACCAGCCAATTTGCTACGCCTCTCCGAATTGGAATAGCATTACCGTCCTCCTCGACCGCTCCAGTCATCTCCCATAGCACGTCCACCGATGCCGATGTTGGCGTCGTAAATCGCGTCCGCACTTCCGTCGATGTAAGGTGGCTGTCCTTGAACATCGTCTCAAATCTGGGTGCATGAAACTGTTCAATTGCCTCGCGTCCGCGCAGGCTCCTGCCGCGCACATTTGTGAAATCCGCGTCTTCCCCAAAGATTCCCGCAAGCGCCTGAGCGTCGTGTTGGTTCCATGCAGTTACAAACCTGGACACAAGATGCTCAATAGTTTTTCCGTCCTTTTGAACAGCGGAAAAATTTCCTCCCAGTGCTGTCCCCACCAGTAGAACCAAAATCAAGGTTCTCATCTCACGCACCCGTTTGCGCAGAGTGAGCTGTTCGAACGCGTCAAATCAAACCCCGCGCACAACGCTCTGCACCTTTGATGCTCGATGTTGTCTCTCCGGCGATCAGACACACCTCGGGCGGAGGATGTTTGGGTAGGAATTTTCTGGGGATACAACCGTTTGGAAGGACTCTGCCATTCGAGGAGCAGCCTGGCTTTCAGGCCGCCTGCAGGAAGAAATCGCCCGGTGTTTACTTCTGTTATCGGAGTAGATGCTAGTCCCTTAATCAGAAGTTGCTTGTTGCCAGGGAAATTATTGCCTCAGCTTCGTTTTAACGGAGGTCGGCAACCCGGCCACTTCCACGTGTCCAAGCACTGCCTTTGCAGAAGTCTAAGTCTTGCCCCCGTCGCGCCGCCAGAGCCTGAACCACGGATCATCCGCATACATTGCGTCATGCTTCTGGTTCGCCGCCTTCCAGTCCGGCATACGGAGCGGTCTCTTGTCCGGCAATTCCAGAATCTGCTCCAGCAACTCTATCTCAAGAATGGTCTTTTCAATGTCCATGCTGATCCCATATCTGATGCTCACCGGTCGCGTTTTGGCGTACGCTACCATCCCCATTTCAGTGTACCGCCACGATCCAAACGCCGGTCGGCCCTGCTTCGGTTTCCAATTGAGGAAATTCTACGCCAGTCGCCTGTCCTTTGCATTGAACCAGCCTGCAATTCCGCATAACATTCGCTCCACGCGGTTCCCCCAGGAGGATATGAATGCCCATCTACGATTATCTTTGCCATGATTGCCGAGGCACATTCGAAAAGAGTCTTACCCTTGCGGCGCACGAAAAGGACCCCGTCGCCTGCCCGAAGTGCGGAAGTAAGAATGTGGAACAGGAGCCCACAAATTTCTTCTGCATGACCTCCAGGAAAAGCGCGTAATAGAAAAGCGCGTAGGAACCCAACCCGCGGTCCTGCGCGCTCGAACGTGCTTTATTTGTAACCGCCGGTAGAATTTGGCTGCCCAGCACCGATCCGCTCTTCCGCCGCATCATCGGCGGAATGGGCACATCCCGCTGACCCATTGCTTAAACCGTCGTAAGCACGTGCCCCAGCTTTAACTTCTTAGTCGCCATATAGAACATCGCATGTGGATCAGGTGTCACTTCGCAACTTAGCCGCTCCACGTCAATCCCTGCCCGAGTCACTGCCGCCACCTTCTGCAGATTGTTAGTCAGCAAACGAACCTGCTCCAGATTCAGCCGCTTCATAATTTCCACCGGCAGTGCGAAGTCGCGATAGTCCACCGCAAAGCCAAGATGCTCGTTAGCCTCAACAGTGTCGAGCCCTTTGTCCTGCAACGAATATGCCTGCAGCTTCGCCATCAGCCCGATTCCCCGGCCCTCTTGCTTTTCATAGATAAGTACGCCCGCGCCTTCTTCGGCGATTGCTTTCATCGCCTGGTTCAGTTGCTCTCCGCAATCGCAGCGAACCGATCCCAGCACATCGCTCGTCAGGCACTGCGAGTGAATTCTCACCAGTGGCGCACCCGTCGAAATATCGCCCATGATCAGGGCCACTGCCGTCTCCAGCTTATCTTTCGTCGCGCGCTCAAATCCCAATGCCCGGAAGTGTCCCCATTTTGTGGGCAGCTCCGCATCAGCCACTTGCGTTACCGTGCTGTTCTCCAAAGTTGTGTTACCAATCTCCGAACTCATCTTCCATAGCCCTTTCTTACTCGTTCAGCGGCGTCCGCCAGCAACTACACGCCTGCCAACTCATCGCCCCTCGATCCTGCTGCTAGTTCGTGTGCGTTTGCGCCGAACGCTGCCGATACTCCACGAGTTCCGCGATGCTCAACACCACCATGTCGTGTGTTCTTGAAAACCGGTCGATGTCGTCGCCCTTCGCCATGGTTCCATCGGGATTTGTAATCTCGCAAAGCACCGCCGCCGGTTTCAGTCCTGCCATCTGCGCCAGTTCCACGGAACCTTCCGTATGCCCCGTGCGCGTCAGCACTCCGCCTGGAGCCGCTCGCAGCGGAAACACATGCCCCGGCCGCACCAGGTCCGAAGGTTGCGCATCGTCGGCGATTGCGGCCTTGATGGTTGTGACTCTGTCCTGCGCGGAGACTCCCGTAGTTACGCCCACGCGCGCCTCGATCGTCACCGTGAACGCGGTCTGGAATTGGCTCTCGTTGTTCTCCACCATCGGAGGCAGTTGCAGCTCCGCAATTTTCTGATCCGTCAGGCACAGGCATACGATGCCGCTGCATTCGCGGATCATAAGGGCCATGCTCTTCGCGGTGATTTTTTCTGCCGCAACGATCAGGTCGGCCTCGTTCTCGCGATCGAAATCGTCCACGAGAATGACCGGGTGTCCCAGGCGCATATCATGCAGCGCGCGGTGAAATCTTTCTTCGAAGGGAAGGGCCGCGGATTGAAGTGTCGCGGTAGCGACTGACGATACTGACATTTTGAAACGCTCCTCGTGTAAGAATCGACGAAAAACGTTTCAGGGCTAAGCTATGCCACACCCACAGCGTCGTAACTTGGCAGTTACCGGCAAGTGAAGGGTATCGCGCATCTTCTTTCATCCGGACTCTAACCGTCGGCCCTGGAATTTCACCAGAATCTGCTGACCCTGCTTTCGCAGGCGCTCGCGGGCTATAACCGCCGGTGGGGAATTACACCCCGCCCTGAAGACGTACGTCTAATACTATTACAGAGAGATCATATCCCTTTACGGTGCAAATGTCTGCTGCGCTACCAACTATTTCGAAACCAGGTGGGGACAAGACATCAGTTCCAGCCTTCCGCGAACGAGATTTTGTCCTTGCCCTTGCCCTCGTTTTGACGCTCTTGTTCTACTGCGTACTCTCAAACAACACATGATACCCACGTTGGAACGATTGCAAATGTGTCCGCATCGCCTCGCGCGCCTTCACCGGACTGCGCTGCCGGAAAGCTTCCAGGATCTTTACATGCTGCGCCACTGCCTGCTCCATTCCTTCTTTTAGCAGCAGGCTCTTGCCGATAAGGTCCATCATCTGCTCTCGCACGCCCGTAAGGATGTTGCTCAGTATTTCGTTATCTGCGGCTCTTCCCATTGTCAGATGAAACGAGAGATCAAGCTTGCTGAATTCGTGGGGATCGTTAACCGACTTTGCCATTTCCCGAACCAGCTTTTCCATCTCATCCGAATCTTTTTGCGTAATGCGTTCAGCGCAAAGCCCCGCAAGTTCGGATTCAAGAATAAGGCGAGCTTCAATGAACTCATTCAACGCCTTTTTGTTGGTAAGCAGACCGCTGCTCAACCAGGGGCTCGTGAAATAAGCCGAAGGCTGATCGGCCACATAACTCCCGCCACCTGCCCGCACCCGAATCAGCCCAATGAAAGCCAGCGAGGTAAGCGCCTCTCGCAGGCTGGAACGTCCTACATTGAACGCTTTGCAGAGTTCTGCTTCCGAGGGGAGTTTCTCGCCCGGCTTCCAATCGCCCGCCGCAATCCGCGCCGCCAAACGCTTTGCCACTTGCTCGCTCAAGGTAGCGCGAGGCACCGGGTCCAGACCATCCAAAGCTTTAGTAACCATGTATGAACACCATCGACACCGCTAGCATATGCACAATGAATCATCTGTCAATCATCAAATCATCTCATCCGACAAGTGCTTCAAATCACGATTCGATCCCCAAATCACGATTCGATCCCCAAATCACGATT
>DATLJC010000010.1:0-97639 GCA_035539055.1 Saccharimonadales bacterium (SeqCode) | reverse complement strand
ATGGACAGAAGAATTGTCCCGCGATGGTTCCCGTGCTTGTGTTGGGCCGCAGCTAAATTCCGGGTAAAGAAAACGGGCGAGCCCAATCGGGTTCGCCCGTTTTTAATGAAGAAAAACGGAAGTTTCTAGTTTCTGCTTTGATCCGCGCGCCGCCGCCGATTGTAGCGAATGGCCACATTCATGAAAACGCTGCCTGCGGGCGAAGCAAAATCCATGATCAGCGCTTCCATGTCCTCGGATCCACGAAAGCCCTGCTCGCTATGATGTTCAATCGGGGGATGAACCTTGAAACGGAATCCCTGATCGTTTAACGTAGTGACGGCATTGCCGATCACCAGGTTGGCGAGTTCGGCGACCGTTTCGCGGATCAACTGCGGGTCGGCATCCATCTCCATGCCTGAGATGGTGCAGGCGACCTTCATCGCCGTGCTGTCCTCAACGTCAAAGATCACGCGTCCTTCGATATCGCCTGTAATTTCCACCAAAGCGGCAGTGGCGCGGCGTTGGTAGACCTCTTCGTCCATCGAGATATCGGAGACGGTGATGGGGCAGGCAAGCGTCTGCGAGAGCACCGCGTCGGCTGCATTGATGAATGGCTGAATCAACTCCATCCGCATCGAACTACTCTCCCGCCACGGTGGCAGAGGCCGTTACCGCGGCATCGCCCAGCACGTACTTGATTACTTCGTATAGCAACTCTGGTTTCACCGGTTTCTGTACGAAGTGGCGCGCGCCCTTTTGCAGAGCGGCGACAATGTTTTCCTGGTATCCGACACTGGAAACCATAATGATGCGGGCATCCGGATGCTGGCGCACGATGCGTTCGGCAGCTTCAATGCCTTCCATCTGGGGCATGGTGATGTCCATCAGCACGATGTCGGCGCGGGTTCGGTCGTACTCTGTGATTGCCGTGCAGCCGTCCCCAGCTTCACCCGCTAAAAGTCCTCCGTAGCTCTCGATAATGCGCGTGAGGTTCTTACGCGCAAAGACCGAGTCATCTACCACGAGGTAGCGGACGGGCTGGCGATCGGTAGCACGCAGCAGAGCGGGAAATTGCTCCATAGTTTCCTCAGATCTGTCCGGCTGAGCGGACTGGATACTGTTGTTTGACGGGCACGGCGCGATGTTGGCCGCAATGCACGATCAGAGTATTTGCCAAAGCTTCCAGCGAAACGACGCGGTCGGCGTAACCACGCTCAATCGCCGCTCGGGGCATGCCGAAAACAACCGACGAAGCCTCGTCCTGGGCGATAGTGAGCGCGCCGGCTGCCTTCATTTTTCCAAGACCCTCCGCGCCGTCTTCGCCCATCCCGGTCATCAGCAGGCCCACGGAGTTCGAGCCAAACTCCATTGCGACCGAACCGAACAACACATCGACCGATGGACGATGACCATTGACCTTGGTATCGTTTGAAAGTACCGCGACATCTCCCAGGGGCAACCGGCGGATTCGCATATGACGGTCTCCAGGGCAGATTAGCACACGGCCGGCTGTCAAAAGGTCGCCGGACTGTGCCTCTTTGACTTCCAGCAGGCATGACTCATTGAGCCGTCGCGCAAAGGTCTCCGTAAATCCCTTCGGCATGTGCTGTACCACCACAATGGTCGCCGGAAACTCAGCGGGAAGATGGCTGAGCAGGTACTCAAGCGAATTCGGACCACCGGTGGAGATACCAATTGCTATCACCTTCGATGCCGGTGTGGCGTCGGCAGTACGCTTCAGCTTGGGCTGCGCGATCACTCCGGCAGGCAGCACCGTGTGCCGTAGAGGACTGTTGACTGCCGCTTTGAGCTTGGCAATCAACTCCGCCGCGATCTCGTTCATGCTTTCACCGAGAACGTTTTCCGGCTTGGCGACAAAGTCGAAGGCTCCCATGTGCAAAGCCTTGAAAGTAGTGCTGGCGCCTTCGTGAGTATGAGCGCTCACCACAACCACCGGGACTTGCTGTTGGCGCATGATCTGCCGCAGTGTCTCAATGCCATCCATGCGCGGCATTTCCAGATCCAGGGTGATTGCGTCCGGTTTTAGCTCCTCGATCTTTTTGAGGGCAAAAGCGCCATCCATAGCTGTGCCAACGACGTGAATCGAACTATCACGTTCGAGCAATTGTGGAATCAGTTTGCGCATGAGGGCTGAGTCGTCCACCACCAGCACGCGAATCATCTTCTTGGCCGGTGTCATGACCGAACCCCCAGTTCCTCTGTTTCAATACTGCTTCGGTTATATCCGCGGCCAAACTTTTCAACCACATCAGAGATGCTCAGAATCAGCACGACTCGTCCATCGCCCAGGATACTGGCGCCGCTGATCAGCGACGTGCTGACCATGGTTTCATCCAGGGCTTTGATAACCAGTTCCTGCTCGCCGATCAGGCGATCCACCACGAATCCCACTTTGCGGTCACCCAGGCTCACGACAATAACGAATAACTTCGCCCTGCGCTCTCCGCCGGGATGCATTTGGCTCAGGCGGATCAGCGGCACGATCTCTTCATGGATCTGCAGAACCTCCTGCCCATCGATGAAGTGAATTTCACTCTCTTTCGCCCTCAGAATATTCAGCACATTGCCCAGCGGAACCGCGTAGAGCTTTTCGGAGACACGGAACAGCAGCGCCTTGATAATCGCCAGTGTCAGCGGCACTTTCAGCCGGAACGTAGTGCCTTCGCCGATGATGCTGCGTACACTGATCGAGCCCTTCAAACGGTCCATGACCGCCTTGACCACATCCATGCCGATGCCGCGTCCGCTGATTTCGGTAACCTCGCTGGCCGTGCTCAGACCGGCGTGGAAAATCAGATCCAGCGCGTCGTTGTCGCTGAGGCGAGCCGCCTGTTCCGCCGTCAAAATTCCGCGCGAAATAGCCTTCTCCACGACCTTCGGCAGATTGATGCCGCTGCCATCGTCGCTGATTTCGAGAATCACCTGGTTGCCCTGATGATAGGCATTCAGACGAATCGTTCCCTCCGGAGACTTGCCGGCCGCTGCGCGCTCCAGTGGCGGCTCAATGCCGTGATCGACGGCGTTGCGCAGCAGATGCATCATCGGCTCGGCCAGCGCATCCAGAATGCTTTTGTCGAGATCGGTATTCTCGCCTTCAATGACGATGTTGACCTCGCGTCCCGTCTGCTTAGCCGTGTCGCGCACTACGCGGGGAAGCCGCCGGAACATCTGCTCGACCGGCACCATGCGTATCTTCATCACGGCGCGCTGGAGCTTGTTCAAAATTTGTGACTGAAAGGTCAGAATGTCGGCGGTCCTGGTTCGCAGTGGAGTGTTGCCGTAGCTGCGATTCATCTCCGCCAGTAGCTCCTGCATCATGCTCTTGGCGATAATCAGCTCGCCCACAAGGTCAAGAACCACATCGACCCGCTCGGCCTCAACGCGAATTACGTTTTCAGTCGCCGCCGGAACGCGCTCCTCGCGTGCCTTCGGACGCTCAATTGCCTGCCGGACTGCCTGTGCCGCGCGCGCCTTGTCCTTCTCCCTCTGTGAGCTTGCCCAGAGCGTTGCTTCCGCTGACTCCGGAGCTTTCTGAGTGCCAGCCTCGCGCTGCTCAGTCACCGGTTCGGCTGTGGCGCTCTGTGGGGAACTCGCGTTTTTCGGTTCACTCTGAACCGGCACGGCATAAACCTTGGACACTACAGTAGGAATCTTGCTCTTGCGCTCCACCCAATCCAGTTCGTGATGGCTGGCCAGCGCTACTTCTATCACATCCGAAATCTCCGTGGCGCTGTCGTCCGGACGCATCACCAGAATGGTCCCGACCTCCTGCAACACATTGCGAACAAGCTGCACGGCAGCCGCACGCATCGGACACGCGGGATCGATGGCGAGCGCGATGTTATAGACCCGTTGCCCGCGGACCGCATTTTTTGCGATCGTAAGCTGCTCGTACTCGCTCCAGTTGAACTGCGGCGCAAATGCGTTTTCCGAATGCGGATTGAGAAGCGCTTCGATCAGAGCAAAGACTGGCTTGGTCGAGGGCGGTTGCAGGTCGTTGCGGTATGCAGAAAGCAGATTGTCGAACGAATCGGCGGACACCAGTACAAGCTGTGCAAGGGCTTCTCCATCGCGTGCTGCGATCTCAGCCGTCAGTACGTCTTCCACGGCATGAGCAAGTTCGCTGAGCTCCTTGTAGCCACAAGCGGCAGAGTCTCCCTTCAGCGTATGCACGCTGCGTCGCAGGTTGCGAACGATTTCGGCATCGCGCGGGGACTTCTCCAGCAATAGCGCCTCTTCGATGAGGGCCTGGAGAATCTCCTGCGAACTATCGAAGAATAGATTACGAAGTTCGTTCGCGCGATCGTCGGAAAAAATGCCCACCGTTATGCCTCGATCTTGCTGTATGCCGTGCCGTTATTCTGGTGAATCATCTGAAACTGATCGCTCAATCCAAACAAGCTTTCAGCGTGACCAACGAAAAGATAGCCATCGGGATTTAGGCATCGCCAGAACTTCTGAATCAGACGCTTCTGTTCCGCTTCATCGAAGTAGATCATGACATTGCGGCAGAAGATAAAATCATTCCGCTGAGGCAGAAACTCCGTTTTCAAGTTATGAAAGTCGAAGTGAACTAATTGCTTGACCGTCGGCTTGATGGCATACCGGTCGGGCCCCACCTTATCGAAATAGCGCAGGCGATACGTGTAGTCCACGGCATCCATGTGGTGCTCCAGGTAGATCCCTTCCTGTCCCGCCCGCAGCACAGAATAGTTGATGTCCGAGGCCAATATCTCTACCTTCCACGGCGGAGGAATCAACGGCTTGGGCGACGGCATGTCAAAGGGCAGGGGATTGCGCAAATAATAGTAAGCCAGCGCGTCCGCGACCATCATCGCCAGCGTGAAAGGCTCCTGCCCGGTCGAGCATCCCGCGCTCCATATGCGCAAATTCCAATCGCGGCGCTCCTGCTTGCGGCGCAGCATCTCCTCCAGCACTGTTTTCTGGAAGAGTTCCAGTTGCGGGCGATTGCGGAAGAAACTGGTCTCGTTAACGGTCAGATTTTCCAACAATGCCGACAGTTCAACTCGGCCTTCACGGCTGGTAAGCAGACGGTAGTAATCGTAGAAAGTGTTGACGCTGCAGATGCGGAGACGCCGCTGCAGTCGGTCCTGCAGAAAGTGTGTGCGACGGTCGTCGAAGAACATGCCGCATTCCTGGTAGATCAGGGTCTGCAGCAGCTTGAGTTCGGCTTCGCTGAAAGCTATCGGTATTGGAGACGACATCGTTTGCCCTAGTGTGAATGTGGGATCGGGTCCGCGGTTTCGGCGAAGTCCGAGAGACGGCGCAACTCGCCCCTCTGCATGATTTTCGCAAGGTCAATCAGAATCACCAGCTTGCCGTTAAGCTTGCCAACGCCGGTTACATAATTCAGTTCGCCCTGTTCAAAGATATTCGGGGGTGGCTCAATGACTTCCGGGTTTATCTTGAGCACTTCATTCGCAGAGTCCACCACAAGCCCAACCAGATGACCATCGAGTTCCGCCACCATGATTCGGTTGCGACGGTGTGGCTGAACCTCTTCTGCGAAACGTTTTCTCAAGTCCACCACGGGGATAATCTTGCCGCGCAGGTTGATGACGCCTTCGATATAAGTAGGCGAATCGGGAACCACGGTGATCTCCATCATGGGCACGATCTCATGCACAATGTCGATGGGCACGCCGAAGTTCTCTTTCCCAACTCGGAATCCGACGATCTGTTGAATCTTTGCCATTGGAGTCTCCAGCCTTCTAGCGACTTGTTCCCGCAATCGCATACTTGGTCCCGCTCAACCGGCGTGGGTCTTCCTGATGGTGTTCTTCGAGGACGAAGCGGTCCATGGATTCCAACAGCGAACGCGCCATCTTCGACATCTGCTCCGCGGAAGCAGCGAGCTCGGTCGAACTGGAAGTGGACTGCTGAACCATCTCGCGCATGCGTTCCATGGCGCGAACCACTGCTTGCGCACCGCCGGCCTGCTCTTCCACCGAGGATGTGATTTCGTGCGTGATTTCGTTGAGGCGTGTCGTTGCCTTTGCAATTTGAGAAGAGCCGTGCGATTGCTCGTTGGTCGCCGCGCCAATCTCCTGGGCAAACTTATAGACTTCGGTCACTACATTCGAGATCTTGCGCAAAGCGAGGCTCAAATCGTTACCCAGATCCAGGCCCTCGTTGACGATTGCCGTGCTCTTTTCCATGTTGTCCACGGCCCTGCGGGCTTCGTTCTGAATGCTGCTGATCAATTCGCTGATCTCCTTGGTGGAGGTAGCTGACTTCTCTGCGAGCTTGCGCACTTCGTCGGCAACGACGGCAAATCCAAGGCCGTGTTCGCCCGCTCGGGCAGCTTCGATCGCCGCATTCAGCGCAAGCAGATTCGTCTGTTCGGAGATATCGTCGATCACTTCAATGATCTTGCCGATGTTATCGACGCGGTCACCGAGAGTGGTGATGATTGAGGCCGAGGAGCCGATCGAGCCGTTGATCCGGTTCAGGCCTTCCGTCGTCTTCTGCATGGTGCCGATACCGCTCTGCACTTCGTCGCGCGACCGGTTGGAAATATCGAGCAGGACCTTGGCCGTGTCGGCCACGCGCTGAATACTGGCTACCATCTCATCGATGGAAGCCGAGGTCTCGCTGACGCTCGAAGCCTGCATCTGGGTGTTCTTCACCATGTTCTGCACGTTGATACTCATCTCGTGCATGGTGCTGGTGACTTCGTCGATTGCGGAAGAGGACTGCACGTTGATCTTTGCGGAATTCTCCGACGCGTCGGCAACCTGGTTCGAACCGGCAGCCACCTGCGCAGCGGCATCGCGCACAGAGCGCACCAGCGAGCGCAGACCGTTCGTCATCTGCGAAAAAGCGGAGGCCAGAGTATCGCGGCTCGAACGCGGGCTGATTTCCACTGAGAGATCGCCGCCAGCGATGGCTTCGGAAACCGTAGCCATCTCCTTGAAGTAGACGACCATGTTCCGCAGGGTCTGTGCCAGCGTTCCCAGTTCATCCGTGCTCTGTACGTCAATTTCCTGCTTCAGGTCGCCCTTGTCGCCGACCTCGCGTGCCACGCCAATGAGGTGTTCAAGAGGGTCGGTGATCGAACGGGCGGTCCTGAATGCAATAATCACACCCATGCCCATGGCGAGCAGCGAGCCGAGGACGCCAACCAGGGTAGTGACCAGCGAGGCAGTCTGGTCGTACTTGCGAGTCTTATCAAGCTGGCTGCGATTTTCGATCTGCACCTGGTTGATGACTTCGTTGGAGTTCTTGAGCTGCTCCATCGGATCTGCTTTGGTGTAGTGCTCCAGCAGATCGCCCGCATTCATCCTTCCGCTGTCGACTTCCTTGTGTTCCTGGATGAATTTGTCCGCAAAATTCGTGTTCCAGTCGCGCTCGATGGATTCAATACGGCTCAACGCCGCGCGCTGGGTGGCGTCAGTAGCTTTGGACTGTGCGTCGCGCAGGAGTTCGCTCGTGCGGAGTGTGCCTTCATGCAGGCGGTCCAGTTCGGTCCCTGCGCCTGTAAGGAGGTAGTTACTCAGCGATAAGCGGTTCTCCAGCATCTGGTGGCGAACATTTTCCGTAGCTTGTGACAGGTCGAGCGCATTGCTGAGAGCGGTCTTGGCGCCACGTTCACGAAGCATGGCGACAGTGCTAAAGGCGAAGACCACGAGCATTACGGAGAGTAAAAGTCCAAAATTCAGGAGCAGCTTATTGCGGATTTTCATTGCCCAATTGCCTCCACCACGGTGTGTCCGATTGCCCCGCCACTTCGCGCCGCCATCAGGCCGGAACCACTCTCAAACCTGGGCTGAGTCAGCTTCCTCGTAATTCAGTGCTGTTCAGAACATGACTTTTCAGCAAAGTGTTCGCAAGTAACTAGTCGAACTCTCCACCGCCAAGCTTCCGCGGGGTTTCACTTGATATACAGGCGGAGAGCCGACGAGCGTCACCCGCGTCAGCAGGAAGAAGTTGCCTCCAAGCCGGGAACGTGTATGCCAGAAGAGTTCTTCTCTCATTGATAGCAACCTTTCAGTCATTACGAAAGGGGCAAAAGGGCTAGAACTAAAGTTTTTTCAGATCCCCTCGAATTTGCACAAGACATAGGGGAAAAAGAGCAGGGAGTCAGGCATTTTTCCCTCTTGGATATTAAAGGTAGCTCGCGTCAATATTGGTGACACAATATTGGTGATGCTTGACTCAGATTAGGTCTCGGCCTACTCTGTTCAGAATCCTCCCCCCAGAAAATGCGTAGCTCTAGGTACATCCATGTTCACTAGAGAGCTTCGAGCCTTCTCATTCGACGAGGTTACTCCGGTTACCAGGATTGCATCCCTGTCGTCCGGCGACCAACCAAATCGAAGGTATGGCGATAATCATATGACCGAATCGTTGCCGGTACTGGTCGTGGAAGATCAAGAAATCTTGCTCGCTTTCCTCAAGACAGCTTTGGAGCGCAGTGGTTTGAAGATTGTAGCCGCCTCTTCGGGAGCAGAAGCATTGGGTCTGCTGGCACAGAGGAAATTCGCCGGTATCGTTTCAGATCTGAAGATTCCGGGAGGAATAGGAGGCGCGGAAATCTTTGACTGGGTTCAGGAGAACCGTCCGGAACTGTCTCCATGCTTCCTGTTTATTACCGGAAATATGAGCGACCCCTACGCGGTCGAAATTCAGAAGCGCACCGGCGCCCTGTTCATTGAGAAGCCATTCAAGATCGCCTTGCTCATCGAATTGATCAAGAAGATCATGTCGCGCAATGCGCAATCAGGTCTTGGATTGGCACCCGAGACCTCCTGATCAGGAATAATCGGCGGTGCATATTCAGTGTTTGTCTTATTCCGTTCCGCCGTGTCGTCGGATAAAGATAACGACCGGCATGCTGAAAAGTTCCAGAGCAGAAGGTTCGCGGAGCGCGGACCGGATGATACTCTTGTCTCAAAGCTGGAGTAAGTGAACGGCGGGTAAAGCGGGCGATGTGTCCTATCAGTTACTTCCGCGCAAGCGGTTTGACTGCTAACTTGCCCGGTGGACCTCTTCGCCCTCGGTGCGTGTAGATGAGTGCGACCGCCGATAACATGAGGTTCGCGAAGGCTCGCCAGCGCTGAATTCTGCAGTACAGGTTCACGAGGCAGAGCAGAAAGCTTCGCAACGTGATACTGGTGCCACAGTCAAGGGAATTTGAGGTGCGTCGTGCTGAAAAAGGTATTGATTGTTGACGATTCGCAAGCGGAAAGCCGACTGATGCAATCTCTGCTGCAGGGCGCGGGATATACCGCCGTTTCGTTGAGCGACCCTCTGCGTATTGAGCAGATGGCGGCCTCCGAGCAGCCAAACCTGATCCTTTTAGATGTGGTAATGCCTGGGCGGAATGGTTTTCAGGCGTGTCGCGAACTGAAAAGCAGTCAGGAATTCGGCAAAATTCCCATCGTCCTCGTAACGTCAAAGAACGGCGATAGCGATAAGTTCTGGGGTATGCAGCAGGGCGCTGATGGTTATGTAATCAAGCCTTTTACCGGTGAGCAACTGGTGGGCGAAGTGCAAAGGGTGATCGGATAAGGAATGGCCGAACCGCCGAACAATTCGGAGGCGCGGGAGCCTTTTATACTCGATCCAGAGTTCGTGGAGGATGAAACCTTCGCCGAGCGGCCCTCGCTGCCGGAGGAGCAGTATTGCATCTTCCGTGCCGGACGCGAGCGTTTTTGCCTGCGTGTTCTGGAAGTGGACGAAGTTGTAGAGTGGCCGCGGCTGACATATCTGCCGCTGTCACCGCCGTTTTTGATGGGTGTCTTCAATCTCCGCGGAACCATCGTCCCGGTGATTGACATCGCGTTTACCGAAGTGAGGCGCGGCGACATGCCTCCCAAGCAAGTGGTAGTGGCCTGTCTACGCGGCGACTCCGTTGCTGCGGACGTACGGGTAGGCGTTGCGGTCGATGAAGTGATTGGCACCTACAGCACCAGCGAGCCTCTTTTGAAGGACGAGGCTCCGCGAGATGTTCCTCACTGTGCCGGGATGTTGCGTCATGGCGACCGCCTGGCCCTGGCCTTGGATTTGAAGCGCGTACTGGAATCGTTTCCGGTAAGCGCAATTTGAGTTTGGAATCATTCAGTCGGAGCCGTTCTGAGTTTCGGCAAAGTTTTTTTGGAAGGCGCGCGGCAATCCGCGTTTTGAGTATGAAGGCGGCGCGTAGGATTCTGAGGCGCTCGCGTTGTCCTGGAGGTCTTTATGAAGGGTCGTCTGAATTCGGCAATCATTGTGCTCGTGGCCGTCAACTTTGTTGCTACAGCCTCGGTGTTTTGGCTCGCCTACGCAGCAGGCGCCAAGTCTGGCGGCAAAACACTTTTCCAGGTGAGCGCGCTGCCTTCGGATGCTTTGATTCCGCTGCTCGCCGCACTTGGCTTCCTGGTAATCGGCTCGATGTTCGTGCTCTTTCGCCTGTCCAACAAAGTCTCCGTGCCGGTCAAAGGATTGGTGGAGTTTGCCGAACAGGTGAGCACCGGAAACTTCAAGGCGCGCCTGGCGGAAGGTGGCGAAGACGATTTCGGCTACATCGCACTGCATATGAATCAGGCTGCCGAAAAGGCCGCAAAGTCGATGCAGGACGAAGAGGCGCAGAGGAATCTGCAGCGTTCGGTGACCGATTTCCTGACCATCGTCAGCCAGATTGCGCGTGGCGACCTGACGCTTCGTGGCAGCGTTACCAACGACGCGCTGGGCAACGTGGTTGACTCCGTAAATTACATGCTCGACAACTTCACCCAGGTGCTGCGCCGCGTGCGTGATGCCGCCAACGACGTCTCCACCAGTGCCAATCAGATTCTGAACGCCTCCGAGACCATGGCGACCGGTGCCACCCAGCAGGATCACGAGATCACCAACACTTCCTCAGCCGTCGAGGAATTGACGGTTTCCATGAAGCAGGTGAGCAACAACGCCGAAGCCAGTGCCGAAGCTGCCCGTCGCGCCCTCGATGCCGCCGAGCAGGGAAACCGCTCCGTACGCGACACACTTGAAGGCATGCAGCGAATTCGTTCCAGCGTTCAGGCCACGGCAAAGAAGATTAAATCCCTTGGCGACCGCTCGCTCGAAATCAGCGAAATCATCAACGTGATCAACGACATTACCGAGCAGACCAACCTGCTGGCGCTCAACGCCGCCATTGAGGCCGCTCGTGCCGGTGAAGCGGGACGCGGCTTTGCCGTTGTCGCCGACGAAGTTCGCAAACTGGCTGAACACTCCCGTACCGCGACCAAGGACATCGCCGCGCTCATCAAGGCCATTCAGGCCGAGACCAACGAAGCCGTCGTGGTGATGGAAGAGGGCACCCGCGAAGTAGAAGTCGGAGCCCGGCTAGCCGATCAGGCCGGAAAAGCGCTGGAAGCAATTTCCGTCGTGGTCCGGCAGTCGGCGGAACTGGTGCAGGAAATTTCTCTCGCCAGTAAGCAGCAGGTGCGCGGCACGGAAGGCGTGGCTAACGCCATGCAGATTATTTCGAACATCACTCGCCAGACCTCCCAGGGCGCTCGCCAAACGGCGCGCAGTACGGAGCAGATGGTGAAGATGAGTGAACAGCTCAACGAAGCGCTGTCGCAGTTCCGCGTACAGGCGGCGGCTGCGCAGCAAGGCCGTAAGGAATTGCAGACGGGCGTAGCCCGTAGCTAGATTCCGGAAATGATTCCGGAAGCAGAGAACTGAAACCGAAGTACCCATTGCCTGGCAGGCGCGATGAAAGAAGCTGGCACCAATCCGTCGCTGACCGATCACGAAGTCCGCGAGCTCCAACTGCTCATTGAGCAGCGCTCCGGCGTCGTCTTCGATGAGTCGCGTGAGCGCTTCCTGACCTCGCGTGTCGTCGAACACATGCAGAACAAGCGCCTGACCTATGGCCTCGAACTGTTACGCCTGGTGCGCAACTCCAACGTGGAATACGACACCATGCTCGAGCGTTTGCTCACCCAGGAGACGCGCTTCTGGCGCTATCCTGGCCTGTTTTCAGCCTTCGGTGAGTATGTGTTGCCTGAGCTGCAAAGTCGCAAATTCTGGGACAAGGAACATTCGTTGCGCATCTGGAGCGCCGGTTGCGCCAGCGGCGAAGAACCGTACTCCGTTGCACTCAGCATCTGCGAGGCGGCTGCCGAGTGCGGCACCGGACTCGATGCCAATATCATTGCCACCGATATCAGCCGCGAAGCCCTCGAGCGCGCCGATCGCGGCGTCTATTCCCGGCGCGTGCTGGAAAATCTTTCCCCGGCGCAGATTGCCGCCTACTTCACCCAGCACGGTGAAAACTTCAAAGTAAAACCGCAGCTTCGGCAGATGATCAAGTTCGCGCCCATGAACCTCGCGCAACAGGTTTATCTCGGACGCTTCGAGTGCATTTTCTGCATGAACGTGCTGATTTACTTCAGCGACGAGTTGCGTTCCCGGCTGATTCAGCGCTTCTTCGAGTACCTCGAGCCCGGCGGTTATCTTTTCCTTGGCCATGCGGAATCGGTTGCCAATGTTCCAGTAAAGTTCAATCAGAAAATTATGAATGGGACGCGGCTCCTGCAAAAGCCGCTCGCCAATAATGCAGCGGTTGGAGGCGAGAGACTATGAACGGCCCCAACCCGGAAATGATCGAGCTCTTTCTTCAGGAAGCCAGCGAGCATCTCCAGTTCCTCCGCGAATACTCTGGCATTCTGCAGGACCCCTATCCGCTTTACGAGGACATCGAGCGTCTCTACATCTCTGCTCACGGCGTTGCCGGTACCGGCGGAACTTACGGCTACGCGCTTTTCCATGAGGTTGCCAGCAAGCTGGCCCACATCTTCCAGTACGCGATGAACGCGACCATCAGCCCTGAGGCCACAGCCCCCCTGGTCGAGTTCATCTACGAAGCCATCGCCGTGCTGGAAAGTGACCTCATCATGATCTCTGCCAACTCCGTGGAGTCGGACGAGGACATTGCCGCCTTCAAGCAGCGTTATCCCTTCGCGTTCCAGGGACCACCCCCGGTTGGAGCTGACGCTCCCACCGAACAGCCCCACGCGCCCGAGCCAGAGCCTGTAGCGGAGCCACAGCCAACACCTGCCGCGCAGCCGGTCGCACCGCAGGCCGCCGTGCCGCGTACTGCTGCCGCGCCGCCCACTCGACCGGTCGTGCCGCCTGCGCCCGCATCAGCCCCTCCCGCGCCGCCCGCTGCCGCACAGCCGCCTGCTGCGCCGCGTGTCGCTCCGCCCGCACTCGCCGCACCGCCGCAGCGCCCAGCGCCACCCGCACCGCCATCTGCCCCCGTGGTCGCGAAGGTGTCCATTGCCGGCGTGCCGGAGCTCGATCCCGACACCCCGATTCCCGAGGATGTTCTGGAGTTCTTCATCCCCGAGGTGGAGGAGCACCTGCAGACCATCACCGATTGTCTGCTGGCCCTGGAGGCGAACCCCAACGAAGAGGATATCCATCGCCTCTTCCGTGCCATGCACACCATTAAAGGCTCCGCCGCACAGGTCGGCTCGCAACGCATTGCGACCATTGCACACCGCGCCGAAGACCTGGTAGGCAAGCTCCGCGACGGAGAACTGAAGCCAAGCGCCACCATCATCGATCTCTGTCTTGAAACCATCGACGTATTGAAGAAACTGATCTACCGGCAATGGGAAGATGAAGCCAGTTTCCAACTGGCCGCTCGAACGCTGATCGCGCGCCTTGAGCACGTTGCACCCGCCGAAACTCCCTCTCCCGAGCACCCGGCCCCCAGGCCCGCTCCTGCCGAAGCATTACAGGCGGTCTCGCACTCGGAGCCTCCCAGTGCTGCTGCGGAAGCCATGCCCCTCGACCTCGAAGCCGAGGAGCCGAAAGAAGATTCCTCCAAGGTTGAAGCGCCTGAGCCCGTCACCGCGCAACGCGCCCCTGTCGGCATGGCACAATCGAAATCGGTTCGCATCGGACTCGAGCGCCTCGACCGCATGATGAACGCGGTTGGCGAACTGGTCATCAATCGTACCCGCATGTTAGGCCGCCTCGCCGAGCTCGAAAAGCTCGCCGAAGTCCTGAACTTCTCCAAAGGCCGCATGGGCGACAAGGTCAATGAGTTCCAGGACAAATACGAGTTCAGCCGCATCAACTCCGCGCCCCTGCTCTCATCGACTCAATGGCCCGGCTCGGCGCTGGAGAGCCGTCACGCGGGCAGCCACGGCGGAGGCCAGGCATTTGGTTCGGCCTTCGTCCCGGGATCGGGTCTGAGCGGCTCTGGTTTCGGAAACCCCATCTACGCCCATCCGTCTTACGGCAGCGCTTTCGACGCCGGTCCCTCCGAGTTCAGCGAGCTGGAGATGGACCGCTACGACGATTTCGGCATTCTCTCGCGCTCGCTCACCGAAATCTCTGCCGACATCTCCGAAGTCCTCACCCAGCTCGACGGTTTTGTCCGTCGGGTCGATGGCGACATCGACGAATTCACCAAGCTCGCGCATCGTCTTCAGGACGAAATCACGCAAGCCCGCATGGTGCCCATCGGCAACCTGTTCACGCGCATTGCCCGCACCGTGCGCGACGCCGCCAAGGCCAGCAACAAGCAGGTCGAACTCAACCTTGCCGGAGCCGAAACCGAGCTCGACAACAACATCATTCAGCAAATCGCCGATCCCTTGCTCCATCTCGTTCGCAACGCCGTTGCCCATGGCATCGAGCGCGTTGACGAGCGTTACGAGGCGGGCAAGCCGGACCAGGGCAACATCGCCGTGCGCGCCTACCATAAGGGAAACCATATCTACATCGAGGTCGAAGACGACGGCCGCGGTGTCGATTTCGAACGCGTCAAAGCCACCGCCGTCGAGAGCGAATTGTTCTCCGAAGACGATGCCGAGCGACTGGGCCGCCGCGAACTGGTGGACATGCTCTTCCGTCCCGGCTTCTCCACCGCGCCTCGCCGCACCGAACTCGCCGGACGAGGTGTAGGTCTCGACGTAGTGCGCTCCAACCTGAATAACCTCAATGGCGAAATCGAAGTCGAGACAGAGAAGGGAATCGGTTCGCGTTTCACTCTCAAGGTCCCGCTCACGCTGATTATTTCTCAGGCGCTCTTCGTTCAGTGTGGTGAGCAGACTTTTGCGTTCCCCTTGGGCTTTGTCGAAGAGATCCGCCGCATTCGTCCCAGCGAAATCGAAGAGGTTGGCGGCAAACTCATCACCAAGGTGCGCGACGTGCTCACCGAGGTCGTTCGTTTCGACGAAGCCCTGCAGCTACCGGCTCTCCACCCCATCAACGGCTATCTCCGCCTCGTTCTGGTCAATGTAGGTGGACGCCAGGTCGGCGTGGTCGTCGAAGAAGTTCTGCGCAAAGATGAAATCGTCATCAAGAATCTCGGCGAGTATCTGCGCAACGTCAAACTCTTCCCCGGAGCCACCATCGCTCCCGACGGCAGCCTGATTCTGCTCGTCGATATCAATCGCCTCATCATGGGTGAATCCATCGAGCGCCGGCCGCTGACCACTGCGTTGAACGCCGCTCGTCTCTTCCTGCCCGGAGCCACCGCCGTCGCGCGTGGTGAAATTCCCGCCGCCGCCGTCGATGTGGTCGAAAAGGAAAAGCTAGTGGTCCTCGCCGACGATTCCATCAGCGTACGCAAGTTCGTAGGACGCATGTTGGAGAAGGCAGGCTACCGCGTCAAACTCGCCTCCGACGGTCTTGAGGCTCTGGAAATCGCGACTTCCAATGATTGCGACCTGGTCATCACCGATCTTGAAATGCCGCGTACGAACGGCTACGAATTAATGTTGCACCTGCGTCAAACTCCCAGCACCAGCAAGGTTCCCGTCATGGTCGTAACCTCACGTGCCGGAGCCAAGCATCGTGATCGTGCGCTGAAGGAAGGCGCTGCGGCCTTCATGGTCAAGCCGGTACAGGAAGAGACTTTCATCGCGCAGGTTGTGGAGTTGATCGGGACCTCGGGGCAGGTAGCGCCGCCGCCGATGATCCAGTGAGAGAACGTCCAGTGAGAGAAAGACAATGATGAATGGGGAAAAGATTCGGGTTTTGGTTGCTGACGATTCTGCCTTCATGCGGAAAGTCCTTCTCGGCATCCTCGACTCCGACGGCGCATTCGAAGTAGTAGGCGAGGCGCGTGACGGCCGTGAGACGGTGGAGAAATCCGCCAAGCTCAAGCCCGACGTCATCACCATGGACATCAATATGCCGCACATGGATGGTCTTCAAGCAACCGAGGTCATCATGTCCACCGATCCGCGGCCAATCGTGATCGTCAGTTCGGAATCCAGGGAAGGCGCTCACGCAACACTGCGCGCCCTTGAACTGGGAGCCATCGATTTCCTTGCCAAGCCCAGTGCGGCGATCGACCTCGACATGTCGGAGGTGCGAGGCGAACTGGTGCGCAAGCTACGCATCGCCTCAAAAGTCCGTGTGGTCCGCAATCTGTTGCGCTCTACGCCGTCCAGGATCGCGCCACCGGAGCCGCCTCCCAGCAAGGTTATACCGCCCCCCACGCCGGTCCCTCAGAGCAACGGCGCTGGCGCTGGAATTCCAATTGCCGTTCTCGGAGCCTCCACCGGAGGTCCGGCAACGCTGATGAAGCTCTTGCCCGAGTTCGCCGCCGACTTTCCCGGAGCCCTGCTGGTTATCCAGCACATGCCCGGAGCTTTCACCGCGCAATTTGCCGAGCAGCTCGCCTCCGTCTCCCGTATCCCGGTAAAGCAGGCTCAGTCCGGCGACACTCTTTGCGCCGGGCAAGTGTACGTCTGCCCCGGCGACTGTCATTTGCGGGTCGCGCCCCCGGGACGCATCGTCCTCGACGACGGCCCCCGCATCGCTGGCTACCGTCCCAGCATCGACGTGACTCTCGAATCGGTCGCTTCCCTCGCCGGAACCTCTGCCGTAGTCGCGATCCTTACCGGAATGGGCAACGATGGTGCGCGCGGCGTCATGGCGATCCAGGAAAACGGCGGATCGGTTCTGGCGCAGGACGAGACGACATCGGTCATCTTCGGCATGCCTGCCGAGGCCATCAAGACCGGAGCCGTCGCCCAGGTCTTGCCGCTCGAACAGATTGCTTCGGCCATCGCCCGGCGCATGTCCATTTATCGCACGGCGGGAGCGCCCGGATTATGAACGCCGGTGACGGTTTAGGCTTTTCGCGGCGGGCAAAGTGAGAGAGAGCGAACGTCGTCCACTGTTTGTCTCGCGCTCAGTCAAGCCGGTTGCCGCCACTGTTGGACCGGTGATTTTGTTCACTGCCGGGGGCAGACGATTCGCCGTCGAAGCTGTCGAGGTAGAGGAGATCCGCGATCGCGACGAGCGTCTCGCACTTCGCAAGTCAAGGGAGCCGGAGTTGATCGATTTTGCTCTGCTCGTGGGGCTCGGAGCCGGAATTCTCGAACGCTTCGTCCTTCTTAAGCCGGGCGAGTGCTCGCTGGGCGTTACCGAAGTCGAGCGCATGGCGACTCTGCCCAAAGTGGTACAGCTCCCCGGACTATTTCGCGGAGCCGAACGACAGTGGTACCGCGGTCTGCTTTTGCTTGAGAACGAAGTCATACCGCTCGTTAGAACAGACTATTGGCGCAAGGTAGCGGCATCGATGCGGGAAATTGGAAGTGGCGCATGAATGACACAACGCGGTTCGTGACCTTTCCCCTCGGGGATGAGCGCTTTGCATTGGACTCTGGTCAGGTCAAGGAATTGATCATGCCGAGCAGTGTTTACTCCTTTCCTCATACCATGTCCTCATTGGAAGGTGTCCTGGTCCGGCGTGGAACCGTCATTCCGGTCTGCAATCCGCAGAGCGTATTCGGATATGAGGGCGAACGCAGCTTCTACGTCGTTGCCCAGTGCAACTATGCGGGCCGCACGGAGACCGTCGCCATCCCCGTGACCGGCGATTGCGAACTGGTCCAGGGGGAGAGAACTGAGTTGCCGGAGGGGGAAATTCCAGACGATGTTACTTTCGTCGCTGGCCTGTTGCACACCGGCGGCAAGACAGTTCCCCTGCTCGACCTCGATAAGGTTGTGGCACACTGCATTCAGCCCGCCACTGCGGTGGCCAGGGAGACGAAGCGATGAGCACGAATCGAGCTGTCAATAATCAGCGGATTCTCGTCATTGACAGCAACGTATTTTTCGCTCGGCGATTGAGTGAATCGCTGAAGGCGCAAGGCTTTGAGGTAACTCATAGTACGCAGGCATCCTACGCATTAACCATGCTTGAGTGGAACGCACCCACGGCGATCCTCTGCGCGACCAACCTCCGCGAGTTGAGTGTGTTCGACCTCCCGCGAATTCTCCACAACGATGCCGCGACGACGAGCATCCCCATCCTTGCCATGGGCGACGGTGGCGAACAGGCTCTCATGGAGGCATTCCGTGCCGGGTGCGACGATTACATTGACCGCCGCCGTGGTCCGGAAAACATTGCCGCCCAGGTCCGCACTTTTCTTTTGAGCCGCGCCGAAGGCTTTCATCCCACGCAAATGCTCGAATCCGAGCAGACGGTTCTTGAGGGCAGCCTCTCCCATCTCGACCTTCCCGGCGTTATCCAGATGCTTGCACACTCGCGCCAGTCAGGCGGCCTGTACATCAATGCCGAAGGCATCGATGCCACCGTCTTTCTCAACCGCGGGGAGCTGCGGCACGCCGAAGTCGGCGAAACCATCGGTGACGAAGCGGTTATAAGTATCATCAAAAATTGCAACGGTCGCGAACGCGGGGTTTACAAATTTGTGCCCGGTTCGCAGGCCACAACGCGTACTGTTTTCCGTTCTGTGACTGAGTTGATGCTCGAAGCGCTGCGCGAAATCGACGAAGAACGTGCAGCCAACGACGGAGGATACAAATGAGCGCAAAGCCGGTCGTGTACTTCATCGACGACAGCGCCACCATGCGTGAGGTGATTAAGATCGCCTTCCGCCGGGAAGACCTGGAGGTCATTACCTGCCACGACGCCACCAGTGCCATGGACCTGATGGACCATAGCGCTCCCGACGTGGTTATCACCGACGTCATCATGCCCGGACGCGATGGCTACGAGGTCTGCCAATACATCAAGCAGCACCCGCGCTTTGCGCAAACGCCTGTCATTCTGATGTCCGGCGTGGTCAACAAGGGAGTCGCCGAGCGTGCCTTTGCCGTTCGCGCCAACGAATTGATCCGCAAGCCATTCCAGCCTCAGGATCTGATCGCCCGCGTTCGTCATCTGCTCGAAGCTCCGGTAGAGCTTGAAGCCACCAACGGCAGCGCGCAACCGGACGCCTCAGCCGTACTGAGCAGTATCTTCAGCGGACCCATGCCTGCCCGTTCCAATCACGGCGGCCAGTCGCGCATCACAGGACCGGTTCCCGTACCGCCGCGCAGCAGCACCCCGCGTCCTGCCGCTCCGTCCATTGCCGCCACGGTTGCCGCCGCGCTCCAGCCCTCGGTGGTAGCGCCCCCCGTGTCGATTCCTGGTGCGCAAATCACCGGCTCCGCGCAGATCCCCGTACCGCCGCCACAACCGGGCCGCGTTCCCGCTCCCCCCATCCCCGGCAACAGTTCAGACTCGGGAAGAATGCGACTGGAGATCCTGCGCCTTCACAGCCAGATCAAAAAGCTCGAAATGGAACTGGTAGCAGAGCGCGAATACACCAAGGCCCTTGAGCAGCACGTCACCAGCTTGCAGGAAGCCGACTAGCAGAACGTCCTGGTGCCTCACATCCGCCCTCCTTTGGCGTATGTGGGACACCAGCACCTTTCACCCCACGCACTCTTGCCTTGCTCTTACTCTTGTTTTGCCCTTGCCCTTGTTTTTGCTCTTGTTTTTGAAGGGTCATCCTGAGCGCGAGCGAAGGACCCCCGCCATGCTCAAGTCTTCCGTGCGGCATCAAGTTTTCAGCCCGCCATCGATTTTCCTCGCTCTCGCCAAATCCTTCCTTGAAACCGCCTTAACTGAACAAATACTCCTTCGTCCGCAGCTCTTTCACTGTATCTCTCAGCTTCGCCGCCCGTTCAAACTCAAATCTCTTAGCCGCATCGCGCATATCTTCTTCCATCTTTGCAATGAATGCATCGAGCTGCTCCTGCGATTTGAACTCCGGCATTCCATCGTTCTCAATCGGAACTTCCGCGTAATCCGCGGCAATCACATGCGCCAGCGACATATCCGCCGACTTCCCTACCGTCTGCGGAGTAATCCCATTCTCCTCGTTGTACGCCTCCTGAATTGCCCTGCGGCGGTCCGTTTCGCCAATCGCCTTCTTCATCGAATCCGTCATGCGATCCGCGTAGAGTATCGCCCTGCCCTCCACATTGCGCGCGCATCGCCCAATCGTCTGTATCAGCGATCCCGCCGAACGCAGGAAGCCTTCCTTGTCCGCGTCCAGAATCGCCACCAGCGAAACCTCCGGCAAGTCCAGCCCCTCGCGCAATAGATTGATACCAATCAATACATCAAACTCACCCTTGCGCAGATCGCGCAGAATGTTGATCCTCTCCAGCGTCTCGATCTCCGAATGCATGTAGCGGCACCGCACGCCCACCTCGGCGTAGTACTCCGCTAAATCCTCCGACATACGTTTCGTCAGCGTCGTAACCAGCACGCGCTCGCCCTTCTCCACTCTTACGCGAATCTCATGCAGCAGATCGTCAATTTGCCCCTTCACCGGACGCACCTCAACCTGCGGATCGACCAGTCCTGTCGGACGAATGATCTGTTCCACAATTACACCCGCCGACTTCGTCAGTTCATAAGGCCCCGGCGTAGCGCTCACATAAATCACCTGATTTACCCGCGCCTCAAACTCCTCAAACGTAAGCGGACGATTATCCAGCGCGCTCGGCAGCCGGAAACCGTAGTCGATCAAATTCTGTTTGCGCGACCGGTCGCCATGCCACATCCCCCGCACCTGCGGAGCCGTCTGGTGAGACTCGTCCATGAACAGCAGAAAATCACGCGGCACATAATCCAGCAACGTCGGCGGAGGTTCGCCCGGCAGCCTCCCCGTAAAGTGCCGCGAGTAGTTCTCAATCCCGTGGCAGTAGCCCATTTCCTTGATCATCTCCAGGTCAAATCGCGTGCGCTGATGAATGCGTTGCGCTTCCACGATCCTCCCCTGATTCTCAAGCTCTTTCTCCCACCACAACATTTCCTGCACAATCGAATCCACCGCCGAACTCTTCGTCTCCGGCTTCATCACATAGTGCGACTTCGGATAAATCGGCAGCCGCTGATACTTCTGCTTCACCGTCCCAAACAGCGGATCGATCTGCGACAGCGAAGCCACCTCATCCCCCCACAACTCGATCCTGTAAGCCATGTCATCGTAAGTCGGATAGACCTCGATCACGTCTCCCCGCACTCGAAACGTACCGCGCTTGAAATCGCTCTCCGTCCGTTCGTAGAGAATCTCGACCAGTTTGCTCGTAATGTCCTTGCGCTTGATCTTCTGCCCCTTCTCCAAAAAGAGCAGCATCCCGTAGTAAGCTTCCGGCGAGCCCAGACCATAGATGCAACTCACCGAGGCCACAATAATGCAATCGCGCCGCTCAAACAGCGAACGCGTCGCCGACAGCCGCAACTTGTCCAACTCGTCGTTGACCGTCGATTCTTTTTCGATGTAAATGTCACCAGCCGGAATGTAGGCTTCCGGCTGGTAGTAGTCGTAATACGACACAAAATACTCGACCGCATTGTTCGGAAAGAAGCTCTTGAATTCGTGATAAAGCTGTGCCGCCAGCGTCTTGTTATGAGCCATCACCAGCGCCGGCCTCTGGCATTCCTCAATGACCTTCGCCATCGTGAATGTCTTGCCTGACCCGGTCACCCCGAGCAACACCTGATGCTTTTCGCCCTCGCTCAACCCGCGCGTAAGCTGCTCAATCGCGCTCGCCTGATCGCCCTGTGGTTTGTAGTTGCTATGAACTTTCAATTCCATGATTTCGTTACCATGATGTCGAAACAACGATGTCGAAAAAACGATGTAGAAACAACGACCGACGGCAGGAGTCCCCACTCCCGGTAGAGTTCACCGCCTGTCGCTCTGCAAGCCCTGGCGGACTCTGGATATCTCTCAATTATAACGTGTGTGCAAAACTCGCTCTTAGCGCGGTTTGATCTCGCTTTTGCCCAAGTCTCCCACGAGGCATCAAGCTTTTCGGTCCGCCATCGATTCTTCCCGCCGGATATACCTTCCTTGAAACGGCCTCTTTAGTTCTCGTATCCAGAGAATTACCGTAGCTCACCGGTTTGGCGTATAAAACATAAACGAGAGCAGCGAGGAATGAATCATGGAAATCAAGAAAGCAGGCTCGCAACCTTCCGCCAAGGGACCGTCCGACTGGTTCACTGGCACCGTGCGGATCGATCCGTTATTTCAGGCGCAGTCCCCAGCCCTCGTCCAGGGTGCCAGCGTAACGTTTGAGCCCGGAGCCCGCACCGCATGGCACACCCATCCCCTCGGCCAAACCCTCATCGTCACCGCCGGATTCGGCTGGGCCCAACGTGAAGGCGGTCCCATTGAAGAAATTCACCCCGGCGACGTGGTCTGGTTCTCCCCCAACGAGAAGCACTGGCACGGAGCCACCCCCACCACCGCCATGACGCACATCGCCATCCAGGAACATCAGAACGGAAAAGTAGTCGATTGGATGGAACAGGTCACCGACCTACAATACAAACGCTGACCCTCGCAATAACAAATCGCCGCACCACCCATCGAGTGTGCGGCGATAACCTTGAAACCTTGCACTAGTGTCCGGTTCGATTAGCTAGCTCTGTTCGCAAGCTATTGTATAGCGGACAGATGGAACCGGTTTGAGGTGTCCACGATTTGAATTGTTGTGGCTCACATTGTCTCTGGCTCGGGTTTAATCGAGTCAGGGGCCGACATGAACCAGGGCAAGACGCTGTTTGCGCAGGTGATAAAGTTCGTACCGTGGAAGACCTTCAACCGCATCATCGAACGGCACCAGGGGATTGCGGGGTTCGTCGGCTGAGCTGCGCGGAGTTGTTTCGCGTCCTGGCCTTTGCGCAACTGAGTTGGCGTCAGTTGCTACGTGACATCGAAGCCTGCGTCCTCCAGCCAGAAATCTACAACTCCAGCAACATCGAGGCTGATAACCAGCTGTTATTGTTCGACTTCTAACCGGACAGCAGAGGAAACCTTGGATTTCACACTGCAACGCCATTCTCCCGCAGGTTTCTGGGCTTGTGCAGGAATTGGCCGCGTTCTTCCTCGAAGGCCTCGATTTCTTCTCTCATCCGGCGTTCATTCCATCCGACGGTGGAAGCGATGCGGGTTGCCGCCTGCGCGGTGTGCTGCTCATCCCAGTGCTGATCGAGCGCCATGGGCACGCGTCGCAGAAGGATGTCGGCCAGTGTGACCGCGTGTTCGTAAGCAACGGCTTCCACGGCTTGCGCCACCAGTTGAGGATAGCCTTCGACGATTGGCATTCGCATTAACGGATTATGCATGGCGGTCTGCACCACGCACATGGCGTGCCGCCCATGCCATCGGGCGACGGCCTCGGCGGATTGCCGGGGAATCCCCGTGACCGCTTGTACTGCGGTTGACCACTGCCGCAATGTGTTTTTTACGCCACTCGCATTGCCGATGGCTATCTGCCCTTCCGGCAGCCGGACCGGACGCAACCCCATGGTCTTTGCCGTATTGCGGGCCAGCGAAACCGCGGTTGTGAGATTGCAGCCGAAGATGGACAGCATGCCAAGGGCGCCCTCATCTGCATGATTGTGGAGCACGTGCCGATAGGCTGCGGAGTCTGGCGCTGGATGGTGCGGACCGTGGGGCCCAAGATAGGCGAGCGGGCGCACGCCAGCATAGCTGAATGCAATATCGGAGTAGCTCAACCGCGCGCGTGGGAACAGTGCAGATGCGGAACTCAGAAGCGATCCGACCTCCTCCGAACTTGGCATGGCTAGTGATGGATCTTTGCTGTCGATGACTTCAGTGGAACCGACCTGCAGCATGCCATTCCAGGGAGCCACCGAGATGGAACGTCCTATCCTGGTCTTTATGTTGAGTCCGACCGTGGGTGCCTCAGCCCAGCGCCGGAGCATAATGTGCGTGCCGCGCATTCCGCTCACCAGCGGGGAGCGGGCGGGAAGCTCGGTGAGGTCTCGCACCCGATCCGTCCAAGGCCCGGTCGCGTTGATGACCCATTCACTCTCAACATACCTATCTTGCAAAGAAAGTTGGTCGCGCACAAGCACTCCACGTACCCGGCCTTCGGACGCGCGGATTGCAAGCACTTCGGCGTGGTTGCGGGCGATCGCTCCATCGGCACAGGCTTCGACAAGCCAGTCGGCCACCAAGCGCTCGGGGAACTCACAGACTGCATCCTGATAGCTGTACAGCGCCCAACGCTGATCTGCGTCGAGCCAGCGCTCCAGCGCGGCAATGGGCTCCCTGGAGCGGGAGGAAGGAAGCCTGCCAAGTTTGCGATAAAACCACAGGGCGGCACGAATCTCCAGCGCGGAGTATCGAGAGCCGGAGCCAACGGCGAGTGCAAATTCGAGGGGTTCCACCAGATGTGGCTGCTCACGCAGAAGGGACTCGCGCCCTCGAAGAGACTCGCGAAGGAGGGTGAGTTCACCTCGCTCCAGGTACTGAAGGCCACCCCGAACGATCCGGGTGCAGCGGCTGGTCGTGCCGCAAGCGAAGTCACCCCGTTCGATCAGAAGCACGGATTTTCGGGAGCGTGCGCACTCTCTCGCGAGAGCCACCCCGCTCATACCTCCGCCGATAATGGTGATGTCCACCCTTTCCGGCAATGGCCCGCGTCCGAGAAAACTGCGCATAGAGCAGATTAGATGCACGGAAAAGAGATCAGACGGCTTTCCGCGGGAAACTCTGGTGAAATCAGAGTTCCGGCACTTGCGCGTTGGCGGCTCCCGAATGGAAACTGGAGGAATGACAACAGGCCAGCGTTTTGAACGTGCGGTGGAAATCATGCATCGCCTGCGCGCCCCAGGCGGATGCCCCTGGGATCGCGAGCAGACCTTCGACAGCATTAAGAAATACACGGTCGAGGAGACCTACGAGGTTCTGGAAGCGATTGAAAATCGTGACTGGAAGGAACTGCCGGGAGAACTCGGAGACCTGCTGCTCCAGGTGCTCTTTTACGCGGAAATGGCTGAAGAACAGGGCCATTTCTCGATAGATACCGTTCTGGAGACCCTCAGCGACAAGCTCGTTCGCCGACATCCCCACGTCTTTGGCAGTGTGGAAGCAGAGACATCGCGCGAGGTGCTGAAGAACTGGGAGGCCATTAAGACCCAGGAGCGCGCAGAAAAGGCCGCGGAATCAACGGAGAAGATGGATGACGAGGTCCCGAAGCCACTGCTGGCGTCGGTGTCGAGCGCAATGCCTGCGTTGCTGGAAGGCCTCAAGCTCTCGGATAAGGCGGCACATGTGGGGTTTGATTGGCCAGCAATAGACGGACTCTTCGACAAACTTGAGGAGGAAGCCGGTGAGTTGAAGCACGAGGTCAATAGAATTCCGCCTCCGGGGCCGCAGCCGCTGGGCCGAGGTGTGGCCGGAGCGCGTGGAAATCCGGTTCCTCCCGAACTGCAGGAGCGACTGCAAGACGAGGTGGGTGATCTGTTGTTCACGGTGGTAAATCTGGCGCGATACCTGGAGGTCGATCCGGAATCAGCATTGCGTCACACGAATCGGAAGTTCCGGCGGCGCTTCGGACAGGTGGAGCGTAGTCTGGCAAAAAATGGGAAAGCGCTTGCGGATACTTCGCTCGAAGAGATGGAGAAGTACTGGCAAGAGTCCAAGACTGCGGAACGGGACCGCTGAGATTCGTGCGGATATTTGGCGCGTTCACTGACGCGGAACTGCGTTCGAAGTGTGGGCCAGCTTACCCTCTTGCGCACCTGTCCCCGATCAATTTAGTGTTCTAGCCGATGAAATTTCAGCGCAGTTCCGGAGTCCTTCTCCATCCGACCTCGCTGCCGGGCCCCTACGGTGCGGGCGATCTTGGGCCGCAGGCATTTTCCTTCATTGAGTTTCTGGCCGAAGCAGGACAGAAGATCTGGCAGGTTCTCCCGCTGAATCCGACGGGATATGCGGACTCACCTTACCAGTGTTTCTCGGCTTTTGCCGGCAACCCTTTGCTGATCAGCCTTGACCTGCTGGCCGATCAGGGATTGCTGAGTCGCGCGGACCTAGCTGCCGTACCCGCATTTCCAACTTCCTACGTCGATTATGGAGCGGTCATTGAATTTCGCTTTGCGATGTTGCGACGAGCGGCAGAGCGTTTCTTTACGACGCTGGAACTTGCGCCGAATAACTCACGCCGAGCGGAGTACAAAGATTTCTGCCTGCGGCAGGCGTCCTGGCTTGAGGATTATGCGCTCTTTATGGCAGCCAAAGATGCGCACGGCGGGGTGAGTTGGACCTCTTGGGAACACGGTCTCGTAGTGCGTAAGCCAGAGGCACTGGCCAGTTGGAGAGAGCGGCTGGCGACAGAGATTGCGGCATATAAATTCTGGCAATTTGAGTTCTTCCGGCAATGGAGCAGTCTGCGTGAGGCATGCAATGCGCGCGGCATTCGCATCATGGGCGACGTGCCGATTTACGTGGCACACGACAGCGCCGACGTTTGGACGGCTCGACAATTATTCTGGCTGGACGAGGATGGCAATCCGCTGAAAGTTTCTGGCGTTCCGCCTGATTACTTCAGCGCGACCGGGCAGTTGTGGGGCAATCCGACGTATCGCTGGGACCTGCTGCGGGAAGACGGATTTCGCTGGTGGATTGCGCGGGTGCGCGGCGTGATGGAGATGTTCGACCTGGTGCGCATCGACCATTTCCGAGGCTTTGAAGCATATTTCGAGATTCCGGCGGGCGAGACTACAGCGGTGAACGGAAGCTGGATCAAAGGGCCGGGGATGGAGTTGTTTGAGGCGCTCGAACGCGAGTTCGGTGATTTGCCAATCGTTGCCGAAAACCTTGGCAACATCACGCCGGAGGTCGAGGCAATTCGCACGCGCTTCGATTATCCGGGGATGGCCATCCTGCAATTCGCCTTTGGAACCGATCCGCAAGGACCGAGCTTCAGGCCGCACAACTACGTGCGTAATCTGGTGGCTTACACCGGCGGACACGACAACGACACTACGCTGGGATGGTGGAATAGCGGGATTGCCGACTCGACGCGAAGCGAGGATGATTTGCGCCGCGAGCATGCATTCGCCAGCGCATATCTGAACGTGGGCGAAGGTGAGGAAATCCAGTGGGCGATGATTCGCGCGCTGATGGCCTCGGTGGCCGATACCGTGCTGGTTCCCATGCAAGATATTCTCGGACTGGGCAGCGAGGCGAGAATGAATCTTCCGGGACGCATGAGCGGCAACTGGAAATGGCGCTATGAGCTCGAACAATTGCAACCGGAAATGGGACAACGGTTAAGAGCCCTCGCCGAATTGTACGATCGGTGATTTCCGGTAGTCTGACAGGAGGCGAGAAGGTTGGGAGTACATGCTGAAAAGAGCTGGAACGGACTTACCCTGCGCACCTGTCACACCGTTGGCGAGTTCCGGCAAGTCGTGGCACTGCAGAAGGAAATCTGGGAATTCGACGATATCGACCTGGTTCCGGCGCGATTGTTTGTTGTTGGAGAGAAGATTGGCGGTCACGTGCTGGGCGCATATGACGGCACAGTGCTCGTGGCGTTTGCATACGGACTGATCGGAATGCGTGATGGGCGTGCCTATGTTCATTCGCACATGCTCGGAGTGAAGGAGACACATCGCAATACCGGAGTGGGCCGCGAGTTGAAGCTGTTTCAGCGCGAGATTGCGATCAGCCAGGGCTTCGATTTGATCGAGTGGACTTTCGATCCCATGGAGATCAAGAACGCATATTTCAACCTCGAAAAACTTGGCGCGGTGGTGCGGCGTTACGTGGTGAACCAGTATGGAATCACTTCGTCTCCGTTGCAGGGCGGTCTGCCCAGTGACCGACTGATTGCAGAGTGGTGGCTGCACTCGCCGCGTGTGGAGAAGACGTTGGCCAGCGGGACGCGTCCTGAGATTGCGGTGATTGAGAGAGTCGGGATTCCGGCGGAGATTCAGGAGTGGAAAGCACAAGCGGAGACACGCACGCGTGCGGCCGAAGTTCAACGTCGCACCCGCGACGCGCTGCAAGGATATTTCTCGGAAGGACTAACGGTGGTAGGTTTTGAGCGCACGGGTAAGGGCGACGGATGCTTCTTGCTGGGTCGCTGGAGCGAATCACAGCCCTAGTTTCGACTTCAGGCGCCAAATACGCGGCGCGCTTCATCTTCCGCACTGCGCCAGCGATCAAGATAATTTTTCAGTGTCATGAAGGTGCGCGGCTTCATCCGATCAATGTAGAGCATCCCGTTCAGGTGGTCGATCTCGTGTTGCAGGATGCGGGCATACCATCCCTCGGCTTCGATGGACTTCGGTTCACTATGCTCGTCGAGATAGCGCACGCGCACGTGACGATAGCGAGGTACCTCGGCTGTGTAGCCGTCAACGCTGAGACAGCCTTCGAAGAATTCCACTTCCGAATTCTCGGCCGCTTCCAACTCAGGATTAATCAGCACATGAAAGGCGATGGGCACCCGCCGTCGAGCGCGTAACTGCTCGGCGCTCCAGGAACTGTGATATTGCTCGCGGTCTTCGATGATAGCCATACGCACCCCAAGCCCGATTTGCGGCGCAGCCAAACCGACTCCGGGTGCCAGTCGCAAAGTCTCCAGCATGTCGGCAATGGTCCGCTGAATCTCGGCGCTGGTGATTTCGTCCGAGCTGAGCGGACGCGACATCTGTCTCAATACAGGATCTCCGGCTTGTACGATTTCCAGCTTCAATGGTGAGAGCTCCCAAGCTCTATTCTATCCCCGTATCACACGGAACAGCCGTCGAGTTGGGGACCAAGAATACAGAGAATCCATCTCCGTAATTCGACATCTGTATCCCTGAGAAAGGAGGCGAGCATGGCAGCCAGAGACTTCTCTTTTCAGCATTCTTCGCAGACGTCTGATCCTCTGCATCTCGCACTTCGCCGTCAGCTTGAACACCGCCGAGTAGTTCTTGCAGAGGCAGTTGAAACCTCGCGGGAGGGAGCACAGATCGTGCATCTGCTGCATGAGGTAGATGCAGCGCTCGAAAGGCTTGCAGGAGGTTCTTACGGAATTTGCGAAGTCTGCCATGACACGGTAGAGGACGAGCGTTTGCTGGCAGATCCGCTGGTACGATTTTGCCTGGACCACTTGGCTCCCAAGGAGCAAGCGGTTCTGGAAAAAGACCTCGAACTTGCTGCCCGGATTCAGAGACGACTGTTGCCGCAATGTGATTTTCAGTGCGACGGTTGGTGCGCGGGATACCACTACAAGCCCTTCGGAATTGTAAGCGGCGATTACTGTGACCTGATCATTGGCCCGGAAGAACAGCTTTATTTTATGGTGGGCGATGTTTCCGGCAAAGGTGTTGCGGCTTCCATGTTGATGTCGAATCTGAGTGCAATCTTTAGGACTTTGATTCCTCTCGGGTTGCCGCTTGCAGGGTTGATGGAACGCGCAAATCGAATTTTTACCGGCAGCACATTGCCGACACAGTTCGCAACTCTGATCTGTGGGCGAGGAACAGCAGGAGGCGCTCTGGAATTGTGCAGTGCGGGACACGTTCCCGCCCTGGTAATCACTGGGGATGCTGTGACGCAGGTGGATTCGCACGGCTTGCCGCTGGGTCTTTTTGCCGAGCAGAAGTTCGCGACGTCAAAATTTGAAATAGACTCTGGTGATTCGCTGGTCCTGTTCAGCGACGGCGTTTCAGAAGCGCGAATGGATGAAGAAGATTACGGGTATGAACGCCTGGCGGCTGCGGTGCGGAACAGTGCTGGACTTCCTCCCAACGACGTAGTTGCGAATTGCATGCGCGATCTGGAGACGTTCCTGGGAGTTGAGCCGGTGTTTGACGATCAGACGTTGATGGTGGTGCAGAAACGCATCTGATATTGAGTGGTCTCCGATGGAGACTGCTCAATTGTTTTGAGTGGAGCGCCGCCATGAATTCGAAGCGGGACACTTCAAGTCCTCTCACTGTCTCCCGTTCAGAAGCCTGGCCGGCTTTGCCTATGCAAGCCTGGCAGGAGACCTATCACAACCTTCACATGTGGACGCAGATCGTGGGCAAGGTGCGCCTGGAACTCACGGACAGGACGAACCACTGGTGGAACGTGCCTCTTTACCTGAGTGCTCGCGGTTTGACCACCTCGCCGATTCCATACGGGAATGGCGTCTTCGAAATTCAGTTTGACTTCCTCGATCACAAGCTGCTGATTGACCGCTCGGACGGAGCTCGCAAAGTCCTCGACCTTGTGCCGCGTACGGTTGCTGACTTCTACGCGGAGTTCATGGCGGCATTACGAGGGCTCGGAATTGAGGTGACGATCTATGGCACGCCGGTGGAGTTAGCAAAGCCGATTCCGTTCGCGGAGGATCAACTTTACCGCGCCTACGACGCGGAGGCGGCGCATCGATTCTGGCGTATTCTGGTGTCCTGCGATGCGTTGTTCAAACAGTTTCGGGCTCGATTTCTGGGAAAGAACAGTCCGGTCCAGTTCTTCTGGGGAAGCTTCGATCTGGCGGTGACGCGGTTTTCGGGGAGGCGCGCGCCTGAGCGTCCTGGAGCCGACCCGATCACTCGCGAAGCTTACTCGCACGAGGTCATCAGCGCCGGTTGGTGGCCCGGAGGCTCAGGCGTAGATGGACCCGCGTTCTACTGCTACGCCGCACCCGAACCGCCCGGTCTTGAGCATAAGGCGGCACGCCCGGAGGCGGCGTTTTACCACCCGGAACTGAAGGAGTTCATCCTGATGTATGACCGGGTACGCGCTGCGGGATCACCCGAGCAGATGGTGTTGGAATTTCTGCAGAGTACTTATGAAGCCGCTGCAGAACTCGGAGGATGGAATAGGGAAGAGCTGGAAACCGCTTCGACCGCAGCCTAATATCCTGGCAGTTGCGCGGCGGGTGATTGCTTTGATACGGTGCTCGCAATGAAGATTGAAGCGATCACCCTCCGCGAAATCCGCATGCCGCTGGTTCATTTCTTTGAAACGAGTTTCGGACGTACCACCGAGCGGCGCATCCTGCTCGTCACGGTTCACTGCGAAGGCGTGGATGGCTGGGGGGAGTGTACGGCGGGCGAACATCCCTTCTATTGCGAAGAGTCAACGGATACGGCGTGGTATGTGCTGCGAGAATATCTTGCGCCGGCGCTTGCGGGTAAGGTTCTTGAGAGCGGGGCGGGAGGCAGCGTTCCGCATGCCTGCCGTACGGATGCATCGCATGGCCAAGGCTGCCTTGGAGAACGCTATATGGGACGCTGAGGCGCAGGTGAAGCAGGTTCCTCTCTGGAGTCTTGTGGGTGGCACGCGCAAGGAAATCGCGGCAGGTGTTTCGATCGGAATTCAGGATTCTCACGAGGAGTTGCTGGAAAAAATCGCTGTTGAAGTTGCGGCGGGATATCAGCGAATCAAAGTGAAGGTAAAGCCGGGCTGGGATCTGGAAGTGTTGTCGAAGATCCGCGCTCAGTGGCCGAGGATACTGCTCTCCTGCGATGCGAACAGCAGCTACACGCTAGATCACGTGGAACATCTCAAGCAGTTTGACCAGTTCCGATTGCTGATGATCGAGCAGCCGCTCTGGAGCGATGAGATTTATCTACACGCGCTGCTCCAGCACGAACTCGCGACCAGCCTGTGTCTGGACGAATCCATTTTGAATGCGCGTCATGCATTGGCCGCAATTGAGTTGAAGGCTTGCCGAATTCTAAACATCAAACTGGGACGTGTTGGTGGATTCACCGAAGCGATTCGCGTGCACGATGTGGCGTTGGCGGCGGAGATTCCGGTGTGGTGTGGCGGAATGCTGGAGAGCGGAATCGGGCGTTCGCATAACCTTGCACTCTCGACACTGATTGGTTTTTCTTTGCCGGGAGACGTTTCCGCCTCTGCGCGCTACTGGCGCGAAGACATCATTGAACCGGAAGTTGCCATCTCCAACGAAGGAACGATTAAGACGAGTGATGCAGTGGGACGCGGGTGCGCGCTCAAGCCGGAACTGATCGAGAGGCTCACAGTTCGCAAGGAAACGATTCGGCCTAACGTCTAAGCTGGGCGTTTTGCTGCGACTGGCTGTCGCTCTTGAGAAAATCCACGGCCTGCTCCACGGACATAGGCGGCACGGGTTTGTAGTCCCACGAAGTCTCGTTGTCGTCGATGTGAATCGTCTTGAAAAACAGTGCTTTCCCTTCGAATCGCAGAACCATTTTCGTGCTGTCCCAGTGCCCAGGCGTGATCTCGCTCTGCTCGACGATGAAGCGTCCGCCCTTGTAAAGCTTGCCGAGAACTCCCCAGCCGAAGGTCACGTCTTTAAAAAGGGTACCGTCGATTTTGGCTAGCCGTCCGGCGGTTTCGTCCAGCAACATTTCACCTTGCATTCCGGTGAACACCATGGATTCACGATTAGGCGGATTGAAGCCGGGATGAGCAACGAAGTGGATGCGCGTGAGCTTGTGTCCGCTGACGGATTGGGTAGAGTCGAGTTGCTGGAAATCGAAGGCATCAGGCATGCTCGCCAGCATTTTGTTGGTGCGCTGGTCATCCTCTTGCCGTTCTCTTCGTTTGCGTTGCAGTTGTGCCGGGTCAAGCATTTTCCGGATACGCTCTTCTTCGGCGGTTCGCTGCTCGGGATTAAGAGGCTTTTCGTCGATCAGCACGACTCGACTGAGCACCCCTTCGGGTGTCTGTACGACGCGCTGAACTTCGGTATCGCGACCGCGATACTTGCGTTCCTTCCATGTAAACAGCAGCGAGCGTTGGCTGTTGTCCTGTAGTTCATTCTGAATGGCGGTGCGCACCATTTCGCGAGGCGTGCTTTGCTCCTGGGCGGCCGCCGCAAACGAGAGTGAACCGAGCAGAATACAGGAGATCGCCAGGTTGCGAACACTTAGTCGAGATTCCGGGTTGTTCATAAGGGTCATTTGGGCCATGGACAAGGAAGGTTAGAAGCAAAAGATGTGCGAGTTGTTGCAGTCAGGCTGGAAACAACAACCGGGTGCAAGTCAGCTTGCGGTTTTCAGGGCAAAAGACGGTATTTATCGGCCCGGGCCGGGGGAGTAGATGGAAAGGAAAGCGTAAAATGATTTGCAGGGCGATTGCCGCTGGCTTCGCGGTTCGTTATAGTCAAGTAAGCCGATTCAAAGGCTGGCCCCGTCTTGCGGCCGCCGAACCTGCATTTTGAACGGGAGCACTCCCATGTGGAAATCGCGCAGAGAAGACGAAAAGCCGTTAGCAACCTCCACCCCTCAGCCGCCGGCACCCGCGGTTCCGGCACCTTCTGCCTACCAACCTCGCAATGTGGAGATTCCAAAAGTGGATAACCATCGGACGGATGTCGCGAACATTGGCAAGTCTGTCATCATAAAAGGTGAACTTTCTGGTAGCGAAGATCTGTTTCTCGACGGTGAAGTCGAGGGCAATATCGATCTGCGCAATTTCAACCTGGTGATCGGGCCCAACGGTCGCGTACGCGCCAACGTCGACGCCAAGGAAGTCGTAATTCACGGCAAGGTAGATGGCAATATTACCGGAATCGACAAGGTAGAGCTGAAGAAGTCTTCCGTGCTGAATGGCGACATCATTACCCAGCGCATCGTGATCGAAGATGGCGCATTCTTCAAGGGCTCCATCGATATCCGCAAGACCGAGCCCAAGCCCAAGGTTGAGGTAGCCCGCCCAGTCGCGCAGGCCACGGCTGCGACTTCGACTTTTAACGCGCCTGTTGCCAGCACTTCCCCCTCAGTGGAAAAGAAGTAGAATGAGAGTATCGGGATCGGTTCACGAAGGTGCGCCGATCCACATTCCTCAATCCGGTCAGGTCTCCCTTGGGTTTCTTTCGCAACATATTTGGCGGTAGCGCACAGCAGCCGTCTGCGCTCGGCGAAGGTGCGCCTCGCATTCCCCGGCGCTCCACGGGATTCAACCAGTTCACCAGGGCGATCCTGCGCCCGGACGGACAAAGGATTCTCGACCTCGGTTCCACCTCCAGCAGCAATATCAATTTCATTACGGGGCTCGGTCACCGGGCGTACAACGAAGACGTGCTGATGGCTGCCAATGCCAGCCGGTTGGTTATCCCAGGGCCGGAAGAGGGCACCACCACCGTGGATGTGGACCGTTTTCTGGCAGAAGACCTGCAGTACGACCCGGAGTCGTTTGACGCGGTGCTGCTCTGGGATGTCTGTGATTACCTGCCGGAGCCGCTGGTAAAACCGGTAGTGGAACGCATTTACCAGATCACTAAGCCACACGGCGCGCTGCTGGCTTTCTTCCATACGAAAGACGCGGGTGCGGAAGCGCCCTTCTACCGCTTCCATATCAAGGCGGAAGATACCCTCGAATTACAGCAAGGGCCGCACTTCCAACTGCAGCGTGTCTTCCAGAATCGCCACGTGGAAAATCTGTTTCACGACTTTACTTCCATCAAGTTCTTCCTCGGCAAAGAGAGCATTCGCGAAGTTTTGCTGGTTCGTTAAGCGGTCTCAAGTTCTTCTTCTAGAAGTTGCTTGTCGTGCAGATCGGTGTAGTAGCCGTTCAGTGCGATAAGTTCGTCGTGCGTCCCGTACTCCACAATCTTTCCCTGGTGCAGGACGGCAATGCGGTCAGCATTTCGCACGGTAGAAACCCTGTGTGAGATAAAGATTGTGGTGCGCCCTTGCATCACTCCGCGCAGGCCATTCAGGATGTGGTCTTCGGTCTGGGTATCTACGCTGGCAAGGGCGTCGTCAAGCACCAGAATCCGAGGCTCGCGGATAACGGCGCGTGCGATTGCCGCGCGTTGTTTCTGCCCACCCGAGAGGGTCAACCCGCGCTCGCCAACCATGGTCTCGTACTTCTCCGGGAACCCTTTCACGTCATCGGCGATACGTGAGATTTCAGCAGCGCGATGCACCTGTTCGTCCGTGGCACTGTCGGTTCCGAACGTAATATTTTCGCGAATCGTTGAGCTGAATAGGAACGTTTCCTGAGGCACAAATCCGATCTGGCGACGAAGGGTTTCAAGCGAGTACTCGCGTATGGGCCGTCCATCGATTAGCACTGATCCGGGCGCCGCATCGGCGATGCGCGGGATCAGTGAAACCAGAGTGGACTTTCCGGAGCCGGTCGGGCCGACGATCGCAAGGCTGGTGCCAGCAGGAATTTTCAAGCTCACATTGTGCAGAACAGGTGCGCCTGGTTCGACGATATGAGACAGGGCAGTACCGCTGTAATTGGATTGGTGGTCGTAGGCAAATGTGAGATTACGGAACTCGATCTCACCGCGAATCTGCTCGTCGGCGGGTACGGTGATGACGGACGGATCATCAATAATTGTGGGCTGCTGGCGCAGGATTTCGTCGATGCGCTGCATGGAGGCCGTGCCTCGCTGAAAGATGTTGATCACCCAGCCGAGAGCGATGATTGGCCACGTGAGCTGAATCATATAGGTGGTGAAGGCCACGAAGCTGCCGACCGAGATCCGGTGCCGCAGCACCTCCTGGCCGCCGATCCAGAGGACGATGACGAGCGCGAAGCCAAGCATCATCTCCAGCGTGGGCCATAGCATTCCCATGAGTCTCGCAAGAGGCATGGAGCGATTGATGTAGTCGATGTTTTCGGTTTCAAATAGCGCGATTTCGGCATCTTCCTGGGCATAGGCGCGAATCAGGCGCGCGCCGGAAAAGTTCTCCTGGGCGCGGGCGCTGATATCGCTGAACTTCGCCTGAATGCGCTCGAAGCGCTCATGGATGCGAGTGCCGAAGTATTGAACCAGAATGCTGGCGATGGGCAATGGCAGAAAGGCCCAGAGCGTGAGCTTGGGACTGATGCGGGTCATGAAGATCAGCGCGCCGGTCGTGAACACCAGGGTGTTAGCGGAGTACATGATTGCCGGGCCAAGCAACATGCGCACGGCGTTCAGGTCGTTGGTGGCGCGGGCCATGATGTCGCCGGTGCGTGTGCGCTGGTAGAAGCCGGAGTCCAATGCTTCGAGATGACGGAAAAGATCGTTGCGCAGATCAAATTCGATTTCGCGTGAAATTCCAATCACAATCCATCTGGTGAGGAACTGAAAAATTCCTTTTCCGGCTGCTACGGCCACCAGGAGCCAACACCAGGTCAACAACTTACCATGGGTGACGCCGTGGTTAAGGTCGTCAATAATGCGCTTGATCAGCAGCGGGCTGAGTATCCATATCCCGTTATTGCAGAAGACAGCAATGGTTCCCGCGACAAAGCCCTTCCAGTGCCTTTTCATGTATGGGAGCAGTGGGCGGAATTCAGACAATTGCAAGGACAGTCACCTACAGAGCGTCAAATGTAAAGCATCGAACGCGATATAGATGCGATTGTAGCAGCGGTGGTCGCGAGTGATGGCTTTCAGTTACTTAGGTTGGGACCTTCAGAAGAAGATATCCGCCCAATAACCCGAAGATGAGGTCCGGAGCCCAGGCCGCCAACGCGGCGGGCAATTGGCTGGCATTTCCCATGGCCTCAAAAAGTCCGGCAGAGACGAAATAGACAATCGCTACGCCAAGGGCAACGGCGATTCCGGTGAGAGCTCCCTTGCGGCCAGCCGAAAGCGAGAAGGGAACGGCGAGGATGGCCATGACCAGAGTGATCAGCGGATAGGCAAACTTCTTTTGCAATTGCACCCGCAGCCGGACGACATCGAAGCCGCTCTGCTGCAGGTCGGCAATGTAGGAGCGCAACTCCTGGTAGTTCATCTCGGAACTCTGGCGCACTTCTTTCTTGAAATAAGAGGGCGGCTCAATCAGGTTCGGAAATGTATCCGCATCGAACTGATGGAAACTCTGGATGGCAGAACTGCGGAAAGTGCGCGACCATCCTTGCTCGAAGATCCACTTTTTCAAATCTTCAGACCAGCGGGCGCGCGAGGCGTGAACCCGGCCCGTCAATTCGAAGGTGACCGGATCGAACTGAAAAGCAGTAATGTTTCCGAACGTGTTCTGGTCGGGGTCGAAAAATTCGTAGTAATAGATGGTGTGATGCTCGCCGAAAATCCACTTCCGGTCGGGACGCAGGTAGGTCTGCGCGGGCTTGCCTTTGATCTGGTTGCGGATGGTCTCCTGTCTCTGATTGGCTCCGGGAATGTAGAACTGATCGAAGAAGAAGAGGCCGGTGCTGATGGCGGCAGCAATCACAAACACCGGGAAGATCACGCGATAAATACTCGTCCCAGTGGCCTTCATCGCCGTTATCTCATTCGTCTTCTGCAGCAGTCCGATGGTGGTCAGGACCGCCAGGAGCACGCTGAGCGGAGTCATGATGTAGATCATCGATGGCGTTACATCGAGCAGATACTGACCCACCATGATGAGCGGAATGCGATTCCGGACGATGTCGCCGAGCAATTCAAAGAACGTAAAGACCAGGGTCAACAATATGAACGAAACCAGGATCATGCCCAGGTACATGGCGAAGTCCCGGAGGATCAGTTCATCGAGCAACAACGGGTAGCGCAAGCTGAAGCGGCTTCTGCAGGACACCTTGTCGGCGCTATCCTGGCCGCCCAGGGGTTGACTTGTTGATTTCTCGTGCTCTCTTGGTGTGAAGCGTACACGAATGGCGCTCCATGCACCACGAAGCGATCCGAAATCAATTACCGCGCGCTCGACGCGGTACAGCAGTATCAGTCCGGCAACAAGAAAGAAGAAATTGGCACCCCAAACACCAACTCCGGGAGGAATCTTGCCGCTTCGTCCCAGTGAAATGCCTGTCAGCGAAACGAAGTAGTAAAGGAAGACGAGCGTGATGGTGAGCACGAATCCCATGCTCTTGCCGCCCTTTTTGGACGACAGTCCCAGTGGAATTCCTACGAGCGCGAGGACCAGGCACGACGTGGGCAGGGCGAGGCGGCGATGGAATTCGACGAGGAGCCAGCGCGCCCTCACGGTAGGAGTGTCCTGTGCGTTGCGCTGCTTGCCGGTATCCACCTCCGGGTGATGACCTCGATACCACAGCTCTGCCGTGCTCATTTCTGCTGTCGGAACCAACTCCTGCTTGGCTTCATTCGGCGGCGGAAGCGCGATGGGCAGGTCGGTCTGCGCGAAGGTTGAAATCTCGTACTGATCGGGATTATGAGGCTGCACCACCTGTTGCGATCCGTGGTTCAGGTGCATGCGGATTGTGTCCGGTCCATCGGAAATGATTAGACCATTGCGGGCGAGGGTGATCTTTGGTGCAGAGGGATCGGAAACATCGGCAAGGAAGACCCCGCGCCACTCCGATGCGTTCGAGCCAGAACGCACGTCTTCGACATACAGCACCATATTCTTGAAGTCTTCGTAGAAGACACGCGGCTGAACTTCAAAGGAGGCTTGAGAACCCTTCAGCTTGTTCTGGAGTCGCGCCAGCGCCGCCGATGACATGGGAGCGAGCCAGACGCTATTGGCCAACGCAATGAGCCAGGTGGTGACGGCAAAAATGGCGATGATTCGGACGAACCTCCACGCGCCAAGTCCGCTGGCTCGCATGGCCGTAACTTCGCTATCGGCAGCAAGGCGGCTAAGGCCGATCAGGATTCCGACCAGCAGCCCCATTGGGATCGTGATAGTGCATGCGACTGGAAGGGTGAGAAAGAACAGTTCAGCCACGCTCGGCAGGGGAGCGCTGTTGCGGACCACGATCTCCAGAAGGCGTCCGAGATCGCGCATGAAAATTACGAAGGTGAACAGGGATGCGCCGATGACGGCGTGCTGTACGACTTCGCTAAGGATGTAGCGCGAAAAAATCTTCACGGCGCGACCGGCAAGTACCTTCGTCGAGGCTGATGTTCTTTCGTGAGTCTAGCATGGCGGCAATTGCTTCGGGGCTGCTATCCTAATCATGTTCTTCGCAAATTTGTACCGTTCAATATATCGATGGCCCAAGGCAAAATTAGACTTCTCCTTCTCTGGCATATGCACCAGCCTTTCTACAAGGATCTGGTCAGCGGCGAATACCGCCTCCCCTGGGTGCGTTTGCACGCGCTCAAGGACTACTACGGAATGGTGAAACTGCTGGATGAGTTTCCGCAGGTTCACCAGAACTTCAATATTGTGCCTTCGCTCGTCGCGCAGATAGAGGACTACAATTCCGGAATCTTCAAGGACCCCTTTTGGGATGTCGCGGCCAAACCTGCATCCGAACTCAGTTTGGAGGAGCGCCACTTTGCGCTGACCTATTTCTTCCAGGCGCACGGCGAACGCATGATCGGGCGTTACCCGCGCTATCGGCGTCTATGGGAGCAGGTTCGCTCCGCCGGGCCGGACCCGGCCAATGCCGCCATTACCTGCTCTGAGCGTGACTATCGTGACCTGCAGGTACTCTCACAAGTGGCGTGGTTTGACGAGTATTATCTCGAGGATCCCACGGTCAAGGCGTTGATCGAAAAGGAGCAGGGGTACACCGAAGAAGATCAGCGTTTTATCATGAGCAAGCAGCACGAAATCCTGAAGGGCGTCCTCCCAGCCTATCGCGACGCTGCCTCGCGCGGCTCGATTGAGCTCTCGGCAACTCCGTATTATCACCCGATTCTTCCGCTCGTTTGCGACACCGATACGGGCCGGGAGTCGGTTGCCGGACTGCCGCTGCCGACGGAACGCTTCCGCCGTCCTGAAGATGCAGAGGAGCAGATTCGCCGCGCTCTTGATGCGCATGAGCGCACTTTTGGTGTGCGTCCGGCAGGTATGTGGCCGAGCGAAGGCTCGGTTTCCGATGAGGTATTGGGTATTGCCGCACAAGCAGGCATCAAGTGGATGGCGACCGACGAGGGGGTGCTAGGCCGCAGTATTGGGCACGAGATGTCCCGCGATGGCGATGGATTCCTCGATCAGAGCAGCGCCGAGAAACTGTACAACATCTACCGCTGGGAACGCGATGGCCAATCGATGAACATGGTGTACCGTGATCATCGAATCAGCGATCTGCTCGGCTTTGTGTACGCCGGCATGAATGCGTCCGAAGCGGCGGGACACCTGCTGAACAACATCAAACGTGCGGCAGCACCAGTTACCGACTCCGGTCGGGATGCCGTGCTTTCAATCATCTTGGACGGCGAGAACGCGTGGGAAAGCTACGAAGGTAACGGACGTGAGTTTCTGCGGCGGTTCTACGATGGTTTGCAGCGCGAATCGCAGATTGAGCCGATCACGATTTCGGAAGCTATTGAACGACAGCATCCCGATAGCTTCGGCAAACTTCGCGGACTGGTTCCAGGCTCATGGATCAACGCCAATTTCAATGTCTGGATTGGCGCGCCCGAGGACAATAAGGCTTGGGATTACCTCAATCAGGCACGCGATTTTTATGATGCGAATGCGAGCCGCGCAAAAGGCGACGACCGCAAACTCGCCTACGAAGAGTTGCTCATCGCCGAAGGCAGTGATTGGAATTGGTGGTACGGTCCGGAGCATCACTCGGCAAACGATCACGACTTTGACGAGCTTTACCGTAAACATCTCTCGAATGTGTACACCGCGCTTGGCGGTGTACCGCCCGACCATTTGGCGCGCCCGATTTCAGGCGCACTGACACGTTCCACGTTCGTGCCGCAGACCGCGTATGTGCGGCCGATCATTGACGGACAGGTGAGCAGCTACTTTGATTGGATGGGCGCAGCCATGTTCTCCAGCGATCGCCGGAGCGGCAGCATGCACGGAAAGCTGTTTGTGCTCGAAGCGGTCCACGCTGGCATTGATGAGGAGCATTTGTACGCGCGTCTGGATTTTGCTGCCAAGCTTCCTGCAGGCAATACGACCGCCGCGTTTCATCTTGCGTTACGTGGCGGCGAGCAGACGATAGCGACCCATCGATTGGACGTGGAACTCGCGAATGATCAGGTTACCGGATGGAAACTTCGAAACGGAAAGGCGACGGTTGCGTCGCAGAGCCGACCTTTAGGCATTGAAATCGCACTCGGCAAAGTTCTGGAGATGAAAGTGCCGATGGCGCTTGTAGGCGCTGAACAGGGACACACATTCAATCTTCGTTTTGTGCTGTACCGGGACCGGCTCCCGATTGATGCGCTGCCTCAGGAGGGCTCGCTGGAGATTCAGGTTGCGCCCGAAGACGTGCTGGTGGAGATTGCTTACCAGGCGCAATAGTGATGGCATGACTTAGAACTCTGCTGCCGTGAACGGCCACTTCCGCGTCCGCAATGAGAGCAGCAGAAATGCCACGATACCTGCACCGGTAAAGAGCATACCGCGGCCAACAAGGGGCAGTTTGTCCAGCAGTACCATCGAAAAGCCCGCCAAGGTGATCAGCACCGGAAGCGGATACAGCCACATGCGAAATGGCCGTGGCTGTGTGGGATTGGTGATCCGCCACACTACGGCTCCCACGGCCTGCAGCAGGAAAAGCAACAGAATGCGAATCACTACCAACGCGCTCACCAGGTCTCGAAGCTGAAAGACGCAGAACAGGCAAGCTAATCCCCCGATAAGCAAAACGCTCGTAGTGGGAAAGTGACCGCGCGGGTGTACGCGGCTGAAAACTGTAAAGAAATTTCCATCTCGCGCTGCCGCGAATGGAATTCTTGAATAGCCCGCCAGCAGCGAAAAAACAGAGGCGAAAGCGGTCCAGATTACCAGGACTGCCACCACTGTGCCCGCCCAGCGTCCGTAAACGACTTCGGCAGCCTTGGCGACCACGAAATTTTGCGAGGTGCTGCGGGCCATGGCCGCAATGTCAGCGGCGGGCATCACGCCCAGCACACTGATGTTCATTGCAATGTAAAGGCAGGCAACGGCGCCGATCGATAGCAGCATAGAACGAGGGATCGTCTTGCCGGGATCGACAACCTCTTCCCCGAGGAAGCAGATGTTGTAGTAGCCCCAGTAGTCGTAAAGCGCCACCATCAGCGCGCCAGCAAAAGCTGCTTCGAAGCCCGAAGCCGGTGGTGTTGCCCAGCCTGGAGGAAACGCAATCGCCGAATTGAAGTGCGACAACCCCACATAGATGACGAAGCCCAGCGTGCCGATAACACCCACCCACAGGAATTTCGAAACGCGGCCCACGCCACTGATATTGCGATACACCAGGAACGTCGCGAAAGCCGCTGCCAGCATAGCGAGCAGGGTAGCGCCGGAGAGTTCGAAGACCAGTCTCACCGTTCCCATCAGCGGGAAAGCGATGGTCGATCTCCAGAAAATCTTCCCCAATGCTGGTGCGACATAGGCGGCATAGCCTGCGAGGCCGATGCATCCCGTAGCCATTGATACCGGCGCACTGAAAACCAGTTGAAAGACGAAGAGAAACGAGAGCAGACGCCCGAACTTCTGGGGCCCGTAAATTTGTTTCAGATACTCGTAGGAGCCGCCCGCGCGGGGCATCGCTGCGCCGAGTTCGGCCCAGATCAGGCCATCGGAAAGAGCAAGGACGGCCCCCGCAATCCATCCGTAAATCGCCTGCGGTCCGTGCATCGCAGCGACCATCAGCGGGAGAGTTACGAATGGGCCCACTCCGATCATGTCAACCATGTTCAGCGCCGTTGCCGGCAGCAATGTCAGTCCGCGTTCCAATCCCCCTCTGCCGTTCGACGCGCCGGAAGGACTTTGCTGTGAGCTAGTCTGCATTGCTTTGAATATAATGCCTCGCGCGCTCCCGCCCCAAACGAGGCCGCACCTCTTCCTTCGCGGGGCAGCTTGCGACTACACTCAAACGCGTATTGGTTTCTACTTTTGTTCGGAGCGCAAGATGCAAAAAACATTTCCGGTTGTCGTGCGTATGACCGTCCTTTTCCTATTGCTGACGGGGCCAACAGTTGCGCAACAACCTGCGGCATCCACCTCGCCGGTGCGGGTACTCATTGTTGTGGCGCACCCCGATGACGAGTCCTGCTTCGCCGCTACGGTTTACGAAATCACCCATAACCTGGGCGGCACAGTCGACCAGTTGGTGGTGACCAACGGAGAGGGCGGATATCGGTACTCGCTCCTGGCGGAATCGTATTACGGCATCGCGCTTACGGATGAAGCCACAGGACACGCTGCTTTGCCTGAGATTCGCAAACGCGAACTTCTGGAAGCTGGAAAGGTACTGGGGATTTCGAATCATTTCTTTCTGGACGAGCCCGATCTGCGCTACACCCAGGACATAGACGAAGTTCTCACCCAGCACTGGCATCAGGGCGTGGTTCTTCCTGCTGTGCAGCGACGATTGGCGGGGGGGAATTACGACTTTGTGTTTACGCTTTTCCCCTCACCGCAGACACACGGAGGGCACAAGGCTGCAACTCTTACCGCTATCAATGCAGTGCAGCAACTCACCGGACGCAAGCCCGTCGTTCTAGGCTGTCAGGGTGCGCGCATCGATGCCGAGACGCAACCGTCATGGGCACCTTATCAAAGCCCGCAGCATCCATTCAGCGTGTTGCCTCAAGTCTTTTCTACCGACCGCACGGTGAAGTTTGGTTTCAACAACGCGCTCGATTACCGCATCGTCGTGAGCTGGGCAGTCGCGGCACATAAGTCGCAGGGAGCATTCCAAGCGAATGTGAACCGTATCGATCACGAAAATTTCGTGGTTTTGGAAAGCGGCGCAACGGATGAGACCGCACGCGCCACATCGCTATTCCGTGCCCTGAGCGATCATGCGACGCATCCGCCGGGGGTGGCTCCGAAGCCGTCCGGAGTCGCGTCTGAAGCAGGGAAGTAGTAGCCATGACTCAATTGTGTTTCCCTCTTGAGGCCACGTTCCTAGTGAGGATCGCCTTCGCCGGGAGCGAGGAACAGGTTCTCTTCGAGTCCGTGCTGGCGCGTATAAAGATCGTAGTAGCGGCCTTCGAGTAGCAGCAATTTTGCGTGTGTTCCACGTTCGACAATGCGTCCGGCCTCGACCACCAGTATCTGGTCGGCGCGGCGAATGGTTGAAAGCCGGTGCGCGATAACGAATGTCGTGCGGCCACGCATCAGGTAGGCCAGACCGCTCTGGATAATGGCCTCCGATTCCGAGTCAAGGCTAGAGGTCGCCTCGTCCAGAATCAGGATGCGGGGATCTGCCAATATCGCGCGCGCAATGGAAAGACGTTGCCGCTGTCCTCCGCTGAGTTTTACCCCGCGTTCGCCGATGATGGTGTTGTAGCCGTCCTCGAATCCTTCAGCAAACTCATCCACGCGCGCGATGCGGCACGCCTCCAAGACCTGGTCGTCGCTCGCCTGGGGCCGCGAGAAAGCCACATTCTCGCGGATCGTTCCGTCGAAGAGAAAGGAATCCTGCAGCACCACTCCAAGCTGGTTGCGGTAGCTGTCCAGTCGTACACGGGAGAGATCCGCGCCATCGACCAGAACTTGCCCCGCCTGTGGCGTATGAAATGCCGCGAGAAGAGAAATGATGGTCGATTTTCCGGAACCAGAGGAGCCGACCAGCGCCGTCAAAGTTCCGGGCGAGGCCTGGAAACTGACTGAGTGCAGAACTGTCTTTTCAGGTGAATAGCCGAAGGTCACATCGCGGAACTCGACCTCACCCTCGATTCTTCCCAGGCTCAGAGTGCGGTTCGTGTCTTCGTCTTCCGGGTGCTCGTTCAGTACTTCACGAGTGCGTTCGAGTCCGGCGAGCGCTTCGGTAATTTGAGTTCCGATTCCGACCACCTGAAAAAGAGGAGCGGCAAGGTAGCCAAGGAACATGATGTATGTAAGATAATCACCCAACGTGAGCTGTTTGGCGAGAATCTGCCGGGAGCCCATGAACATCACGATTGCGCCTACAACACCCATCAGCATGGAGGAGGAGAGCCCCATCAGGGACGATGCCGTCAGAGTTTTGAAGACGTTTTGCAGCAGCCTGTCGATCCCGACAGAGAAGACCTCGTGCTCGCGGGCTTCTGCATGGTAGCCCTTCACCACGCGGATTCCGCCCAGCGATTCGGTGAGACGCCCGGTGACTTCGGCGTTGATTTTGCCGCGCTCGCGGAAGATTGGACGGATTGTCTTAAATGCTTTTTGCAGTGCCACTCCGAAGATAAGCAAGAACCCGAAGGCAATAGCAGTCATGACCGGACTGATGTGCACGAGATAGGCGAAGGCAATGGCGGCGGTCATGATGCCGCCGACAAAGTCGATCAGCCCGGTCCCAATGAGATTGCGCACACCTTCCACGTCAGTCATGATGCGCGAAACCAGTGTGCCTACCTTGGTGGAATCAAAATACTGCAAAGGAAGTCGTCCAACATGTTCCTGCACGCGACTGCGTAGCTCTGCAATAAGCCGCTGAGCGGCTTTTGAAAGCGTCTGGGTCAGCGCAAAAGACGTCAGTCCTTGCACCATGGTGGAGAGCAATACAATCCCGACCAAGGGCGTCAGCATGCTGGAGTGGTGCTTCCCGATTACGTCGTCCACCAGGAACTTCATGGATGCCGGAAGCACCAGCCCAGTAACACGATTGATCACCATCAGCACGAATCCCAAGGCGAGCAGTCGGCGCCGTGGACGGATCAGTGTCCAAACTTCAGGGAGTGCTTTAAAGACGGATATCGGAGGTCCCTTGTGGGGTTCGGAACTGGATCTGTAATGCACTCCCGTATTCTCTCATCTAGCGTGCGGGATGAAAAATCGAGCATTTCGGGCCAGACAAACTGAGTAAATAGAGCCAGGAATCGCTATTCTCCGATCACTTTCACGAGCACTCTCTTGTTCCTGCGCCCGTCAAATTCCGCATAAAACACCCGCTGCCAGGGGCCCAAGTCGAGCCGCCCTGCTGTGATCGGAACAATTACCTGATGATGAACCAGCATGGATTTAAGGTGTGCATCTCCATTGGTCTCGCCGGTTTGATGGTGTTCATAAGCTGGATTCCGGGGAGCTAGTTTCTCCAGCCATGTTTCAATGTCCTCGATCAATCCGTCTTCGTTGTCGTTCACATATACCCCAGCCGTAATGTGCATGGCCGAGACGAGCGCAAGTCCCTCCTGGACTCCGCTCTGTTGCACGATCTTTTCCACCTGCGGTGTGATGTGTACATATTCGTGTTCGTTGCGAGTGTTGAAGGTCAGGTATTCGGTGTGCGATCTCATGCCGAAAAGTGTAAGCCAGAATTCGGGCGTTGAGTTTGAAGAGCTGCAGGTATAATCCCCGCCATGGGCGAACGGGACGAAATTCGTCAGCTACGCGAGCTTGTAGCAAAACTCACCGAGCGCGTTTACCGCCTCGAACAACTCGTGCAGGTTGAATCGTACACGGCCCGATCCGCTGACGCGGCACAGCCTGAACAGGTCGATTCTGTCCCCGTTTCCCCGCGAGTTGCACCGGTTTCCAATGCTTTGCCACCCTGGTGGGATACTGAGCCCCGCATTCCGTCCGGCGCGTCGGGGAGGGACTCTCTTGAACGCCGTATTGGTTCACAGTGGCTGAACCGCGTTGGAGTGGTCGCGGTCCTGGTCGGCGTCTCCTATTTTCTGAAGTTGGCGTTCGACAACGGGTGGATCAGTCCCGGCCTACGTGTGCTCATCGGACTAGCCGCTGGAGTTGGCCTGAGTTGGTGGAGCGAACGATTTCGCCGTCCCAACTCATTGGCTTTCTCTTATTCGCTGAAGGCAGTCGGCATCGGCATTCTCTACCTGTCGCTGTGGGCCTCGTTCCAGCTTTATCACTTGATTCCGGGCGCGATTGCCTTTTTTGCGATGATTCTTGTCACGGCGGCGACCGCGGCGATGGCGCTTGCGCAGAATGCAGAACTGCTCGCAGGACTCGCCCTAATGGGTGGGTTACTCACCCCAATCTTCTGCGGAACTGGCGAGAATCACGAAGCCGCCCTCTTTTGCTATTTGCTGTTGCTGTCCGGCGGAGCTTTTGTTCTGCAGCGAGTCAAGCCGTGGCCACGCATATTGTTCGGAGCGTTCGCAGGAAGCTTCCTTCTCGGTGCCGGCTGGTACGACAAGTTCTATAGCAACGATCAGTTTGGCGAGACGCTCTTGTTTTTCACCTTGCTCTTTTCGCTCTTCGTTGTCGCGCCGATCTATTCCATGCTGGAGCCAGAGCGCGACCGTCCGACCCGGCAAACGGGACTACTGCTTGCGATCCTGAACGCTGCGGCTTATTTCGCGGCAATCTATTCGCTGCTGTTGACCTCGGCCATTGCGGTGCAGTCGCGCGCTGCGGCTTACAGCTTTGGGCTGGCAATCGTTTACCTCTCTCTTTCACTCGCCTTGGAACGGAGAGTTGCCGAGCGCCCCGGGGTAGAGCGCCTCCTCCCGCTAGCGCATTACGGACTCGCGATCACGTTCGTTACCGTCGGAATCGCGCTCAAATTGCAGCAGCACTGGATTACGCTGGCGTGGTTGTTTGAAGGCGCTTTGCTTTTCTGGGCCGGCGCAAGCACGAGCCGTCGCAGGATCAAACTGTTTGCTGCAGCGGTCGTCGCTCTCGGAACGATTCGGCTCCTCACGCTCGATCTTTATGACTGGGGTGTGCAACCACTGGTTTTGAATGCGCGCTTTGCGACCTTCGTTGCCGCCATTGCCGCGCTGCTCTGGATGATTTATCTCAACAACCAATCTGCGGATCGCGAGGCAGACCGCAACACCGCAGCCGTGGCGGTGGTTGTGGTGAACTTGCTCGCCCTGCTTGCCGCCGGAATGGAAATTCACGACTATTTCCAGCTCTCCATCAGCGCTCGGCAAGCGACTGGCAGCAACCTTGTGCAGATGAAGCATGCGTTGGCCATCGCCCGTAATTTCTCTTACTCTGCGCTGTTCATGGTCTATGGAGCCGCCTTGATGTTGCTCGGGTTCACGCGCAATTCTGCTGGGCTGCGCTGGCAGGCGATCCTGCTCATTGCAGTCACTGTGATGAAAGTGTTTCTGTTCGATGTTTCCGCTTTGGAGCATGGCTGGCGGGTTCTCAGCTTCATCATTTTGGGTGTTATGTTGCTCGGGGTGTCCTACGCTTATCAGCGCGACTGGCTGGGCTTGCAACGCCCTCGCTCCAGTTGATATTGCTTCAACTTCCCGCATAATGCATTTGCAAGCAAGAACAGGACTTATCATCGCTTGAGCTTGCGTTTACGAATCTGCTTTTTCAAAACTGCATCAAAAACGCTATGAGACCGCGTACTTTGCAGCGAACCCTCCCGTTGCTCACTATCTCACTGCTCGCCTGCATTTCCCTGTTTCTATTCCTTCGCACGCGGAACCACGAGGCCACTGTGCAAGCGTCTTCCGCTTTTTCGGACTTCCGAAGCCAGTCGCCTGGGCGTGTCCATCACATTGCGCTTAAGGATCTTCCAAAACCTTTTGCCACCAGTTCCGCCGACACTCCCTCCGGCGTCATCGAGCGTCCGGCGAGTGCATGGCCAAAAGCGCCGGAAGGATTCTCCGTTCAGCTCTATGCCAGGGGATTGGACAACCCGCGCTTGCTTCGCTCCGCACCCAATGGTGATGTGTTCGTGGCTGAGAGCAGCCCCGGTGACATAAAAGTCCTTCGCGGAATAGACGACAAAGGCAGCGCCAAGCAGGTGGAGGTATTTGCTACCGGACTGAGCCGGCCATTCGGTATCGCTTTCTATCCGCCAGGCCCGGAGCCTCAATACATGTACGTCGGGAATACTGATTCCGTTGTCCGCTTACCCTATCGCAATGGGGATCTCAAGGCGCGCGGTCCCGCGGAGAAGATTTGCGACCTTCCGGGTGGCGGACGCCTTCGCGGCGGTGGGCACTGGACACGCGATATAGCGTTCTCGCTCGATGGGAAGACGATGTACGTTTCGGTCGGTTCACGCTCCAACGACGACGATTCCGACACCCATCCGGCAGAAAAAGACCGTGCCGACGTTCTTCAATTCACTCCCGACGGCAGCGGTCAAAAAGTGTTTGCTTCGGGCATTCGTAATGCCGTCGGAATTGCGGTTCATCCCACCAGCGGAGAGCTATGGGTCTCCGTAAACGAGCGCGATGAACTTGGCGACAACCTCGTCCCCGACTACATTACCCATGTGCAGCCAAATGGCTTCTACGGATGGCCTTGGTGGTACATGGGAGGCGTGCAGGACCCGCGCCACAAAGGGAAACATCCAGAACTGAAAAATAAGGTCATCACGCCCGACGTTCTCCTTCAGCCGCATAACGCTTCGCTGGAGATGCTCTTCTACCAGGGGCAACAGTTTCCGCAGCAATATCGTGGAGACATCTTCGCCGCCGAGCATGGCTCGTGGAACAGGGACACGCGCACTGGATACGAGGTTGTTCGCGTCCCCATGCATGGCAGCTCGCATGCTGAGAATGGCTACGAAGACTTCCTCACCGGCTTTGTCACTCCCGAGGGTAAGGTGTGGGGAAGACCGGTCGGCGTTGCCGTTGCCGCCGATGGCAGCCTGCTCGTCAGCGATGATGGAGGAAACGTGATCTGGCGCGTCAGCAGTGGAAAGATCTAAAGCGGTTCCATAGTAGATGTGTCTGCCATGTGCTGAGAGGGTCATCCTGAGCGCAAGCGGAGGACCCCAGCAATGCCCAAGTCTCCCGCACGACTTCAGGCTTTTCAGCCCGCCATCGATTCTTCTTTTCTCGCGTGATATACCTTCCTCGTACAAAATGATCAGGCGTGGAGTGATCCGCGTATTACTCAAATCCAAAGCTTCTACTGCCAGGCTTTTATTGATCCATCTCTGAAATCCAATCCGGCGGTTTCAGTATCTCTCTCGGCTTGGGGCCGTCGGCTGGCCCTACAATTCCGTCGCGTTCCATCAGATCGATCAGGTGAGCGGCGCGTCCGTAACCAACCCGAAGCCTGCGTTGCAGCAGGGAAGTGGAGGCCTTCCCGAACTCGAAGACCAACCTCACTGCATCGTTGTACATCGGATCGTTGTCGCCTGCCTCCCCGTCCAGTCCGCCATCTTCCATTGCACTGTTGCCCTCTTCCTTCGGAGCAGCCAGGAAGCCGTGTTCGTACTGCGCCGTTGCCTGCGCCTTCCAGAATTCCACGGTCGCGGCAATTTCCTTTTCGGTGACGAATGGCGCGTGTACGCGAAGCACGCGGGATGAGCCGCTCGGCAAATAGAGCATATCGCCGCGTCCCAGAAGGGACTCGGCTCCGTTTGCGTCCAGGATCGTGCGGGAGTCGATTTTCGTCGCTACGCGGAAGGACATGCGAGCAGGAAAGTTTGCCTTGATCAGTCCGGTGATCACGTCCACGGAAGGACGTTGCGTCGCAAGTATCAGGTGTATACCGATGGCGCGCGCCATCTGTGCCAGGCGGGTGATGGACTCTTCGACATTTGCGCCATCCACCATCATCAGGTCGGCCAACTCATCCACAATGATGACGATGTAGGGAAGCGGCTTTTCTTCCGAGCCATCCTCAAAGAGCGATGGCGTGTAGCCCTCTTCGAAGAGCCGATTGTATTGGTCGATATTGCGAACACCCTTTTGCGCCAGCAGCTTGAGTCGCCGCTCCATCTCGCGAACCGCATTGCGCAGCGCATTGCTGGCCAGTTTCGGCTCGCTGATGATTGGCGTGTAGAGGTGCGGAACGCCGTCGTAGTTGGTCAGTTCCACCCGTTTCGGATCGACCAGTATCAGGCGCACCTGTTCGGGTGTGCTCTTGTAAAGCAACGCCATGATGAACGCATTGATTGCCACGGATTTACCGCTCCCGGTCGATCCGGCGATCAGCAGATGCGGCATGGAGTTCATCTCCGTCGTCATCAGACGGCCGTTGATGTCTTTGCCCAACGCGATGGTGAGCTTCGATTTCGAAGCCGAAAATTCTGGGCTCTCAACCACTTCTCGCAACCAGATGGTCTCGCGTTTTTCGTTCGGCACCTGGATGCCGACGGTTGATTTTCCGGCGACGCGCTCGATAAGAATGCTTTCCGCGCGCATGGCAAGGCAGAGATCGTCCTGCAGGCCGACAATGCGGCTGTACTTGATTCCTGCCTCGGGCTTGAACTCGAAGGTAGTCACCACCGGACCGGGATTGATCTGAACCACTGTGCCCAGCACGCCGAACTCTCCGCACTTCTGCGTCAAGGTTAGTGCCAGCTCCTTCAACTCCTGTTCGTCATAGGCCTGTCTCGCTTCCGGACGATGCAATAAGGTGCTCGACGGCAGCTTCCACGCGCCCTGCTGCTTCGGCATTGTGGTGCGCGTCTGCGTGCGAGCCACGTCAGCGCGCACACCTATCGCAATCGATTCGCTGGGTCCGATTTCGGTAAATGCCAGTGGTTGCGTCTCGCGATCGGGTGGATGTTGCTCTCCCCGAGCCTCGGCCTCCATGCGATCAATGCCCGACAATCCGCGCTCACTGCCACGCGGCGGAGGGTAGGTTGGCTGCACTTCGTTGTCGCCGAACGTGGATTGAACCGCGGGCTGCGCCTGCGCTGATGCGGTAAGTGGAGCGGACATGATCGGTGGTTCAGCTGTTCTGGATTTTGCAGCCGAGGGCGAAAGGCGGGCCTTCTGCTCGGCCACCTCGTCCTGCTTCTCGCGCATGCGCTGTTTTTTCTCCAGCAATTTCAACTCGCGAGCCTTGGTTCGACGTTCTTTCCATTCACGCAAACGGTCGCGCATCGCGTAGAAGAATGTGAAACGTGTTTGCATCCAGAGCCGCAGGCTGCTGAGAGAAAATGCCGTCGCAAGGTACAACGCAGCGGCAATCGCCGTGAAGGCCACAATGTAGGCGCCGGCGTAGTTCAGGTAATGCACCAGCAAATCGCCCAGCAACCGACCCACCAGCCCCTCAATGGGTACGGCGTGCATCCAGCGTACCGGCCAGGGCAGCAGCGCCAGCAAGGCGCTGGCAAAGGCCAGCAGCGCAATGGCTCCCGTGGCAGTCACCAAAGGATTTTCGACCGTCCGCGAACGCATCCAGCGCACGGCCAGAAAGACGAGCATCACAGGCAACAGAAAGGCCATAACGCCAAGAGACTGGAGGATCAGGTCTGCCGAATATGCTCCGACCAAGCCGATCCAGTTGTGAGCAGGCCGCCCAAACGGAGGATTCGCAGCCGTATTCAGCGAACGGTCCAGGGGCGAATACGACGCCAGAGCCAAGGTCATCAGCACTGCGGTCGCAAGCAGCAGAATGCCAATCAGCTCATTGAGCCGCTTGCTTTGCGTGGGAACAAACAATCGGGAGAGAACCATCATATTTGGCGTGCAGGACAGCGATCGGACACACAATACCCAGCGCGCGATATCCGTGCCGTTATCGTCCGATCAACGCCAGAGCTAAGTCATTATGCCGCAATCTGGCCGGAAAACGAATCTCAATCGGGGTTGCTGAATGCACATGTTAGTTATGAGAAGGATTCGCCCCAGAGGCCCTGTCCTTATGCGCGCTTCCATAGCCCTACCAGCGGGCCAGCGCTGCCGGAGCGATTGGATGAATGAAATTCCCGCCAGGTTCCGCTTACTTCAGCGCCCACCAGAGCACTGCAATGCCAACGACAATCCGGTATGCAGCGAACGGGACAAAGCCTCGCGTTCTGACCCAATTCATGAACCACGCGACAACCCCGTAGGCCACCACGAAGCTGACCACGAAGCCAATCGCGAGCGTAATCCAATCCTGTGCATTCATCGCCATATGGCCGATTGCCGCCGGTGCGCCGTGATGAGGACGTAGGCTCTTAAATAGGTCGTAGCAGGTTGCAACCACCATCGTTGGAATCGAGAGGAAGAATGAGAACTCCAGGGCAGACGAGCGCGACATTCCCGCCAGTTGTCCCGCGGCAATCGTGGACATGGAGCGCGAGGTTCCAGGAAAGACTGCCGAGAGTGTCTGGCAAAGGCCGATCCAAACCGCCTGTCCCAACGACATTTCCTCAACATGGTCCGTGTCATGCGCCAGGGCTCCGCGAGCGTAGAACGCATCAATCACCCACATGATCACGCCGCCAATCAGCAGCGAAGCTCCCATGATCACGAGACTCTCAAGGTGCTTGCCAATGATTTTCGTCAGCAGAAATGCCGGAGCTGCCGTGCACACAAAGGCGATTGCCACCAGTGTGAGCGGATGCGTAATTACCGTACGGTTGCCGCGCTCGCCATTGGGGAACGTTGCCACGAACTTCGCAATGCGGTCACGGAAATAGATGGGCAGCGTAAGGATCGCTCCCAACTGAATCACGATTGCGAACATTTTCCAGTAACCGTCATCGAGAGCGATTCCCAGCAGCGACTGGCAGATACGAAGATGCGCGGTGGAACTGACCGGAAGGAACTCGGTCAACCCCTCCACAATTCCAAGAATGAGGGCGAGTATGTAGTTGTGCATGGTTGTGTTTTCGAGTGTATCAGCTCACAAGTTTAATGATGAATGCAGAGGACTCGCTTGCGGATTTATTCCACCGCCGATCCATAAACCGGAACATTGTTTTGCGCCATATAGATCAGCCGTTCGGCTTTTGCGTTCCACTCCGGGCTGGCATTCTTGGCCAGCGCTTTTTGCGCCGCGGCGATTGCGCGCTTTTGTGCTTCGGGTATTTTTTTTGACTGACCTTCGCCGGAATAGATCACCATGACCGCCGCCCATCGCAAAGCAGCTTCGTAGTAGGCCTCGGCGGCATTCGGAGAGTTGGGATGCTCGTTCGCATATTTCTCGTAGATATCTGCTTCCCTCTCAGGACACTTCGAGGCGCCCGCCCAATCGCCGCACATCTTGTTTTCCAGCAGCTGGAAAGCTGCCATGTCTGCCCACTTCGTTCCCGGGAATTTCTTGTGAACCAACCGCATTGCCTGTTCGTCGATTGGCTGCCGATCCTGCGGGCTCATCTCTTTGTGTGAAGGCCGCGTGCGCGTGTCTTCCCTGTCAAGCTGCCACTGGATGTCAGCCGCGCGATAGAGCGCCTCACCAGCCAACGGCGACTTGGGGAACAAATCAAATACCCGGTAGTAGAGCCGTTTCGCGTCGGCTGCCGCGCTCTTGCGGCCGTGGCCAAGGCTGGCCTGGTCTTCGCAGTCCGCTGCTTCGCCAAACAGAATTTCATCCCCCTTGGCCGTTGACTCGCTGATGTAACCTTTGTCCACCATCCAGCCTGTCACGTTGCGTTCACCCGTGGCTTCGGGATCAGGATTGTAAGCCGCGTCCATGAGGGTGGCGATCACGTGTACCCACCCCGGAGTGCGTTCCAGTACGACGGCCTCTCGTCCGCGATCCGCGGTTGCCAATTTTGCACTACCCACGTCCGGAGCAACGTAGAGCACAGCCTTGCGGATGATCGTGCCTCGCTCGGCGGCCATTGCGGCCCCGCTGAACGGCGCGCATAGCAGCAGGCACATCGTGAACGAACGCAAAAATGCAGTTCGGGCGATCATTGCGCAGCTCTTCATCGGCAAAGCCATCATCCCTCCATTACCTCAGCTATCTGTTTCGGATCGGCGTTCCCGCCGCTTATAATCGCGACCGTTCTTCGACTCGCGGGAAGTTCTCTACGATGGAACAGCCATGCCGCCATGGTAACTGCGCCGCTGGGTTCGGTCATCAACCGCGCCCCGGTAATAACTTGCCGCATCGCCAGGCGGATCTCGTCCTCACTGACGGTTACGATACCATCCAAGTACTTCGTGAGATGCTCAAAGTTCGTTGCGCCGATGCTCTGGGTGCGTAATCCATCCGCCACCGTACTGGCTGCCGCGTCGGCTGCAATAGTCACCACGTGTCCTTCACGCAAGCTCTGTTGTGCGTCGTTTGCCAGCGCGGGTTCTACGCCAACGACTTTTGCCCGGCTCGCGCTCAACTTCAGTGCAGCGGCCACACCGCTGGAGAGTCCGCCGCCGCCGACAGGTACCACTACAAGCTCCACATCCGGCAAATCCTCCAGAATCTCCAACCCTGCGGTGCCCTGTCCGGCGATTATCTGCGGGTCATCGTACGGAGGAATGACGATGTACCCATGTTCGGCTGCGAGTGTTAGAGCCATCTCACGACGCTCATCACTGCCGTTGCCGACGGTGACGATCTCCGCACCAAGTGCTGCCGTAGCATCCATCTTCACCTTGGGAGACGAACGAGGCATAACGATCACCGCTTTCGCTCCCATTGCTCGCGCTGCATAGGCCACACCCTGCGCGTGGTTTCCCGACGAGTATGTGATGACCCCTCGTCCACGTTCTTCCGCGCTCAGGGAAGCAATCATGTTATAGGCGCCGCGCAATTTGAAGCTGCCGATTGGTTGCAGGCTTTCGGGCTTGAAGTAAAGCTCCTCATCCGCCGCGCCGGAGCCAGTTCCCAACCCAAAGTAGCGTACCAGCGGAGTATGCACGGCTACGCCCTTCAGCCGTGCTTGCGCCTCCAGCAAATCGTTCAGTGTGATCATTGTGTGAGTCGTTTTACCTTGGCTATCCATGCTGTGCAGTGGAAGTATCCAGGACATCCAGCATTTGTTTCATCCAATGTATCAGCCGAACCTTGTCCATCGTACTGGCACCGCCAACTTCCACATGACCGATCGCGGGCGAAATCAGCGCGGACTTCAGCACGCCCTTCGGTAAATCGCGTTCCAGCCACAGCGTCTCGGTGGGAGGCACAACGTTATCGGCCGAACCATGCAGCAGCATCACCGGAACGTGGACATTGGAGAGATAGTAATGCGGCGAGGCCGCTTCGAGCTCCGGTTGCACGCATGACAATGCTCGTTGCGTGTCCTCCACGAGTGATTTTGTGTTGTGATCAAAGAGCAGTGCCATTCGCTCCCGTCCTGGCCGGCTCAACCTTTCGGCCTCCACATGGGCCTCGGGAACGTCCTCCCATAGCAGGGTACGAAGTGCTTTGCGGGCCTTCTGAACATCTCTTGGCGCGAAATATGCCGACGCATGGGAGTACGCCGTCACCAGCGAGCCATACTCGTGTGCCTTCATCTTCAGCACCGTGCCATCAGGAGCCTGGGTCTCGTCGTTCTGGAAGAATTTCAGCACGCGATTCAGATCGTCGTGCGCCCCAATGGCGATCACTCCGGAGAGTTGCTGCTGGACAGTTTCGTCGCTGGATGCAATCAATGACATGCCCCCAGCGAAGCTCAATCCCAGCAGCCCTACCTTGGGAGCGCCGCTGCGCCGCACCAGTTCATGCACCGCATCGCCAATCACAATCGCCGAAGTTTTTGAGATGTTGTAATCAGCCAGGTCGTCGACCTGCGGGGTCAGCACCATGTAGCCATGCGAACACAACGCCCTCGCGAATCGCCGCAGTCTCGGCTCATTCATTCCCAAATGATGCACGCCGGGGACAACCACCACGGCGCTGGGGTGCGCGATTCCGATCGGATGATAGATTCGCGCCCGCGAAGTCACAGTAGAAGGGAAGGTAATCTCTTCTTCGATAATTGGATTCGAATCGAATTCTGTAATCGGCGACTCGGGCATATCGGCGATCACCATCAGAATGGAAGCTGCACGAACGTGGTTATAGACAGTTGGCGCCAGGGCAAGTATCAGGAGCACCGAAAAGGGAAGTGCGAGAAAGATGTGGGGTGTTGGTCGAATTGCAGGAGCTTGCGGAGCTATAGGCGGCGCGGGCCGCGCGACAGGTGCTAGCGCCGGGGCTGCTGCAGAAGACATACAATCGTTGTACTCTGCCTGCCCTGTATAAGGGAAGGCCTACTCGTCAGGATTTTGTTCATCTCACGTGCAATGAACCTTAGAGTCTGATGCCCGTAAAGCCGCGTAACCCAAGCCAAATCCGCGCAAAAAGAAGGTGCGCGAATCATCGCACACCTTCAGCATCTCACTTCCAGCAACATACTTTACCTAACCCGCGATACTTTGAACCTTAAATTTCCACGATAACCGGAATAATCAGCGGACGCCGCTGTGTGTTCCGATTGATGTATCGCTTCAGGTCCACCCTGATTTTTTCCTTGATCATCCCGTAATCGGCAACTTCCTCCTTGGTCGAGTGCTCCAAGGTTCGGCGGACGGTGCCCCGCGCCTCTTCCACAAAGCCGTTGTCGTCCGGAGCTCCGGCAAAGCCGCGCATCACAATCTCGGGGATGCCTTCCAATTTGCCGGTCATCTTGTTGATGGCGAGAATCGGCATCACAAAACCGTCCTCGCTCAGATGTTTGCGGTCCCGAATAATGAGGTCTTCGACGATGTCCGAGTTCGATCCCGAGTCAATGCAGATGCGCCCGACCGGGGCCTGACCCACGCGGCGTGCGCCAATCTCGTCGAATTCCAGTATGTCGCCGGTCTCGATCATGATCACGTTTCCGACAGCGCCCTTCATTCCGCCAGCCATTTCGGCATGGCGCTTCAGTTGCCGGTATTCGCCGTGAATTGGAATGAAATACTTCGGCCTTACAAGATTGATAAGCAGCTTCAATTCTTCCTGGCTGCCGTGGCCGCTGACGTGTACTGGTGGTTTCGAGCCGTCGTCGTAGATGACCTTGGCGTCGCGCCGGAACAGGTGGTCGATGACGCGGTAGATTCCCTTTTCATTCCCTGGGATCACTCTCGAACTCAGTACAACCGTGTCGCCAGGTTCGATTTTGGCGTGCCGGTGATTGTCCACCGCGGCACGGGACAGAGCGCTCATCGGCTCGCCTTGGGTACCGCTGATCATCACCATTACCTGTTCAGGCGGGAAATCGCGAATCTGTCCGGGCGTGATAAATGCCGAGGCAGGCAGATCGATGTAACCAAGATCCTGCGCGATTTCAGTCGATTCCGTCAGACTGCGTCCTACCAGTGCGATCTTGCGATGGAACTGGTGCGCCATCTCGGTCGCCATCTTGATCCGGTGAATGGACGATGAGAAGCACGAGACGAAGAGTCTCCGCTTGGTAAGCAGGAAAATTTCTTCAAACTTCGGACGGACCGCGCGCTCGCTTGGCGTGTACCCGGGGCGCTCTACATTCGTCGAGTCCTGCAGCAGCGCCAGCACGCCCTGTTTGCCGTATTCGGCAAAAGCGTGCAGGTCAAACATTTTATTGTCCGTGGGAGTTGGATCGATCTTGAAATCTCCCGTGTGAATGATGACTCCAAGGGGCGTATGAATGGCGAGCGAAACGGCATCCACCACAGAGTGCGTTACCTGGATGGGATGGATTGTGAAAGCGCCAAGCTGGAATCGTTTCCCCGGCAGCATCTCATTAAGCTCTGCATTGTCCAGAAGGCCGTGCTCTTCCAGTTTGTCTTCCACGTAGGCCAACGTGAACTCCGTGCCATAGATAGGCACGTTCAACTCAGAGATTAACCACGGAATGCCGCCAATGTGGTCTTCGTGACCGTGGGTGAGTAATACGCCGCGAACTTTATCTCTATTCTCGGTCAGATAGGTGAGGGCGGGGACGACGATATCTACGCCGAGCAACTCGCCCTCTGGAAACATCATTCCAGCGTCGATGATGATGATGTCGTTGTTCCAGCGGATGGCCATGCAGTTCATTCCGAACTCGCCTAGACCACCAAGAGGTACTATGTGAAGTTTTCCAGCTGGCATGTCTTTTGATGCTAGCACATACAGAGAGTCCCGGCAGGTTCTCACCTCGGAAGGCGCAGGTGTGCGATTATTTGCTGCCCGGGAATAGCCGTTTTGCGTTGTCTGAATGCCGCGACATGCCACCTTTTCGCGCGCCCCGCATCCGAATACACTAGTGACCTATGCATGACACCGTAGAGAATAATTCCTGGATCGCAAGGCGGCTCGAAGTAGCTCTCAAGTCGGCGCTCACCCGTACATACCAGAGCGTACGCGTTCATCCCGACGAGTTCCTCATGCAGCTTCGAACGGCCCATGCCGTGCCGGTTTCAAGCTATGAAGGAATGTTTTCAATGCCGGTTGCGGAACTCGATTCTATTGCGGAGCAGACCATTCGTGGCGCCATGAAGATGGCCGGGGCCGAAGGTGCGGGGCTCGGATTCGGTGGTTTTGCCACGATCGTTCCCGATCTGGGAATTCTGTCTGCAATCACCATGCGGACCGTGCAAAAGCTTAGCCTGATCTACGGCTTTGAATACAACACGGATGAAGAAATTGCAGAGCTCTGGATCGCCGCAGCTACCGCAGCCGGTGTCGATATAAGCAAAGAACTCTTGGAAAGAACCGTTCTGAAGAGCTTCGTGCAACGCGTGATCGGACGTATGGCTGCGAGGTTCAGCACCGAATTTGCAGAGAAGATAGTGGCTCGTGCGATCCCTATCCTTAGCTCCGTCGTTGGTGCCGTGTTGAACTACTACTTCGTGCGGGCGTGGGGAAGGCGTGCACTGGTCCACTTCCGCCAACGCCATCTCGAAGAACGCTCGCGCCGCGCTGGCCAGATCACGGGTCAACCAATACTGCTTGGAAGTGCGCCCGCTTCGAATGGATAAACAGCCCTGGATTCAAAGTTACCGAATCGCCACGGGACGGTCCTTCATCAGCGCCAGAAAACGCTCATCCTGCACCACGTGGGAGAATTCCTTTTCCCGATAGACGTCTTCGATACGGGGATACCCGTCCTCAATCGCGCTGCGCAAGAAGTGCAGCGCGCGATCAAGATCGCCACTCGAAGCGAAAAGTCTTGCCATCACAAACGAAAACTGCGCACGGTCCTGCGGAGAACTCATGTGTGCGCTGATTCCATTCCGTGAGGCGTGCTCGAAGAACGATGGGTCCAACTCGAAGGCCTTGCGATATTCGGCCATTCCACGGTCAAACTGCTTGTTGTCCATCAGTGCTGCGGCGATGTTGTTGTGGAACGAGGCGCTGTCGGGCTTCAGCGAAATGGCTCGCCCATACGTGCGGATCGCATCATCAAGCTTGTGCCGCACGTAATAGCTCACCGCCAGATTATTCCAGGCCTCGGCCAGGTGCTTGTTCTTACGCACGGCCTTCTTGGCGGCTTTTTCCGCCTCAACGGGATGCCTCAAGAGTAGTTGGGAGATCGCAATCTTGTTGTAGTACTGGGCGTCTGCGTGCTTTCGAATCGCTCCGCGATAGCAGTCCACCGCGGCAAGATAGTCCTTGCTTTCCCGCATGCGATCACCCGCGGCATCCAGTTCCGGGGCACTCATGGCTCGCATTTCGGCCGGAGTCGGGGCTACTGGGGCGGGGCGCTGAATGGGAATTGTATCCGGTGTTTGGGGCGAAACTTGGCGCGATGGATCACCGGTTTTAGCTTCGACTTGCGCCCGTGATGCCGCGCCTGCAAGCGTAAGCAAGAGGACAGAGCAAGAAATCTTGAGAGAACGGAGAGCCATACTTCTAAACCCCCAGGCGGCTCTGAAATATATCAGAGGTCTCTACCGTGACTGAGGATGTTAGACCTATCCGGGGCTGATAATGTTCCCTTTTTCAGCTTTATTTTCGATCTTTGTCTTTGTCCTTGTCCTTCTCGTCCGCACCAAAGATTCCGACAACCTTGCCCCAAAAACCTCTTTTCTTCTCTTCCTGGGCCGATTGGCCCTGCACGGGCGCTTGTTGCCCCCCTGCCGGAGCGCCCGAGGCTTGACGCGGTTGGCCCGGTGGAATGACCCTGGCGGGCTGGTTTACCGGCGGAGGTAGCGGAGCGGCACCCCCGAAGATCTTTTGGAAGACGTTTCTCTGATCGGCATGATCGCAGGTATCTTTGGGCTCCGAGCCTTCCACAAAGGCCGAGTTGTAAGCTTCGGGGCAGCTAGCGGTGGAAAGCAGATTGGTCGACTTGTCCAGAGTCACGGTAATGACGCCAGTCGGAGGGGTGAAGTCCTTCGTGTTGCTGTACTGAGGTAGGCGGACTGCCCGCTTCATGAACTCTGCCCAGATTGGCCCTGCCGTCGAACCGCCCGCCAGTTTTAGATCGCTGTAGTCGTCATAGCCCACCCAGACAATGCAGAGCAGGTTCGACGTGTATCCAGCGAACCAGGCGTCGTGTGAAGTGCCGGTCTTGCCAGCAGCAGGTGCCGTGAATCCTCTTGCCCGGACGGTATAGCCGGTGCCGTGATCGACCACGTTTTGCATCATGTTGGTGACCACATAGGAGACGCGTGGGTCCAGTACGGGCCTGTTATCGTTGTGGAAGTCCTCGACCACATCGCCGTTTGTCGTGCGCATCGAGTGGATCAGCAAGGGATCAATCCGTACACCATTGTTTGCCAGCACCGTGTAGGCTCCGGCCATCTCAATGGGACTCGCGTCGTAGGCGCCCAGGGCAGCCGCCGGAGTAGCCTTAACGCTGGCAATTCCGGCATTTCTCGCGAGCGCCGCCACTTTGTCATAGCCGGCCATCTCGGCCATTTTGACCGTCGCATTGTTCAGCGACATCTGCAGGGCGTACCTCGCGGTCACTTGTCCGTGATACTCGTTCTTGTAATTGCGTGGATCGTAAACCTTGCCATCGAATTCGAACGTGGTTGGGGAGTCGTCAATCAGAGAAACCGGCGTGTACACCGGATCGGTTCCCTGCGCCGTCAGCGCGGAATTCATCGCCGCCGCATAGACAAACGGTTTGAAAATCGAGCCGGTTGGACGCTTTGCAATAGCGTGGTTCAACTGGCTGAAGCCATAGTTCCTGCCGCCCACTAGGGCCAGCACTTCGCCGGTATGCGGGTCAAGTGCTACGAGCGCAACCTGCGGAATCGGCCCCGTCGTCTTCGTCTCCTGAACTTTCGCGTCCTTACCTTTGCCGACCTTCACGCGCCGCGTGCGCTGTTTCGCCACCTGGTCGTCCACCAGTTTGATACCCTCCGCAACAGCTTCCGCGGCGGCATGTTGAAGATCCGGATCGATGGTGGTGTAGATGCGGTAGGCGTTTTCGTTCAGGTCAGATTCAGAGTGCTTACTGCCCAGCGCGTCCTTCACCATATCAACGAAGTACGGCGCGTCGCTGGCTTCCACATTGGGCGCGTTCAGCTTCAGCGGAGTCGCTTTGGCGGTTTCGCACTGCTGCCGAGTGATCGCGCCAGTCTCTACCATCGAGTCCAGCACGACATTGCGCCGCTCCAGTACTTTCTCCGGTCGCTTGTAAGGATTCAGAATGTTTGGCGATTGAATGATGCCGGCGATCATCGCCGCCTCAGGCAGCGTGATTTCCTTTATATCCTTGCCGAAATAAGAGCGTGCCGCTTCGCCGAATCCATTGATTGAAAAGGACCCGCGCTGTCCCAGGTATACCTGGTTGGCATAGAGTTCGAAGATTTGCTGCTTGTTGAACTTCTGCTCCAGTTCAATCGCAATCAGCATTTCTGTCAGTTTGCGAGTGATCTTCTTCTCCGGTGTCAGGAAGAAGCCACGTGAGAGCTGCATGGTGATCGTCGATCCGCCGCGTCGTCTGCCTCCTCCGCGCACGTCAGTGACAAACGATCCAAGCAGGCTTAACCAGTTGATGCCGCTGTGCTCGAAAAACTTCCGGTCCTCAATCGCGAGTACCGCCTCCACCATCGTCTTTGGTAGGTCGTCGTACCGCAGAATCTGGCGCTTTGTTCGCTCTTGTCCCTGGAAGAGGGCTGTCAATAGCTCCGGTTCCAACTCATAGGAATCGAGTGTTGCGCCTGAGTTCGTACCGACTCCGACGATGCGCTCGACACGCCCATCCGGACCGTCCAGAATCTTTGCTCCGTCCGTCGAGTGATAGGACTCCGGACCTGGGCGAACTTCGATTCCATTCGAAACCATGCGGAATGTGCCCATCGGCCCGTCCGCTCTGTTATCGGCATCCAGGTAGCCTGCCCGACGCAGCATGGTGGCAATTTGCGCTGGCGAAAACTTATCCCCCGGATGCACCGCGACTGGTCGCGCGTAGATCTTTGCTGAAGTCGAAAAGATCTGTCCGCTCATCTTTTTCGTAATGATGCGGTCGTACCTAACGTAGTAGAACGCAAAGATTCCGAAGCAGAACAGGGCAAAGAGAATGACGAGGGCGACGGTGGCCCGAAGAATCGGACTGCGCGTACCGGAGGAGGAAGATGAGGTCGGAATTTTCAGTTTGATGGCCACGATGCTGCCCGTATTGTAAGACACCGGAGGGGTGCAAGGAAGCGGCTCCGCAATGTAGAAGCCTTCATTCAATCAGATAAAAGGGGAATTACCAAGAGCAGGACTCAAAGGATACAAGGGTTTAGCAATCGCGAAATAAAAGGCCGAGTCTCTGGTGGGACCCGGCTGATTTTACGCCTGCACGTCTGGAACCGCAGGTCATTTCATCATTATGTTCTTGTTCTTGTTAGAGGTTTTGAAATTGAGATCCAAGGGATAGAACGGGAGATCCACGTGAACCGTATAGGCAGTTGAGATCATCAGATCGCCGCCGCCTCGCACAACTGTGATCTCTTCGGGCGCAAGTGGAACATCCAGGTCATGGGCCTTCTCCGCAATCGCGTTTGCAATCTCCTGGTCGCTCTTCGAATTGTAGGTGTAGTTAATCGCCTGCTCTTCCAGCATGCGGCCCAGTTGGAAGTCGCTCCAATACACGGGCAAGACTTTGTACAGCACAAAGCCTCCCACAAAAAGCAGCAGCAGACCGAAAATCGACTTCCACTCTTTCATGGGAATTCTCCTAAGCCCGCGGATTGTACAAACTAAGCAGATGTTTCAGCGCGTCGGCCACATCGACCTCGACCGATTGTGCCTTTGCACGCTCGACCACTTCCACCTTGCCTTCAGCAAGCTTCTTGCCGATATTCACGCGATAAGGAATGCCAACCAGGTCGGCATCCTTGAACTTCACGCCGGGCCGTTCGTCGCGATCATCGAGGAGCACATCGTACCCTGCGGCTTCCAACTCCGCGACCATCTTCTCCGACGCTTCCAGCAGGGTTGCGTCCTTCACGTTTGTCGGCACCACAACAACTGTAAACGGAGCGATCGAGGGAGCCAGCCAGAAGCCATTAGCGTCGTGGTTCTGCTCAATGCATGAGGTAAGGATCCGCTCCACACCGATCCCATAGCTGCCCATGATGATCGTGACTTCCTTGCCATCCTTGTCCAGAACCTTTGCGCCCATTGAGTCCGCATACTTCGTGCCGAGTTTGAAAATGTGTCCAATCTCGACGGTCTTGCCCAGCTTCAAAGGTTCGCCGCATCGCGGACAACCTTCACCCTCCACCACGTTGCGAAGGTCGGCATAGCTGGTCACTTCAAAGTCCGCGCCAACGTTCAGCCCGGTGAAGTGATGATCCAGTTCGTTGGCTCCGCCCACAAGGTTCTTGCGGCCGCGCAGCGCTTCGTCCATGATCACCACGAACGCGTCGGCATCGCCGGTATATCCGGTTTTGCTCTTGTTCTCTGCAGGGCCAACCTGCTTCAGTCCTACTGGTCCAAGATATCCAGCCGGTGAGCCGAAGTACTTTACGATCTCTTCCTCAACCATGGGACGGAACTCGCGTCCACCGATTGCACTGGAAAGTTTCGCTTCGTTCATCTGATCGTTGCCGCGCATCAGCACCAGAAGGGGCCGATATGTGGGAGCGCCCGCTGCTGTCGCACCGTCAGTCACCATGTATGCCAGCGACTTCATATTGTTGTTCACTGGAGTCTTCAGGAACGTCGCAACTTCATCAATCGTCTTCGTGCCCGGAGTGTGAACCTTTTCGCGCGTGTTGCTTGCATTCGCAGCCAGCTCTTCCACGGCCTCCAATTTTGAAGTAGCTTTTTCGAGATTCGCAGCGTAACCGCACTTCCCGCAAGATGCCACAAGGTCCTCGCCGGCATCGGTATAGACCATGAACTCCTGCGACTGCGATCCGCCCATAGAACCCGAGTCCGCCTCGACGGCTACAAATTCCAGTCCGCAGCGCTTGAAGATGCGGCGATAGACCGCGTCATGCAGGTCAAAGCTTTTGTCCAGCCCCGCGCGGTCAATGTCGAAGGAATAAGAGTCCTTCATCGTGAACTGGCGAACGCGCAGCAGTCCGCTCTTCGGACGCGGTTCATCTCGGAACTTCGTCTGAATCTGATACCAGATCTGCGGCAACTGCTTGTAGCTGCGCAGTTCCTTGCGCGCAATGTCGGTCATGATTTCTTCATGCGTCATGCCCAGGCACAGGTCGGCGCCCTTGCGATCTTTCAGGCGGAACATGTTGTCGCCCATCACGTCCCAGCGGCCACTCGCCTCCCAGATTTCACGCGGATTCAGCGCAGGCAGATAGAATTCCTGCCCAATTGTGTCCATCTCCTCGCGCACGATGCCCGTGATTTTGAGGATGGTCCTCTGCGCCAGAAACAGGTAAGAGTAGATTCCAGACGACAGTTGACGAATGTATCCGGCGCGCACCAGGAATTTGTGGCTGGCAACTTCCGCATCTGCGGGCGCTTCACGGAGCGTAGGGATGAACAACTTGGACCAGCGTTGCATAGAGTTAGAAGATTCCCGTTCTTAAAGAGTGTGAGAGCTGATTGTAACAAGTCGCTGATTCGTAGTCAGTGCCAGAGGTACACGGGAAGGCATGGGCCGCTGGTTCAGGTATCGCTCCCAATTTCCTGCAATTGCTTGTCTCTGCTGTCTATGCTCCAGAGCCGGTTCCGCCCGCTCGCACCCCCGAACTCTCCGTTTAACTCTCTATGTTCGCCCTCGGGTATGAACCGCATTGTTTTCGAACACTTCGGCCCTGTACACTCTTCGAAAGCTATTGCCCGGATCTCGGCTTGCGGCACCCTCTCCTGTCCGAGACATCAACGGGCTTAGTTCTTAGGAGGCTTTACATTGTCGTCGAATAACCGGTTTCTATTCACGTCTGAGTCGGTGACCGAGGGGCATCCCGACAAAATCGCAGACCAGATTTCTGATGCAATCCTCGACGCCTGTTTGGAGCAGGACCCTTACAGTCGCGTGGCGTGCGAGACCCTCACCTGTACTGGCCTCGTCGTGATTGCAGGCGAAATCACCACAAAAGCTTATGTTGATTTCCAGGCATTGGTGCGCGGCGTAGTCAGTTCGATTGGCTACAACAACGCCCTTTACGGGTTCGACTCAAACACCTGCTCCGTCATTTCGAGCATAAACAAGCAGAGCGGCGATATTGCAATGGGTGTGGACACCGGCGGCGCTGGCGATCAGGGCATGATGTTCGGTTATGCCACAAACGAAACCCCTGAGCTGATGCCGACACCGATTTCGCTGGCCCATAAGCTTGTGCTCAAACTGACCGAAGTTCGCAAGAACGGAAAGCTTCAGTATCTGCGTCCAGACGGCAAGAGCCAGGTGACGGTTGAATACGATGAAAGCGGCAAGCCGCTCCGTATCGACGCCGTCGTGATCTCGACCCAGCACGCTGATTCAGTCACGACTGAGCAGCTACGCGCGGACATTCTCAAGTACGTCATCCAGTCCACACTGCCCGCCAATCTTCTGGACGAAAACACCAAGTATCACATCAATCCAACCGGCCGCTTTGTTGTTGGTGGACCGATGGGCGACACCGGATTGACTGGCCGCAAGATCATCGTGGATACCTACGGTGGCATGGGCCGTCACGGTGGTGGCGCATTCAGCGGTAAGGATGCAACAAAGGTGGATCGCTCCGCCGCATACATGGCTCGCTACATCGCCAAGAACATCGTCGCCGCCGGACTAGCCGACCGCGTCGAAGTTCAGCTCGCTTACGCTATTGGCGTCGCCGAGCCGGTAAGCGTGCTGGTGGATACGTTTGGCACGGGCAAGGTCGATCGTGAAACTCTCGGCGATCTGGTGCGCAAGAACTTCTCGCTGACACCCAAGGGCATCATCGAGTCGCTCAATCTGCGCCGCCCCATCTTCCAGAAGACCGCTGCATACGGCCACTTCGGCCGCACTGACTCGGACTTTACCTGGGAGCAGACGGACAAGGCTGAAGCGCTGCGCGAAGACGCCAAGGCTTCGAAAACGGCTGTGGCAAAGTAGTTTCGATTGCCCAGCAAAAGAAATAGGGCATCGCAGACGCGATGCCCTCTTTCTTTCTGGAACGCTATCCCTGCGGAAGTTGTGCGCCCTTTACTTCTACCTTTGTGTCCATAATCTCCTTCGCCCGATCCAGTGCTTCCTGAATGTTGCTGCAAATATTCTCGGCGCCGATGCGCTCTTCGAAAGCAGCTTGATGGATCAGGCGTGACGGCTGTTCCTTGGCACCGCAGAGCAATAGATGGCGGCCCGTGTCGTGTAAGCGGCTGGCAATGTCCTCAATCGCACCGAGGCCGGTGGAGTCCATGGCGCTCATGCCGCGCAGACGCAGAATGACGATGGGCGGCAACGCATTCAGGCGGTGGAGGATGACCTCCAATTTCTGGGCGGCACCGAAGAGAAGCGCGCCTTGCACGGTGAAGACCTCAACGTAATCGGGGATATGTTTGTCGTGCAGTACGTGAGCGCGTCCAGTGAGTATGTAGTCCTTCGTCACCGGTGACACCGATGTAGTCTCGGCCACGCTGCGAATGAAGGTGAGCGCCGCGAGAATCATGCCGAACTCAACGGCAGTGGTCAGATCTGCCATCACCGTAAGAGCGAAAGTGACCAGCCACACGGCAACCGCGGATTTATTGACCTGCAGCAAGCGGTAGGTCTCTCCCCACTGCCCCATGTTGTAGCTGACTACGAAGAGGATCGATGCGAGAACAGCCATCGGGATGAAGCGTGCCAATGGAGCGGCGAACAGTAATACGGCCAGCAATGTGAGGGAGTGAATAATGCCGGCAACTGGCGTCTTCGCACCGGAACGGATGTTGGTTGCCGTCCGGGCAATTGCACCGGTTGCTGGTAGTCCGCCAAAAATCGGCGAAACGATATTCGCCACGCCCTGTGCGATAAGCTCAACGTTGGGATTGTGTTTGTCGCCGCTCATATTGTCGGCCACTACTGCCGACATCAGCGATTCGATCGCGCCAAGCATCGCAATCGTTACGGCCGATGAGATCAGAGGCAGAACCAGACTGGTGTGAAACTCCGGAACGTCCAGATGCGGCAAGCCGGAGGGAATGCCGCCGAATCGCGTCCCAATCGTCTCCACGTGCAGATGAAGTAGAGCTGCGGCGGCAGTTCCGCCAACCATCGCTACAATGTAGCCCGGCACGCGTTTGCTGACGCGAGGAGTGAGCAGGATGATCGCCAGCGACGCGATTGCCAGCGTTGTGGCCGGGAGTGAAACAGTGCCGACGTGCCCGATCAGCTCTTTCATGCGCGCGAAAAACTCACCCGGATTGTGCTCCAGGCGCAGCCCGAAAAAGTCGCGTATCTGCGTGCTGGCAATCAGCACGGCGATGCCGTTGGTAAAGCCCATCACAACCGGGCGCGGAATAAACTGCACGGCCTTGCCCAGTCCGGTGAAGCCCATGATGACTAGCATCACACCGGCCATCATCGTGCATAAGAAAAGCCCATGAATGCCATGTTTTGCGAGGATACCGGCAATCACCACTACGAATGCGCCGGTCGGTCCGCCGATCTGCATCTTCGATCCGCCGAGCAGCGAGATGATGAAGCCGGTGACGACGGCGCAATAGATTCCTGCCTGCGGTGTGAGTCCGGAAGCGATGGCAAAAGCCATGGCCAACGGCAGGGCAACAAGGCCCACAGTCACACCGGCCGCAAGATCCGCGGCAAAGATCTTCGCGGAGTAATCTTTGAGGCAGAGTATTGATTTCGGAAGATATTGTTTCAATTGCAATTTTGAAAATTCCATGCGCTCTCATCTTAGCTCTATTCCGAGCACGTTGTTCTCAGTGCAATTGCCTAACCCGCATCTCGGATTCTCCCAAACCAGCGCCAAAGCACTTCAACCCTGTCGGCGAACCTAGTATCCTTAGTCGATTATGACGACGAAGAATTGGAAACCCTTGACTCCCGAAACATGGGACGATTTCGAATTGCTCTTTGGCCCGCGTGGCGCGTGCGGCGGATGCTGGTGCATGACGTGGCGTCTTTCGCGCTCGGAGTTCAAGGAGAATGGGGGCGAAGGAAACCGGGCGGCAATGCGCGCTCTCGTCGATGCAGGCAAGTTGCCAGGAGTGTTGCTCTATAAGGATGGCCGCGCTGTAGCCTGGTGCGCCGTCGCCCCGCGTGAAGAATATGTTCGGCTCGGAGCGTCCAAAGTATGGGCTCCGGTGGACGCGCAGAAAGTCTGGTCCATCAGTTGTTTTTTCGTCGACAAGAAAGCGCGCGGAAAGGGACTGTCCGTCGAGGTGTTGAACGCCGCGGTCGAGTTTGCGCGCTCGCAGGGCGCAAAGATCGTCGAAGGTTATCCGCAAGAGTTGAAGGAAAAATTACCTCCCGCATTTGTGTGGATGGGAGTGATGCCTACCTTTGAGCGTGCCGGTTTTACCGAGGTTGCGCGACGTTCGCCCAAGAAGCCCATCATGCGGAACATTGGTTCGAGATGACGCGGTCGACAAGCAAAGCCACGAAAGTGAATGCTAAGCGCAAGAATCCGGAGCAGGTGAAGACCAGCATGTTTGCCGACATGCTGCGGCAGGTGCGCAAGGTGCCACGTGGCAAAGTTGCGACCTATGGAGACGTTGCGTATGCCGCGGGTTATCCGGGCGCGGCGCGGCAAGTGGCGTGGGCATTGCACGCGGAGAGCGCAGGATTGCCTTGGCATCGAATTGTGGGGGCAGGCGGAACGATACTGCTTCCGGGTGAGCAGGGCTTTGAGCAGCGCATGCACTTGCAGGCCGAGGGCGTTGGATTTCTGGGTCTCAAGGTCAACATGGTCGTTCATCGTCACAGTTTCTTTCCCCAAATAAATGCGAAGAAGAAACTGTCACGTCAGGCCGCGAAATCCGCACCTCGCAAGAGCGCGCGCCAACAGATTTAACATTCTATTCATATGTTCTCCATATACTTTTCATGTGAACGGAGTAGCATTATGCTCCGCTCCAGAGAGGCACCCATGAAGAACGGCAAGTGGATGTTGGCTTTCGCGATGTTAACGGTGATGCTTGGCATGGCTTGTAATTCAAAACCCAATGCCAATGGCTCCAGCACTGTAGTTGCGAACAAGAGCGGCAATTCGAATCAGATCATCGGCGCTGGCTCAACCTTCGTGTATCCGATCATGAGCAAATGGATAGAAGGTTTCCAGCAACAGAGTAATGGAGTGCAGATCAACTATCAGTCGATTGGTTCGGGTGGCGGCATCCAGCAATTGAAAAAGGGATTGGTCGATTTCGGCGCGAGCGATGCTTCGCTCGATGACGAAGCTCTCAAGGGGAATGCGCCGATGCTGCAGATTCCGGAGAGCGCGGGGCCGGTGTGCATCACGTACAATTTGCCAGCACTGAAGACTCCACTGAAACTTACACCGAAGGCTCTGGCTGGGATTTTCCTGGGAACGATCAAAACATGGAAGGACCCGGAGATCGTGAAAGCTAATGCTGGCGCGGCTTTGCCGAACACTCCGATCGTCGTGGCGCATCGCACAGAGGGCAGCGGGACAACAGGTATTTTCACGACCTATCTTTCGGCAGTGAGTCCGGAGTGGCTACAGAAAGTTGGCAAAGGGACCAACGTGCAATGGCCCGTGGGGCTGGGAGGCAAGGGCAGCGAGGGCGTGACCGGCATTGTGAAGCAATCGCCGGGCTCCGTTGGCTACGTTGAATTGACCTACGCACTCGGCAACAATCTGCCGGTGGCAGAGGTGCAGAATAGCGCGGGCAAGTTTGTTGCGCCCAGCTCGGAGAGCGCATCGGCAGCGATTGCGGCGTTTGCGGATAATCTTGCGGCGGACGTGCGTACGCCGATTGTGAATCCTTCGGCTTCGGCGGCGGAGGCTTACCCGATCAGCGGATTGACCTTCCTGATGGTTACGACGGATGGACCGGATGCAGCGAAAAGAGCAATGGTTAAGCGGTTTATAAAGTATGTGGTGAGTGACGGACAGAAGCAGGCGAGTGGGTTGCACTATGCTCCGCTTCCTCCGGCGCTGATTGCGCAGGATCAGAAACTGCTCGACCAGATGACCGCGGACGGCAAGCCGTTGCAGTAACGGAATTGGGCGAACCATTGACTGGATGGATAATCGTTTCCGGACTGAGGGTAGCGGATCGGTAAATGGTTATGCAGGGTGCCTGACGATTGCCGGAAGGGTAAACACTTTTAGCGCTCCAGAGGTTGACCAAAAGGTTAATCCTTGGAGCGTTTGAACTTGTGTTTTGAATCGGTGACAAGAGTGGTTTCAAGGAAGGTATATCCCGCGAGAGAAGAATCGATGGCGGGCTGAAAAGCTTGAGGCCGCACGGGAGACTTGGGCATTGCGGGGGGTCCTTCGCTTGCGCTCAGGATGACCCGTTCAGCACGTGGCAGACACCTACCATGGAACCCGCTTTGACTAGACCAGCTCGACTCCCCAGAGGTCGTGAAGGTGGACGACGCCTTCCAATCGATTGCCTTCGCCGACGACCATGAGCGAGGTGATTTTCTTTTGCTCCATGAGGTCGAGAGCTTCGGCGGCAAATGCTCCGCTACCAATAGTGCGGGGATTCCCGGTCATGCATTGGCGGGCGGTGAGGTCGAGCACGTCTTTGCCTCGATGTTCGAGGAGGCGTCGAAGGTCGCCGTCGCTGATGATGCCGATGAGCGCGTCGCTTTCGGTTACGGCGGTGATGCCGAGTCCCTTGCGTGACATTTCGTAGATGACTTCGATCATGGGCGTGGTGGGGGAGACGCGCGGGATGGATTCGCCGGCGTGCATGAGTTGGGAGACGCGCGCGAGGCGCTTGCCAAGTTTGCCGCCGGGATGAAGGTCAGCGAAATCTTCGGCGCGGAAGCCACGGCGTTCGCTGAGCACGACGGCCAAGGCATCGCCCAAGGCGAGCATGGTGGTGGTGGAAGCGGTGGGCGCGAGTCCGAGCGAGCAGGCTTCCTTATGAATGGAGCAGTCGAGCGCTACGTCGGCGGCCTGGGCCAAAGAGGAAGGCGGATGGCCGTTTGTGGGATGCAGGCAATCGCCGGTGAAGGTGATGAGCGGAACTCCGAGACGCTTGATGGTGGGAAGGAGTTCGAGAATCTCGGTGGTTTCGCCCGAGGCCGAGAGAGCCAGCACGAGGTCGCCACGCATGACCATGCCGAGATCGCCGTGAAGAGCTTCGGCGGGATGCAGGTAGAGCGCGGGGGTTCCGGTGGAGGCAAAGGTGGCGGCGAGTTTGCGGCCGATCAGTCCGCTCTTGCCCATGCCGCTGACGACGACGCGTCCGGCGCAGCATAGGATGAGCTCAAGCGCGCGGGAGAAGTCTGTCGCCATGGGGCCGGCGATGCGGTCGGCGAGGCGGCCCAAGGCCTCGGCTTCAATGCGGACTACTTTTTCAGCAGTGGTCATGATGGATGAATGCAATGGGTGCGACGTAACACATCAAGACGTAATACATCAATCAGTGCGTGCAAGCGACCGGTTGCGGTTCGAACGCATATGAGTGTTACTGCTGGTTATCGTACCATGTGGGGATGAGAGATTTCTTGCGGGCTTTGACGATTGTCGTGTGCCTGGCCGCCCCTTTGGCGGCGCAGGCAAATGAAGGTGAAACGCTGAAGCGCTGGAACCAGGAGATTGGTTTCTGGGGAGGATATTCTCCGGATTCGGCGATTGGAATCGGGCAGGTACACGACCGGAAGTTCTTCGAGTTGAATGGGCAATATGCGGTGACGATCCTGACGTTCCGGCAGGTGGCGGTGAAGTGGGTTGCAGAGGTCGAGCCTCTGGTGCTGCTGAATGAGCCGACGGAGTATTACTTCGATCCAAAGCACGTGTTAACCGGCTTCCGGAAGGGTGCTACGACGTATGCCGGAGGCGTCACTCCTTTAGGGATGCAGATGAATTTTCGCAACAGACGCATGGTGCAGCCGTATGTCGATGCGCATGGGGGGATTTTGTACTTTACGCGGCAGGAGCCGGTGCCGGGGTCGTCGCAGTTCAACTTCACTTTTAACTTTGGAGGTGGGGTGCAGGTCGTGACAGGGAAGCGCACGTCGGTGGTGGTGGGGTATAAGTTTCACCACATCTCGAATAATGAGACGGCGAAGAAGAATCCGGGGATCGATAATAATGAGTTTTATGCGGGGTATTTGTGGAGATGGCGGTAGGGAGCGATTGCGGGTTGGAAGGCTTGGGGCGGCGGCGCGGGAGCTGTGGATGGGGTAGGGGTTCTTCGCTGACGCTCAGAATGGCCCACTGAAGGGCAGGAGCAAGAGCAAGAGCAAGAGCAAGGGCAGGAGCAAGAGCAAGAGCAAGAGCAAGAGCAAGGGCAAGGGCAAGAGCAAGAGCAAGGGCAAGAGCAAGGGCAAGGGCAAGAGCAAGGGCAAGGGCAAGAGCAAGAGCAAGAGCAAGGGCAAGGGCAGGAGCAAGAGCAACAACCCCATGTTAGGCGCGCAAAGGGCGCGCGCGCCGGAACATGGGGCACCGGAAGCACTTCTGTTGGGGCACCGGAAGCACTTCTGTTAGGGCACTGGAAGCACTCCGGTTAGAGGATCAGAAGCACTCTTTTAGACGGACAGGGCGCGGTGGATGGCTAGGAGTTGTTGGAGGGTGGATTTCAGGTTTGCGAGCGGAAGAGCATTGGCTCCGTCGCTTTTTGCTGTGGCGGGGTTGTCGTGGACTTCCATGAAGATGCCATCGATACCGGCGGCGACGGCGGCGCGGCTGAGGACGGGGATGAACTGGGGTTGTCCTCCGGACTGCTCGCCCTGACTGGGAAGTTGGACGGAGTGAGTGGCGTCGAAGACTACAGGAGCGTACTCGCGCATGATGGCCAGGGAGCGCATATCGACGACGAGATTGTGATAGCCGAAGCTGGCTCCACGCTCGGTGAGCGAGACGCGGTCGTTGCCGCTCTCGCGAATTTTTGAGATGGCGTGACGCATGTCCTGAGGCGCGACGAACTGTCCCTTCTTTACGTTCACGGCGCGTCCGGTGCGGGCGGCGGCGACGAGAAGGTCGGTTTGGCGGCAGAGGAATGCGGGGATCTGGAGGACGTCAACGACTTCTCCGGCGGCGGTGGCCTGCGCGGCTTCGTGGACGTCGGTGAGGACGGGGACTTTGATTTCTTCGCTGACCTTGCGGAGGATGCGGAGCCCTTCGGTGATTCCGGGGCCGCGATAGCTGCTGATGGAAGTGCGGTTGGCCTTGTCGTAGCTGGCCTTGAAGATGTAAGGCATGCCGAGTTCGCGGCAGATGGCGGCGATGGAGGTGGCCATGAAGAGCGCGTGCTCCTCACTCTCGATGACACAGGGACCGGCGATGAGGAATAGTTCGGGGCCGCCGATGGTTACGTTCCGGACAGAAAATGGCATGAGGAGATTATAGCGAGCCAGCAGGTCAGAGGTGTGGAACTTCGCGGTGCGGCATCCGACGAATGGAGTTGGCATCTAAGGCGGAGAGGTTTATCTGCATGGTGATTCATCTCCTGGCCGTGGTTGTGCTCGGCCTGATGTGCGGAAGTGAGCTGAATGTGGCGGTGTTCGCGCATCCCGCGCTCAACCGCCAATCGCTGGAAGTGCATATTCCCGTGCGATCGTATTTTGCGCTGTTATTTGGCCGGGTGATGCCGTTCTGGATGGCAGGCTCTACGCTGCTGAATCTGATTCTGCTGCTGCGTTTTGAGCATCTGACGCCGCCGGCGTGGCGACTGGCTGCGATGGCTTGTGCAATTCAGATTGGCGCGGTATTGTTTTCGGTTGCCGGTCCGGTGCCGATCAATAACCGGGTTAAGACGTGGACAATGCAGTCGCTACCGGTGGACTGGAAAGCACAGGAACATCGCTGGGACCTGTACCACTGGCTGAGAACTTGTGGACTGATTGTAGCGTTTGCGATGCTGGTGATTAGCATGGCATCGCGTTGAGCTACTCCAGGCTGAGAACTCCGTGCAGTAGAAGATTCGGCGGAGAATGCCGGCTGCGTAGAATCATCGTGGGATAGTGATCATCCAACTTAGTAATGCGTTGTTGTGGTGTGAGAAGACGCAGTAATGGGAGAGACATTCATGATAGAGCGCACGCTTGGAACACAGGGCCTGAAGGTCACTGCTCTTGGGCTGGGTTGTATGGGAATGAGCGATTTTTATGGTTCGCGGGATGACGCGGAGTCAACGGCAACGATTCATCTGGCACTCGATCGGGGGCTGCGTTTTCTGGATACGGCAGATATGTATGGGCCGCACACGAACGAGATGCTGGTGGGCGCGGCGGTGAAGAGCTGGACGGGAGGCAAGCGGAACGATGTGGTGATCGCCACGAAGTTTGGCATTGTGCGCACGGGCGATGGGCCAATGGACCGGCGCGTCGATGGCACTCCGAAGTATGTGAAGCAGGCTTGCGATGGCAGCTTGAAGCGGTTGGGGGTGGAGACGATTGATTTGTATTACCAGCATCGCGTGGATCCGGACACTCCAATTGAGGAGACGGTTGGGGCGATGGCGGAGCTGGTGAAGGCGGGCAAGGTTCGCTACCTGGGGTTGAGCGAGGCCGGGCCGGAGACGATTCGACGGGCGCACAAGGTGCATCCGATTTCGGCGGTGCAGACGGAATACTCGATCTGGACGCGCGATCCGGAAGATGGTGTGCTGGAGACGTGCCGGGAACTGGGAATCGGCTTCGTGGCGTACAGTCCGCTGGGACGCGGCTTTCTGACGGGGCAGATCAAGCGCCGCGAGGATATTCCCGATGACGATTACCGCAAACATACTCCGAGGTTTATGGGAGAGAATTTCAACAAGAATCTGGCGCTGGTGAAGAAGATCGAAGAGCTGGCGGCGCGAAAAAGTTGCCTGCCTTCACAACTGGCGATAGCGTGGGTGATGGCGCAGGGCGATGACATTGTTCCGATTCCGGGGACGAAGCGGAGAAAGTATCTGGAGCAGAATCTTGGAGCGCTGGATGTGCATCTCTCGAAAGATGAGTTGAAGCAGATTGATGCGATTGCACCGAATGGCGCTGCGGCCGGAATGAGATATCCGGAGCACATGATGAGCGGCGTGTCGCGGTAGTTCAACCTGGAAGAGCAACGGCAAGAGCGATGCAAGGGGAGGGTTGTGCGTCTCCCCACCTTGAAAAGTCAAAAACCCCACGTCAGCCCGAAAAGCCGGGCGGGACGTGGGGCACCTGGAGCATCCTGGAGCATGCTTGCACGTCAATAAACCTCGTGGTGTAAGCTATCTATTCCGCTCTGCGGATGAACCCCGGAGGAATATAGGCGATGAAGGGAAACGAGAAAGTTATTGCCGTGTTGAATGAGGCTCTGCAGGAAGAGTTGTTGGCGATCAACCAGTATTTTCTTCACTCGGAGATGTGCGAGAACTGGAAGTATGAAGCACTTTCGAAGTTCATCAAAAAGCAATCGATCGACGAGATGAAGCATGCGGAAAAGCTGATTGAGCGGATTCTTTTTCTCGACGCGACACCTACACTGAGCGGACCGACGCAGTTAAGCGTGGGGAAAAATGTTAAAGAGCAGTTGGCGAGCGATCTTGTATTAGAACTGGAAGCGGTGAAGCTCTACAACCGGGCGATCAAGGTATCGCGGGAAGAAGCAGATAATGCGACTGCTGACTTTCTGGCTGGAATTCTACGGGACGAAGAAGATCACGTGGACTGGTTGGAATCACAGCTCCACTTAATCGAAGAGATCGGGTACGAGCGTTATCTTTCGGAGCAGATGGGGTAGGCATCTGGCGAGGCAGAAACGGCTGATTCGGCCGCGATGTGAATTCGTTTGGAAGTGGAGGCCCAGGTGAAAGCATTGGGCCTCTTTTATGGCTGAGAGCGGCAATTGGCGGGGCCGAGGGTGTCCGATTGGCCCATTTTCGGCCCTGAACGGCGGAGTGCCAGAGGCGATGGAAAGTAAGGGACCGCGGCCATTCGTTTGCTCATCTATTTATATATTTATAGGATGTCGTCAATTTCGAAACGCGCTGGGTTGATAATATTATTTACGCACTGGGCATTAGGTCTGGAGGCGGCAAGTGCAAGTACGACGCAAGAAGGAATATAAGGTGCTCAAGGCGGTTGCCGCAGGGGCATTGGTCTGGCTGGTGTCGACGGTTGCGCAGTTGGCACTGGTGCCGATTGATCGCTCGACGATGGGTCGGCAGGTGATTGCAAACAGCATTGGCGGCCTGGTGGCGGTGATTGTGACGCTGGCAATTCAACTGGGCCATGAAGAAGTTCATTTTCAGGTTGCGATGGAACGCGCGGCGATTGTAGCTGAACTTAATCATCATGTCAGGAATGCAATTTTTCCAATGCACATTGCGGTTCAGAGGCTTGGAGACGCTGACGCAAAAAAGATTGCTGACGACGCAGTGGAGCGCATCAATATAGCGTTGAAGGACGCCACGTCCGATGCATTGGCGCGGAGAGTGGACTATTCTTCCACGAACGGAAGCGAGACGCCGGCATAAGCTGGCGTATGTCGCTGTTAAGAGGGATCATGCCATTTAATGCTTTGCTGGTGGACGATGACTCCGCGATTCTGCAAACGCTGAAGAGCGTTTTTGAGACGCGCGATTTCAATGTGTCCACGGCAGTTTCTGCTTTCGATGCGGCCAGAAGCTTGGCACGGTTCAGCTTTGACCTGGTGGTAACGGACATGAGGATGGAGCACGAAACGGCGGGGTTTGAAGTGGTCCGCCATGCGAAATCCTGCAGTTGCAGGCCAGTGGTCATCATACTTTCCGCCTATCCGATTCCAGTCAGCGAATGGCGCAACGCGGGAGCGGACGGGATGTTTATGAAAGGCGGAGGGATCTTCCGCATTCTCGACGATATCGAACTGCTTCTGAAGTCGAAGCAAAAATCCGCGGCGGCAGAGCACGAGTAAGGCGCCAGTTCAATTCGATGCATCAAATTAGATAGTTGGCAGGCCTGAGATCTCAACCTCGGGCCTGATTTCAAATTGTGCTTAGTGGGCTGAGGAATGCGTTCGGCGACCTGTCAGGCAGCATCGCTGGCGGCATGGCGCGGCCCTTTTTCGTTCTTCTACGAAGCCTTTATGCTGGCTATTTGCCAACCTTTATACAAAAAACAGCATCTCACACGTTGCGCGACAGCAATGAAGCGTATCTTTTGCAGGGTTGTTAGCACTTGTATGTGTCTGACGCGCTTCACCATTGTGGGCGCCTTACATCCTGTCTGTAGTTCAAAAGGGAACATCTGGTTGTACTCGACGTCGTGAGAAACGGTGTAGGTTGCAGAAGCACGTGGCAAAAGCTGTTTACTCGGAGGAGCGTCCATGAAAGATCTACTGAGTTTGATTCAGAAGAATCACGAATCAATTTTGCAGGACTGGCTACGCGATTTGAAAGCCCGGATCACTCGAAGCGACTTGATCAATGATCGCGAGCTGACGGCGCAGGCATCCGAGGTGCTTTCCGCAATCAGGGGTGCGGGAGGAAACTCGTCGCTGGAGAATTTCGATGCTGCGGAATGGCAGCCGTTGAAAGATGTGCTCGGCAATCTGTCGGCATCGTGGGCGACGCAGGGGTTCACTCCCTCGGATACGGCAAGGTTTGTGCTTTCGTTGAAGATTGCGCTATTCGACGTCGCGCGCAAGCAGTGGGGAAACAATTCGGAGGAGTTGTTCGCGGAGGTTTTCAGGGCGAATGAGTTCGTGGATAAACTCGCGTTGTTTACGACGGACAGCTACATCTATGGCAGAGATCAGATTATCAATCGGCAGCAGGAAGAGATGCTCGAACTCTCGACACCGGTAGTGACGCTGTGGGATGGAATCATCGCTCTGCCGCTGATTGGAACGCTGGATAGCGCACGGACGCAGGTGGTAATGGAGTCGCTGCTGCAGGCAATTGTGCAGACGAATTCGCGCTTCGCGATCATCGATATTACGGGGGTGCCTACGGTGGACACGTTGGTGGCGCAGCACCTTCTGAAGACCATCACGGCGGCGCGCCTGATGGGGGCGGAGTGCATACTGAGCGGAATACGTCCGCAGATCGCGCAGACGATTGTGCATCTCGGAATCAACCTTGAGGACGTGATCACCAAGGCGAAGCTCTCCGACGCACTCTGGCTGGCGCTGGAACGCAGCGGACGAAAGGTGGTTCGCGTGAACACGGCGAAGTCCAACGGGACCAGCGCAGCTGAACAGAGAGGCGAGTAATGGAACGGATTCCTATCTTGCGAATGGGGAATTTCCTGCTGGTGACGATTCAGGTGGACATGCACGACCAACTGGCGCTCACGCTTCAGGACGATCTGACCAACCGGATTGCGGAGGTTGGCGCAAAGGGAGTTCTGATCGATATCTCGTCCCTGGAGATCGTGGATTCCTTCATTGGCCGCACGCTGGCCAATATCGCATCGATGGCAAGGGTTTTGGACGCGGAGACCGTCGTGGTGGGGATGCAGCCGGCAGTGGCAATCACGTTGGTTGAGCTTGGAATGCCATTGCCGGGTATCAGGACGGCGCTGAACGTGGAATCCGGCATGGATCACCTGCGTGAGATATTGACGAGCCACGAGGAGAACTATGATTACGACGGGGACAGTACAGAAGACTGAGAAGATCCCCATCCAGAATTCTTCTGACGTGGTGGCGGTGCGGCAACGCGTGAGGGCGTGGGTACTGGAGATGAAGTTCAGCCTGGTGGAGCAGACAAAGATTGTAACTGCCGCAAGCGAGCTGGGACGCAATACGCTGGAACACGGAGGTGGCGGTTTTCTGGAACTGGCTCAGGTTGCGAATGGCTCGCGCTCGGGAATAAGGCTGCGTTTTTCTGACAACGGGCCGGGGATTGAGAATGTTGAATTGGCACTGAAAGATGGATATACATCTGGACAGGGAATGGGACTTGGGCTGGGCGGCAGTAAGCGCCTGATGAACGAGTTCGAAATCGAGTCAAAGCTCAACGTCGGGACGACCGTGACGGTCATACGATGGAAATGAAGACAACTTCCAACCGCAATATCTTGATCAACTCCGGTGACTTGAGTCAGGCCGGCAATGCGCGGCGGCAGGCGTTATCGTTGGCTTCGTCGATGGAGTTTGATGAAGTACGGCAGGGTCAGTTGGGAATTATCGTCACGGAAGCGGCTCGGAATATTGCGGCACACGCCGGCGAGGGACAGATCGTCCTAAGTCCGTGGATGTGCGGTGAAATCGCAGGGATCGACGTGTTTGCGCTCGATCATGGCCCAGGAATAAGAGATGTCTCCCTGTCATTGCAGGATGGATATTCTACGAGGGGAACGCCGGGGAATGGCCTTGGAGCAATGTCGAGACTGGCGGGGACTTTTCAGATCTATTCGCTGACGGGACATGGAACGGCGGTGTTCGCACGGGTATTGCGCACGGAGCAACTGCGTGAAGTCGAGTCGCAGTCGTGCAATATGAGCGCGATCTCCTTGCCGATGACGGGCGAGATGGTTTGCGGGGACGCCTGGAGCGTGGACTGGCAGCCGGGACGCAGTTTGTACATTGTCGCCGATGGACTGGGGCATGGCCCGATAGCGGCGGAAGCATCCACGGAGGCGGTGAGGATCTTTCGTCAGACATCGCATCGAACGCCGCAAGAAATCATGCGTGAGATTCATCTGGCGCTGGCAAAGACGCGCGGTGCGGCTGTTTCGATTGCAGAGGTTTTGCCCGGGAAGGGAGTTTTGAACTACGTGGGAGCGGGAAATGTCGTTGCCTACATCTGTACGGGCGGCAAGACGAGATCGCTGGTATCGATGAACGGCACGGCTGGTCACTCAGTGGGAAAGTTGCAGCAGTTCTCGTATCCGTGGGATGAAAAGTCGGCGCTCATCATGCATTCCGACGGACTCACAACGCGTTGGAATTTTGAGCAGTACCCGGGACTGGCAACGCGGCATCCGGCACTGATCGCCGCAGTGCTTTACAGGGATTTCAACAGGAAACGGGACGACGCCACGATTCTGGTGTCGCGGAATACCGCATGAATGATTCGAAACCTTTGTGCATTTTGACGCTTCGATTGCGCCATGAACGTCACGTGGTGCATGCGCGACAGAGAGCACGCGATATCGCGGCTATGCTTGGGTTCGAGCATCAGGACCAGATCCGATTGGCAACGGCGGCATCGGAATTGGCGCGCAATGCCTATCGCTACGCTACGAACGGCGTGGTGGAATTTCTGATTGTGAAATCGGCCCCGCAAATCTTCGTTGTGTCGGTGACGGATTCAGGGCCTGGCATTCCCGATTTGGAGAGCGTGCTGGACGGCCGCTTTGTTTCAAAGACAGGCATGGGGAAGGGAATCACGGGGACGAAGCGGTTGATGGACTACTTCAAGATTTCGTCCTCGACGAATGGCACGCGGGTGGAGGTGGGGAAGGCATTGCCGTCCACAAGGCCGCCGCTGGATGAGGAAGGCGTAAAGCGGGTTGCGCTCAAGTTGGCAAAGAGCGGCGCAACCGATCCGTTCGATGAAGTGGAACGGCAGAATCAGGAACTGCTGAAGACCCTGGCGGAACTCCGCGAAAAGCAGGAGCAACTGGCGGAACTGAATTGCGAACTTGAGGACACGAATCGCGGCGTGGTTGCGCTGTATGCGGAACTCGATCAGCATGCGGACGACCTGCGCAGGGTTTCCGATTTGAAGACGAGCTTTCTGTCGAATCTTTCGCACGAGTTTCGCACACCTCTGAACTCGATTACTTCGTTGAGCCGCATGTTAATCGGTCACACAGATGGCGACCTTACCGCAGAGCAAGAGAAGCAGGTCAAGTTTATTGAACGCTCGGCAGAGGAGTTGACGGAGTTGGTTAACGACCTTCTGGACCTGGCAAAGGTGGAAGCCGGGAAGATCGACGTGAAGCCGAGGCATTTCGAAGTGAGTGACCTGTTTGGAGTGCTGCGCGGAATGCTGAAGCCGTTGTTGGCGAGCAATAGTCTTGAATTGATATTTGAAGCTTCGCCGGAGTTGTCGCCACTGTACACGGATGAGGGAAAAGTCTCTCAGATTTTGCGCAACCTGATTTCAAACGCGCTGAAGTTCACGCGAAAGGGGCAAGTGCGCGTGACGGCACAGCCGGCGGGCGATCAAGTTGTGTTTCGCGTCGAGGATACAGGAATTGGCATTGCACCCGAGGATCAGGAACGCATATTCGAAGAGTTTGTGCAGGTTGATAGCGAATTGCAGAGCGGGCTGAAGGGCACCGGTCTTGGGTTGCCGCTGTCGCGGCGGCTGGCGGAATTGCTGGGTGGGACGATTCAAGTAGAGAGCGTTGCGGGGGTGGGATCAAAGTTCACGGTCACGTTGCCGGTATTCGTTGAGAAGCCGAAGGGAATGCGCACCGCTCCGGCACCGCAGCAGGGAAAACTGGGCAGAACGGTTTTGTTTGTTGAAGACAACGAAGAGACTAATTTCGTTCACCAGGCCTCGCTGCGCAACAGCCAATATAAATTGATCTTTGTTTCGAACATTCCGGACGCGCGGGCAGCAATGAGACGATGCGCACCGGCGGCGGTAGTGCTGGACCGTTTTCTGGAGGGACAGGATTCCCTGTTTTTTATTGAGGAAATGAGGTCCGGGTACTCAGGGCCGACAATTGTGACCAGCGTGGTGGATGATCCGAAGGCTGCTATCGAGGCAGGAGCGGATGCGTTCCTGGCCAAGCCGGTGTCGCCCGTACTGCTGGCAAACACATTGCGGGAATTGATCGAAGGCCGATCTTCAAAGTCGGCTTTGCTGGTGGACGACGACGAAGTGACGCGGTATCTGCTGGGAGAGAACCTGGGCAAGCTGGGCTACCATATTCTGGAGGCGCATAACGGACGGGAAGCCATCCGACTTGCAAGTCTTCACATCCCAACAATTATGTTCCTCGACGTGGTGATGCCGGACCTCACGGGATTCGAGGTGCTGCGCGAGTTGAGGAACAACACCGCTACACGCGCCATCCCCATTATTGTGCATACCTCGAAGGAACTAACGGCTGAAGAGATTGCATATTTGGAGGAAATGGAAGCTGTGCCTTTCCCGAAAAAGACGTTTGGCGGAGATGGCTGTGAGGATCAGCTTCAGAGCGCTCTCGCGGCGGCCGGGATAGAGCCGTGAGCATTGAACCGAAAACTGCCGGTAACCCCGGCGAGTATTGCGTGCTCGTGGTGGACGATCGCATTGAGAATCGGTACACCACGGTTCACACATTGACGCGTGCGGGCTTTGCGGTGACGGAGGCGGCAACCGGCAAGGAAGCATTGGCGCTTTCCAAACTGCTGCCAACGGTGATTGTTCTTGACGTGAAGTTGCCGGACATTCTGGGATACGAAGTTTGCCGACGCATCAAATCGAATCCGCACACGAGCCATATTCCGATTCTGCAGTTGTCGGCTGCCTTTCACAATACGGAGAGCAAACTCTACGCGCTTGGGAGTGGCGCGGACGCTTACCTGACACAACCGGCGGAACCGGTGGTGCTGGTGGCGACCGTGAAATCGCTGGTTCGACTACATCAGGCGGAGTCCCAGGCGCGGCTTTCAGCGCGGCAGTGGCAAACGACTTTCGACTCACTGAGCGAAGGCGTCGCGATTACGGATGCATCAGGCACCATCGTGCGCTGCAATCGTTCGATGATCTCGTTGCTTGGACGGTCGTACAACGATATTGAGAATCGCTCGGGCATAGAGCTGATTCGCGGGGTGTTCGGCGTTACTCTTACGGCAGAGAGCCTGGCTATTCCACGAGAGATGCAGTTGGGTACGCGCTTCTTCCGTCTGAGAGTGGATCCGATCGTCATCCAGGAAGTACCGAATGGCACGATCTTCATTCTGGAAGAAACAACCGACCGAAAGCGCGCGGAACAGGCACTGGTGATCAGCGAAGGGCTGGCGGCGACGGGACGGACGGCGCATACGATTGCGCACGAAATCAATAATCCTCTTGAGGCGATTACGAACCTTCTGTATCTGCTGAGGGGCGCGCTGAAAGAGCCGTTGACAGCCGAGGAATATCTGGCGACGGCAGAGCAGGAGTTGGAGCGGGTTTCGCGCATTTCAAAGCAGATATTGTCGTTCAACCGCGAGGCAGCCACGCCGATCGAAGTCTGTCCGCCCGATCTTCTGGAAGATGTGCTTGCGTTGCATAACCGGATGATCGTCGATAAGGAAATCATTATCCAGAGAGAGTGGGACACGAGAGGGAGCGTTCGTGTTTTTCCGGCGCAAATGCGGCAGGTGTTTTCGAATCTGGTTCGCAATGCGATCGAGGCATCAAGTTCAGGCGGAGAGATACGGATCAGGGTTTCGGAACACAAGCGGTGGAATAAGACTGGGAAAAGCAATATCTGGATTTCAATCGCGGATCATGGAGTGGGAATTCCGAAGGAGAATATCAAGAAGATCTTCGAGGCGTTCTTTACGACCAAGGCGCTGAAAGGGTCCGGAGTGGGGCTGTGGTTGAGCGCAACGATTGTGAATGAACACAAGGGACGGTTGCGCGTACGAAGTAGCGCCCGGCTGCAAAAATCAGGTACCTGCATGACGGTCGTGCTTCCGGCGAGCGCGTCAGTGGCGCGCCACTCCGGCGGCGCGTAATCTCAACTTGTCGAGCAAATATCGTTCAGGTGAAGAACAGATAGCAGTGGTGGAGCTATTTGCGAAAGGTCAGACAGTAGAGTTTTCCGTGGTTGACGGTGCGAAAGTGGATGTCTTTGGTGCCGGGAGGAAGCAGGCCGACGGGAGAGACGACGGGCTCGGTACGTTTCTGAAAGAAGCGCTTGATGAAAGGAATCCGCTGGTAGGCTCCGGCGACGACCTCCTCGGTCTCGTCGCTGACAATGATCTTGCTATCGGGACGGGCGACGCGGATCATCTCCTGCAAGGCTCGGCGACGATCACTGAAGAAGTTGATGCCACCGACGTGAAAGACCAGATCGAAGGTATTGTCGCGAAAGGGAAGGCGCTCGGCCTCTCCCTGGTATAGGGCGGCCTCGCGATGTTTGCGGCGAAGATTGCGGCGGCAGGCGCGAAGCATTCCCATCGAAAGATCAATCCCATGAATTTCAGCGCTCTGCGGAAGGAGGCGTAGGTTGGCCCCGGTGCCAATGGAGACTTCGAGGACGCGCATGTGGGGGCGGAGTTCGAGTTCGGCGGCAAGGAATGCACGGAGATCGCGCTGGAAGAAACGCTGGTAGGCGCTCTCGGCGAAGTCATATAGAGGCGCAATGCGGTCGTACATGCGCTGATACTTCAGGTTGAGAGTCTCGGGAACGGGGGCAAAGACGGGAATGCCTTCCTTGAGGGAATAGTTGGACCCCGAGGATAGGAGAGACTGAGCGCGCTGTTCGAGCGAGGCGTGTGTGACCGGATCGCAGAGGACATCGAGGTCCAACGGCATCAGGCGGTCTCCGAGTGAGATGAAATGATTGTATCGGAAGAGGAGGTTTCAAGGTTTCGCAAGGTTGCGCAAGGTTGAAAGGCAAAGGCAGGGCAAGTCAAAAACCCCAGGTTAACGCCGCAAAAGAAAGAGCGCGGCGCGAACCTGGGGGCACCAGAAACATTTACGGCACCAGAGACAAGTTACTGCAGCTTTGAGGTGGCTTGGGCGCGAGGACGCAGATAGAGGTTTTCATCTGCGGGCTCGGCCTGGGCCAGGCGCTTGGCGCGATTCTGGTAGCTGGCGTGGATGAAGCTCAGGAACAGCGGATGTGGCTCCAAGGGCTTCGACTTGAACTCGGGGTGGAACTGGCAACCGAGGAAGTAGGGGTGATTGGGGAGTTCGACAATCTCCACGTAGGTTCCGTCGGGCGAGGTTCCGGTGATGCGAAGTCCGGCGCCGGTTAGCAACTGTTCGTACTCGCGATTGAATTCGTAACGATGGCGGTGGCGCTCGCTGATCTCGGTCTTTCCGTAGGCTTTGAAAGCCTGGGAGTCGGCTTCGATTTTGCAATCCCATGCACCGAGGCGCATGGTGCCGCCCAGTTCCTCGACACCACGCAGTTCGCGCAATTTGTAGATGACGCGGTGCGGGGTGGCAGGATCGAACTCGCTGGAGTTGGCTTCGTCCAAGCCGCAGACGTTGCGGGCGTACTCGATGCAGGCGGTCTGCATTCCAAGACAGATTCCGAAGTAGGGGACATTGTGCTCGCGGGCGTATCGGATGCCGTTGAGCATTCCGGCTATGCCGCGCTTGCCGAAGCCTCCCGGGACCAGGATGCCGTCGTATCTGGTGAGCTGCTGCTCGTAGCTTCGGTCATTCTTGTCTTTAGTCTCAAGACCTTCTGCTTCAATCCATTGCACGTCTAGCTTGAGGTTGTACTTTAGGGCGGCGTGAACCAAGGCTTCCTTGAGGGATTTGTAGGAATCCTCGTATTCGACGTACTTGCCGACGATGCCGATGAGGACTTCATCCTTGGGATTGTAGGCACGGTGGACGAGGGACTCCCACTGGCTCATGTCGGAATCTTTGGCGTCGATGTGCAGGTATTTGAGGACCAGTTTGTCAACACCTTCCTGAGCGAAAGCGAGGGGGCATTCGTAGATGCTGGCAACATCGCGCGCGGTGATGACGGCACGCTCCTCGACGTTGCAGAAGAGGGCAATCTTGCTCTTCATCTCCTGCGGCAGAAAACGATCGGTGCGGCAGAGAAGGATGTCGGGCTGGATTCCGATGGAGAGAAGTTCTTTTACGGAGTGCTGCGTGGGCTTGGTTTTGAGCTCTCCGGCGGCGGCGATGAAGGGAACGAGGGTGACGTGGACGAAGAGAGTGTTCTCGCGTCCGTGCTCCTGGCGCATCTGGCGAATGGCTTCGAGGAATGGCAGGGACTCGATGTCTCCGACGGTGCCGCCGATCTCGCAGATGACGATGTCAACATCGTGCGAGACCTTCTTCATGGCAGCCTTGATCTCGTTGGTAACGTGCGGGATGACCTGCACGGTTTTGCCGAGATAGTCGCCACGACGCTCCTTGGCGATGATCTGCTCATAGATGCGTCCGGTGGTCAGGTTATTTTCGCGAGTGAGGCGCGAGTGGGTGAATCGCTCGTAGTGGCCGAGATCGAGATCGGTCTCGGCACCATCGTCGGTGACGAAAACTTCGCCGTGCTGAAAGGGCGACATGGTTCCGGGATCGACGTTGAGATAGGGATCGAATTTCTGCAGATTGACGCGCAGGCCGCGACTCTCCATAAGGCAGCCGATGCTGGCAGCGGCCAAGCCCTTGCCGAGAGAGGACACAACTCCGCCCGTAACAAAGATGTACTTAGCCGACATAACGTCCTCGCAGTGAGGTGTATTTGAATTGGTGATGTTTGGAGGGGTGCACAATCAATTTTCTACGAAAACCGGGCTGGGATCAAGTTGGGAAAAGCGAGAATCTTGGAAATTGTGAAAAGAAGAATTGGCGATGGGCAACAGGAAGCGGCAGCAGTGATATCTTGTGAGGCTATGAGGCGGACTATGTTACGGGCGTTGAAGGGGTTGGCGTTGACGACGTTGATGACGCTGGTGCTGGCGTCAAGCGCGTTCTCGCAGGCGGCAAAAAGGCTGATTCTGACCGATGGCAGCTACCAGACGGCGACGGAGTGGAAGAAAGCGGGCGATCGCTTGAAATATTTCAGCGCAGAGCGGGGCGAGTGGGAGGAGATTCCCATTGCGCTGGTGGACTGGAAGGCGACGGATGAATGGAATGCGGAGCGCGCGAAAACCGCAGCAGAGGAGCTGAAACAGGTTACAGCCGAGCAGGTGGCGGCGCGCAAGGAGGAACAGTTGAACACTCCGCTGGTGGCTCCGGAGATGCGCTTGCCGGCGGAGGGCGGTGTCTTCTTGCTGGAAGAAGTGGCAGGGAAGCCGGTGTTGAGCAAGGTGGAGACGAACAAGATTCAGGTGAATGAAAATACCGGCAAGAACCTGTTGCGGAAATCGATCATTCCGGTGGCGAGCCAGGTGCAGACGATCGAGCTGAAAGGTCCGGCGGCAAAGGTGAGGGTGCATTCCAAAGAGCCAGCCATCTTTATCGACGTGGAGAATGATCAGGGGGTGATTCCGGCGGCGAGCTTCAGGATTGTAAGGCTGGAGCGGAAGAAGGATTTGCGAGTGGTGGCAAAGAACACGATGTCGATGGCAGGGGAACAGAATACTAATGAGAAGTTCTTGAAATCGCGTCCAGAGAAAGTCAGTGGCGATTGGTGGAAGATCGTTCCGCTGGAAGACTTGGTGCCGGGGGAGTATGCGATCGTGATTTCGGCTACGGGAGACGATGGGAACGGAGCGGTTTGGGACTTTGGGGTGGAGAAGTGAAGGGAAAAGGCAAGGTTTCAAGGTTTCGCAAGGTTTCAAAGTTTCAAGGTTAAAGTCAAGAGCAAGAGCAAGGGCAAGAGCAAGGGCAAGAGCAAGAGCAAGAGCAAGGGCAAGGGCAAGAGCAAGAGCAAGGGCAAGAGCAAGGGCAAGAGCAAGAGCAAGGGCAAGTACCCCACGTCAGCCCGATGAAGCCAGGCGGGACGTGGGGCACAGGGATAGTGTCACAGGGATAGTGTCAGCGGGGTAGTGTCACAGAAGATAGATTAGGAAGTTTGGGCGGCGATTAGGTGGGCGTACCACTTGGCGCTCGCTTTTGGGGTGCGCTTCAGGGTTTTGTAGTCGACGTAGACGAGGCCGAAGCGGGGGATGTAGCCTTCGTTCCATTCGAAATTATCCATGAGACTCCAGGCGTGATAACTGCGGACATGGGCTCCGTCGGCAATGGCGCGGGCGAGTTCGTGGATGTATGAGTTGTAGAAATCTATGCGTTGCTGGTCAGGGACTTCGCCGGAGGGATTGGGCGCGGTGTTGTAGGCGGCTCCGTTTTCGGTGATCTCGATGGGGAGATGGTAGTCGCGCCAGATGCGCATGGTGATTTCGTAGAGGCCGCGGGGATAGACCTCCCATTGCACATCGGTCCTGGAGCCTGTTTCGCCAGCCATCCAGCGGATGGGGACGAAGGGGATAGGAAAATTGGTGTCGTGGGCGATGACGGCGCGGGTGTAGTTGTTGATGCCGATGAAGTCGAAGGGAGCACGGATTTGCTCCATGTCGCCGGGGCGGATGTCGAGGAGTTTTTCGGGCGTGGGGCCGACGGCGGCGGGATAGCGTCCGTGAAGCGCGGGTTCGAGGTACCAGACGTTTTCCCAGGCATGGAATTGCTCGGCGGCGAGGCGGTCTTGTTCCGAATCGGTGGCCGGATATGGCTGCGACATGCTGAAGGCGCTGCCAATGCGGAACCTGGGAGAGATGGCCTTCATGCCGCGGAAGGCTTTGGCTTGCGCGAGGTTGACGATGTGTCCGGCACGCATGGCGATGGCCGGGTCTTTGATGCCGGGAGCGTGGATTCCGCTGAGGTGTCCGAGATTTACGAACATGCTGGGCTCGTTGAAGATGAGCCATTTGGTGCAGAGGTCGGCGTAGGCGCGGGTGACGATGTGGGCGTATTCGGCGAAGCGGTCGGCGGTTTCGCGGGCGGCCCATCCGCCGCGATCCTGCAGGGCTTGCGGCAGATCCCAATGGTAGAGCGTGGGGAGGGGATGGATGCCCTGGGCGAGAAGTTCGTCGATGAGGCGGGAGTAGAAGTCGACGCCGTGCCTATTTGCGGAGCCTGAACCGGTGGGCTGAAAGCGCGGCCAGGCGAGGGAGAATCGATAGCTCTGGATGCCAAGCGACTTCATCATGGCGACGTCGGATTTCCAGCGATGAAAGTGATCGCAGGCGATGTCGGCGGTGTCGCCGGTTTTGATGGTTCCGGGAGTGTGGCAGAAACGATCCCATATGCTCTCGCCGCGTCCGCCTTCGTGAACTCCGCCCTCGATCTGATAGGACGAGGTGGCGACTCCCCAGCGAAATCTCCTGGGGAATTTAGGGAAGTCATCTTTCACGAGCGCGTCGCTAATCCAGTCCAATTGCTGTGCCTGCAATTGGGAGGCGGCGGTGGCGAGGGTGGAAAGTAGAAAGGTGCGTCGCTTCATGTGTGTACCGATGGTAAGCGGTTCATGACAGAGCGGCAACCCTGTTCGGAGGACCGCAAAAAAAGGAGCGTCCCAGGTAGGAGAATGCGGCAACGGGGGAGGTCGATTGGTTGAAAAGCTTTGATCCGCATGGGAGATTTGAGCGGTGCGGGGGGCCTTCGCCTTCGGCTCAGGATGACCCAAAATCAAAGGCAAGAGCAAAGGCAAGAGCAAGGGCAAGAGCAAGGGCAAGGGCAAGGGCAAAGGCAAGGGCAAGGGCAAGAGCAAGGGCAAGAGCAAGGGCAAGGGCAAGGGCAAGGGCAAGAGCAAGGGCAAGGGCAACTACCCCACGTCAGCCCGATAAAGCCGGGCGGGACGTGGGGCACCTGGGGCACCGTCGGGGGCACCGTCGGGGGCACAGGAGAGTTCTGGATCGGGCGCGAAGTCTATTTAGATGACGTTGCCGAGGCCGCAGGCGGCAATGGCGTCGCGGGTGGTGTTTTTGATGGTGTACATCATTTCGTCAGCCTGGCGGATGAGGTCGTGGGCGTTGCGGGCGTCATCGGGGAAGCTGGCTACACCCATGCTGGCGCGGATGTTGAGTTTGAGATCGCCAAACTGGAAGTTCGTGTTGCGCAGGATGTCGCGAAGACGACGGGCGACGACCAGGGCGGATTTCTTTCCGGTTTGGGGGAGCAGGACGACGAATTCGTCGCCGCCGTAACGAAATGCGTAGTCGATGAGGCGCAGGTGGCCTTTGATGGTGTTGCCGATTTCACTCAGGAGACGGCTACCGATGATGTGTCCGTGATTGTCGTTGACCAGCTTGAAGCGATCGAGGTCCAGGAAAAGCACACTGAATTCGTAGCCGAAGCGGGTGGAGCGGTACACCTCGGATTCGATGGTGTTGTAGAGGTGACGCGCATTATAGAGGCCGGTGCAGTCGTCGGTGATTGTCAGTTCCTGGATCTTCTCGACGGCGCGGGCGTTGTCAATGGCAATGGCGGCGTAGTCGGCGAGAGCCTGAAGAAGCATGAACTGGTCGTTTCCGAAATTGGTCATGCCGACGTTGATGAGCTGAATGACACCGAGAATGCGGCTTTTGGAAGCGAGTGGGACGCAGAGGATGGATTTGGTTTTCCACTTCGTCATGTCGTCGACGCGCGGGGTGAAACGCGGGTCCTTGGTGACGTCTGGAACGACAACCGGTTCACCGTGTTCGGCAACCCATCCGGCAATGCCTTCTCCGATGCGAAGACGCACTGACTTGAGGGACTCGCTGGCATCTCCGACGGCGATGGCGAAGTAGAGTTCGTGATGCTCGTCATCGGTCATGAGGAGGCTCCAGTTATCGGGCTGGAAGTAGGCCGCAACCTTTTCCATGATGGTCTGGAGAACGGAGTCGAGGTTCAGGGAGGACGTGAGCGCTTTGGCTACGTCGTGGAGGATGGCGAGTTCTGATTTCGACTGCTTCGGTTCCGCCATAAATTGCGGTCGCGTCATCTCGTAAACCCTGACTATTGGCCGGATAACCCCAAGCCTAATTTCCCCATTATAGAGCCTTCAGCTACTTGAGGCGTAGAACCGAAAGTGAGGGGGTACGCGTAACTTTTAGGCCGATGGCCGTAGAGTTCGTAATCTGCTGCGCCCAGTGTATCTCCATTTATGTTTGACTTTGCGTTTGCAGCATTTCTATGATGCTAGGGACTGCACATTTCCATAAACGAAGCGAGCGCGTGCCGAAGCGCATTCGTGGGAGACCGCAGGGTGGGATAAGAGATCGGCAAGGGTGACCGGCTTGGCATCGTTCGGAGAAAGTTTACGACAGGCGCGTAAGGCGCGGAACATTTCGCTGCAAGAGATTGCGGAGTCGACCAAAATCGGCACCAGGATACTGCAGGCACTGGAAGAAGAGCGCTTTGACCAGTTGCCGGGCGGAATCTTCAACAAGGGGTTTGTACGCTCGTACGCGCGCTGTGTTGGACTGGATGAGGCGAAAACGGTCGCTGCCTATATGGCCGCCGCGAATGTGGCGGACCCGGAGACCGACATGCAGATGCTGTCGTCCCAGGTAACAGCCGCACGGGCTAAACCGAGCGAGCCATGGTGGTCCATGAGCGCCACGACGGTGGCTGGAGTTGTGGCCTTGATGGTGGCGCTGGGCGTGAGCGGGCTGTGGCTGAAAGAACATCGTAAGGATGCCAGGGAGCAGGCAGCAGCACAGCTAGCGCAAAGCACGGCGGTGAGTACGGTTGCTCCCACAACATCGATTCCGGCAGAGACCTCGGCGAGCGACCAGAACGCGGCGCAGAACACAAGCCAGACATTAGCGCAAAACGCAGTACCGGTTGCGCCGCAGATTGCGGCTTCGAGTCCGACTTTGTCCCCGACGACGGCAGTGAACCCGGCGAGCGCAGGTGCGAATTCCGCCGCGCAGCAGTCCGCGGCTCCGGTGGAGGTTTCAATCTCGGCTACAGCGCGCTCGTGGATCAGCGTGCGCAGCGATGGTAAGACGGTTGAGACGCTGACATTGGATCCGGAGAATCCGGAACTGAGCAAACGAAGCTATCGGGCACAGGAAAGATTGAAGTTAATCGTGGGGAATCCGGCGGGAATTTCGGTGACCTACAACGGGAAGCCGGAGGGAGCGCTGGGAGCCGACGGGCAAAGGACAACGGTGACGTTTACTCCGCAGGGGATGGAAAAGCAGTAGGCGATTTCGGGTTAGAAGGATGATGAGGCCGCGAGGAGATTCGCGGCCTTTTGCATGTGCCCCATCCACGGAGACTGTTAACGTGGAGCCCGCAAAAGCAGCGGGCCGGAACAGGAGTGGAGGCCGGGAGAGCAGGAGCGCAGTTTCAGGTCCTTCGTAAAGCAGGCTTCTATGGCGACGAGTTCGCCGTCGTGGCAAGAGCTTACGAAAGAGCCCTGAGGCGCGGAGTTGGACTGTTCGAACTCGCGGACAAGGGTGGCGGAGTTCTGTCTGGTGTCTGAGGACAGGGCGGCGACGGACGAGGGAAAATGCAGCGACTGGTAAGCGTGTCCGACGGCGGTGAAGTAGTCGCGGGCGGAGAGTCCGGAGTAGCTGCCGTGGCACTGCCATTCGTGCTGGACGAGTCCGGCGTCAGGGTAGAAGTTGAGGGCGTAGCGGACTACGTCTTCGGCGACGGGCGAGGTGTGCTGGCAGGGTTGGTTGAGGCGTCCCTGCTCGCCTTGCGGCCAGAGACCGTGGACTACGAAGGCACGGTGGCGTCCGATGCCGCACTCGTTGGCATTGCCGGAGTGGGTAGCGCAGAAGTTGGGCGCCCAGGAAAGAGACAAGAGGTAGTAATCGAATTCGCCGGGAGCGCTTGGCTGTGAATAGTTCTTGTGACGGCTGCGCGCGGCCGATGGGACGACGAGCGCGGCCAGCAGCGCGAAGGCGAGCAGAGAGCGAAGAGCGATTCGTATCATAACGGGCTCCAGTGTAGCGTGGATACTGAGTGCGTCCCAACGGAATAGAATTAACGGTGGTCCTCAGGGGACGCGGAGTTGTCTATGAAACAGATTGCGGATTGGGCTCTGGAGATGGCCGTGGGGCAAGGCGCGAGTCATGCCGAGGCGCGGATTGTGAACGATCGCGCACGGTCGCTGGGAACGCGGAACGGGCTGGTGTCGGTGGCGTCTGAGGGCGAGTCGCTGGGGCTGGGAGTACGCGTGCTTGCCAATGGCGGGTGGGGATTCGCGGCCACGCAGAGGCTGACGCGGGAAGGCGTTGAGCAATGTGCCCGGCTGGCCGTGGAGATTGCAAAGGCTTCGGCGCGGGTGCAGAGCCATCCGGTGCAATTGGTGGATGAGCCGGCGGCGGTGGCGGAGTGGAGTTCGCCGTGCGAGATTGATCCCTTTGCGGTTTCGATGGAGCAGAACTTTGAGTTGCTGCGGAAGATCGACGAGACTCTGTCGGCGGTGGAGGGGGTGACGCTGGCGGAGACGAATATGCATTTCGGCCGCTATGAGCAATGGTTCTACAGCACGGAGGGGGCGGCGATTCATCAGACACGGACGACGACCGGCGCAGGATTTGCGGCGCATGCGTTCGAGGGGGACTCGATCCAGACAAGGTCATATCCGAATTCGTTTGGGGGACAGTATCAGAACAAAGGGTATGAGCTGATAGAAGAGCTTCATCTGCTGGAGAATGCGGAGCGAGTAGGGCGGGAGTGCGTAGCGCTGCTGAAGGCTCCGCAGTGTCCCGAGAGGCGCTGGGATGTGGTGTTGGATTCGTCACAACTGGGACTGCAGATTCATGAGTCAATTGGGCATCCGATTGAACTGGATCGGGTGCTGGGGTATGAGGCGAATTTTGCGGGGACATCGTTTTTGACGCTGGATAAGCTGCATACGCTTCGGTATGGAAGCGACCTGGTGAACGTGGTGGCAGATGCAAGGCCGGAGCATGGTCCGGGGCTGGGGACCTTTGCGTATGACGATGAAGGCGTGGCGGCACAGTGCGTTCCGATCATCACGAAGGGGCAGTTCGAGGGGTATTTGTCATCGCGCGACACGGCGGCGCTGATTGGACGAAGCCGCTCGGGCGGGCACATGAGGGCGGAAGGCTGGGCGCGGGTGCCGATTGTGCGGATGAGCAATGTGAGCATTCTGCCGGGGGAGAAGGCATTGAGCTTCGAGGAACTGGTCGGCTCGACGGATGACGGTATTTACATGGAGACGAATCGCTCGTGGTCGATCGACGACAAGCGGTACAACTTCCAGTTTGGCTGCGAGGCGGCTTGGGAGATCAAGGGCGGGAAGCGGGGACGGATGCTGCGGAACCCTTCGTATTCGGGGATCACGACGGAGTTTTGGAATTCGATGGACGCGATCTGCGACAGGCGGTACTGGACGCTGTGGGGGACTCCGAACTGCGGGAAGGGACAACCAGAGCAGGGAATGGGAACGGGACATGGCGCTGCTCCGGCGCGGTTCAGGGGGGTGAAGGTGGGGGGAGCTTATCGAGGGTGAAAATCGATTTCGGGCGGAGAGGCTGGGGAGGGCGCGGGAGATTCGAGGGACGGGGGTTAGCGTTGCTTCGGGATGACCCTTCAGGAGCAAGAGCAAAACATCCACCTCTGCCAAAAGAGGGCAGAGGTGGGGCACCTGTGCTCAGGCTTGCCGAGCGCGTGTTGGAGAGCTCGTATTGGAGGAAAGATTGTTGATGGATGAGGAACGGTGCGAAGCCATTTTTCAGAGAGTGCGGCGGGCGGCGGAGGCGAGTGACATTGAAGTCACGGTGCAGGGCGGGCGGTCGGCACTGACGCGTTTTGCCAATAATGGAATCACGCAGAATGTGAGCGAAGAGGGGTGCGAGGTTTCAGTGCGGGTGCAGATGGGCGGTCGCACGGCGCGGGCGACGACCAATCGGTTGGACGATGAGAGTTTGCAGCGGGTGGTGCGCCAGGCGGAGGCGCTGGCACGAGTGCAGGAGGAAGAACCCGCGCTGCTGCCGATGCTTACGGGCGCGGAGCAGGGAAGCGCTCCGGAGGTTGACCGGTGCTGCGAGGAGACGGCGGCGATGTCCGCGGGAGAGCGAGCGGAGCAGGTTGCAGCTATGGTTGCGGTGGCTCATCGCGAGGGATTGAACGCGGCGGGGACTTATTCGTGTGGCGAGAGTTATGAGGGACTGTTCAATTCGCATGGGGTCGTGCGATGGCATCGGCAGACGCTGGCTGAGGCGTCGGTTACGATGCAGGCGGCAGATAGCTCCGGATGGCAGAAGCAGAACTACACGGGCGCCAAGCGATTGGACGCACGGAAGCTGGCGGAAGTGGCGGCGGAGAAAGCGTTGCGTTCGGCGTCACCTATGGAATTGCCGCCGGGGAAGTACACGGTGATTCTGGAGCCGTCGGCGGTGGTGGACTTGATTGGCTTTCTGGCGGCGGATTTCAGTGGGCTGGCGCTGCTGGAACAACGCTCGTGCCTGAATGGACGAATGGGCGTGAAACTATTTGGGGAGAACATCTCCATTGTGGACGATGTGAGTCACGCGGAACAGACAGGAGCGGGATTTGACGGAGAGGGCGTGGGGAGACAGACGTTAACGCTCGTCGAGAAAGGGGAAGTGCGCGATGTGGCAATGGCTCGCGGCACGGCGGCGAGGATCAGGCAATCGGAGCTCGCGGAAAAATTGAAGATGGCGAAGGCGACAGGGCATGGTTTCAGTTTGCCGAATGAGGGCGGCGAGGCGGCGACGAATATCGTATTCAAGGTTGCATCGGGTGAGGCGAAGTCGGTCGAGGAGATGATCTCGCGCACGGAGCGGGGTCTGCTGGTAACCCGTTTGTGGTACATACGAGAGGTGGATGCGTACGAGAAGATTTTGACCGGGATGACTCGGGACGGGACGTTTGTTGTAGAAGATGGCAAGTTGGGGAAAGGGATCAGGAACTTTCGATTCAATCAGAGCGTGATTCAGATGCTGAGGCAGGTGTTGGACCTGGGGGAACCGGTGCGGGCGTGTGGCGAAGAGGCGTTTGATATGGTCGCGCCCGCGATGCGGGTGGAGGGCTTCCAGTTCACGGAGACGACGCGATTTTAGGGCCATGTGACACGTTAGTGGAGTACCCCAATGAGTCGTGATTCGGACACTTTGGTAATTATCTATTTCGGTGTATGCAGTCTATGCTGACTGATGTGAAAACTGAGCATGCTAACGATCTCCGTTGCGCTGTCCGCTTTCCACTGCACTTGCCCGTTGAGCTGCATCAGGATGAAAAGACTCAGGACGGGGAAACGCAGGATATTTCAGCGGGGGGCGTTCTAATCCATTGCGGAGTCGACTACCCAGTCGGCTCGACCATCCTCTTTTCGATTTGCATGCCCGGACAGACGTTGGGTTCGGATACCGATGTGCAGGTGGAGTGCGTTGGTAGAGTCGTGCGCTGCAATCCCGCTGGGGACAGAATGGCGGTTGGGGCGATTATTGACGAATATCGATTCTCCCGATAAGCTATGCTTCAAGACGAACTCTGAAGTGAACGGGAAAACGATGGCCAATGAAGAGGCCGATTCGCTTGTGACGCCCGAGGACGAAGAAAGTGTTTCGGGTGAATCCATTCGGTTGATTTTGGCTGATAGCGAGCCAATTTTTCGAGTAGGCGTACGGAAGATCATCGCGATAGAAGACGATATTCGCATTGTGGCCCAAGTGGAATCCACGGCCAATGCGATTACCGCTGTTGGCCGCTACGCAGCCGACATTATCCTGTTTGAACGCGGAATGAGCGGCACCCCCTATGAGGCAGTGAGCAACCTGCTGGCGGTGGCACCGGCGCTGAAAATTGTGCTGGTTACGGCCGATACGAGCGAGGCAGAAACGTGTGAGTTCCTGCGTCGAGGAGTGCGTGGCATCGTTACCCGCTCGATTGCACCAGATCTGCTGATTCGCTGCATTCGCAAGGTGTATGAGGGCGAAACCTGGCTGGACAGCAGGGGTGTGAATTGGGTAATTGAAGCTTACAGGGCGCAGGCTTCGCAACTGACATCGCCGCGAGCTCGAATCAAACTGAATTCGAAGGAGCTGCAGATTATCTCCGGTGTGACGCAGGGCTTGCGCAATAAGGACATTGCGCAACAGGTGGGCACCACGGAGCAGGTGGTGAAGAACTATCTGCGAAAAGTGTATGACAAACTGGGGGTCTCGGACCGCCTGGAACTTGCGCTTTACTGCATGCATCACAAACTGCTGGAAAGTTACTCAAAGCCTGGGGCGTCGACCAAGGATATGCCTGCCGGGAAGGCGGCTGTAGCCCTGATGGGTAGTGCGGGAATGGCCGCGCAAAAATAACGCAATCCCCCGGAGTAATCCACAGCAATCTGCGGGACAGGCTTGTGCTCTGCCCACGAGAATGATTGCGTACGTTACAATAGAAAAGTTCGCGCGAGCGAATCCT
>DATLJC010000009.1:0-27700 GCA_035539055.1 Saccharimonadales bacterium (SeqCode) | reverse complement strand
TTTCCTTTTGCCGACGTGAAGAAAGCGTTTGCGCGTTTAGCCGAAGGCCCGATGGGAAAAGTGCTGGTGAAGGTACCAGACTAACTACCAGAAAACAACGAGGTGCCCCACGTCCCGCCCAGCTTTATCGGGCTGATGTGGGGCTCTTGTTCTTGCCGTTGCTCTCGCTCTTACCGTCCGATTCCGTTCGAACTCGAAGCCTCATAAGCATGGTCCGGACCCGCGGGTTTCCTCGCCACTCCAGTTTCAATCGCAGCCTTTATCACTGCCGCTGCAACTGCCTTTGCAACCTTTTTGTCAAAGACGCCGGGAATGATGTAATCCTCCGTTAGCTCTTCCGGCGAAATCATTTCAGCAATCGCTTTCGCCGCCGCCTGCTTCATCGCTTCGTTGATATCCGTTGCGCCACAATCCAGCGCCCCCCTGAAGATTCCCGGGAAGCAGAGGACATTGTTGATCTGGTTGGGATAGTCCGAACGCCCCGTTGCCATGATGCGGACATACGGAGCAGCGTCCTCCGGCATTACTTCCGGCGTAGGATTCGCCATTGCAAATACGATTGCGTCCTTGTTCATCTTCGCCAGGTCTGCCGCTTCTATTGCTCCCGGTCCAGACAGCCCCAGGAACAGATCCGCTCCCGTCATCGCTTCCTTCGCTGTGCCGGCGAAGCCTGTAGGATTCGTGTGTTCGGCGAACCACAGTTTCATCGAATTCAACCCTGTGCGCCCCTTGTGAATCGCGCCCGTACGGTCAAACCCAATGATGTTTGTCGCCCCTGCCGCCATGATCATCTTGGAGCAGGCCACCCCCGCCGCGCCCACGCCCGTAACGATGATCTTCAAATCCTTGATGTCTTTCTTCACCAGCTTCAGCGCATTTGTCAGCGCCGCCAAAACCACCACCGCAGTTCCATGTTGATCGTCATGAAAGACCGGAATATTCATCTCTTTCTTTAGCCGTTCTTCGATCTCAAAGCACCGAGGAGCCGAAATATCCTCCAGGTTGATTCCGCCAAATCCCGGCGCAATCGCCTTCACCGTGCGGATGATCTCTTCTGTGTCCTTCGTGTCCAGGCAGATAGGGAATGCATCGACTTCGCCGAATTCTTTGAACAGAAGCGCCTTGCCCTCCATAACTGGCATCGCCGCTTCCGGCCCAATATCGCCGAGTCCCAATACCGCCGTGCCATCGCTGACAATGGCAATTGTGTTCGCCTTGATCGTCAGTTGGTAAGCCTTTTCCGGATGGTCGTGGATCGCCATGCAGACCCGCGCAACGCCCGGTGTATAGGCCATCGAGAGATCTTCGCGCGTAATCAGCGGCACCTTGCTTGCGATGCGAATCTTGCCTCCCATGTGCATCATCAATGTGCGGTCTGAAACGCTGAGCACCTCAACGATGTCCAGCGACTTCAAATTCTCGATGATCGTCTCGCCATGCTTCTCATCGCGCGCCTGCAGCGTGATTTCCCGAATCTTGTGTGTCTTGGTAACTCCCTTGATGTCGATTGCCCCGATGTCAGCACCAAGGTCGCTGATCATCGAAGTCACCCGGCCAAGACTCCCCGGGGTAGCACGAATTCTGAGACGGATAGTAAGGCTATAGCTTGCGCTGGGCTTCACGAGTGTCTTCAAGGAAAGCTCCTTATGAATGCGAAGAATTTATCGATCTAGAAAGGAAAGTATTAATCGTTGCCCGAAAACTACACCGGATGCTTACCACATCTTATTCCTCTGCCCGACTTAAGTCCGTGAATCTCGCTGAATTTCGAGTCTCGCCGCTCCGATTTACTCCCGTCTGGCAAACAACTCAGAGCAAAGCCCCTGAATCAAAAACGCTGCTTCTGGCGGCAACTTTCCAGGGCCGTCACAAGCAGCGTTTATATTCTTTGAAGTTGTTTTCAGATTCGGCGTAAGTCATTCAAAATACATGGTGAGCGCGCTGGGACTCGAACCCAGGACCCACGCCTTAAAAGGGCGTTGCTCTACCAACTGAGCTACGCGCCCACACAAATCTAGCGTAACACAAACCACCGCAACTCCCACAATCGGACACCCTGCTTTTAAGTCTTCAATCGCAATTATCGGAATGTTTTGGAACAGCAGTTGCAATCTTTTACGGCGACGGCATTAACGAGACGTTTTGAATACAAGCCTGACTAAAAATCTTGTGGTTCATGGAGGATCGCTATGTCTGTTCCGTATTGGTGTTCCGACTCCAAGACATTGATATTAAAGAGAGCAAACTCAGAAGCGATTAGGTTATTTGGCTACTCCGAGGAAGAACTAAGCCGGGTAGATTTCATGCGACTATTCACCAAGCCTGATGCGCAAAGGGTTCTCGCCGTTCGAAGAGAGAAAAAGTGGGGCGTGATGGGAACTTTTACATTCATTCGTAAGGACGGCAGTACTTTCAGCGCAGGGTTACGTTGGCATCAAGGTGAATATTGCGGCACTCTCTGCGATTGCTTCCTCGTCACCGAAGTGGACTTCAGCGAAAATTCTCCGACGGAGCAAAAGTGCGACTGCAACGGGCCGACATCTTAAGGTTGTCGTACATCGCGAGCATGACAAAGGCGCCCTTCGTGGGCGCCTCGTCAAGTGTCGGTTTCTGTTTTCGTAAACGGTCTAGTCCTTGGATTTAAACAGCATCGCGCCAAGCAGTGCCACCACCGTCGCCAGCAACCACTCAATTCGCCAAGTCTGCACGGCCTGCCAATCCGCGAGAGTCGTTGTGTTGTAGACCAACCCGGTCATCATCGTCGCCAGCATAAAAATCGCAGCTGCCAACACCAGTACCAGCGAAACTGACGACAGCCCAGACTCTTTCTGGATACGTCCAAAGTCCAGCCAGTCCATCAGGGGACTATGTTTTTCCGCGTGTAGGTCGTCTTCACGGCCCAATCCGCAAACATGGCAGTAGCGCGCGCCAGCCGCGTATTTCGTACCGCAGGTTGCGCAGAACGCCTCGTTGCCTTGGGTTTTAAATCCGTGTGACTGAAACTGTTTGCCTGGAGTAGGCGCAGGACGCCAGTACTCCTGTGACATCTCTTTCGATAAATCCGCCATGCCCATCTCCCTTTTCCAATCAATCTTGCAAGTAGTGGGCCAAACCGATTTACCGCTATTTAGCAGCATGGCGCAGCTACGCTGCCACGCTGCGTGTGAATTAATTACCTTACCCATGAACAACTGGTACCAGAATCAATTTCTTGCAGGCATCGCAACTACGTTGGCGCCCCTCGCCGGTTCTGCCCAAACAGAGATCAGTAGCAACTCAGCATGAGTGAATTCCAAAACCTCCGGACGTGGATGCTCATGGTTAAAGACGTGTTTGTCTAGAATTTCGTGGAGGGCCTCTGTAGAAATGCACAACGTGTGTGCGGCCTCGGCTTCGCTGTAATACTGCTTGATCGGCTTTTTCAGTGTCAACATTGAGTGGCGTCCTTGCGATTCGTGGGACTATCCTTTGTACCGCGATGCGCCGCCACTGGATATGAGGTGAATTCCTCATACTTACCTTATCCAGCTACTTACGTCGAAACTTCTCGAAGCCTACTTTCTTCCGCATTTCCACGTGGGCCTCTAGGCTATTCGCGATGCGAGAGCAATGTTGGCAGGTCCGCCACCGAGGACAGCAGTGCATCCTGTGGCTCACACACCAGGCGTTCGCGGCTGTATTGACCGGTCAGAACGCCCACGTTCAGGGCCACTCCCGCATTCATCGCCGATTGGAGATCGAGAGGCGTATCTCCTACATTCAGTACTTCATGCACAGAGCGGCAACGGCAGCGTTCCATTGCCCGGAAGATCAGATAAGGCGCGGGCCTGCCAACTTCCACCTCATCGCTCGAAACCATCGCCTCGAACCATTCCTGCCAGCCCAGCCGTCGCACTACCATCTCGAGCGTATCCTGGCCAAATCCCGTGGTTAGCGCCAGTTGCATTCCGCGCTTCCGCAGCGATTCAAACACATCCTCCGCTCCCGCGATTGGCGCAAGCAGTTCTTCGTAGCGTCCATTCACCAGCCGTACAAAGTCTGTGTAAACCGCGTCCACCGACTCCTCGCTCAGAGGCTCGTTGCGCTTGCGCCAGCCAAAAAAGCGAATCACTTCGCGCTTTGAGGCCCCTTTGAACTCCACCAGTTCGTCGCTGGCCACTCCGATCCCATGTGCTGCCAGCGCGTCCACTAATGAAGACATCACTTCGCCGTGATCTTCGATCACGGTCCCCGCCACATCAAAAATTGCCAGTTTGAGTTCGTGCATGCAAAGTAAAAGGGAGTGCGCTCATGAAGTAAGCGCACTCCCCACAGCTTACAGCAAACTGCAAAATGAAGTACCGGCGCACAAGAATGTTTTTGCGCCGCGAAACGGCTCTAACGCTCTCCAGCCATGCGAACCCGCGCCATTCGATGTAACATCTATTTCGTAAGGGGAGCAACGATGGAGCAATTCGACGTACTCATAATTGGCGCTGGTCCCACGGGACTTGCCTGCGCGATTGAGGCGCGGCGAGCCGGGTACACGGCTGTAGCGGTCGACAAGGGCTGCCTCTGCAACTCGCTGTACAACTATCCGACGAACATGACGTTCTTCACCACGCCGGAGCTGTTGGAAATCGGAGACATTCCTTTCGCCAGCGCCCAGCAGAAGCCTTCACGCCTTGAGGCCCTGGAATACTACCGCAAGGTTGCCGAGTTCTATCGCCTGCAAGTTCGCCAGTTCCACACCGTAGTGCGGATTGAAGGCTCTGACGGCGCTTTCCTCGTGCATTGCACCGATATGCTCTCCCGCCCGACTGAATTCCTTGCCCGCAAGCTGGTAGTCGCTACCGGCTACTACGATCTGCCGAACCGCATGGCAGTGTCGGGAGAGGACCTACCCAAGGTCACTCATTACTACCGCGAGCCGCATCCCTTTTACGATTCCGATGTCGTCGTGGTCGGCGCGAAGAATTCCGCTGCCATTGCGGCCCTCGAGTTATGGCGTCACGGAGCCCGCGTCACCATGGTTCATCGCGGAGCGGCCATCTCGCCCAACGTGAAGTACTGGATCAAGCCCGACATAGAGAATCGGATTAAGAATCATGAAATCGCTGCCTATTTCAACACTTCGGTCCGCGAAATCACGCCCGACTCCATCCTGCTCGAAACACCCAATGGCGAGGTGCGTTTAAAGAACGACTTCGTCCTTGCCATGACCGGCTATCACCCTGATTTCAGCTTCCTGCGCGCATTGGGCGTGCAGTTGTCCGATCAACCTTCCTCCAAGCCGGTCGTGGACCCCCACACGCTTGAGAGCAATGTTCGCGGAATCTATCTTGCTGGCGTAATAATTGCGGGAATGAACACAAACGAAATCTTCATCGAGAATGGGCGCTTTCACGGCCGCCAGATTGCCGAGGACCTTCGCCGCAAACTAGGCGAACCCACCTCGGAGCCCCTCGTTCCCGAAAACTCCCGAAGGCCGACCGTGGTAACTCCTCCCACGCACCTTCGCAATGCCGAATAGTACGGTTGCTTCTGCTTTTGCTCCTGAATTGTCACCTGAGCGCAACGAATGGAACTCAGAGCTACGAGTTCAGTTTCGAACGCTGTCCCCGATTGCCTTCTCTCGGCAAATTGGGGACAGCCGGTAGATGTGAGGGCGATCTACCCCAACATAACCGCATCTCCCGTCTGTTGTGTCAGCAGACGCGAGACTAGGGGCAGTAGTGGCTCTCCGCTCTGTTTCAGCACAAAATCTGTATAAGATTCGCTCCAATCCAGTTTGAAACTGGTTGACAGTGCCGATATCCAGATCTGCCGCGCTGCCGAATTCGGCGAAATCACAAATGTTCCCGGCGGCTCCTCGAAGGTCAGATGCAGCGCGCCACCTCGTTCTTCCACATCGAAGCCGCCTGCCTCCTCAATGCCATACAGGGCGCGTGTCAGCCGTTCCATTGCCTCTTCCGCGTGCGTTTGGAATGTCTTATCGTCCATAAGGCTGATGATACGTCAGCTCTTGCACCCGTGCGAGCCGCCTTCGACGTTGGTTCCTTCTTCGTAATCGTTCCAGGTCTCAATCATCATGAAGGGAAGTGGCCGACTCGAATCATAGTAGCGCCGGAACATCTGTAGCGATTCTTCGAGCGTCCGCCCGCAACGCGGATCCATATGCCGATTGCGGCTCCACGAAGCCCGCGAGTCATTGAATCCCGGCCACGCTCCGCCTACCGCAAGCTTCTGCGGATAGTTGTGCGTCATCGTCGTGTAAAAGTAGTGCAGATACTCCTGCCCCCAGTTGCTGCCATCGCGCTGCCACCCGGATTTCCCAGGCTGCACCCACGCATAGAAGCCATCAAAGGCTCCCGCCCACTTCTCCACGGGATCTTTATAAATCAACAAGGGTCGCTCTTCCCAGGTATTCACCACCTGCCGCACCCGGTTCCAGTCCGCATTGCCCCCCTTGGGGAAGATAAAGATGACCGGCTGTCCGTTGTAGCGCAAGTAAGACGAGCTACGTATCTGCGACGAACGCGAGATATATCGCTGATACGCGTAGTTGAGGTCGTCCAGAATGGCGTCCGTCGCATTGGCCGGATCGCTGTCATTCTCGTCATACATCAGCGCGACCTTGAAGCCTTCGGAATCGGCATTTGCAAGCTGTTGCAGCAGCGCATAGGAGGTATCCTCGAACCTATGCTGCTTGCCGTACCAGTTCACCACAAAACCCGAGATCCCGAGCTGCTTGGCGTCGCCGATCTGTCTTTGCAGCACTGTACGATCCTGAGACGAGTAGCCTACGTTGATATGGCCAGTTCCCCCGAACCATGGCTGATATGCGGCCAGCATTACCGGCTGCCGCGACGACGAACCGGCGCTCTGCGCTCGCAGTGAGTGTTTATAATCGGCACGGCTGCACCCCAGGCAAATCCCCAGGAGCACCGCCAATCCGGCGGCCAGTAGGCATTTCTTCGAACTTTGAAGTAGCATGATCACCAAGGCGTTTCGTTTCCACCGAGCATTCACAGTTCGGTGCAAGTTAGTTAGATGTGTCAAAGGGCAGCAGTGTTGGTTTCCGCCCGGCCACTTGATGGAACCAACGTGCCCGCACGGGGCTTTTAATTTTATGAAGTCGCGTTTAAGCACTTTCAGAAAGCATCTCTCCTTCTATAATCGAGATGCTTGCAGCTCAACTCTAAGTTCCTGCATCCAAGAGGGTACATGACGGAAACTAAGGCAAAGCCTCGCGTGCTTGTGGTGGACGATGAGCACGTCATCGCCGACACACTTGCGATAATCCTGAATCAAGCTGGATTCAATGCTTCCGCGGTCTATACCGGAAACGATGCTGTCGATTTTGCACGGGCTTCCAAGCCTGATCTCATCATCAGCGACGTCATCATGCCTGACATGAACGGCATCGAAGCAGCAATTCACATCCGGGGATTCCTGCCCTCCTGCAAAATACTTCTCTTTTCCGGACAGGCTGCCACGGCAGACCTGCTTGAGAACGCCCGTGCGCGCGGCCATGAGTTTGAGATCCTCGCCAAGCCCGTTCATCCGCAGGATCTGCTGGCCAAGCTTCGAGGGTAGTACCAACCCGGCTTCTCCTAAAAGTAATAGCCCCGCAGAGTTTGCGGGGCTTAACTCGTTTGCGAAGCAAAAATCTACATTTCGCGACGTCCCTCAAGAGCTCTCTGCAGGGTCACTTCGTCGGCATATTCAATATCGCTGCCAGCGGGAATGCCGGTCGCGATCCGTGTAACGCGTACCCCGGTCGGCTTCAACTGCCGGGCCAGGTACACCGCTGTCGCCTCGCCCTCCACCGTAGGATTCGTCGCCAGAATAACTTCGTCCACCTCGCCGCTCTGGGCGCGAACCATCAGGTTTGTTATTCGCAAATGTTCCGGTCCTACGCCATGAATCGGCGACAGGGTTCCGTGCAGCACATGATAGGCGCCGTTGTAAGTGTGGCCTTTCTCGACTGCCGCAATGTTGGTTGGCTCTTCCACCACGCACACCACGCGCAGATTGCGAGTCGAACTTGCGCAGTAAACGCATGGGTCCACGTCCGTAATGTTGTTGCAAATGGAGCAGAGTCGCAGCGCCGCCTTTATCTCGCGGATCGCGCCCGCCAACTGTTCTGCGTCTTCGTCAGAGCCGCGCAGAATGTGGAACGCATAGCGCTGCGCGCTCTTGCTGCCAACTCCCGGCAGCTTTCTTAACTCGTCAATCAGTCGAGCCATTGGCTCGGCAAACTTGGACATAACCTACTTCAATCTCCGCGTTAACATCAGGTGCCCCCACCTCTGCTCTTTTGGACAGAGGTGGAAAAAACAGCGACGCCTGCATCATGAGCCTTTGACCCAATCCCAAGGAACCGCGTCCTAGAACAGTCCAGGCGGCAGACCCATTCCACCCAGCAATCCTCCGAGTTGTGACTGCACGGCCGTATCCACCTTGCGAACTGCTTCATTCACGGCAGCCATCACCAGATCCTGCAGCATCTCCACATCACCAGAGGCTTCTTTCTCGATCTTCACCGAGAGTACCTGCTTTTCGCCGTTCATGCGCACAACCACGGCGCCGCCGCCCGCTGAGGCCTCCACCTGTGTCTCGCGCATTTTCTGCTGCATCTGCTGCTGCATTTCCTGCGCCTTCGACATCATCTCGTGCATCTGCTTCGGATCCATTGTGGTCAACTTTCTGAACGGTCCATTACAATGCGAATTTCTGCCCCGAACTTCTCCATCATGCGTTTCACCACTGGCTCGTCGGCGGCCTTGGTCTTTATGTTCGCCGAGCCTCCCGCGCGCGGCGTACTCGACTGTCGCGGTGCCACCTCTACCGCTGTCGTAGCTCCGGTCACCAGGCGAACTTTTACCATGCGCCCAGCCACTTGGGTTGCTGCCTGGTTTGCGACCTTCTCCTGATCCCTGGTGTAGCTCAACTCGATCATCCCTGACGACATTTGCACCTGGATGGAAACCTGGTTGCCATCGACCGTCCAGTGCCCCTCTTCCAGCGCGTGAGTCAGCATCTGCGAACCGCCCGTCTCCATCGCCTGCAATACAGCCTCACGAATCGCATTCACATCCAGAGCCGAGCTGCTCACGCTCTCCAGTCGCGGAGCAACGGCCAGAGCTCCGCCGTTGTCAAAGGGTACACTCGACTGGTTTGAGGACGCAGCAGAGAACACGGGATGAGGCCCCATTGCGGGCGGCGCAAAGACCGTCGCTCCACCAAACGCTTCCGGCACTGGCTGCCTATTAAAGCTCACGGGCAAGTTGGATGTTATTGCCGTGTCCGAGGGCACACTCGATGTTGTCGCTGGTTCCGACCCAGCCGACAAATCCTCACGTCCCTTGCGCGCCTTGTCCGCCTCAAAAGGCGACGGCTTCGACGAAGGCTGCCCAAAAGGCGAACCGCCTCCTCCACCCATAGGCGGAACCCCCGGAGGACGCGGCGTAAAACTCGGCGGCGGTCCCGCCGGCCGCGCTTGAGGAGCCGCAGTCGAAGGACGAGCCGCAGGGCTGGCCGCATTCTGTTCCGTCAGGCTCACGCTGCTTAACAACTGCTCCAGTGGAAGCAGTCGCTGCGCATGAACCATCTTCAACAAGCCGAGTTCAAGGTGAAAACGTTGTTCCTGTTTGTAACTCACATCGCCGTGGGTTCGCAGCATGATTTGCAGAAACCGCGTCAGCTCTTCCTCGCCAAACTGCGCCGCCACATTCCCCACGCGCTTCTTCTCGTCGCTGCTGATCTGCAGGATCGGACTTTCCGTCCCAGCAACCTTCGCCACCAGCGCATTCCTCAGAAAGCGAACGGTCTGCTTTGCAAAGTGGGTCGCGCTCTGTCCCTCGACCATCAGCTTGTCAACGATCTTCAGTACCTCGTCGCTGGAGTTCTCGTGCACCGCGTTCATTACGCGCTCCAGCACTTCCGTCGAAACATTCCCCACCAGCCCGCGTACCACTTCCGCCGTCAGTACATCGCCGCAGCAGGAAATCGCCTGGTCCATAATGCTGAGCGCGTCGCGCATCGAGCCGTCACCGGCTTCTGCCAGCAAGGCGAGTGCGTCTTCGTCAACCGTCAGCTTTTCCGTCTTGCTGATCTCGCGTAGATGGTTCACGATCTCGTCAAACTTCACTGCATGAAAGCTGAAGTGCTGACAGCGCGAACGGATCGTCTGCGGAATGTCCTCCGGTTGCGTCGTCGCCATCATGAAAACCACCCATGATGGAGGCTCTTCCAAGGTCTTCAGCAGCGCATTGAAAGCAGCATCGGTTACCTGGTGAGCTTCGTCGAGAATGAAAATCCTGTAGCGGTCGCGCGCCGGTTCCGCCGTAGCCGTTGCAATCAGCCCGCGAACTTCTTCAATGCCGCGATTGGTCGCCGCATCGATCTCGATCACATCCATCGCGCCCACCGAGCCGTCGCGAATCTCGCGGCAGGAGTCGCACACGCCGCACGGTTCTGCCACGGGCCTGTCGCTCGACTGGCAATTCAGCGCCATAGCCAGAATGCGGGCAATCGTCGTTTTTCCGATGCCGCGATGTCCGCTGAAGATGTAGCCGTGGGCAATGCGCTTTTGCTCCAGCGCATTTTTCAGAGTACGAACAACGTGATCCTGTCCGATCACGTCGGCGAACTTTTGGGGTCGGTATTTACGCGCCAGAACGGTATAGCTCATGGGAGAATCTCATTATAACCGTGAGCGCCCAATACAACGACCAAGTTGGTGTCATAGCTGCACCTCGGCTGGAGGGTGCCCCACGTCCCGCCCAGCTTTATCGGGCTGACGTGGGGGTGGTTGACTCTGACCTTGCTCTTGCTCTGCTCTTCTTATTATCCGAACCAGAGGAAGACACGCTTTCCGGCGCAGTGCGCTCTCTGAACCTTCCTTTTCCAAAGCGGCCCGTTCCTCCACCCCAAATGCTGCAAGCGAAAGTCCCGTCTGGCAGAAGCGCTACTACGACCGCAACGTCCGCAACCACGACAAGTTCGTAGAGAAGCTTTGATACATCCACCGCAACCCAGTTAAACAGGAATTAGTAAGCATCGCGCTCTCGCCGACTTGTAAGCTTTTATTACCTCTATTCCCAGAGTGTTCATTTTGGTCCGCTGACTTTTCGTAATGCGATAACAAGTCTCGACTGACTTAATTCTTGTTACACTAACTCCATGGCAAATCAAGCAATCAGTGCAGCGGTAAGTCAGTTGAAGCAGGAACATATCCGGCTTTGTAAGGAATTGGCGAGAGTAGACGAAGCACTGTCCGTTCTGGGTAGTGTAGATAGTCCAGAGAGTGCGCCTGCAAAGAGAGGCAGAAAAGCAAAATCTGTTACATTCTCTACCCCAGCGCCGAAACGCAAGATTTCCGCCGCAGCGCGCAAGAAGATGTCAGAAGCTGCACGCGCACGCTGGGCCGCTCGCAAAAAGGAAAAGGCCCCCGGCAAAGCGTAGGGGCCAACTCCACATCTTTCGCACATTTCTCCGGCATACGTTAGCGTGCTCGAGGGATGTGCTTTTCCATTGCTACTCGAACACAGGTTGTTGTGAGTGAAGCTATCCCTTCGCTGTTCGCCGTCCTCTCGCGGCTTTCTTTGTTGCGTTTCCTCTTGCTGCCCGCTTGCGCTTCGATAATTCCTTTGGCGAATACATGGTCCCGCGACACCTCTCCGCACCACACGTGCAAGGCGCATCTCCCTCGCCGTCATAGAGGAAGTAGTCGTACACCAATTCCTCGCCTGTCTCAATGTCCCGAATAGCGCGAATCCAAACGCGCTCATCCTCATCTTCTTCCGTCTCGCAGTTCGGCGCGCAGGAGTGGTTCAGGTACATGGCCATCCCATATCCATCTACCACGTAGGTTCCATCCCCCACTCCGAACAGATACGTGTACGGTCGCTCGTTGTAGAGGCTGTCTGCGTCGTCATGTTTCATTCGAGTCCCCGTGTACTCCACAACAAGTGTCCCTTTCGGGATTCGTTCCAGGGTGAAGATACCGGCGGCGTGTATGGCGGAAGAGCGGACAATCAAGCGCATGACTAAGAATTGTAAATGGACGTCGCGCCATGAAGAAACTTGGACGGACCCTTGCCATCACCCAAGCGGTCACGGAACGAAAACAATTGGCAGATTGGTTACCCCTGACCTCATTTCATTGACCAAATGGATGAATCCTTGTGGTCCCTACACAACGATTAACCATTCGGTCACCCGCCCTCAGATTTAGTGGTCCTCGGTGAATGCCAAGCTCGTGGGCGTTGACGAAACCGCAGTTAGATGTCCCGGGGAGGTGAAGGGTTCGTTGGGTTTACGAATGTGTGACAAACGTCACATTCAGAAGTGACAGAAATCAGTGCTCACATCGCCATGATACGCGTATCACAATTTGTAGTGAGCAGAATCACTGCCTGGTGAGGCGTAATGAAAGATAAACAGAGCGCTGGATATATGGGATACGTGTATCCAGCCGGGCCTTCCCGACGACTTGAGCCAGACAGTACCGGTTCAAAATCGTTCGGCCGGAAGTACTGATGCAGGCAAATGTCACCGCACAGGATATGACATGGCAAAAGACGCTATCGAAAAGGAAACAATAGCCCAGAGTTTGAAAAATGCGGGCTACTCACGTCGAGATTTCTTACAGCTTTGTACGACCATCGTGGCAACTGCTCCCATGGGTCTGGCCCTCACCGAGAAGGCTACCCCCGCGGAAGTTGCCAAGGCAGTCGCCAAAGCGAAGAAGCCCTCGGTCGTATGGCTTCACTTCCAAGACTGCACTGGGTGCACTGAGACGCTCCTACGGACTTCCAAGCCCGATGTTGCAGACCTCATTTTTAACGTAATTTCTCTCGACTATCACGAGACCCTCATGGTCGCCTGCGGCAAGCAGGCCGAAGACGCTCTGAACTCAGCCGTCTCCGAGAACGCCGGAAAATTCGTGCTCGTGGTTGAAGGTTCGATCCCGACCAAAGAGCAGGGCAATTATATGAAGCTCGGCGGTCGGCCCGCATTGGATGTCCTGAAAGAAGTGGGCTCCAAGGCTGCTGCGATCATCGCCATGGGCTCTTGCGCCTCTTGGGGCGGCGTGCCTTCGGCTGATCCCAATCCGACTGGCGCCACCGGTGTTGATTCCATCATCACAGGAAAGCCGATCGTCAATATTCCCGGATGCCCCCCGAATCCATATTCGATTCTCGGCGTGGTGCTCGAATATGCCGTAATGGGCAAACTTCCCGCACTCGATGATCTGAAGCGACCCAAGTTCGCCTTTGACCGCCTGATTCATGATCACTGCCCACGTCGCGCGCATTTCGATGCAGGACGTTTCGCGAACCAGTTCGGCGACGCCGGCCACCGCGAAGGTTATTGCCTCTTCAAGCTCGGCTGCAAAGGCCCGGTTACTCACGCTGGATGCTCGACTCGCCACTTCAACGAAATGGTTGATGCATGGCCGATCGGTATTGGCGCTCCCTGCTTCGGCTGCACTGAGAAATCAGTGGGCTTCCGCATTCCTGCATTCGACAAAGTCGATGTACACCTCGCAACTCCGCCTGATACATATGCTCCCATCTCCGGTTCGATCGGCACCTTCGGTGCTGCCGCGGCTGGATTGGTAGGCATCGCGGCGGGTGCTCTTGGTGGAGCGACGTGGGCTGCTTCGCAAAGGTTAAGCAGCAGCGAAGAGACGATTGCCGAAGAGAACCGGAAGACGACAAACGTCGGAGGTAAATAGCCATGGCGATGACACGCCGCGAGGCATTTAAAAAACTCGCCAAGGGCAGTCTGCCGATTCTCGCGGCAGGTTGCGTGTCGACTGCGCTTCCAGAGGTCGCCCATGCCGAGGAGGAGAAACGTGCACCCAAGGGCGCACTGGGGTTGTTGTACGATGCCACCAAGTGCGTAGGATGTAAGTCATGTATGGTGGCGTGTTCGCAGGCCAATGACCTGAAGCCTGACACCCGCATCGATGGCATCCATCAAGCTCCTCCGGCACTGAACTATTTCACAAAGAACATCATCAAGCTGTATCGCACGGCCGACGGTTCGGATCATTCTTACTTCAAGCAGCAGTGCATGCACTGCATCGATCCGGGCTGCATGAATGCTTGCATGTTCGGCGGCCTGCGCAAAGACGAAGAGACCGGCGTGGTGTGGTGGCTGGGTTCGAAGTGCGTTGGCTGCCGCTACTGCGAGATCGCTTGTCCATTCCATATTCCTGCGTTTCAGTGGGATGGTTTCAATCCGAAAATCGTCAAGTGCGAGCTTTGCCGTGAACACATTGCCAAGGGCGCCAAGCAGCCTGGCTGCACCGAAGTCTGCCCAACCCAGGCTGTGATTTACGGAAAGCGCGAAGACTTACTGAATGAAGCAAAGCGACGCATTGCCGCCAACCCCGGAAAGTATTACCAGCAGAGGGTGTTTGGCGAGCACGACGCGGGCGGAACCCAGGTTCTGTACCTGTCGCGTGTGGGCTTTGATAAGATCGGCCTCCCCGATGTCGGAGAAGAGTCGATTCCTTCAGGCTTGAAGTACTCGCACGCGGTTTACAAATGGCTTGCACTGCCGGTCGCACTGTATGCCGGCATGGTGGCCTTTGCGAGTAAGAATTTCAAGCAGCACTCACATCACTTGGTCGAGGATCAGAAGAAGACCGGATTGAGGCCACAACTATGACACGGTGGGAAAGAAGCGTTCCAGTTTATGGCGTCCCCGTGCTCACTCGCGGATTCTGGGCGTTGTTGGCCCTGATTGTGGTCGGCCTCGCATTGACTGTAGTCCGTGAAGTCGTTGGCCTCGGCGGACTAATGTCCGGCATGTCCGACCCCTTCGCATGGGGACTTTGGAAAACCTTTAACGTGATGGTCCTGACGGGACTTGGCTCTGGCGGATTCGCCGTAGGCATTGCCGCCTGGGTCTTCAACAACAAGAAGCTGCACTCGGTGATGCGTGTAGCTCTGATTACCAGCTGTCTCGCGTATTGGACCGGCCTGTGCATGCTTGGTGTCGATGTGGGGCGCCCGTGGAATTTCTACTGGGTTGTCATGCCCTGGACATGGAATTTGCACTCCCCGCTGCTGGAGATTGCGGTCTGCATGTCGCTGTATGCGTCTGTGCCGCTATTTCTCGAAAATCTGCCGCCACTGTTTGAGTACATCATTTATGAATGGCCTCAATGGCGCGGTGTTGCGGAATTTTGCGAGAAAGCCATGGCGAAGGTTTACCCCTTCATCATCGGTCTTGCCTATATTCTGCCAATCATGCACCAGTCTTCACTGGGCGCACTGATGATTTTGGGCGGCAACCGTGTCAATACTCTCTGGCAAACTCCGTTCCTTCCGTTGATCTACGTGTGGGCGGCGGGGTTCCTGGGATACAACTGCGTTGTGCTCTGCCTGCTGCTGGCCAAACTCGCGTGGAAACGCGACGTGGATCCAGAGGTCATGCTGGAGTTGAACAAGCTTACGGTCTGGATCGTGTACGCGTGGACTGCCTTCCGCTTCCTGGACATTCTGTTCCGCGGGAAGTTTTTCCACCTGTTCACCGACGGCTACTACTCCATCCTGTTCTGGACTGAGACGGCACTGATTCTCGGCTCCGCCTACGTTCTCTCCACGGAGAAGGGCAAGAAGCTCGGAACCATGTTCCTGGCGCACGCAGTGTGCGCGCTGGGCGGCATGATTTACCGCTTTAGCCCAACGACCCTGGCGTTCCACGCCAAGGACGGCGCAACGTACTTCCCATCTGCGATTGAGTTGATCATCTCGCTTTCGTTCGTCTCGATTGCCGTGCTGGCCTACATGGTAGCCGTCAAGAAGCTGGCGATTCTGCCAGGGAGCAACGAAGATTGGCTCAAGATGGCGAAATACGAAGAGCAGGTAAAACTCGGCATCCAGTTGACTGGCTATGTACCAGTGGAACACTAATCCACGACACCGACTAGAAGGTTTCAAAAATGGCGAAACGTATAACGATTGACCCCATCAGCAGGATTGAAGGCCACCTCCGCGTTGACGTGGAAGTGGAAAACGGCTCGGTATCCAATTCCTGGGCCTCCTGCACCATGTGGCGCGGCATTGAGAACATTCTCAAGGGTCGCGATCCTCGGGAAGCCTGGTTGTTTACCCAGCGCTTCTGCGGCGTGTGCACCACGGTGCACGCAATGGCTAGTGTCCGTTCAGTGGAAGACGCGCTAAAGCTCGAAATTCCCTTGAACGCTCAATACATCCGCAACCTGATCCTCATCAACCATGGATTGCACGATCACATTGTGCACTTCTATCACCTGTCGGCTCTGGACTTCGTGGACATCCTGAAGATTCCTGCTGCCGACCCGGCCAAGACCAGCGCTTTGGCCGAGAGCCTGACCAACTGGCCTGGAAACTCCAAGAAAGCATTCTTGGCTGCCCAGGACAAGGTCAAGGCAGTGGCCGCCAGCGGACAGCTCGGCATCTTCACCAATGGATACTGGGGACACCCGGCCATGAAGCTGAGCCCCGAGGTAAACCTGCTCGCGTTCGCGCACTACGTTCAGGCCCTCGAATATCAGCGCAAGTCCGTCCAGGCTGTTGCGATCCTCGGTTCCAAGAGCCCGCACATCCAGAACCTGACCGTAGGCGGCGTATCTAACGCCATCAATCTTGACAGTCTAGCGACCCTCAACATGGATCGCCTGGTAATGATCAAGAAGTTGATGGACGAAGTGAAGCCTTTCATCGATCAGGTCTATTTGCCTGATGTTTGCGCTATCGCCGGAATGTACTCCGATTGGTTCAACTACGGTGCAGGTGTTACTAACTACCTGGCTTCTCCAGATCTGCCTACCGACAGCAAGAACACCAAGTTCGACCTCGTCGGTGGCTACATCATGGACGGCAACCTGTCCAGCGTTCACCGCTTTGACGGCTTCCGCGACAAGGCGTTCGTGGATGGCGTCACTGAAGGTGTGGATCACGCCTGGTACAAGGGCAGCGAACCTCTCCATCCGTGGAAGGGCGAGACCGAGCCGGAATACACCGATTGGCAGGCTGAAGGCAAGTACTCCTGGGTCAAGGCTCCCCGTTTCAACGGCAAGCCGATGCAGGTTGGCCCTCTGGCTCAGATCCTGGTTGGTTATGCCGCTGGCGACCCGCTTACCCGCAAGCACACCGACAAGGCACTGGACCTTATTTCGACCGTTGCTGGCCATCGCATTGGCGTCGAGAAGCTTCAGTCCACAATGGGCCGTCACGTTGCTCGCGCCATTCGCGCCTCAATGCTGGCCGAACTTGGCGAGAAGCACTGGACTCTGCTGGTCAACAACATCGCTTCAGGCGACGTTGCCATCCACAACAATCCGGTATTCCCCTCGGGTGAGATCGAAGGCGTAGGCGTGCATGAAGCTCCGCGCGGCTTGCTCTCGCACTGGTCTGTGATCAAGGGCGGCAAGCTGGTGAACTATCAGGCTGTCGTGCCCTCGACTTGGAACGGCTCTCCGCGTGATGCGAAGGGACAGCATGGTCCTTATGAAGCTTCGCTTCTTAAGAACCCCATTGCTGATCCGGTCCGTCCGCTGGAAGCCATTCGTACCATTCACTCGTTCGATCCTTGCATGGCCTGCGCTTGCCACACCTTCGATCCCGAAGGCAAGGCAATCGCGACGGTAAAGGTGCTGTAAACATATGAAGAAGATCAAGATCTGCGGCGTCGGCAGTGTCCTGCTTGGCGATGATGCGGTAGGACCCTATACGGCTCGTTGGATCGCGGCCAATTATGAGTTCGGTGAAGGTGTTGAGGTTGAAGACCTCGGCACCCCCGGCCTCGACCTGATCGCGTACATGACCGGAATCGACGTGCTGATCCTGATCGACTCAGTCGAAAATCGCGAGCCTGCTGGTACGGTGACTGTCTACGACAAGGCAGCAATCACCCGCCAGCGGCCCGCTGTTCGACTCGATCCCCATTCACCGTGTATTACCGAATCTATTTTTGTCGCCGAACTGGCTGGCGATGGTCCGGAAGATGTCTATCTCATCGGGGTTACCGGTGAGCAACTGGAAGTTGGAGCTCCCCTCAGCGATTCCGTGCGCAACGCGATCCCCTTGACTGTTCAAAATGTGCTCGAGCGCGTCGTTCTACACGGCGGTTCCTGGAAGAAGAGGGAAACTGCGATTGAATCAGATATCTGGTGGGAAGCGGCACAGATGAGGGTGAGCGCCTAGCTTTCAGTTGAGCAGCAGTTCTTGGGTGGCCGATACCGAAAGGTGCGGCCACCTTTTTTAGTCACTGTGGCTCTGTCAGATTCTGCTCCGCAGCGATTGCAAGCGACTCCGGGGTCAGGTGATCAACCTTTCGCAGTGCAGGGAACAGCCAGCTCCAAACTGCCACTACGATGATGGTTCCGATGCCTCCGGCAACTACCGCGGGCACCGCTCCCATCCACTGTGCCGTGATCCCGCTCTCAAATTGCCCGAACTCGTTTGAAGCACCGATGAATAACATGTTCACGGCGCTCACCCGCCCGCGCATCTCGTCCGGAGTGGCTAATTGAACTACGGTGGACCGTACAATCACCGAAACCATATCGGACGATCCTACGATGAGCAAAGCAAACATCGACAAGTGTAGATTCCTCGAAACTCCAAACAGAATGGTCGCAACGCCGAAGGCAGCAACGCAGCAAAGCATCTTCGTACCCGCCCGGCGCTTCAGCGGATGGTAGGCGATCATGATAGCCATCAGCCCGGCACCAATCCCTGGGGAGGCCCGCAGGAGGCCCAGGCCGCGTGGTCCTGAGTTCAGAACCTCCCGCGCAAATACCGGCAGCAGCGCGACGGCTCCGCCGAGCAGAACGGCGAACAGGTCCAGCGTGGTCGTACCGAGGATCAACTTATTTTGCAGGACGTATTGGAAGCCCGCCAATACAGCTTTCCAGTCTCGTCCCTGACTCATCTGCTGTACGCCCCGGATCCGGATTGCGAGCATTAAAACGACGCTTGCCCCTAACGCCGCGGCAGCGGTGGAGTAGACCGCAATTGGGTTCCCCCGCAACGCGTACAGCACCCCACCGACCACAGGTCCCAAAATTGTAGCCGCATTAAAGATCGACGAGCCCCAGGCTGCCGCATTTGGAAACACATCGGCAGGAACCAGCAGTGGAGCAAATGCCTGCCCCGCGGGGCCGTTAAATACGCGCACGAAGCCCATTGCCACCAGAACCATATACACCGGCGCGACGCCATGAAGTCCGCGCAAAGTGATTGCGAGAAGCGCAAGCGCGCAAACCGCGAAACTTGCATAGCAAGCAAGCAGGACAGAACGCCGATCGAAACGATCTGCCACATGACCGCCCAGCAGGAACAGCAATAACCCCGGAAGAAACTGCGCCAGTCCAGCCAATCCAAGATCCAGGGGACGGCGCGTGATCTCATAGATCTGCCAGCCGACGGCGACCGACTGCATTTCAAGTCCGGCCACTACCAAAAAGCGAGCAGCTTGGAACAGTCTGAAATTCGGGTATCGGAAGGCGGCGCCTGCCGTAGAATGTTGCACGCTCACTGCTGTCATCACTGTTTCTACTTTGCCACATCGGACTCGCCGTGTGCGAGATTGTCTGTCGAGAGTTGAGGTTGAGCGATACAGTTTCGAGAAGTTCCGTCGGGATGACATAATGTTCCATGTCTCAAACAATCAGGCCACCATCGCTGGCCTCCGCGCTCTTACGCTGGCAGCGTGATTCCGTTCGTGCGCGGGGCCTCATCGGCTCTGCCAAGTATCTCGTTGAACAGTTTGTCGAATGCGTCAAGGACTCGATGCCGGAACGGCGTCGCAGCCGTTTTGGAGACATCGACTACGATTGCGACCACGCGGTGGACACGACGTGGGCGCGCCTGCCAATCTCGGTTCGCTTACGTGAAGTCTTCAGCGAGCGTCTCTACCAACCTACAGTGGAGGAAGAGTTCGCAGCCATCATGCAGCACCTGGCGACCGTCGATCTCGAGACCTATACCTTCATCGATCTAGGTTCCGGCAAGGGGCGCGCCTTGTTGCTGGCGGCCATGTATCCTTTCGCCCAAATCGTAGGCGTCGAAGTGCAGCCTGAGCTGGATGTGATTGCTCGTCAGAACATAGACCGTTTCTACGAAGCGGGCCAACAGTGCCACAGCATCGAACTGCTTTGCGCGGACGCACGGGAATACGAATTTCCCTCGACTGACATCGTGCTCTATCTTTTCAACCCGTTTCCGGACTACGTCCTACGCGAGGTTCTGGCCAACCTGGTCACCTCGGCACGAAGCTGCCCGCGTTCCATTATCGTGCTCTACAATGCTCCCTTCGAGAAGCAGGAGTTCGCACGAATCCCTGAGTTGCAGCAGTTCTATGAGACATCGCAATTTCAGCTTTACCGAGTCAACGTGAGTTAGTTTCCCGTTGGCTTTGGGGCAGAAGCTCGGGCAACCGGTCACGGTTCCAGCTTCAGGTGAACGCGATCCAACGGACTGAGTTTGGCTCCTGTTTCTCTTGAGCGAGATCGGGTTGGCGCAGGATAAGCCGTTTGGGATGTATAAGTTAATCTCCTTTCCGAAGCGATCGCGGATCCATTTTTCATAAACTTCCGGCTGTGCTGCAGATCACAGAAATGTGTTAACGTCACAAATGGGTGTGACGAATGTACTTCCGTTTAGTACATCGCAAACCTTACAAGCTAAGGCGGGGCATGTGTGTCCGGGTTGTTTGTTGCAAAGGTTCTTGCAGCGAGATGCGGGTTCATCGTGCAGAGAAAGTGCGGCCATCACCACAAGCCGCCCTGCCATTCGGGCCTTTTGTAAAGTCCGAAGGGTGACACGGGGAGATAAAAGTGCTTACACCGTACGGTCTGGACATCATCGAGAGCTGCCTCACCTGCAAGATGCGGGCCGATCAAATCTTCTGTGATTTGCCTGAGGCTGCCCTCCAATCTTTCGAACAGATTAAGTATGCAACCGCTTACCCTAAAGGCGCGATTCTGTTCGTGGAAGGTCAGGCGCCGCGCGGGATTTTCGTCCTTTGCAAAGGGCGAGTGAAGCTATCCATCTGTTCCACCGATGGCAAGACCTTGATTCTCAAGATAGCCGAAGCCGGCGAAGTTCTGGGACTCAGTGCATCGGTCAGCGGCAAACCGTATGAACTCACAGCCGAAACCATCGATCCCTGTCAGGTCAACTTCGTTAAGCGCGATGATTTCCTGCGCCTGTTGAAAGAGCACGCGGACGCGTGCTTGCGTGTAGCTGAACAACTCAGCGAAAAATATAACACCGCTTGTCGCGAGATCCGCTCTCTGGGGCTGTCGCACTCGGCGGCGGAGAAGCTTGCCAAACTTCTGCTGGAGTGGACAACCAAGAACGGCGAAGGCGCCAAACAGGAACCGCGCATTAAACTCGCTCTGACGCACGAAGAAATTGCCCAGATGATCGGAACATCTCGTGAAACCGTGACTCGATTGTTTGCGGAAATGAAGAAGCAACAGATTGTCCAGGCGAAAGGTTCCACTTTGGTAATTAGAAACAAGGCGGCGCTGAAGGCTTTATCTACCACTTAAGAACACGAATTCGATTCGCATGGAAACGTGGTTCGGCCTCATGCCGGACCATTCTTTCGCGCTCCCTTAATTTCAAACCCGCATAGATGAACATCGAATTCCGTTTGACTGCATTGGTATTCTGTGGCGGGACTCACGTTGGCGGGTGACTGTAATCACAGCGTGTGCCGCGGACAAAAGATAAAAACCTGTCATGGAGAGTAATATGCAGTCCAGTTGCAACCACTGCGAATTCCGCTCTGATCGTCCATTTTGCGATATGCCGACGGATGCTATCAGCAGATTTGACGGAATCAAAGAGCAGGCCAACCTTGGCAAAGGTGCGCTTCTATTTGCCGAAGGCCGCCCATCGCGTGGTGTCTACATTCTTTGTGACGGTCGCGCCAAGCTCTCTATCTGCTCGGAGAGCGGCAAGCGCCTCATGCTGCGCGTCGCTGGCCCCGGAGAAGTTCTCGGGCTGGGAGCGACCCTTAGCGGCGATTCCTACGAGGTCACGGCCGAACTGCTCGACTCGGCCCAGGTCGCTTTCGTAAAACGAAAGGATCTGCTCAAGTTTCTTCGCGAGAACCCTTCGGTTTGTCTGGAGGTGGTGCGCCGCCTCAGCGACGATCTACATGGCGCTTACGAGCGTGTACGTTCGATAGGGCTCACCCGCGCCCGCAGGGCACGCATTCAGCGCCCACGGCCGATAGCCTCATAAGTTTCTGGAGATTGGAAGTATCGAAGAGGCCGCCCTGTGCGGCCCCTTTTTACGCCAGACTACGGCGATACAATCACCCAATCGGGGGGCTGTGCCGTGAGTTCTTCGGGCCGATGCCAAAAATTCAACTGCATTCGGCCACAACTCCCAAAATGAGGCTACTTGCAATTCTGCCGGGCTGGATAGATGATTCTAGGCAAAGTTGCGGGGTTCCATTTTTCAAAACACAATTTTCGAAGGGATCTATCTTCATGTCCTTGCGGCGTTTGCAGTCGGAGAGGCATGCCCGTCCACCTCCGTGCCGGCATGGGAAGCCAGCCGTAAATCCTCGCCATGCGAAGCAGAACTGACTGCGGATGTGATGCATGTCACGAAAACTCGTGAGAGTACTCACTGCCGCAAGTGCGCTGCGGATGCGAAAACCAATAAGGTCCTGTAAAAGCGAAAGCAGAGTGGATGGCGCTTGACGCTTTCAGGATGCGTACACAGTACAGGAGAATCAATGAAGAGATTCTTTGCAGTAGCAATCGTTGCCACCATGGCAATGCCCCTTTTTGCGGCCGATGGCGCCGTAATCTACAAGGCGAAGTGTGCTGGTTGTCACGGAGCCGATGGTTCGAAGGCTATTCCTGCGATGGGCGTGAAGCCGCTGAATACGCCTGAAGTAAAGGGCAAGTCGGAAGCTCAGTTGGCTGCGGTAGTCACAAAAGGTCAGGGAAAAATGAAGCCCCAGGCCGTGAGCGAAGAAGATGCCAAGGCTGTTGCAGGATTCGTGAAATCCTTGAAGTAAGAACACAGCTGAAAATTGTTGCATTGGGCCGCCCGGGCCTTTGTGTCCGGGCAGCTACTTGAGTTGCTCATGCCGAACTCGAAGGTGAAGGGCTTGTGAAGAGATTAAGACTTTTCTGGATTATGTGCCTGGTGCTTGCCTGTGCCGGGTTTGCATACGCGGGAACCAAAGCTGCGGCTCAACCAAAGCCAACCAATGACGACTGTCTCGCGTGCCATAGCGATGCATCGATGGTAAATGGCAAGGCTGTGCACGGGGATGCTTTTAAAGCATCGATCCACGGTTCCATGTTCTCCTGCGTAGACTGCCATACTGACATCAAGGCCCTTCCGCACGATGCAGGGCTTACGAAACCCACTTGCACGACCTGCCACGCCGAACAACAGAAGATGTTCGACAACGGTGTTCACGGGAAAGCGCTGGCTGCTGGCAATGCTAAAGCTGCAAATTGCGAAAGCTGCCATGGCAATATTCATGAGATCCTACCCGCCAGCGATCCAAAGTCCCGTTCCGCCAAAGTCAACATTCCGAAGATGTGCGGTCAGTGCCACGGTCAGGCGATGCCTGGCATGGCCGGCAAACCTGCTCTTGCGTATCAGGAGTCGGTGCATGGAAAGCTGGTAGCCGCCGGAAACGATAAGGCGGCGGTCTGCTCGGATTGTCACGAAGCACACGATATTCGCCGCGCTGGTGACTTCACCTCGCCTGTCTATCGCGCCAACGTTCCAAAGACCTGCGCAAAGTGCCACACTGGCGAGCAGGCCCAGTTTGCCAAAAGCATTCACGGCAAGTCTCTTGCTTCCGGCAATACTCACGCTCCGGTCTGCATTGACTGCCACGGCGTCCACACCATCAAGGCGACTCACGACAAACTGTCGTCGGTGTCGGGTAAGAATCAGGGTGACGTTGCCTGTGCGCAGTGCCACAACAACGTGAAAATGACCCAGGAGTTTGGAATTCCTGGTGGTCGTACGGACAGCTACAACGCCAGCTACCACGGAATGGCAAACGCGGTGGGTTCCAAGAACACTGCGAGCTGTTCTTCCTGCCATGGAACTCACAACATCCTGCCATCGACTGATCCGGAATCGACGATCAACTCGGCAAACCTGGTCAAGACCTGCGGACAGTGCCATCCTGGCGCCAATGCAAACTTTGCCAAGGGCCAGATCCACCTCGATCCCGAAGCGGCCGCCAAGGCTGATTTCGGAAACAAGGTCAACAATTGGGTCCGCACCGGCTACATTCTTTTGATCATTGGCGTGATCGGCTTCATGTTCCTTCATAACGTCATGATCTTCGTGCGCAAACTCGTTGATCGCCGCAGCCACGGCGCACACCATGCAAACGGTCCTCGCGTCGTGGTGCGCATGACCAAGAACCAGCGGATTCAGCACTTCCTGCTGTTCATATCGTTCTTCACCTTGGTGGTTACCGGATTTGCTCTCAAGTACCCCGGTGCTGCCACCCGATTCATCTTCGTCAACGAAATCGGCCGTAGCTATATTCACCGCTTCGCCGGCGTTTTGATGATCGTTGTCAGCCTTTATCACGTGGTTTATCTCGCGTTCTATCGTGAGGGCCGCCGTATGTTGATTGACATGCTGCCCGAACTGAAGGACGCTACGGACATGGTCGACGTGTTCGCCTACTATCTCGGATTCTCCGGCAAGAAGCCGCAATTCAAGCGCTTCAATTATGCGGAGAAGATGGAATACTGGGCGCTGGTATGGGGCACGTTTGTCATGGCCCTTACCGGTCTGATGGCTTGGTTCAAGGTCATCTTCGCGAGCGCCGTTCCGCGCTGGTGGATTGACGTTGCCATCACGGTTCACTTCTACGAAGCAATCCTGGCCACTCTTGCAATTATTGTCTGGCACTTCTACCAGGTCATACTTGACCCTGACACCTACCCGGTGAACTTCGCGTTCCTCGATGGCAAAATGTCGGTCGAGCATTATCAGGAAGAGCACGGGCTCGATTCCGCGACGCTGTCTCAATACGCCGGCGAAGCTGGAGACAAAGCCAAAACCAATCACGTAGTCACAAAGTAGTTAAGGCATTGAGCGGCAGCAGGGAGACCTGCTGCCGCGCTCCTGGCGCCAAGTCTGCAACATAGGACAGCGTTGTTTGCCGAACTACCGTTGCAGGAGATTCAAATGACCGACCCCGGGCCGAACACGCCCACAAACTCTCGAAGCGAGGGTTTCTCCTACAGGTCCCTGGCGCGCAATTACATCAGCCTTTCCGGACTTGCGCTGGCCGGCATCGCACTGGCCAACATCATTGTTCTGTTCATCATTGACGTCACCTCTGCTCAGCCGAGCCCATACACCGGGATTCTCGCCTACATGGTGCTTCCGGGCTTTCTGATCCTGGGCCTGCTTATTGCGGCCTTTGGTGTTTGGCGCGAACGCAATCGGCGCCTACAGGCAGTTCATGGCGCTGCGTCTCTGCCCACCATCGACTTGAACCAACCTGGACAGCGAGGCCGTCTCGTGTTCTTCCTGAGCTTTGTTCTCGTGTTCATGATGCTCAGTGCGGTTGGCAGCTATCGTGCTTATGAGTTCACGGATTCCACTACTTTCTGCGGCGAACTCTGTCACACGGTGATGCATCCCGAGCACACTGCCCATTCTCATTCCGCCCACGCTCGCGTCAGTTGCGTGGAGTGCCACGTGGGATCAGGCGCCAGTTGGTACGTCAAATCGAAGATGTCTGGATTGCGTCAGGTGTACAAAACTGCCCTCGGCACATATCCTCATCCAATCGAGACTCCCGTCGCCAATCTGCGTCCTGCGTCGCAAACCTGCGAGCAGTGCCACTGGCCCCGCCGCTTCTGGGGAGCTCAACTCAAGGTCTTCAACCATTTCGGTTCCGACGAAGCCAATAGTCCGCGCCAGGTCCGCATGCTCATCAAAACCGGCGGAGGCGATCCCGCTGCCGGCGAAACGGCCGGAATTCACTGGCACATGAACATCAAGAACAAGATCGAGTACAAGAGCGATCCGAAGCGCCAGAACATCTCCTGGGTTAAATTGACGGATCCCAACGGCAACGTCACCGAGTACACTGCGGCCGGAGCCGATGCGGGCGCGATCAGCAAGCTAGAGCAGCGGCGCATGGATTGCATCGACTGCCACAACCGCCCCACTCACGTATACACTCCTCCGGACAGAGCAGTAGATCAGGCGATGGCTTCACAGCGCATCAGCACCAGCCTGCCGTTTGCCAAGCAGCAAGGCGTTGCGGTGCTGACCACGAAGTACAAGACCAACGATCAGGCTATGGCTGCAATCGCCCAGCAGATTCCGGCCTTCTACAAGGAGAAGTATCCCCAAGTGGCTAGCGCCCATTCCGGAGACATCCAGAATATGGTGATGGAACTCCAGCGCATCTTCCGCGAAAACATCTTCCCGGAGATGGGCGTGGATTGGCGTACGCATCCTGACAACGTAGGCCATTACTACTTCAATGGCTGCTTCCGCTGTCACGACGGCAACCACACGAGCAAAGATGGCAAGGTCATTACCAAGGATTGCAACTCCTGCCACACAGTGCTCAACCAGGAAGAAGGTGTGCTGCCATCGGCGGTTGTTAACACTGCGATGTCATTCAAGCACCCGATTGATCTGGGTGATTTGACGGCGGTGAACTGCTCCGACTGCCATAATGGCGGCGTTGCACCATAATAGGAATGAGGAACTCTTGCCCCGGGGGATCATCTCTGCCGGGGCTTTTTTTGTGGATTATCCCCCGGAAACGAATTGGCGGTGTGATGCAGATCACAACAGTGCTGTGATAAGAGTCATGGCCCTTCGGTTATCCATCCTCGTATCTTGAAGTTGCAATCCGAGTATGGATTGTTAGCCAGGAGATTTCATGAACGCGAGCCCTCGTACCGGCGCTGGTCAACATCTACCGCGCCTCATTTTTTGGGAAGTCACTAAAGGCTGTAACCTCCGTTGCGTGCATTGTCGCGCCACCGCCACCGAGCTTGCGTCTCCTTCCGACTTGCCCACTGAAAAAGCTCTGAACATCATCGATCAGATCGCCGAGTTTGCAAATCCTATCCTGGTGCTCTCTGGCGGCGAGCCGCTCTATCGCCCCGACATTTTCCAACTCGCGAAGTATGCGACAGATAAGGGCCTGCGCGTGGCGCTTGCCACGAATGGCACCCTGGTCACCAAGGAAATTGCCCAGAAGATTGTGGACGCTGGCGTGAAGCGGGTTTCGATTTCGCTCGACGGCTCCAATGCCGAAACTCACGATAGCTTCCGTGGCATTCCGGGAGCCTTCGACGCCGCCATCTACGGATTCAAGAATCTCAAAGAGCTTGGCATGCCGGTGCAGATCAATATGACGATCGCCCGTCACAACGCCAGCGAACTGCCCGCCGTGCTGAACATGGTGCGCGGCCTTGGCGCCGATGCCCTCCATACGTTCCTGCTGGTTCCCGTGGGTTGCGGCGTGGATATTGCGGAATCGCAGATGGTTTCCCCAGAAGAATACGAGCGCATTCTAAACTGGTTCTACGACCAGGCTGCAATCGGTGACATCGAACTCAAGGCCACCTGTGCGCCGCATTATTTCCGCGTGGTGCGTCAGCGCCGCGCTGCCGAGCGCAAGCAGGAGGGCTCTCCTTTAGCCGCTGCCGTCT
>DATLJC010000008.1:0-28384 GCA_035539055.1 Saccharimonadales bacterium (SeqCode) | reverse complement strand
CCGACGGACATTACCTCTTTGTCTGGATTCGCATCGCCCCCAAGGCTGCCCCCGGCAAAGCTCAACTCAAGGTAAGCACCGCCGCGGGCTCCATGACCGTCTCCCTCCCCTTGGCCCAGCGCGAAAAAATCGCCGAAACCGGCAAAGGCGTCCATCAGGACGACGTTCTTTACCTCATCATGCCTGACCGCTTTGCCGACGGTGACTCGGCCAACAACGATCCGCCCCAGGCTCACGGCCACTATGATCGCTCCGACCCGAAGGCATACCACGGAGGCGACCTCAAAGGCATCCAGCAGCACCTCGCCTACCTGAAGGAACTCGGCGTCACCACTCTCTGGCTCACTCCCTGGTGGAAGAACGACAGCAACGCCGCCGACTATCACGGCTACCACGTCACCGACTTCTACGGAGTCGAGGATCACTTCGGAACCCTCGCCGACCTGCGCGAATTCGTCACCGCCGCTCACGCCTCTGGCATCAAGGTCGTCAGCGATTACGTCGCCAACCATACCGGTCCCGATCATCCCTGGACCAAGCGCCCGCCGACCTCAACCTGGCTGCACGGTACCAACGCCCGCCACATGGAGCCCAAGTACGATTTCTGGCCCCTCGTTGACATCCACTCCGATCTCCGCGACCGCCGCCCCGTCGTCGAAGGCTGGTTCGCCGACAAACTCCCCGACCTCAATCCCGACGACCCTCTGCTCGCCGAATACCTCGCCGACAACGCCATCTGGTGGATGGAGTCCGCCCACTTCGACGCCTACCGTCTCGATACTTTCCCCTATTCCTCGCGCCAGTTCTGGGGACGTTGGCACGCCACCCTGCGCCAGTGCTATCCGCGGCTAACCACCGTTGGCGAGGTCTTCAACGAAGACTCCGTCATCACCTCTTACTTTGAGGGAGGACGCGTCCTCCAGGGCGTAGATTCCGGCACAACCTCCGTATTCGACTTTCCCCTCTACGGAGCTCTTCGCGCCGTTCTCCTGCGCGGCGAGCCCGTAACAAAGCTGGTGAACGTCCTCCAGCACGACTACCTCTACCAGCGTTCCTACGGCCTTTACACCTTCTTCGGCAATCACGACATCCGCCGCTTCATGAGCGAGCCAACGGCCACGGTTCCCAAGCTCAACGCTGCCTTCTCGCTCCTCTTCACCCTCCGTGGCATCCCCGGAATCTACTACGGAGACGAACTCGCCATGGATGGCCGCGACGATCCCGACAACCGCCACGACTTCCCCGGAGGCTTCGCCGGTGACGCGCAAAACGCCTTCGCCGCCGCCACCCGCACCCCCGAACAGCAGCAGGTCTTCTCCCACGTGCGGCAACTCGCCCGACTCCGCCGCGAGCACCCCGCATTGCAGCAAGGCGAGCTCACCACCATCGCCTCATCCGAAAACTACTTCGCCTTCGTGCGCGCCCAGGGCAACGACCGCCTGCTCGTCGTCTTCAATGCCTCTTCTTCCGAACAAACCATCGAACTGCCGCGTGCTGACACGCCACTCGAAACCGTAAAGTCCATCAGCGCCGAACTCGACGCCAAAGCCCCCAGCCTTGCTCCCGACAAGTTAGCTCTGCAGCTCGCCCCCACATCGGTCGCCATCTATCGCGTCCAATAGAGTGTCTCCTTGCTCCATACTCGGCCGGTGCCCGTCGCAGGCACCGGCTTTTTTTACTACCGAACTCCGGTGACCCATCGCATCCCGCCCAGCGCTTTTCGGTGAATGTGGAATTTCCTCATAGCTGCAAACCCAAGCGCCGCGGGTGCCCCATACACGCTTGCCTCTTTTGGCAAGCGCATGTGGGTTCTAACGACGCCGCGCGAAGCGCGTTCCAGGATTTGTCCTTGCCGTTGCTTTTGCTCTTGCTCCTGACGTTGTTGTTAGCTCTCATCCCCTCCATGCGATACACTTTCTCTTTCCCACTCTGGAGAAGCCTCGAATGCTGCGCCGCTCGCTCATTGCTCTTGTCCTCCTCGCCTCTCTCTCCGCCTTCGCCCAAAAGCACCCATTCACCTTTGAGGACATGATGAACCTCAAGCGCGTCGGCGACTTCACCCTATCCCCCGACGGACACTGGGCTGCCTTTTCCGCCGTGGACGTCTCGCTAGCCGACAACACCAAAAAGTCGCACCTCTGGATCGTCCCTCTCACCGGAGGCGAGGCCCATCGCCTCACCGAACCGGGGCAGGGAACCGAGGACCGTCTCCGCTTCTCACCCAGCGGCAAACAGGTTCTCTTCACCGCCGTCCGCAACGGCCTCTCTCAACTCTATGTACAGGACTTCCACCCCGAGACCGGAACCCTCATCGGCTCTCCGCGCCAGCTCACCGGCATTTCGACCGAAGCCGATGGCGGCCTCTGGTCCCCTGATGGCAAGCAGGTTCTCTTCCTCTCCTCCGTCTGGCCTCAATGCAAAGACGATGCATGCGACAAAGCCAGAGACGCCGCCACCGAGAAGTCCAAGGTCAAGGCCAAGGTCATCGACCGGTTGATGTACCGTCACTGGAGCGCCTACGACAACGGCAAACGCTCCCACCTCTTCCTCATCGATGCCACCTGCACTGCCGCCTGCACCGCCCGCGACCTCACTCCCGGCCCTCACGACGTTCCGCCCTTCTCCCTCGGCGGACAGGATCAATACCAGTTCTCCCCCTTCGGCCGCGAAGTCGTCTTCACCAGCAACCTCGATGAGTTGCAGGCTACATCGACAAATAGCGATGTATTCGTCCTCTCCCTGATCGACTCCGACGCTCACCCTCGCAACCTCACTGCCGAAAATCACGGTTCCGACTCAACGCCCATATACTCGCCCGATGGCAAGTACATCGCCATCCGCTCGCAGTTCCGCGCCGGATACGAGAGCGACCGCTTCCGTCTCCAGTTGATCGAGCGAGCCACCGGCAACATCACGAACCTCACCGAGAAGTTCGACCGCTGGATCGAATCCATCGCCTGGGCGCCCGACTCCTCCAAGCTCTACTTCACCGCCGGCGACGCCGGCGAGTCTCCCATCTACAGCATCGACATTACCGGCGGACAGCCCCGCGAAATCGTTCGAGGCTACAACGATTCGCCCACGCCCACTCCCGACGGAAAGACCCTGCTCTTCGCCCGCAATTCCGTCCGCTTCCCCACCGAGCTGTTCACCATTCCATCCGCCGCTCCCGTCACCAGTCCGGATGCCGCCACTCAGCTCACTCACATGAACGATGCCGTCCTCTCGCAAGTCCAGATGCAGCCCGTCGAGTGGTTCTGGTTCACCGGCTCGGAGAAGAAACGGGTGCAGGGCTTCATCGTCAAACCGCCTGACTTCGATCCGTCCAAGAAGTATCCCGTCAAGTTCCTCATCCACGGCGGCCCGCAGGGTGCCTGGGGAGACGACTGGAGCTTCCGCTGGAATCCCAATCTCTTCGCCGCCTCCGGTTACGTCGTCGTCATGATCAACCCGCGCGGCTCCACCGGCTACGGCCAGCAGTTCGTTGACGACGTAAATGGAGACTGGGGCGGACGTCCCTTCCAGGACCTCATGCTCGGTCTCGACGAAGCCGAGCGCAAATACAGCTTCATCGACCGCGACCGCGAATGCGCTCTCGGAGCCAGCTACGGCGGCTACATGGCCAACTGGATTCTCGGCCACAGCGACCGCTTCAAATGCATCGTCTCGCACGACGGCATGTTCAATCCCGAGTCTGCGTACGGCACCACCGAAGAGCTCTGGTTCAATGAGTGGGAATTCAAGGGCACGCCCTGGTCCAACCGCGACCTCTATCGCAAATGGTCGCCCGCCCTTGCCTCTTCCAACTTCAAAACCCCAACCCTCGTCGTCCACGGACAGCTCGACTACCGTCTCGACGTGAGCGAAGGCTTCCAGCTCTTCACCACCCTGCAGCGCCTCAAGATCCCCAGCCGCATGCTCTATTTCCCCGACGAGGGACACTGGGTCCTCAAACCGCAGAATTCTCAGCTCTGGTACAAGACCGTCACCGACTGGATCGACTGGTTCATCGGCACTCCCGGCAAGCATCCCCACGACGCTCCTCCAGCCGCGGAGTAAGCCGCCGGATTTTCTTTTGATCTGCTCCTGCATTTGCTTTTGAACTTGCTCCTGCTTTTGCTTTTGAACTTGCTCCTGTTTTTGCTTGTGTTTTGAAGGGTCATCCTGAGCGAAGCGAAGGACCCCAGTACTGCTGAAATATCCAGCGTGGTCCAAAGCCTCTCAACCAGCAATCGATTTTCCCGCACGAGAAAACCACCATTAACGCAACAGGCACCCCGCAAGGGGTGCCTGTTGTCATTCCAATCAATCTTCCCAAAGCCCGCACAACTCATGACGAACTAGTTATTTCTTTACCGAAAAACCATTATCTTACTGGTGAATCGTCTCCTTCTCCGCTGCCGGAGTCATCAGAGACTGTCTTTCCGCCGTTCGTATGTCCTGTGCCGATAGATGCGCTCCCGCCAGCAGCAGCAACCCTGAGAAAAACGACCAGAAAATCAGCGTTACCGACACCGAGAACGGCCCATAGGCCTCATGAAAATCCAGCAACGGCAAGCACGCCACGAAAAGCAACTTCGAGATTTCCCACGCAAAGCCCGTAATAATTGCTGACGGTAGCACCGCTCGATACGGCACTTTGCCATTCGGCAGCAGCCAGTAAATCAGGAAAAAGATCGTGACGCTTGCGATCATCCCAAATGCCTTTAGAGCCACAAATTGAATGGTGACATTCACCTTGTCGATGATCGAGTACACGAAGCCTGTCCCAATGTGATTGCTCAACCAGACCTGCGCCTCCGCTGCCGGAGCCCACACGCCCGCCGTCCCCGCCACGCTCAACAACGCCAGCACACCGCATCCCAAAGCCAGTCCCAGCGACACAACCTGGTTCATCAGGTAGTTGCGGGACTTGAATCCCCATACCGAGTTCAGCGCCACTTCCAGCGGTTCAAACACACCCGTGCAACTGATAAACAGCATCACGATCGATACCAGTTGTATCTTGTGCGTTGCCGACATCGAGTCCACCGTTGAGACGATGAACGACTGATTGTCCGGCAGATACGCCACCAACATCCGCTTGATCGCCTTCACCATCGCGGGCGAATGAAACACGCGACGGCTGATCGTCAGCAGCAAGACCGCCGCCGGAAAGAACGACAGAATCGCATTCGCAGCCACTGAAAATGCATACGTATGCACTTCCGTCGTGCCCAGATATTTCAGCGTGGACATGCCATTGCGCCGCAAAGTTTGCAGCATGGAGGTGCGCAGTTCTTGAATGGGATCGTTCTTGGCCGCAGATACTTCGACGGCCACGGCGGTCGCCGTTCCTGGAGATGTTGTTTCGCTTGTCATGATGTCTCTGAACCATTGTAGCGAATTCAGCTCACCTCGATCATCCGCACCGCCTCTGGAAACACCTGAGTTCCGCGCATTCCGATGCACTACGTTTCACAAATCTCGCATTTTTAGCTGGGTTTTCACTATTTCTTCACCTGCTGCAACATTTGCTTGCCAAGCAATGTAAGTTGCTGTAAATATGCCATGCTCTTTGAATTGCCGTTTAAATGTTGTTCTAAGCGGTGGTTATTGCGGCGCAGTGAAGGAAGAAGTTGATGTGCAGTTGGCAGTCGATTTGGCAGTCGAATCCGGATTCCAGCATCTTTTACGCATCGCGACCCGGTGGCCGTGAAGCTTGAAAAGATGCTGGAATCCGGATTTGTTTGGCAGATGGTCTTTGGCTGCATCGCGGTTCCGCGTGATCACTGTTTCTCTTGCGAGATGTGAAAGGAGTCTATCGTGAAAGAAAAGGGTACGGTTAAGTGGTTTAATGGCGCAAAAGGTTATGGCTTCATTCAGCGCAGTACGGGTGAAGATGTCTTTGTTCACTATTCTGTTATTCAAGAAAATGGCTATCGCACTTTGAACGAAGGCGAGACCGTCGAGTTCGAGTGTGTAAAGGGACCAAAAGGCTTGCAGGCTCAGAACGTTAGCCGCGGGTAATCTTAGTCATCTTAAATCGGCCCTCATTCCCCCGGAGGGCCATTTTCTTGCAGCAGATTCTTTCATCGACACTCATCAATCTGCTTCCAGCGATATCAGATCGCCCCGCAATTTCCCGCTCTGTTTGTAGTTGATCGATACTGCGGCGTCGTGCCATCCGCAATCGAAGTGGTCCACGCCGATCAGGACAATCACGTTGCGATCGGCAACGTGCATCTGCCAGATTTGTCCGGCGGAATTCACCGTCAAGTCGGCACTCGGAGGTGAACTGCACTGCACCCTGACGATGTGTCCCTTCAGATATTCGATTTTTCGTTTGTCATCCCGCGGTGCTGGGCTCTTGCTTCTGGACTGGGCCTCGGCTCGTTCTTCCTCTTCGATGGCCTCGTGCAGGTTGTCGTATCTACTATGCTTGGCGTTGGGATCGACAGCAGCGTCGGCATGCATCCCCATCGCCTCCCATTGCTTCTGCTGTTTCTTCTGCTTGCCCAGTTGGTTCAACAACTCATCGGCATCGCGTGAGATCGCGGAATCTCCTCCCGCTCGCGCGTACAGGATGAGATTGCGCGCAGCCTCCAGATTGCCAGCCGCCTCATGGGCTCGCCCGAGATTCAGGTAATAGCGGCTGTTGCGCGGACTCAGGGCCGAGGCGCGCCGCAGATTTGCCTCTGCAGCTTTCACCGCGCCATCGCTCAGTTCCGCAAGCCCCAGCAGTTCCATCGCGGCGGCATAGCGCGGATCACGTTGCAGCGCGGCCTTCAGTTCAGTGCCCATGCGGGTTTGCGCAGACTCCACCTTGATTGTGTTTTCCTCGCCTTGATTCACCCACCGCGCGTAAAGGTAGTGCATCGATGCGTCGGAATCATCCAAGGCCAGTGCGCGGCGAATATGCTCTACCGCGTTTTCCAGATCGTGGCGAAGCAGGAAAGCCCATGCCAGCGCGCGATGCGCCGCCGCATTCTCCTGATTTTGGCGCATGAACGCTACCAGTTGATGCAGCGTGCCGTCCGATTCTGATCCGAAGAGAGAGAGGCTCGCCTCCAACACATGCATGTCCGCGGCGGAAACTTTTTGCGACTTGAAGAGGCTGCTATCCACGCGTGGTGCGGGCATGTTCTTTGCGGAAATTTGCGCCAGCGATTCGCGCACCTCGCGGTCGAGGTCGGCGAAGTCCATCGAGAATGCCTCGGCCATCGCCCGCTCCGGGGTCGCTCCTCGCGACTGCACGGCATTCAAATAAACGCCCGCCTGCGCCAGACGGCTGCTCTCGATCAACCATCGAATGGCCGCCCATGATTCGGCCTCAAAGCTCTGGCGCTGTGCCGCCGTCAGAGGTGAGGGGTCGTTGAGCTGGAATACTTTCCCCAGCGGAATCCATTCTTCACCATGTGGCAGAACGATCCCTGGAGGCAAGGCTCCGAGTCGCATCTGTTCGCCGGTGAATCGCACTCCGCCAAGATAGCTGGTGATCCCGGAGTCAAACCATGGTTGTGCTCGCGGGTAGTTATCTTCCAACGTCAGGCTGGCGATTGCCTTCGTCGCCGGCTCCCAAGGATCTGGCTGCGTAAGATCGACGGTCACAATGTTTGCCATCGGGGTGCGCACCAGCACGTCCTTGCTTGTCGCATTCGCAACGTGTGTTGCGCGCACGCGCAGAGGCGTGGACAGCGTCAGGTCCTTACGATGGAAGACCTGGCCGAAGACGGCGATAATCTGTTCGCCGCGCAACGCTGCCTCGCGTGCCCCCCGGTCGTTGCCATCGGAGTAGCTCACGAGGTGATCGGTTTGAACGGAGAACCATTGCTGGGCGGCTGATACGGATGTCCACTGCAAAAGCAACGGTATCAGGAACCACCATCGCGCACGCATCGCAGCTTTCTCCTTTATCAGCCGAAGATCATCGGACAATTCCTTTGGATGCTGTCCGCTCGAATTCAGTGGTAGCAGAGTTCGTTCAGCAGCAGGCGCTGTTCCGGGGTGGGACGTACAAATTGAAGTCCAACCCGAAATCCCTTGCGCCGGATGATGACTGCCTGCAGGCAGAGCGGACTTTCGTGGCCGGGAAGCTGCAAGTAGAGGATCACCTCAACGCCGGACGGCAGCTCGCGTGTAACCGTCAATCCGGCACCGCTACGCGAGAGGTCGCAGGTACGTGCGTGGACGACCATGCGCTCTCCTCCGGAGTGCATCGCCACCAGGCGTGCGCGTACATCGATCGAGCGCCGGGAGAATAGGCGGCTGGCATAAATCGGATCGGCCTCGATCCTGTCATGGGTCGCCCAGCTATGGCGTGGCGTCGGCATCCGGTGTCGCCTCCAATCCTGCAATCGCCCAGCGCGCGTGTTCGGCTACGGCCGAGTCCGGGTGGTGCGCCAGCTCGCGCAAGCGATTCAGGTATTTCCGATCTCCGCTATTTCCCATTGCAATCGCAGCGTTACGCAGCAATCCCGTGAGCTTCGCGCGCTTTACAGGAGATCCTCGAAAGATCCGCCGGAACTCCTCCATGTTCATACCTGAAATCCACTCCAGTGAGGGATTGACGAGTTCGGTACGCGGGATAAACGCAGGATCGGTTGAGACTGGGGCTCGGCGATTCCACGGGCAAACGTCCTGGCAAATATCGCAGCCAAAGAGATGCCGCCCCATTTTTTCGCGCAACTCTTCCGGGACCGCCCCACGCTGCTCAACCGTCAAATAGGAGATACAGCGTGTTGCGTCCAACTTGTGCGGCCCCAGAAAAGCATTTGTCGGGCAGGCGTCCAGGCAACGCGTGCAGCTTCCGCAGCGGTCGGCTGCTGGAAGATCGGGAGGCAGCGCGTGCGAGCTTAGAATCACTCCCAGAAAAAGCCACGAGCCAAGCTGCTGATTGAGAATGCAGGCGTTCTTGCCCGTCCATCCAATTCCCGAGTGCTGCGCCAGTACGCGCTCCACCACCGGACCGGTATCGACATAGCACCAGGTGCGCGGTGCCGCGTGACCATCATCGACGATGCGCTCCACCATGCGTGCCTCAATGCGCCGCAGCCGCTTCAACAGCAGCTCGTGATAGTCCGCTTCAATAAACGCATAACGCGAAATCCATCCGCGCACCGGATCGTCACACTCAGTCGAGTAAGGCGTAGCCGAGTTGTAATTTGCCGCGCACACAATCACGGAGCGAGCCCATGGAGCGACGTTGGCCAGTGCTGCTCTCCGCAGCTCTCCCGCTTCGTTGGTCTTTGCCAGGTATTCCATTTCCCCGTGGTAGCCAGCTTCAATCCAGGCAGGGAAGTAGTCGAGCTCGCGCAGAGGCGCAGCCGGTGCAATGCCGCAAAGGGAGAATCCCTCGTCGAGCGCCGTCTGTTTAACAAATTGCGCCAGCAATGAAATCGACATAGAGGAAGCCGGAAAGGGAAGTGTAACCGAAGAGCGCCTCGGTGGGGGTTGTGGTGCTCGCGGCCAGCGCCAGTTCGTTGCAAAAACAGCAGCCCCGCTATGGGTGCGGGGCTGGGCAAGTATTCGTCTCACCGAAAAAACAAAGGCGCGAGACTCGGTTGTGCCTCCGCTCCCTACGCTCGCCGTAATAGCGGCGGCGGCTCCGGGCACTCCCGGCGCGGCGCCAGGCCCCGCCCATATATGTGTGCTGGCTTGGAGCTCCGGTGCGCGGGCGGGCACGTCACATTAATCCCTTCGTAACTGCCTTGGCCAGCTGAAGGTTGTCGGACTGGTTAATCGTCGGTTACAAAAGAGGAGCATTCCGAGGTTGTGACTACCTCCGGTGCGGGTACACTTATCGCATGCGCATTGCGATCGACATTCGGCGGATGTATGAGTTCGGTCTTGCGACCTACATTCGGAACGTTGTTCGGACGCTTGGCAACATCGATTCGGTGAACGAATATTTTCTGGTTGGCGCTGCGGCGCGCTTCGAACAATTGGGGGCGCTGCCGGAAAATTTTCATCTACTTCCTCTGCAAAATCCCGAAGCGACATTCGCGACCTATCTGGAGATGCACAGGGTGATCGCCTCGAAAGAGGTGGACCTGATTCATTTGCCGCACGTTTCCTGGCGTCCGCTGATGACGAACGTCCCTTATGTCGTTACCGTGCACGATCTGCTGGATTATATGTACAGGGCGCGGACCAATAACGGGATGCGCCGGATGTTGCACTCGTACATGACGCGGCAGGTGATGCATCGCGCGGCAAGAATTTTTGCGGTGTCGAACTTTACCAAGCGCGATGTGGGCCGCTACTTCAATGTGAAGCCGGAAAAGATTGAAGTGGTGTACAACGCGCTGGATGAAACGTTTCTGCGTGGGCACTCGACGGCAAGAGAACAGGAGATGGTGAGGGGGCGCTACCAGGTGGATTCTCCCTTCCTGCTTTATGCCGGGCGCATTAGTCCGCACAAAAATGTGGCTCGGATCATCGAGGCGTTCTCGGCGCTAAAGGCGGAGTTGGCGAAGGAGGGCGCGTTTCCGGATCTAAAGCTGATCATCATCGGCGATGAGGTCTCGAAGAATCCTGACATACGGCGGGCGGTGATTCGCAGCGGAATGCAGCACGATGTCCGTTTCCTTGGCTATGTGTCGATTGACGTGCTGCGCATCTTCTTCGATATGGCGAAGGTGTTCGTCTTTCCGTCGCTGTATGAAGGTTTTGGTCTGCCGCCTCTGGAGGCGATGGCGCATGGGACTCCGGTGGTGGCGTCGAACACTTCCGCGCTGCCCGAGGTGGTGGGAAACGCGGCGCTGCTGGTGAATCCCGAGAACGTTTTTGAGATTAGCCGCGCGTTGCAGCGCGTACTGACCGACCAGTGCTTGCGCGAGCGTATGAAGGCCGCCGGGATTGAACAGGCACAGCGTTTTTCGTGGGAAGCATCGGTGCGCAGAATGCTCGATGTGTACGAGCAGGTAGTGGCCGAGCACAAGAAGCGCTGATCAGAAACCTCAGAATTAAGGTTAGGCACCCCAATCAACGAAAGGAGCGTTGAGTGGGCCAACTGCCGCCGACGTTGTCATATATGGGACACCGTGGCAACGGAAGAGAGAGCACGACCATTCTCTATACAGAAGTGCATTAAGCGAATGGAAGAAGACAAGTTCATTTGGAGAGATCGCTATCAAAATAGCTAGCTGGAATGTGAATTCGGTTCGGGCGCGTCTGGAGCATGTGAAGACGTGGCTGAGTGCGTGTCAACCGGATGTACTGCTGTTGCAGGAGTTGAAGGGCACGGAGTTTCCGGCGGAAGTGTTCAAGGAACTGGGATATGAGAGCGTGGCGGTGACGCAGAAGGCTTATAACGGCGTTGCTACTTTGTCGCGCTTGCCGATAGAGACGATCAGCACGACTCTGAGTGGCGATGCCCAGGATAGCCATGCGCGTTTTTTGGAGACGGTGATCGACGGCATTCGGATTGTGAACGTGTACATGCCGAATGGGAATCCGGTGGGGAGCGAGAACTTCGCTTATAAGCTGGCGTGGATGGATCGGCTGAAAAAGCAAATGAGCATGTGGCGCGATGAGAATGTTCCGGTGCTGGTGGGCGGGGACTTCAACGTGATTCCGGAAGACATGGATTGCCATAACCCTGCTTCGTGGGCGAAGGATGCGCTGTTTCAGCCAGAGCCCAGGGCGGTGTATCGCGCGCTGCTGGAGATGGGGTACACGGATGCGTTCCGAAAGCTGCATCCGGGGGAGGGTGGATGCTTCACGTTCTGGGATTATTTTCGTGAGGCGTTCAAGAATAATCGCGGGATTCGCATCGATCACTTCCTGCTCTCTCCGGTGCTGGCGGGACGGTTGGAACGATGTGAGATCGACAAGGGACCACGCGGGCAGGAGAAGCCTTCGGACCACACACCGATTGTGGTGGAGCTGCGGTAGAGGGAGACTCTACCGCAGGCTTGTAAACAAGGAATGGAACCACTCTAGATCCACTCGCCGTGGCGCATGAGAGGTTCGACAACATTCGAAGCAGTTATGCCATCGATGTCGAGCTTCTCAGAGCCGATCATCCAGTCAACGTGGATGAGACTTTCGTTTGCTCCTTTGGCGGCGAGTTGTTCGGGATTGAGTTTGTCTCCATTGCGCACACAACTGCTGTAGGCTTGGCCGAGCGCGATGTGAGAGGCAGCATTCTCATCGAAAAGCGTGTTGAAGAAGATGAGTCCACTGCTGGCGATGGGTGAGGAATGCGGCACAAGGGCCACCTCGCCGAGACGCCGCGCGCCTTCGTCGGTGTTGATCAGATTTTCGAGAACTTCCTGACCTCGGGTGGCGTGTGCATCGACTATGCGTCCGTCTTTGAAGCGTACCTGGATACCTTCGATCATCGTGCCCTGATAGGAGAGAGGTTTGGTGGCGGTGACGGTTCCTTCTGCGCGGTCTTTGTGGGGCGTGGTGAAAATTTCCTCGGTTGGGATGTTGGCGATGCAGTAGAGTCCGTTGCCGGAGGTGGTGCCCCCGCCCATCCAGAGATGGTCGTCGGCGAGTCCGAGACGGAAGTCGGTTCCGGGGCCGCGGTATTGCAGGGCGGCGTAGCGCTTTTCATTCATACGCGCTGCCTGCCTTTGCAATTCGGTGTCGTGCAATCGCCATGCGGTAATGGGATCTTCGGTATTGATGCGCGAGGTTTCAAAAATCGCGTTCCACAGCTTGGAGATGGCAATGTCGGGAGAATCGTTGGGGAACATGGCGGCGGCCCAGGAGGGCGTGGCGCTGGCGACGATTGTCCAGTTGATTTCGTGGCGGGTAATCAATTCAAGCGCGGGACGATAGGCCTGGGAGACGGCGCGGTTGGCGCGTCCCACCTTCTCATGATCTTCATTGGAGAGCAGCAATGGATTGGCGCCAGTGATGGCCAAGCGCGCGGCTCCGCTTTTGAAGGCTGCGGCCATGCCGTCGTAGAGCCACTTGGGAGCGCGGTCGAAACTTTCGTCCGGGGCAAAACGATAGCGCATGAGTGTTGCTTCGTCGTCGGTGTAGAGAGTGGTGACCAGTGAAGCTCCGGCACGATAGGCTTGCTCGGTGATGCGCTGTGCGAGCGGTTGCGCATCAATCGATGCGGTAATGAGTAGCTCCTGTCCGGGTTCGAGAGCAAGTCCTACGTGGACGGCAACCTCGGCGAGCTGATTCAGTTTCTGTTGGTGTGTCAGTTGTTCAGCGGCGAGTGCGGTTTCTGTCATGGCTTATAGATGCTTCGTATGCCTCTGCGGAATCAAGGGCGAGAGCACTCTGACTGCGTGAGGTTCAAAAGATTCAGAACAGCGTTGGGATCTGTAAGCCGAATTCTGTACGGCATTGCTGCCGCGGCGATCATTCGTCTAGGCGACGCGTTACCACGCCGCTCAAGCGACCTACCCGAACGTTTGGCGAACCGAGCCGACTCGCAGAATTGCAATGCTTGCGCATTGCAGTCACTCCGTCCCTATTTGGTCTTGCTCCGTGTGGGGTTTGCCATGCAACGTTCATTACTGAACGCCCGGTGCGCTCTTACCGCACCTTTTCACCCTTACCTCTTGCGAGGCGGTATATTCTCTGTGGCACTTTCCGTCGGATGGTCTTGAAACCATCACTCCCGGACGTTATCCGGCACACCGCTCTGTGGAGTTCGGACTTTCCTCCCCTCGCAACGCACTCTCCGGCAAGCCGGCGTAAGCACTGCGGGCGGCGATCCCCCGATCCCAACGCTATCGAGATTGATTATACAGGGGCAGGAGCAGAGCAGAGGCGATACGACAGAGGGAGAGAGGGGGAGTGAGCTGGTCACCCACTCAAGCCGAAGGAAGGCTGTTCTTTAATGAATGTGGGTGGTTCACAATGTTCCATTCCGCGACGCTATGGATTTCCTCATCTCAAAAACATTGTGCAAGCGTCCGATGAGTGAATGGGAGTTCGAGGGCTCACACCGGAACCCCATAAGGTACAGCCATGACCCTGTTCCGGTCAGGTGCGAGTCGTCAATCAGCAAGAACCGAGTCTTGACTCCAGGGGCCGGACTGACCGTCGTATCCTTTTCTATTGTTGCCTCCCAGTCGGACTTTTCGTTGCCGGGGGTGTCAGAGTTGTATGCCTTGCCATCTTGAAAGGCAAAGGTTCGCCCGGTCGCTATCACTGTCGCATTCTTGAAGTCGAGTACAGTTATATCCGAACAATCGGCCACCGGACGATTCTGCCCCTCCGCACTCGCGGCGATTGTCAGCAATAGGGTGATTCCGATGATGGCCTTGTTCATGGGGAGCAGTGTACGCCGACGCCGGGTCTGAGGGGAATGACGCTTACAGACAAGGCGATGCGTTGCGTTCAGCCTGTTAAAACCAGCGTAGGCGTCAGCTTGTAAGAATCCGCGAAACCCGCGCAGATGCTGTTGGGGATGTTCGCCCTTACGCTCAGGAGAATAAGCAAACCACACAGCGGGCGCGGCGATCGCCGGCAGGGCGATCATCGCGAACGTAGGTCCAGAGTCTTCCAGTCCTGGTCTTGCCGTTGCCAGGCGCGAGTACTGGAATCGGCGTGTCGTCGCCATGAAGCTTGTTGACGGAGATGACGTAGCGCCGAAGTACTTCGATCAGCGGTTCCAACAAATAACTCGTCTGTCCCGACCCACTTGGCCAGCATCGAGCGGCCCCGGCCCGGCCGCAGTCTTGGCGCAGGCAACAACGGCTCTATCAACTTCCACTGCTCATCAGTCAACAGCCTCTGCCGGTTCTTCATAGCAGAGGTTCATCAACTCCCCCGCAACAGGCGTAAGGACCTGACCGGGCCTGGCGCTTGGCCGCTGTGACCGCCTGCGCGTACACGCTCAAGCCTACAATGGCGGAAAGCCTTTCGAGTCATCAAGCAGAATTGCTTGATGATCTGCTTCTATGGTTGGACGAGGGTTGATGAGTTTTTGCAGCCTGGAAGGAAGCGGGCTTCCAACCCCTCCAACCTGTCGAGTCTGGCAACATTGGCTTGGTGTTGGGTAATATAGGGTACACACGCGTGAGCCTATGATTATCCGCAACTACGAGTATCTTCTCGCGTTGGCGCAGGAGCGGCATTTTGGCCGCGCCGCCGGGGTCTGTCATGTCTCGCAGCCCACGCTTTCGGCGGGCATCAAACAATTGGAAGAAGACATGGGGGTGCTGATTGTGAAGAGAGGACAGCACCTGGAAGGTTTTACCGCCGAGGGAGAAGTCGTCCTATGCTGGGCGCGGCAGATGAAAGAGGACTGCCGGCGTCTGCGGGCTGAGATTCAAAGCCTGAAGCAGGAAGTTACCGGGGTGCTGCACGTGGGCATCGTTGCCGACACGGCAACGCTTATCTCGCCCATCTCGCTTGCCTTTGGCGAACGCTATCCCAATGTGCGGTTGACGATCCAAACCTATGCGCAAGACAAGCTGCCGCAGGTGCTGTCGGAGCGCACCATTGATCTCGCACTGGCGCAAATCAGCGAAGCAGTACCGCCGCGTGTGCGGACGTTCCCGCTCTTCCAGGAGCGTTATGTTGCAGTGCTGTCAAGCCTCGGCGCGCAGCATCGCAGCGTGAAGGCTGCCGATATGATGACGCTCCCGCTCTGCCTGCTGGCCGATTCGCCGCTGCCGGGCGACCTGGCCGCGCTGCCCCGGTCGGGGCAGGTAATGGAGACCAATTCGCTCGCCGTGCTACGCGATCACCTGATGTCGGGACAATGGTCGAGCGTGCTGCCGGAGTCGGTAGCGCGGATGCTTGAAGACAGCGGATTGCGTTCCGTTCCGTTCTGCCAGCCGGGATATTTCCGCACTGTCGGATTTCTAGTGCCGCCGGACGCGAAGCGTGCGCGGCCCGAGTATCGGGTGCAGTGCTTCATGGAAGTGGCGCATTGCGAAGGGGTAGTGGAACGGCTATGTAGCGCAGTGTCCGGCGCACGCTAAACCAGTCCCGCTCTTCATAGAAAAAAACTATCATCCAGTCAGGTCTTTTCATTGGATTCGCCTCCACTCGCGTGACACTATGGATTCCGTTCTCCCGCGCAGTTTGGTCTTGATGTCTCTGTCCAGGCTCATCATAGTCCGACGGCGAGTGCGCGCGCACGAGGGCGGAACTCGGAGGCGTAATCCGAGAAGTCGCCGTCCTTTTCTTAATCTTAAAGTCAATATTCCGCAAGCGAGGAAAAATACATGTCTTCCTTCATCGTTCCACGTACGACATACCACGGTCCAGGCTCGATTGAGAACTTGAAGACCGTCAAAGGCACGAAGGCCGTCATCGTTACCGGTGCCGGTTCCATGAAGAAGTTTGGCTTTGTCGACAAGGCAATTGCGCTGCTCAAGGAAGCAGGCATTGCTTCGGTGGTATTCGACGGCGTTGAATCTGATCCTTCGGTCAAAACTGTCAAGCGCGGCCTTGAGGTCTTTAACCGCGAAGAGCCTGATGTTATCGTCGGTCTGGGCGGCTGTTCGGCCATCGACGCGGCCAAGGCAATGTGGATCTTCTACGAGTATCCGGATACGACCTTCGAGCAGATCTGCCAGCCGTTCACGGTGAAGCCGCTGCGCAACAAGGCGCACTTTGTGGCGATTCCCTCAACCAGCGGAACCGGCACCGAGGTCACCTGCGCGGCCATCATCACAGACACCGACACGGGTATCAAGCATCCCGTGGTCACCTATGAGATCTGCCCGGACCTGGCCATTGTCGATGCCAATTTGTGCCTGAGCATGCCGCCGCATATAACGGCCAACACCGGCATGGACGCGCTCTCGCACGATGTCGAGGCCTTCGTCGCCGTCCTGGCCAGCCTGTACAGCGACGCGGTGGCCGTGGAGTCGGTCAAACTCATTTTCGAGAACCTGCCCAAGGCGGTGGCTGACGGCTCGAATCTTGAAGTACGGCAGGTGATGCACGACGCCTCCTGCCTGGGCGGCATCGCTTTCTCAAACGCCATCCTCGGGATCGTGCACTCGATGTCGCATCAGTTGGGTGGAACCTTCGGGGTGGCGCACGGACGCGCCAATACCATCCTCATGCCCAACGTGATCCGCTTCAACTCGCGCGCTACCGGCAAGTACGAGCAACTGGCGCAGTTGTTGGGTAAGAAGACCGCCGAGGAGTTCGCGCAAGCCGTGGCCGTCTTGGGTAGCTCTGTAGGCATCGAACCCAGCTTCAAGGCATACGGCATCAGTCAGAAGGACTGGGACGCGAAGCTCGACGCGATCTCTGCGCACGCCCTCGCCGATCCCTGCACCGGCACCAACCCGCGCAAGCCCACGTTGGAGGAGATCAAGAAGATCTACCAGTGCTGCTACAACGGCACGGTAGTGGACTTCTAAACGCCAATATTTCCTGTTTGTCGGCCGATAAGTCGGCGGGCAGGCACAAAACGAACCCAACAGTCCTCGCGTGCGGGGACTGTTGGGAGCCACAAGATCTTCTTGAGACGGTAAAGCGCAGAGAGTTGAAGAAACATCCCTGGTGCTCACAACGCATAGGCAGGAGAATCAGATGCGCTCGATCTACAGTGCCAAGGTCACGGCGATAGGAGGGCAAGCCGGGTTGGTCAGAAGTGAGGATGATCTTCTCGACTGGCCTTTGGTTTTGCCCAATGTACTCGGCGGTAAGGTTTGGGAATACAGTCTTCACGATGGCTGCCCGATGCTCCGCCATTGCACCCGCAGCCGCAACCGCATGAAGATCGTCACTCGCCATGTCTGGCGGGACTGCAGGGACCGCATTGATCGACGCTTCGGGCAAAAGCGACGGAATATCGTCGAAAAATACAGTAAAAGTTATTCGAAGCGCTTAAGCATTGAACCGGGAGTACACACGTGTTACTTTACGTCTCGATAATACAAAGTGGAATGCTTGCGCAATGCCTACCCGTCTTGACAACGCTTCGCGCCTTGCGATTCTCCACCATCTCTGTGGAGCGATCGCCCAGTGCGACGCCATTCCGCGTGTTGCCACTTGCATTGACGAAGTGCTGCGTTCTGCTCTTCAGTTCGAACAAGTTTACATACTTCTAAAAGAGCCTATCCTGGGCCACGTCAGGCTTTATAGCGCTTCACAGTCTGCATGTATTGAGGAGGCTGCGCGCAAGTTCGGTTTATCGGAAGGCTTCATTCAGTATCTCTGCCACGCTACTGCTCAATCGGAAGCCACAGACTTGCTCGCCGAGCCAAGGGCGAATGCCTCCTGTATTCTCGTTCCTCTCATTACTAAGAAGCGTAAGCTGGGAATGCTCCTTCTCATGCGCCGGCCTTCAGCTTGCATCACATCCGAGGACACACTCTTCCTTCAAGAAGTGGGCTTGCTGATTGCACCTTTATTGGAGGACTTATGGCGGACTCCACCTCAGTTGAAGAATTGTGATAAAGGTTTCTCAAAAGAGCGAAACCGACTGCGAGTGTTGCTCGATGTAAACAACGCAGTGGCCAAAACATTGAGCTTCAGAGATCTGCTCCATGAAGTTGCCCAGATTCTCCGTCCGGCTGGAGGTGCGGATTCATACGCGCTCGTTCTTCATGATAGCTATTCGAAGGTGTTTCGATGGGTAGCTTTGGATTTGGAAAGCGGTGCAGAATCGAAGTACCTCGGCACAATCAGTCCGATTGACTATGGATACCCGACGAGCGCCGCATTTGCCTCGCAGAAGCCGGTGTTACTTGATGGAGTGCAATTTACCAGGTTGGCCAATCGGAATGGGAGAGGTACGGAATCGCGAATCTGGACGAACGAGAGAGCGCTCGCGACAGTTGCAGTCCCGTTACTTGCGCACGGGAAAATGCTCGGAATATTCGATGTCTCCTACAACCATAGAGGCACATATGCGCCCGGCAACGAACATCTAATAACAGATATGTCTTCGCAACTCTCTATTGCGGTTGAGAACATACTCTCAGCGCAGGAAATTGCAAAACTCACCAGCGCCGGTAGCGAAAGACAACACTATCTGGTTCCAGGTATCCGGAGAGCGGACCCGGTGTTTGAGTTTATCGGAGAGAGCAGGGTGGTAAGAGAGTTGATGGCACAGGTCGAGAACGTAGCTTCAACCGATGCGACCGTGCTCATATGTGGTGAAACAGGAACGGGAAAAGAGTTGGTCGCACGCGCGATTCACTGTCTCAGCGCACGGCGTTCGCAGCCCCTTGTAGAGGTTAATTGCGCCGCAATCCCGGCGCAACTGCTCGAAAGTGAGTTCTTCGGACACGAAAAAGGATCCTTTACCGGTGCTAACGCGCAAACTGTTGGGCGTCTCGAACAGGCGCACAATGGGACACTCTTCCTCGATGAAATAGGAGAAATGCCTCTCGAACTACAGCCGAAGCTTCTTCGTGCCTTGCAGGAGCGGAAGTTCGAGCGGGTCGGTGGAACGCGCTCCATTCAGGTTAATGTCCGATTTATCGCCGCCACGAATCAACATCTTAAGCAGCGAATGCTCGACCATCAATTCCGCAGCGATTTGTATTATCGGCTAAACGTCTTTCCGATTGTTATTCCACCTCTTCGAGAACGCAGAGAAGATATTCCTTTGCTCGTGGCTCACTTCGTAAATAAGTATGCAGCGCAAGTGGGGAAAACCATCGAGTCTGTGCCGAAGGAAACCATGAACATGTTGGAGCGCGCTCAGTGGCCTGGCAATGTTCGGGAATTAGCAAACGTGATCGAAAGGGCGGTGATTCTGTCTCCAAGCTCGGTTCTAAGGGTATCGGCTCTGTATCTTGAGGAAATGGACTGGGGCTCTCCTGCGTTGCCAAGCTATGAACGTCCCCGCTCAGCGTCAGATGCCAATCTGCAAGAAATAGAACGCGAGCATATTCTTAAGATCCTCCGGGAAAATAAAGGATTCATTTCAAAGGCAGCTATCCGACTTGGCATGAAGAGAACCACACTTAACTCTAGATTACAACGCCTGGGCATAACAACTCCTGACCTAATAGAACTACGTCGCACCCTGCGGACTCGGTAGAAAACCTAAGTCCATCGCCGAGGATTTCTGCGGTGCGTCAAGGTGGCACCGGCAGCGATTGGTCCGGCATAGGCAATTGCTTCCCTAAAATACTCCCCGCTCACACCATGGATGATCGAAGCAAGCAGTTACTGCCCGATTACACGCACCTGCATCTACAAATTCAAATGATGCCCCCTTTAATGCAGGTTCTCCATCGGGAGCAAGAAATCGCACAACTTCAATTGGCCATAGGTTATTTAAGATCCCGTTGCGTTACTTCTCCTGCAAGTAAAGGGAGAATCGTCGCTTTTGAAAATGCGACGACCGTCGTCGCAAATCCGACGACGTGACACTGAAGGTCGTCACTTTTATTGACGAGAATACTCTCTGGTAACGTGCATGTTTATCTTAAAACGCACACAAAATCCTCTTTAAATATAACAAGTGATACCAGCTAAGAGTGCGGTCAAACATGATGGCAAGCAACGTGCATTAGTACGGAAACGAGCATGCACGAATACTGTATGTCTCCGTAAATGAAAGCCGTTAGCTGCTTATCCAAATGCTTGTGACGTATGTCCTCGGGAACTCATCGAGGTAGCACGTCACCTTGCCGAGGGCTCCTCTGGTTCACGAGCTTTCATATCAGGGGAGCGTAGAGCTGACTGTAACGCATTGCGCATTGAATCTTAAACTCCTCTAAGGAGGTCAATATATGAACTCATTTGATTATCGCGGAAATGTAATGCCCAGACGGACTTGGTTTCATTTACGGTCCGGTCTGACCATCTATATGATTGCCATTTTTCTAGCGTGCGTAGCACTTGGGAAAATGGCCGTGGCACAGGACTCAACAGTCTCCGACGAGGCATCGGTCGAGTCGCCAGGGGCTTCATCTTTTCTTACAAGACCCCATATGTTCGGTGAATGGGGCGGACTGCGGGGAAAACTCGCAGAGCAAGATGGTGTGAACTTCGATTTCCAGGTCTTCAACGAGCTGCTTGCAAACCCGATCGGCGGCTACAGGTATACGCAAGACGGCTTTAGCCGTGTGCGTGGCACATTGGACATCGATCTCAACAAGCTTGTTGGCGTTAAGAATACCCGATTCCATATTACCGGCGTATGGCAGAACGGCGGGGCCATGATCTTGCGGACCGGTTCTCTTGCAGATGCCCAGGGATACTTCAGCGCATCTGTAACCCGACTGGACTCTTGGTGGGTCCAAGAAGACCTCTTCAAAGGACACGTTAATTTGTTTGTTGGTCAAATAGCAGGAATGGATTTCTTTACAATGAACTTTCCTCCTGACACCTACAACTGGGTAACCAATGAATTGCTTTATAACCTTCAGTCGCGCTTTCAGACAGGACTTACGCCAGACCCTGCCTCGACACCCGCGGCTGTCGTGAAAGTGAATCTTCCGCATCATTTCTACGTGATGAACATGGCGCAGGTGGGCCCAGGATGCCTCAATCCGGCCAAGCCGTGTTACCGAAGCCCATACGACAACGATCCCGGCGGATATCATTTTAAATTTAACGGCGGAGGACTCTGGAACAGCGAAGTTGGATATAGCGGCGGGTTGCCGATTATAAGAAAAGAAGCTCGCGAGCGGTATGCGGGCTTATATAGGTTTAGCGCGACTTACAACGGAACGAAATTCGAAAACTTCAATACCGAAAAATTCGAAAGCGGAAACTACAACGTGGCGTTCATGGCTAACCAACCGTTGTTCAGACCGGTCGCAAAATCGAACAAAGGCATCGACCTCAGATTCGGGTTTGCGTTAACCCCTTCGGATTTGAATAAGCTCAACCAAGAGTATCTTGCCGCGGTGCAATTCCCAGGACTAATTCCGGGACGTCCAAAGGATCTCATTAGCATTGGGTTTCACGATTATGTGATATCGGGCGCATATAACAACCATCTTACCTCGCTGGGCACAACACGGTTGACCTCAGAAAAAGAATGGGAGATCAACTACTCATATTGGCCAACGCCATGGCTCCAGTTTATGCCAGTTGTAGAGATCTTCAAGGACTTGGGAGCACGTTCCGGGGAAACTGGACTGATTGCGGGGTTTAGCACTCGCTGGTTACTCTGACGACACAGTGATGCTAAGTAGGGTGGTCCAGACTTGGCTTTTGTGAATCACAGTCATGCGCCAACTCGCTCGTCGCGGCCCGGACGCGAAAAAGAATATTTTTGTGACAATTCCACCAAGCAATATGTAGATAAATAAGCCTAAGCCATGGATGGTTTACGGAATCAGAGCTGCTCTCAGATCGAATGCATTACAAGTGAGAGCTTTGAACTAGCGTGATGGCAGGATGTGTCACGTACTTAATAAGGAGAAGTAATTATGAGTGCCGATGAAAAATCGAAAGTAACAGATAGCGATCAAAAGCCGCAAAAGGGGATTACAAGGAAAAATTTTTTGAGGGGTAGTGCCTTTGCTGTGCTCGGGGCGGCAGCAACGGCTGCATCGGGCGGGGTAGCATTTGGGGATACGAAGAAGGAATCCAATGGGAAGACTAGTGCTGCTACAAAGACGCACAATGGAAAAACAGATCGGAGCTACATCACCCATGATACAGATGTTCTGATCATCGGTGGGGGCATCGCCGGAATGGCTGCAGCCAGGCAGGCGGTGAAGGCTGGTCTCAACGTGAGCATGATCGATAAGGGACCTGCTGGCCACTCGGGGGGATCGGGAATGGCTTGGGGCCACACGTTCGTCACCAATGAGTTCTATGAAGGCGACGTCAAGAACTCGGTCATGGCGTTTCTGGTCGATTGCAGCGGGATCATCGACCAGGAGAATTATCTCGCGCTTTGTAAGGCGACTAAGGAAGGCCGCCCGATCGCCTTCGCGGAGCAGTGCGGCACAGTTCAGCAGCGGAACGATAAGGGGAACGTCGCACATATGGACGACGGAGGTCCGATCACCTTCGTCTATGAGTATCGCGCACGACACGAGGCACAGCACATCATTCATTCTGGAGTGCATGTATTCGACAACACTATGGTGGTTGATATTCTTCGCGCTCCCGACGGGAGCGTTGCTGGGGGTGTGGGCATTAACCTTTATACCGGCGAAGCCCACGTTTTCCGCGCCAAGACAGTCGTTATGGCGACTGGCGGCTACGTCTGGAATACTGGCTACACGATCAACGGTCCTGAACTGACGGGAGAAGGGCATGCAATCTTCATGCGTCATGGACTGGCAATGAAGGATATGGAATTCTTCCATGCAGACCTGGAGGCGTTCCGTCCCTACGGTTCGCGAATGAAGGCGAGAAACGAACTCGAACCCGCCATGGCAGCCGCGTTGAACGGCGAGAGCTGGGATGTCCTCTACAACAAAAAGGGAGAGAACGTCGCAAAGGGATTCTTCTTGGATCCCAAGCTTAGTGCTTATCCCGGCGCTGCCTTCCTCGGCGCTATCATCACCTCCGCTAAGGAAATCATGCACGGCGACGGTACCCCTGGTGATGGCTCCGGCAACGGCATCATGATGGATGTTACGCGCTGGTATACCGACACCAATCTCGGAGACACTCTGTATGGTCACCGTTTGAGAGAGGCCGAGACTGCACTCGGATATAAACATGACAAGCTGGTTGAGTGCATACCGGAGTTCTACGGCTCGTGCGCCCAGCCCAAGATCAACCCACACACAACGGAGACCGAGATTCCAGGCCTGTTCTGCGCTGTTCATAACCTCACTGAGCTGACTTCAATGATTTCGTTCGCCCAGGGACATTTAGCCGGAAAATTTGCGGCAGAAAAGGCCGCAAATATTAAGATGCCAGCGGTTTCAGTTGCGGCGATACAGGACGTTCTTAATCGCAACTACGGTCTTTTAGAGAACACTCCGTCTAACCCCATCCGGGTGACTGAAGTGTTCCAGAAGATCCAGGATACGTTCTATAAGGGACTTTCTCTAATTCGCGACGAGAAAGGCATGACCGCCGCTCTGAACGAGTTCCTCAGAATTCAGAAGGAAGACCTGCCTAGGATCAACGTGCCATACAAGACAAAGCAGTTCAACCGCGATTGGAGGAATGCTATGGAAGTTGAATCCATGCTCCTCTGCTCGATTGGAACTGCCTACGGGTCTCTGTATCGCAAGGAGACCAGGCCATTCCACTTCCGCACCGATTATCCGGTTATGGATAACGACAACTGGTTGGCGAACGTCTGGGTGAAGATGCAGAAGGACGGCCAATGGACGGTCACAAAGACGCCGATTGTAGATACGGTGTTCCCCGCAGAGCAGGTTAAAAAGGTCCTGCTGCCCGTAGATATGCGGGTCCCGAACGTACACGTTTAGCGATGTTAACGCGATAGATAAATGGAACGGATTTAGGAGCTAAGTTCATGTCTACATACACGATTAAAGTACAGCGGTTTGATCCGAGCGTTGATAAGGAGCCGTACTACAAGACTTATACGGTACCGTACGAAGACAAAGACATTAGCCAGCTGAGTGCACTAAAAGCACTTCGCTATATCAATCAGTATATCGAATCGATCGGATTCGACTACAACTGCCGGTTCGGTGGCTGCGGCCGTTGCGGCGTCATGGTGGATGGCGTACCAAAATTGGCTTGCTTCGCGCCGCTGACTGAGGGAAAGGAGCATACACTGGAGCCGCTGAAGGGCTTTCCCGTGGTGCGCGACTTGGTAATTGACAGGAGCAAGACGTATGACCGCTTCCTCAACTCCAGTGTCTCGATCAAGACTCTTGACCCGATCGTCAAGCCAAAACCGATCGAGGCAAAGCTCTGGTGGGAAACTCTTAACCCGTTGAATCGCTGCAAAGAGTGCATGTCGTGCTACGCGGTGTGTACCGCACTGCAAGTAGAGAAGCGCTGGGAGTCTTTCATCGGCCCAGGCGCAATGATGCAAATCTATCAGCGGGCTATGGATACCGAAGACAAGGCTGATCGCATTAGCCAAGCCGCATTCTCCGGAGCTTTCCAATGCGTTCAGTGCGGGCTCTGCAACACAGTGTGTCCTGCAGAAATCCCAATTAAAGAAAATATCGCTGACTTGCAACAGCGGGCTGCTGCTCGTAATTTGAAGCCATCAGATACGAGCGCGCCAAACTGGCCCTTGTTGTAGGATTTTCTGAGCTGCATTGCGAGGAGGATGCCCCTTCCCGGTAATGCTGACCTGAACCCGCCGGACGTCTTTATGAGTCTGGCGGGCGGTGCAACTGGCGGCGAAATCGGTTCACCGTGGTTTGTTCAGAATCTTTCAAACATATGCTTAGGGCTCGCGCATAAATAAACTGCACAAAGTGTTGTCATTGAGGGAGGATGGAGTAGTTCCAATCGCCATGGAAGAGTTCTGGTGCCAGGCTATGCGCGCCAGAGCAATATTAAGTTCCCACCACGGAGAACTGCTTAAGAAAACCAAGCCTATAGCTGTACGCGTCAACGCTCGTTTTCGCCAGGCCATATCCTGATTTACCTTGCCTGCCACGGCAGTCGTCGATGTACTCCTTGATCGCGGCGCTCACCTTGGTGCGGGTTTCGCTTTCATCCTTGAGTTCTTCCTTGATCTTTCCACCAGCTGCGATGAACTCGATCTCTGCTTGCTTTCTGCTTCGTGCGACTTGAGCAACATCTGGTTCCGGGCCGATGTTTACGAAAAGTTTCTCAGCACCCTCATACCAACAGACATAATAGGCACTCTCCGCTAATTTCCGCAGGCGACTAGAATTGAAGCGAACATAGGCTGGGGTGACTACATTGCAGCGAGTGCCAGCGGCAGCCAGCGCACGCCAGTCAATGACAAAGATTAGTAAGAATGAGGTAAGCTATTGAAAAAACTTGGTGCCGAAGAAGGGATTCACCTTTGACCTTCGCGCACCCTCATGACGTTAAAGGACTTACCGAGCGCAAGCTGCTGACCAGCTTACACTTACTATTCCTGTCCACTCCAGCCGTCGCCGGCGGCTTCCAGTCGCTGACAACAAAATTAGATGGTGAAAATAGTAAAAACAGTAAAACGCACGACCGCCAAAATCAGCTATCTGTGCAGAGTGGAACGATTGTTTCGCTGACATGCGGTTCGGCGCGGCGAAATAGGGATGCACTGATGGCTAAAGGGCCCCAGAGCACGCGAAAGAAACTGCTAAGAAATTGCCTCAAGTACAGAATAAGCGGATCCAGAGCTGTTTATTTAATCTTAGATTATTCAAATTATGATTCGCTCTGACATAAACAAAGGACTCAGGCGATTGCGAGTTCACGCCCCTTTGGCGCTTAAAGATACTAATCCGCCGACCGGATAAGGACGATGAACTTAGCCCGGATTTCTCACCAGGGTAGGTTCTAAGAAGTTGTTTTGAGTGGCAAAAGGCCGTTGTTTCGGGCATAACTACGTTATCGAGACTTAGCTAAAACCACGCAACGAACGGCCTTTCTTATGACAGAGTGTACCCAAGAATCGTTCGAGTTTGCAGCACATTTTTCACGCCGGATGGTGGCGGAGTTTTCCTCCGACCGGCTCACGACCGACGGCGGCTCTCTGCTGTTGCGTCAGGTTGATCGGCGCATCGGGTTGCTGCGCGGATCGATCAAAGCAAGAGGAAATCTCGGCTGCGGGGAGGGGTCCATGGGGAAGGCAGCGGCATTTATGATTCCATGGTAATCGTGGGCGTTGGGCTCCCATTCCAAACAAAGCGGTATGTCTCGCCTTTTCTCACGTTGGTCACAAGCGCTGGACGGAAGCACACAATGCAGGTTTTCTGGGGGCGGCGCACGCTTGGATAGATAATTCCGAGCGAACCAGACGCCAAGAGCCGCTCGGCGAGACCTTGGGATTCAACATAGCTGTCCGGATTCAGGTATTCCGAGAACGCCTGATTGCCTCGCAGGTCATTAAAGTCTGCTCTGAAATCCGCCAGATAGTCATCGTACGTCACCTCGTCTTCAAAGCGTCCGATCTCGGCAAGGTCTACGCTCTTATGGAATGCGACTTCGGCCTGCGATGTTTCAACCTCGAACGCGGCGTACCACGCTCCTCGATCTGGCCCGTTAAATCGGCTTCCAAGTGGATGCGCATGGGTGAAAGCGGCGTTGATGATAGAAGCGCACGGGATGCGGGAGACCAACTCGTCGATACCGATCGCAGGTAACAGCTCGTTCTCAGCCAAGAGGCGGTCGTTTGTAGCATTATCGAGGTCGAAGATGTCGGCGAGTTGGCTTGAATCATCCGCGATCCACGTGAGAACGGAATCTCCGTGATCGCTATATTTGGAGGGAATGAGCCGGTGAGTGGCGGAGCGGCGGATGAAACTCGTACTGGGGAGGGGGCTCATACCCCTCCCCGTCGAGCATCAAGAAGGCGTCTGACAGTTTGCATGGCGGGAGTACCGCCCTTGATCATGTACGCGAGCGGAGAAATACCTCCAAAAATGCGGTTCGTGTTCGGAAGTGTCACCCACTCGTCTGCAAGCTTTTTACCGTGCAGGATGTTCAATGCCTTGAAGATTCCGATCAGGTACGAGATCCGCGTCAGCTTATCGGCATCAAGTACTCGATGCCGATCCTTTTTCAGCTCGTAATAAGGACCATTCGTCACCCCCCCAAGCAACTGTCTGGAATCCTCATCCTTCACATGCCAGGCCTCCATGATGTTGAAGAAGGCCCCTATTGCGGAGGGACTCAGACGCTGCCTTTCGATTTTGGAGGTGAGATCGACAATTGGGGAAACCGAATAGCGGGTAGCAGGATAGGCCAAGGTAGCCATATAGCACTCCTATAGCGGATAGTATATCATACTGTTCAGGATATGCAGGGATCGATACGACTGGAGGCTCTCAGCGGGAGTTACGGCACACGACTTCGACGTACAAACTTGGACATGGAGAGGGTTATCGCAAACACTCCGGACCGCCGCTAATAGGGTGCTAGATGGCGAGACAATTGGCCTCTGTTCTGCAATTTCTTCGAGCGCTGCGTCGATACTCTTATAGCCGACCGCGTCCAGGGCTGCCTGCACGAGGAAGTGATCGTCCTGAATCGGGTGGTGTAGATAGTTAATGCCGGGAGATCGCTGGATTACCGGTTCTTCGCATAGCGTAATCACGGTCGTGATAGCGTACGGATTCGACTTGGCGAGGCACTCAGCATCAATCCGGTTGCCGATGTAGAGCCGCTCCCAGATTCGGGTCATTGGTACCATGCTTTCCTTTCATTTTGCTTGCCAGAGACAACTGCGCCCAGACCAATCGGTCCGGGCGCTTGTTGCACAACTCAGATGAGGAGACGGAACTCAGTGTTTGTCACCGCCATTCTGCACCGGAGTTCCCTGAACAACGTACCGATCATCTCAGTTCGCGAGGCGCTCAGATGATATGGGTGAGGTAATACACTCCGATTACGAAGAACACTGCGACGCTCTTGATGATGGTGCATGCGAAGATGTGCTTGTACGCCTGCTTGTGCGTCAGGCCGGTAA
>DATLJC010000007.1:0-85349 GCA_035539055.1 Saccharimonadales bacterium (SeqCode) | reverse complement strand
TTCCGCTCATATTCCGCCAATGGCATCGCAGTCCTCCGCAACATCTTCTGCGTTTCTTCCCTTAAGATGCATTCCCGCCTTCGCTGAATTAAATGTCTAAAAGAGCTTGAATGTCCAAGAACCATGGAAAGGGTTGAATGTCCAAGTACCCGCTGGTGCCCCCAGGTTCGCGCCCCGTTCTTTTGGGCGATAACCTGGGAATCGGTGCCCTCCACGTCGCCGCTTTTGCTCTTGAGGTTGCTCTTTATCCCCGAAGCGAACATCCTCATTTGTTACTATTTTCTCAGGAGATCGTACGTGACCAGACGCGCTCTTTTCCTCGTTCCTTGCATCCTCATCGCTTTTGTCCTCTCGCTCGCCGCCCAGCAACAATCCGTCCCTGCAAACGAACCCCAGGCCAGCTCCACAAAGAAGAAGGACAAGAAGCAGAAGCCCGACGAGGCCTCCAACGAAGATGCCGCTGCCGCCACGTTCGACGAGCGCGCCGCTGCCCAGGTTCTCGGCACCATTCGCGACGGCCTCGAAGGTCACTCCCAGCGACTCCTGCTGTCAGCTTTTGACGCCGAAAAGATGGACGGCTTTTTAACTTTTCAGGATCAGATCGAGGCCTACTTCACCCGCTACGAGGGCTTCCGCGTCAATCTCCGCATCATCCAGACATCGGTAGAAAACAACCGGGGAGCCATACTGGCCGAGTTCCAGTTAGAAAACGACCCACGCGGTGGCGGACGCATCTCGCGACGCGAAGGTCAACTCCGCTTCGAACTCGAACGCGGCGCAAAAGGCTGGAAGATCGTTGACCTGAATCCCCGAGGCTTCTTCTCCTGATTCATCGCGCTTCCGAAGCTTTTGGTTATAACTTTGAATCAACGAAAACTCAGGGTGGCCCATTCAAGCTTTCTTTTGGCTTGAGTGGGTATCTGTAACCTACCTCCAGAAGCTCTTGCTCTAAACTCCCATTTCAATCAGAAGCCGGCCAACAAGAACATCTCAATCCGGAGCACAGCGCTTTACAATGTCCGTATGCCTCGCACACCGCGTCTCTATCCTTCGCTTCCGATTGTAGGTGTGGGTGCTGTCATCCTGCGCGATGGAGAGGCGCTCATCGTGCGCCGCGCCAACCCTCCCTTGCAGGGCGAGTGGTCCATCCCCGGAGGCGCACTCGATCTTGGAGAGAAACTGCGCGACGGAGTTGCTCGCGAGGTTTTAGAAGAAACCGGACTCGTCGTCGAAGTCGGTCCCGTGCTCGATGTTTTTGATTCGATTTTTCCCGACAGTGAGGGCCGCACGCAATATCACTACGTGCTCATTGACTATCTCTGTCATCCGCTCGCCGGAACCCTCAACGCCGCTTCCGATGCCGCCGAGGTGCGCTGGGCCCGTCCCGGCGAACTTGAAGACCTCGGTATGAAGCAACTCACCATCGACGTCATCCGCAAAGCGCTGACCTTCGCCTAGCTCACGGCTGCAGCGTAATCGGCGTCTGTGACTGGTTCTCAATCGTGTAGTACACCTTGTGCGTAGTCGGAGTGAAGCTCGTCGGGGCCGTGTCGAAAATCTGCACTCCCGGATCGCTCCCAAAAGTCGCGTAGTTGCATTGCGCATTCAGAAATCCGCTTTGCCCCGCCGCCGGAACCGCCAGCATCGTATTCGTGTAGCTCGCCGGAGCCTGCGCAAATTGCGACACCACCACCGCACAAGTAAGCTGCGTGGGATTCGCCAGGTAGATCATCTCTCCGGTCTCCATGGCATAGTGAGTTCCGTCGCTCGCAACAATCGTAAACTTCACCCGTCCACCTGCCGCATCTCCCGAAGCTATGTGCAGCGAGAAAAGATTTGCCGTGGGCACCGTTCCGCTCATCGTCTTCGGCGTTCCCGCAATCAGCAGCCTGTCAATCGCCGTGCTCGTCGATGTGTTCGCAGTCTGCAATTCCAGGTTTCCCGCGCCATTCGTTCCGCTCCCCGCCGGAAGCACCAGGTTGCTCCCCTGAACCTGCGATCCCGAAGAGGTTGCCGCCGTCGTCATCACACTCCCATCCGGAAACACAAACCCGCCCGACGTGCTGTGAATTGCTCCATTCACCGTCAGCAAACGGTCGGGGTTAGTCGTTCCGATGCCAACCTTGCCCGCGAAATAGGCGCCATTCTCCAGGGACATGATGGGTCCATCAGTGACAATGGCCGTCTGATCTGCCGTGGGATTGTGGAATGAAATACTGGTGTTTCCCGGATCGGAAGTTCTGAATGAAGCCACGGTGGAAAAGGTCACGCCGTTGAATGTCGGACTCGGCGTCCATGAACGGTCGATGGTCAGATTTTCCCCCAGAAAGCTTGCAGCACCACTGACGTCTAGTGGTTGCTGCGGACTGGTGGTTCCTATGCCAACTTTGCCCGCGAAATAGGCACCATTCTCCAAAGACATAATAGGCCCATCAGTGACGATGGCTGCCTGATCCCCCGTGGGATTGTGAAACGAAATGCTGGTGTTCCCCGGATCGGAAGTTCTGAAGGAAGCCACGGTGGAAAAGGTCACACCATTAAATGTCGGACTCGGATTCCACGAGCGGTCCACAATCAGATTTTCTCCAAGGAGACTCGTGCCATTATTTGCATCTAGGAATTGCTGCGGACTGGTGCTCATTCGCGAGGCAGTCGTCACCGCCGAAGTGGCCTCTGATTGTGAGCACTGGATCTGGGAGTCCACCTGTGAGTTCACTGTCAGGTAAGCGGATGCGGGCTTGCCTCCCAGCATCTCCGAATCCTCTGCGCGCAACGCATAAGGAACGCTCACCAGTAAAACGCGTGCCTGCTCCGAAGCTCCCGGAGAGTGCGTCAGCACTCCCAGCCAGCGCGTGTCGCCGCTTGAAAATATCTCGGAGGAAATTCCCGTCTCGCTGGTCGAGCCCAGCAACACGCTGAATTGCCCGCTCGCATCGGCTGTCAAGTTCTGCGTCTCTTGCCACAGCGGCGCCCCGCCGCTCTGCTCTTCATAGATCGCAAACGTAACACCGGTCGCGCCCGTCACCGGATTATTCGCTGCATCCAGCGCGCGCCCGCTGAACCGAATCAAGCGATGCCCGCCTGAAACCGCCGGATACGCAACATTGCTGACCGGCAACGTTATGGGCGAGCCCGCTTCGTTGATGTCCACCCGAACCGGAAACTGCTGCGCCGCCACGATCCCCGCACCGCAAGCAAAGCCGCAAAGAAGAACAATGAGTAACCGAAAACTGCCGCGAATACCCTGAATACCGGAATCCAACGTGTACACACCTCAGCTACGCGCAGCAGCAGGCCACTGTCGAAAGAGCAATGGCCTGCTGCTGATTAATTTTCTGGCAAATAGATAAGGTGATCATTGCGGGTGGCCATGGGAATGTCAAACAAGTTCGCTAATTTACGCGGTACCGAAAGTAACTAGCTGAAAGGATGGTTTTGTGGGCAAATCAAAACGCCCCGCACTGTAGCCATGCGGGGCGTCGGTTAGCTGTGTAGGATTGGCTTGAGGCGGACTCACTCCTCCGCATTCGCGCAACCCAATCCGCGCACAATGCGAATGAAACGTAACCCAGCGACAAACTTCGAAAAACCGGGAAGTCTGGCGAGTGGTTAGAGCGATTCCGCCCTAAGCCTCAGCCACCTCACTGATCACGATTTGTCTGCTACAGTCGCTTGAACTTTTTTCCATCGGACCACCTCCTCTCCAGTGTGAAGGCATCCTAAACGACCCCGAATTGAGTTGTCAAACAGTCATTACTCATCTAGTGAATGCAGGGCAAACCAGGGTAGCTGAATGGTGAATAGTGCCAGAGCCTACACAACTGTTGGCGAAAAGGTAATTCCCCGACACGAATCGATTATTTCAGAGGTGAATCCTTTGTCTCGTCCTGCTTCCAGACGTAGGCTGCCTTTTGCGGCAAGCCAATGTGCTTGAGCACCCGATAGACGAACTGTCGCGCGATCTCTTCTAACGAAGCGGGATGATTGTAGAATGCCGGAATCAGCGGATAGATCGTCGCGCCTGCCTCTGCCGCAAGGGACATATTGCGCAGGTGAATACGGTTCAGCGGAGTCTCGCGTACGCACAGCACCAGCGGAATTCGCTCTTTCAGGCAAACGTCGGCAGCGCGGTCGATCAGCTTGGAAGCCAGTCCCTGCGCGATCTTTGCCAAGGTCCCCATCGAGCAGGGAAGCACGATCATCGCGTCGGTCGGATAGGAGCCGCTGGCAATGTTGCCGCCAATGTCCTGGTTGTTGAGCAGCCGCGTTTTATGCGGCTCGCAGCCCAGTAGCTGTTGCAGCAATCCGCTGCGTGCAATGCCGAGTTCTTCGGCCATCACGCGCAACCCGCTGTCGCTGGCAAGAAAGTTGATGCACGCCACGCGCTCATCTTCTTCCAGGGTACGCAACATTTCACGGGTAAACAGAGAGCCGCTTGCGCCTGTGGCGGCGAGCGTAATCGTGCGCTTCGGCTTATCGCTTGCGTCAAGCATTCAACCTAGCCTATTGCTTTGCCGGCTTCACAGCAAGTGCGAGCGTAAGAGATCGCGCTTCGGCCCGATCAACTCTGCATCTCAAATGTTAGGCTAGTACCGTGGACACAAATCGATTGAAAGCTCTGCTCGACCAAGTACACTCCGGGGCAGTGACTCCGGATGCGGCGCTCGAGCAAATCAAAACCCTTCCTTATGAAGATCTCGGCTTTGCCAAGGTAGATCATCACCGCGCAGTGCGTGTCGGAGTACCTGAGGTGATCTTCGGCCCAGGCAAAACTCCTGAGCATTTCGTGGAAATCTTCACCCGCCTTGCCGAGCGCGGCAACAATGTTCTGGCCACTCGGACCAATGGTGACCAAGTCGCCCTGACCGTCGCTCGCTTTCCGCGAGTGGAGCACAACGCGATGGCCCGGACGTTAGTGCTGCGGCAGAAAAGTGAGAGTTTGGGGAAGGGAACCATTGGAATCATCTCTGCTGGGACCAGCGATATTCCCGTAGCCGAGGAGGCCGCGGTAACCGCTGACGTGATGGGCAACAGAGTAACGCGCCTCTTTGATGTAGGTGTAGCGGGTCTGCATCGCCTGCTCTCGCACAGCGAGGAATTGCGACAAGCGCGAGTGTTGGTGGTGTGTGCTGGGATGGAAGGCGCACTGCCAAGTGTAGTTGGCGGATTGGTGGGCGTGCCGGTGATTGCCGTTCCGACCAGCGTGGGTTACGGCGCGGCCTTCGGTGGAATTGCGGCGCTGCTCGGCATGATCAACTCGTGCGCTTCCAATGTCACAGTCGTAAATATCGATAACGGTTTCGGCGCGGCCTATGTGGCATCGCTGATCAATCGGCTCTAGTTGGATGTCCATCGCGTGCCTGAAGGGTGAAAAATTTGTTGCAACAGAAATTCCTTGCATCCTGTGGCGCCGCGCCGATATCAGAGAAGTAAGACTATGACAAGAAAATCATTGAGCGCTGTTGGCGAGGAGATTTACCAGACCAAACCATTCGCCACCATAGAAGAAGAATTGCTCGTTTCATTGTTGCGCACAACCGATGTTTTGAACGCGCGATTCGAGCAAATGATTCGGCCGTTCAACATTTCGATGACGCAGTACAACGTGCTTCGGATTTTACGCGGCGCTGGGCCAGACGGCCGCACCTGTGGCGAGATCGGAGAGCGAATGATTGCGCGCGAACCCGACGTGACAAGGGTGCTCGAACGCATGGAAAAGGCCGGTCTCATCAAGCGCACGCGCGATACCGCCGACCGTCGCGTGGTGGTCACGCGCATTACCTCAGTCGGGCTGAAGTTGCTGGATGAGATCGATCCGAAACTGCGCGAGATAGACGGACTTCTGAAGCCCATGGGCGAACGTAAATTGGGAAGCATGCTTCAATTATTGGACGAACTGCGCGAGCACGTCAGGCAGGAAGAGCAGTAATAGCGGCGGTTCTGCAATACAAAATACAACTGCCCCGTCCGCCGGGGGACGAGGCAGAGGCGAGAGTCTTTCCTGAGTATTACTCGCTGGTCATAATGAACAACGGCTTCATGTGGAAGCTGCTGTAATGCGGGCGCAGGCGTTCAGCGTTGTACTGCTGCTTCACGTCTACGACCTTCTTGCTGCCGGTAACGCAATCGATGGGCATATCATCGTAACGGCCGTTCTTCAGGACGACCAACCTGCCGTGAACTCGCCGCAGCAGCAGATCCAAAGCGAGATTGCCATATGCCATGGGCACGATGGAATCGATCGCGTCCGGGTCGCCGCCGCGTACAAGGTATCCCAATTTTTGGTTGATTACGTCCACGGTTTTCCCGTCGTTGTATTTTGGGGAAATCTCCTTCAGCTTTTCCGAAACCAGATCGCCGATTCCACCCAGCTTTTTGTGTCCATAGGCGTCTGTGGTTTCGTGTTCGTAGATCATCTCGCCGCCCTCAAACATCGCGCCTTCGCTCACCAGTACAACGGAATACTTGCTTGGGTTGCGCTTGCGGTCATAGCTCAGAAGGTCGGTCAACTGGTCGATGTTGAATTTGTGCTCAGGGATGACGCAGCGATTCGCCGCGCCAGCCATGGTAGGCAGCATTGCCGTGTAACCGGCATAGCGTCCGAAAACCTCAAGTACCAAAAAGCGTTCGTGCGATCCAGCCGAGGTGCGGAGCGAGTTCGTCATCTGGATAGTGCGGGTCACGCATGTGCTGAATCCAATGCAGTAATCCGTTCCCGGGACGTCATTGTCCATCGTCTTCGGTATTGCGATCACCTTGGCGCCTTCTTCGTACAAGCGCACGCCGTAGCTCAGGGTGTCATCGCCGCCGATTGGAATCATGTAATCGATACCCAACCAGGACAGATTGGCCAACACTTCCGGAGTCAGATCGTTGCGCTCTTCGTTGTACTTGTCCTGGAGATGTACAGGAACGCTGGACTTCTTGACCTTCCCTGGATTGGTGCGAGATGTATGTAGAAATGTGCCGCCGGTGCGGCCTGCGCGGTTCACGATCTCTTCTGTAAGAATCTGGAAGTTGCCGCTATTGTCGTAATCCTTCTCGCGCACAATATCGATCAACCCGCCCCAGCCGCGCCGAATGCCAATTACCTGGTATCCCTCGCGCAGTGCGCGGATGGTTACCGCGCGAATCGCCGGATTCAAGCCCGGCACGTCGCCACCGCCGGTTAAGATGCCAATGACTCCCTTGTGCGAGTTAACGTTCGACATAGTTCAATCCCCTCATATATGAGCGAAAGCACCAAAATTATAATCAAACAATGTTGCTACCGATGACCCAGGCTTGGACGTGATGCGGGTCACGTCTGCACGTGAGAAGTCGAGTCCCGCGCGTAAACGATTCGGAAGCAGCGGGCGCGAATTGTTCCTCGCGCCTCGCGTGAAATCAATCTGCCGTGATTTCCAATGTGGGTGCCGGAGTGATGGCCACTGAAGGCGCGGGAACAATCTGCACTTCTTCGGGATAGTGTTGCAGGTTCCAGATGTCGGTGCTGTACTCCTCGATCGTGCGGTCGCTCGAAAACTTATGCGATCGCGCTGTATTCAGTATGGACATGCTCCGCCATTTCGCGGCGTTCTGGAAATCAGCGTCTATCTTTTCATTGATGTCGATGTACTGCGGCAGGTCCGCCACGTGGAAGAAGCGGTCTCCGCGGTTGATCAACTCGTCGAAGATCCAACGGAAGAGCCCCGGCTCGCTAGGCGAGAACCGGTCATTCAGGAAGCAGTCCAGAACACGCTTGATGCGCGGGTCGCGGTCATAGTATTCGCGCGAGTGGTAGAGCCCATTCATTTGCATCTGCTCTATTTGTTCAGCGCGCAAGCCAAAAATGTAGATGTTCTCATCTCCGGCAGCTTCGGCGATTTCTATATTGGCGCCGTCCCAGGTTGCGACGGTCACGGCGCCGTTCATCATCATTTTCATGTTGCCGGTACCGCTGGCTTCCATGCCCGCCGTCGAGATCTGCTCGCTCAGGTCGGCTGCGGGAATAATGGATTCCGCCAGCGACACGCGATAATCGGGCAGAAATGCAACTCGCAAAAGTTGGTTGGCTTTGGGATCCTTGTTCACCACCGCGGCGACACTGTGGATCAGCTTGATGATCTGTTTGGCCGCCCAGTATCCAGGCGCCGCCTTACCTGCAAAGAGCACGGTACGCGGCGTCTTGGGCGAATCGCCGTCTTCCACGATGCGCAGATAGTCATGCATCACGCGCAGCACATTCAGCAATTGCCGCTTGTACTCGTGAATGCGCTTGATCTGCACGTCGAACATGGAATTCGGATCGGTAATGACTCCGGTTTCGTCTCGGATGATTCGTGCCAGTTTCAGCTTGTTCTGTAGGTTGACTTCAGCGAAGCGCCCCTGGAAGGAGGCATCATTGGCAAAAGGCTCAATCTTGCGCAACTCGGTGAGGTCTGTAATCCAAGCCTCACCGATGCTTTCACGAAGGAGGCGTGAGAGGTGCGGATTCGCCTTCAACAGCCAGCGACGTGGCGCTACGCCGTTGGTTTTGTTGCTGAACTTCTGCGGCCAGAGTTGCGCAAATTCCGGAACGAGCGAAGTGCGGATCAAGTCACTGTGCAGAGCGGATACGCCATTCACCGCATGTGAGGCAACGATTGCCAGGTGCGCCATGCGCACGTTCTTATCGTGACCTTCCTCGATGACTGACATCTTGCGAAGCTTCTCGCCATCCACCCACGAGTAAGCGGTCAGGGTACGCAGGAAGTTGTGATTGATGCCGTAGATGATCTGCATGTGGCGCGGCAGAACCCGCTCCATCAACGCGATGCTCCACTTTTCCAGAGCTTCCGGCAACAGCGTGTGATTGGTGTAGGCGACGGTCTTCTGAGTAATCTCCCAGGCGTCTTCCCACTCAAGATTGTTCTCGTCCACCAGCACGCGCATCAGTTCCGCAACGGCCAGTGCCGGATGCGTATCATTCATCTGAATGGCAACTTTTTCCGGGAACGCTTCGAAGCTGTTGTGGCCCGCGAGATAGCTGCGCACGATGTCGCGCACGGCGCAGGCGACCAGGAAGTATTCCTGCACAAGGCGCAGTTCCTTGCCAGCCATGACCGAATCGCTCGGATACAGCACGCGCGAGATATTTTCACTGCCAATCTTTTGTTCGACCGCGCGAATGTAGTCGCCGCGATTAAAGATCTCAATATCGAAATCATCGGATGAGCGTGCCTGGAACAGGCGCAGATGATTTACCGTGTGTCCGTTGTAGCCCACCACGGGCATGTCATTCGGCACTCCGACCACAACCTGGTAGTCGAGCCAGCTCTGGCGATAGTTGCCGCGATCGCGCGCATTTTCGACTCGGCCATAAAGCGGAATGACAATCGCTTCTTCCGGACGCTGAATCTGAAATGGAGTTCCGTTGGCTTTCCAGCGATCCGGCTTCTCGCGTTGAAAGCCATTCGCGATCTCCTGCCGAAACATTCCGTATTCGTAGTCGATTCCGTAGCCGTAGCCCGGCATGTCGAGCGTTGCCAACGACTCCAGAAAACAGGCCGCAAGACGTCCAAGGCCGCCGTTTCCAAGTCCGGTGTCGGCTTCACTCTCCAGCACCTGTTCTAATCGAACTCCGAATTCGCCGAGTACGCCGTCCAGAACACCGTTGAGGCGCATGTTGCACACCGTGTCGCCCAGCAGGCGGCCCATCAGGAATTCCATCGACAGGTAGTAGAGGTGCTTGGCATCCGCTGCCACGTAGCGCTGGCTGGTGGCCAGCATCTGGTCCACGAACAGATCACGCACCGCGAGTGAGACTGGAACAAGTAACTCGGCAGGGGTCAGGTGATCCAGCGACCGTACCAGTGTGTAGCGCACATGGCGCTCAATTCCTTCGCGCAGAGTTTTTGCGATGTCGGTCGTGGAGTCAAATTTCGAAAGCGCCATAGTCAATAAAAATTCCCAGGACCTATAGGAGTAAAAAAGCTGGATGTGCAAGTCGCTCTTCTAAATAGGATTCTACGCATACTTTGGAAGGTTTACCAAGCGATGCCGCACTCCCGCCGCACACTCCCGCCGCACTCAAGGCAAAAGTTGTGTACCGCGCCTGCCGAATTGCGCCAAGGAGGGAACTCGGGATGTTGTCAAGCAAAAAGCTAAGATTTTCAAGAAGAATTGATCTTCAACATTCATCTTCAAACGGCTACGCACAATAGGTACAATCAGAACTGCAGAACCCTGACAGATTCGCAGTTGAAAGTAAACCGGGGCAGAGCCCTTCAGAGGCATTCGCCGGTTAGTTGCAAGAAGAAGCTTGCGCAAGGAACATGCGCTTAAACGTCGTTTCAGGAGAGCACCAATGAAGGAAATCACAAGCAAACGGAATATCCGATTGCTGTTGACGCTTCTATTCTGTTTCGTACTTCCTGTCTCCATGTTTGCCCAGTCCACGACGGCAGGTGCTATCGGTGGGCAGGTAAACGACCCCTCGAATGCAGTTGTATCCGGGGCGAGAATTGCCGTGCTCAATAACGGCACCGGAGACAAGAAGCAGAGTGTTGCGGACAGCTATGGTAAGTTCCGCATTATCAATTTACAGCCAGGCACATACACGCTGGAAGTTTCTGCCCCTTCGTTCGCCGGGTACAAAGCGGTGGGCGTCATCGTTGAAGTGGGCCGTGTAACCGAGATTGAAGTGGCGCTGAGAGCAGGTTCCGCGAGCGAGACCGTCGAGGTTACCAGCGAAGCTCCCACGGTTAACACCGTTCAGCAGGACTTCAATAGCAACATAGACCACACGACCATCGACAATCTACCCACAAATGGCCGTCGTTGGTCCAACTTTGCTCTGCTTACACCGGGAGCTACTCCAGACGGAAATTTCGGATTGATCAGTTTCCGCGGTATCAGCGGCCTTTTGAACAACAATACTGTAGATGGTGGCGACAACAATCAGGCCTTCTTCTCGGAAGAACGTGGCCGCACTCGCGCCAGCTACACCGTCAGTCAGAACTCGGTTCGTGAGTTCCAGGTGAACACGTCGAACTACTCGTCCGAGTACGGTCGTGCCGCCGGCGGCGTTGTTAACTCCGTCACGAAGAGCGGCTCCAACCAGATTCACGGCGAAGCCTTCTATTACATCCGCGACAACACGTTGGGTGCAACCAATCCGTTTTCTACCAATACCGTCTACAACGCAGCGACAAGCACCTACGTGACCAGTCCCTTCAAGCCTGACGACCGCAGACATCAGTTTGGCGGAAATGTCGGTGGAGCGATCATAAAGGATCGGTTGTTCTACTTTTTCAACTATGATGGGCAGCGACGGGACTTCCCGGGAGTTGGACAGGCCAACAACCCTACCGCTTTCTTCAAGCAGCTTACGCTTGCTGCGCCGACCGGTGGCTGCCCAACCACGACAACTCTTTTAAACAAGTTGTCTGAAGCCAACTATCTCTACTGCAAGAAGATCACCCAAGCACAATTCAACGATGCCCTGAAATTCTTCGCTTCCGAAGTCGGACAAGTGCCTCGCACCGGTGACCAGAACATTCTCTTCCCGAAGGTAGATTGGAAAATCAATTCCAAGAACACCTTGGCTCTGAGCTACAACCGCATGCGTTGGGATTCTCCGGCTGGCATCCAGACACAGCCTGTGGTTTCCTACGCAACCAACAGCTTCGGCAACGACTATGTGAAGACCGATATGTTCATTGCTCGCTTATCCTCTATGATAAGCAGCAACATTACCAACGAGTTCCGCTATCAGTGGGGACGCGACTTCGAGTTCGAAACCTCGCAGGATCCGTCGGCTGCGGAAACGGCCTGGAAACTTGGCACCTCCTACGGAGGCCGGCCACCTTACATCACGGTAACCAACGGACCCAACATGGGCCGCTACAATGCCCTTGAACGCACGGCTTACCCCGACGAACGCCGCAATCAATTCGCGGACACGTTCAGTATTGCTTTTGGTCATCACTTGATTAAGGCTGGAGTCGATTTCGATCGCAACAACGACCTAATGGATAGCCTGTATTCGAGCGGTGGCACCTATGCTTATTCAGGGACGCTTGCGCGGGCCAACCTCGTCGTTGACCTGGAAAACTATGAAGCTGCGTTGAATGGTGTTACGGGCGCGGCCGCTACCAAGAACTACACCAACTTTACACAGGCATTCGGTCCCACAGCTATCAAATTCAACACTTGGGATTATGCCTACTTCGTGCAGGACGATTGGAAGATATTGCCACGATTAACCCTCAACCTGGGCCTTCGTTACGAGTACGAGCAGTTGCCGGATGTGAAGAATCAAAATGCCAAGCTTGCGGCATTTGGATTCGACTATAAGTCGCTCAATTCGGACAAGAACAACTTCGGACCGCGCGTCGGCTTTGCCTGGGATGTGCGTGGCGATGGCAAGACCGCACTGCGTGGTGGTTACGGCATCTACTATGGCCGCATCAACAACGGCGCAATCGGTGGGGCCTTGTTTTCCAACGGTGGCACGAACACGCAACAGACCTTTAGCAACCTGAGCACTTCCTGTGGGCCGACCTTCCCGGTCACATTCCTGGGAGCCAATCCAACCGACCCAGGCCTGACTCCGCCGACGCTGGCTTCCTCGTGCCCAAAACCCAATGCGGTGTACTTCCATAGCAACGTTCAAAATCCGCAGATTCATCAGGCTGACCTGATTCTTGAGCAGGAGATTGCCCGCAACACGGTGTTCTCCGTTAATTATCTGCTCAGCTTGGGACGTGAGTTGCCTAACTTTGTGGATGACAACATCTCCCAGACCGGGGCGGTGACCGTCAATTATGCAATCTCGGGCATACCTACGAACAACAAACTTTCAAGCCTCAACGGAACGATTCTTCCAGTCACCACCTACACCCAGCGCAAGGACGCCACGAACTACGCTGCGGTTCTGGACATGCTGACTAACGTCAACAGCAACTACAGCGCCTTGGTTGTCCAGTTGAATCACAAGATGACCCATGGCGTGCAGTGGTTGATGAACTACACATGGTCTCACGCCCTCGATAACGGGCAGAACTCCACTACCCAGACTGCTAGCTACGAGAATGTGTTTGACCCCTACAATCAGAAACTGGAATACGGGAACTCGAACTTCGACAAGCGCCATAAGTTCGTCGCCTCTGCCGTCTGGCAACCGGAGTTCTTTAAGAATTCCAACAAGGTGATGCACATTGTCGCCGATGGATGGACTTTGGCTCCGATTGTGAACCTAAGCAGCGGTACTCTATATAGCGAGTTCGTAAGCGGCACCGGGCCGACCTATGGGTTGACCGGCGGCATCAACGGAACCGGCGCAAACCGTCTGGCTCCCGCAATAGGACGCAATAGCTGGAGCTATCCAATCTTTGCCAATGTGGATCAACGCGTGGCGCGCTCGTTCTACATCAAAGAAAGGCACAAGATCGAGTTTGTTGCGGAAGCATTCAACCTGTTCAACCACAGAATTCCGACTGGTATAAACAACACAATGTTCTATACCAGCACGAATTCGGCTACCAGTTCCAATCTGACCTACAACGCTGGTGCGGGGACCGGTGCGTTCGGTGCGGTTAACCAGGCGGGTACCAATCTGTATCGCGAGCGGCAGGTTCAGTTCGCGGTTCGTTACGCGTTCTAAGCGCTCGTTTGCTCACACTTGCGGCAGTGGCGGCAGTGCTTCGGCACTGCCGTTTTTTCGTATGCGCCGCACGAAAATTGCCCAGCGAAAAGGGCACGCAATTTCTGCGTGCCCTGCTTCCGTTCTGCGTAAATTACTTTTTGATTGCGATACTCAGTTCTTTCAACTGCACGTCCGTCACCGGAGTCGGAGCTTCCATCATCAGATCGGTCGCTGCCGCGGTCTTGGGGAAGGGAATTACCTCTCGCAGGCTGGGTGCTCCGGCGAGGATCATCACAATTCGATCCAGTCCCAGGGCGATGCCACCGTGGGGAGGCGTTCCATATTGCAGGGCTTCCAGGAAGAATCCGAAGCGCAGCTTCTGCTCGGCTTCGTCCATTCCGAGGGCCTCGAAGATCTTTGCCTGCACTTCCTGCTGGTGGATACGGATGGAGCCCGAGCCGAGCTCGGTTCCATTCAAGACCACGTCATAGGCGCGTGCGCGAATTGCACCGAGCGCAGAGTTGGGATCGCGCAGGCTCCTGACGCCTTCGCCCAGCAATTCCATGTGGTCGTCGTGGATCGAAGTGAACGGATGGTGCGCAAACGTCCAGCTTCCGTTCTGTTCATCCCACTCGAACGATGGGAAATCCGTGACCCAGAGGAACTTGAAGGTCTTTTCGTCGAACGCTTTGTGTTTTGCGGCGTAGCGTTGGGCCAGCGCCAGGCGAAGCTGTCCGGCATTGGTGTAAACGGCGAAAGCATCGCGTTGGTGGCGTCGCTCGGCAGCAGCGTCGGCGGCGGCTTCCGGGGCGGCGTCTGCTTTCGTGGGAGCTGCGACCAGGACCAGCAAATCGCCTTCTTCCGCTCCGCTCAGTTCGCGAACCTTTGCGATTGCCTCCGGCCAGCTTTTTTCCAGACGCTTGAAGTCGTCGAAAAATTTGATAACCTTGCCTTGCTTCTCGTTCAGTAGCGCCTTGTGCTCGTCGCGCTCCTTGCGCGAAAGCTCGCCAACTTTCGGAGTGCGAATCACCACCAACGGCAGGCTCGCCTCGACGCCCAAGGTCTCCAGAGCATCTGCCGGGAACGCTGATTTCACGTCCGTCATGGCAGGCAGTCGAAGATCGGGTTTGTCGATTCCGTAGAGCCGGATCGCATCGTCGTACGGCATCTGCGGAAAGGGCCGGTCGATCGTATATCCGGCGGCGGTGAATGCCGCGTTGAGGAAGCCTTCGACAACACCGTGGATTGTCTCCTCGGTGGGGAAGCTCAACTCAAGATCGATCTGGGTGAACTCCGGCTGGCGGTCGGCGCGGAGGTCTTCGTCGCGGAAGCAGCGCGCAATCTGAAAATAGCGATCCATGCCACCGATCATCAGAATCTGCTTGAAGATCTGCGGCGACTGCGGCAGCGCGTAGAATTCACCGGGATGGACGCGGCTTGGAACGAGGTAATCGCGTGCGCCTTCGGGAGTTGAGCGCGTCATGATCGGCGTTTCGATCTCGTAGAAGCCCTCGCCGGAAAGATAGTTGCGAATCGCTAATGCAACGCGGTGGCGCATCTCGATGTTGGCGTGCATCTCCGGACGGCGAAGATCGAGGTAGCGATATTTCAGCCGGACCTCTTCGTTCACGTTCACATTTGCATCACCGGGGAAAAACGGCGGGACTTTGCTCTCGTTGAGTACTTTCAGTTCGCTGGAGATGATCTCAATGTCGCCCGTCTCCATCTTCGGATTGCGCGTGTTCTCCGAACGCGGCTCGACCACACCGGTGACGGCCAGCACGTACTCATTGCGCACGGCCTCTACTCTCGCGTGCATCTCCGGATTGCGTTCCTTGTCGAATACAATCTGGGTGATGCCGGAGCGGTCGCGAAGGTCGATAAAGATAAGATTGCCGTGATCCCGCCGCCGATTGACCCAGCCCATCAGAGTGATCGTGCTGCCCGCATCGGTTGAGCGCAGATCGCCGCAGCGGTGTGTCCGCTTTAAGTTCCCTAAGTAATCAAGTTGCATCGTCGCTTTCCATGATGCGGAGAGAAACTCCGCATTCTTTATCGTACGACAACTGGCGCGCCATTCTCGCGCGCGCCAGTGGATTCGTGAAATTTGTTCCCTATCTTTGCAGGTAAGCCAGCAGTTCCATTCGCGGAACCGTGGTCTGCTCTCCGCTCTTGAGGTTTTTCACCGCGAAGGCATCGGCATTGACTTCGTTCTCGCCAACTATGATGGCGTAGGTCGCGCCCAGCTTTTCCGAGGTCTCAAAGCTCTTCTTCAGGCGGAAGCTTTCGTCGCTCACGTCCACCGCGACACCCTCGGAGCGCAACTCCTTTGCCAATTTCAAAGCATGGCGATTCATTCCGGCGCCTAGGGGAATGACGAACGCCTTCAACGGTGCAAGAGCCTGCTGCTGTTGTGCCTGCAAGGCCAGCACCAGTCGATCCTCTCCGATAGCGAAGCCGATTCCCGGAGCCTTCGGCCCACCAAGCTGTTCGCTTAGACCGTCATAGCGACCGCCGCCAAGAACTGCGCTCTGCGAGCCCAATTCGCCGTGGGTGAACTCAAACGTGGTGCGGGTATAGTAGTCGAGCCCGCGCACCATCCGCTCGTTCACCTGGTAGGGAACCTCAAGAGTATCCAGAATTGCGCGCACCTGCGCAAAGTGTTCGCGGCAGCCTTCGTCCAGGTAATCCGCGATCTTCGGCAGCTTTTCGATAATGGGCTGATCGGCGGGGACTTTGCAGTCGAGCACGCGCAAAGGATTGGTCTCGGCACGCCGCTGACAGTCGTCACACATCTGGTCCTTCACGTTGGCCAGCGCCTCGCGGAGAGCCTGATTGTAAGCCGGACGGCAGTCCATGCAGCCTACTGAATTCAGAAATAGCGTCCAGCCCTTCAGTCCCACCGCGTCCAGCAGTGCGGTCAGCATGTCCAGAACTTCGGCATCGCGAATGGGTAACTCGCTGCCCGCGGTCTGCGGTCCGATTACTTCCGCGCCAATCTGGAAGAACTGGCGGTAGCGCCCCTTCTGCGGGCGCTCGCGACGGAACTGCGGCCCGATGTAGTAGAGCTTCTGCAACAATCCGCTGCGCCCCAACTCATGCTCGATGTAGGCGCGCACGACGCCCGCGGTATTTTCCGGACGCAGGGTGAGCGTCTGTGTCTTCTCGCTGGCGGCGCGGGCCTTGTCCTCCCAGGTAAACATCTCTTTGGAGACAATATCGGTTTCCTCGCCTACACCACGGCTGAAGAGTTCCGTGGACTCGAAAATAGGCGTACGAATCTCATGGTAGTTATAGCGGGCAAAAACCTCGCGTACCTTGCGCTCCACAAAGTTCCAAAGCTCGGTGTCGGGAGGCAGCAGGTCGCGGGTGCCTCGTACTGCTTTGATCATTTTCCGTTCCTTGACCGGATATTCTGTTCATCCGGGTATGGGTATTCCATCTGCCGCGCGGCGTCGCGCGCAATGGTCTGTCCGTAGATCCGCCCTACCAGGTATAGCGCCATGTCGATGCCGGCGCGAATGCTGCTTGCGGTCGTAATGTTTCCGTCAACTACCATCGGCAATTCCGGCAATAGCGACGTTCGCGGAAAGCGCTCGCGGAAAAAGTCTACCGAGTGAAAGTGAGTCGTCGCGGTCTTTCCAATCAGCAGTCCGGCCTCTGCCAACAGCAGAGATCCGGTTCCAACCGATGCCAGCCGGTCCACTTGTTGCGCCATGCCCTTCAGCCAGTCGAGGTACTCCGGCTGGTGCATGAGTGCGCGAACCCCGTGGCCTCCTGGGACCAATAACATGTCCAGCTTCGGGCAGGAGGCGAAGTCTACATCCGGCAGAATCTGCATTCCGCCGCTGGCGCGAACCAGGTCTTTTGTTTCCGAAACCAATAGCTGGCGGATCGGCGATTTGCTTTCGCGACGCGTTTCCTCGTCGAGACGAGTGGTGGCGAAAACCTCAAAAGGGCCGCAGAAATCCAGCACTTCTGCGTCAGGATAAATCAGGATCCCGAAAGTCTTTTCTGCTGTGGTCAGTGGCTCGGCGTTAGCGCTCACTGGCCAAGCTCCCGTAAATACTGTTCTTTGTAACCTAGATAATTTGTACGATACGTCAAAATAGAAGCCTTCTCCTCGTCGCTCAATTGGCGTCGAAATTTTCCCGGCGCGCCCATCCACAGCGAGCCCGGTTCAACAACGGTACCTTCGGGGATCAGTGTGCCGGCGGCAATGATCGAATCATGCCCGATCCGCGCGCCGTTCAAAATGATGACTCCCATGCCGATGAGACAGCGATCCTCAATCACGCAGCCATGTAAGGTCACGGTGTGTCCCACGGTCACATCATCGCCCAACACTACGGGCCATTTTCCCAGCATCCCGTGCAGTACGGAATTGTCCTGAACATTCGTGTTCTGTCCAAGGCGGATGTAATGCACGTCGCCGCGAACGACCGCGTTCATCCAGATGCTGGCATTTTCACCCAGTACCACGTCGCCGATCACCTGCGCGGATATATCCACGTAGCAGCTCTTGGGAATTGTGGGCATTACGCCCTTGTAGGGTCGAATCATTGGATACCTCCGCACTTGGGAGTGACCACGGCAAAAGGAACAGCCGAGCACTGTCTGCAATCCGGGCGATACCTCGCCAGATCGCCCCCAAAGCTCTGACCATACCAGAACCAAAGGCGCGAGGAAAACCACCAAAGCTCCGTAAATTGCCCTGGCTTGTCTCCCACCGGCGACCGGCTTGCCTGGAGATCGGAGTTCCTCCTTGCGTTAGTTTGGTTTACCGAAATCAGAGTGGGCCGAAATAGAATCTTCGCTTGGGAGACGGGTTTAAGGGTATTATTCCCCGATTACCATTTTGCCGGTTTCCCACGTCCTTTTAGGTGGAGCCAACAAGTGGTTTCGAACTAAGTTTGCATTCCTTGTACATCGCATTCAGGCGCGAGAACGAGGAATGTGTAGCGATGTTGTGGAGTCAGGGCCGAAAGGGGAACCCATGGAATTCCAGGACAGAATGCTGAAATGTGTGGATTGTGGCGAAGAGTTTGTATTCACTGCTGGAGAGCAGCTCTTCTTCCACGACAAGCAGTTCAAGAACCTGCCAAAACGCTGCAAGGCATGCAAGCAAAAAAGGTCTCCCGCCGAGAAATCATCCAATAACTTCAAGAAGAACGAAACTCATGCGGTATGTTCGGCCTGCGGCAAAGAGACCATCATTCCATTCCGTCCTACTCAGGGCCGGCCTGTCTTCTGCCGTGCATGTTTTGGTCAAAGCAGGAAAGCGTCAAGCGTATCCGCCTGAAGCTTGCACTGCTTTATTCATCCCCTTGCAATGGGCGGATGAACTGAGCAAATTGTAGGGAATTCTAGCCGGCTTTCGGAGCGCTTTCTTTGCCTGCAACTTGTTTCTCGGCGACTACGGGCGCGGATGCGTCCCGGAGCGTTGTTTTGGCGGGTTCGTGCTTTCCGTTGTTTTGTTTGCTGTCCTGATGAGTGATTAGCAGAGCTTCGATCTGGCGGAGAAGGTCACCAGTGTTCATCGGTTTCACCAGCAGGGACTCGGCCCCTTGTGTCTTCCAGTCGCCTCCGAGATTGGGGAACGCCGTCAGAATAGCGGTTGCCGGATTGTAGGACTGCGCACGCGCGGCGCGGATCACGGCGAACCCTGACTTTTCATTTTCCATCCGCATATCTGTGATTACCATCTCGAACTTGCTGCTGCGCAACTTCTGCTCTGCTTCCTTGGTGGAGCTAGCGGTCTCAACCTCAAACCCGTTCATCTCCAGGACAGCCTTTAGCGTCAGCAGAATCGCTAGTTCGTCATCGACAATCAGAATGCGTCTCGTCATTGCAAGCTCCAGAGTTTCTTGGCAACTGCTAGAGTCTAGCAGTAGTTTCCATTGGATGCGGCTGGCTGGTTTCTGTTTCGGTTGAAAAATATCAGCAACAAACTATTGCATAGCGCGACAGGAACTGCACGGCCGTGGTTGAGCCAACTTCTGAATCACGCCGAATGCACATATAATACTCCCGTGGGAAGTTTCTATGTCGAAAACTTCGGTTGTCGCGCCACCCAGGCCGATGGCGCTGCCATCGAACGCCAACTGGCGGAGCGCGGGTTATTTCGAGCCGGTACGGCTGCTGATGCCGAGGTCGTTGTATTAAATACCTGCACCGTAACTTCATCCGCTGATCAGGACGCTCGCGCGGCTATTCGGCGCATTCATCGCGTCAATCCCGGAGCTCGCATTCTTGTAACGGGATGCTATGCGCAGCGCGCGCCGGAAGAAATTTCGGCGCTCGATGGCGTCTCCCTTGTCGTCGGCAATTCGCACAAGCATCGCCTTGCCGAGCTCGCGGCAGGGAATGGATTTGTATCGCTCGGCTCACTGGCCAATGCCGCGTCGCCGCAGGCGGATCATCGAGCACCGGTCGTGGTGGAAGACATTTTTGCCCACACTCAGTTGCTGGCAGCGCCCGTCTTTGATTCGGACAACGAGAAGACTCGTCCCAACCTCAAGGTGCAGGACGGATGCAACAATCGTTGCTCCTTCTGTGTGATTCCGTTTGTGCGGGGCCGCAGCCGGTCGCTCCCAGTCGGTGAGATTCTGCGCAATGTCGATCAACTGGTTGCGAATGGCTATCAGGAACTGGTACTGAGCGGAATCAATCTGGGGCGCTGGGGGCGCGACTTGCGCGGCGAAATGTCGCCTGACACCGATAACAATGAACAGGCGGTCTCCCGTTTTCGCTTTGTGGATTTGCTGCAGAGTATTCTTGAGCGCACCCGTGTGCCGTTGCTTCGCATCAGTTCGGTGGAACCAATGGACTGGAACGATGAACTCATTACGCTTGCCGCGGAGTCATCGCGGATTGCCAAGCACGCCCACGCCCCGTTGCAGAGTGGCAGCGATCGGATACTGCGTCTGATGCACCGCCGCTATCGTCCCTGGCATTACGAAGATCGAATTCAGCGCATTCACACTGCCATGCCTGATGCTGCGATCGGAGCCGATGTCATGGTGGGATTCCCAGGCGAGAGCGACGACGATTTCGAGCAGACCCGCGCGTTCATCGAGCGCTTGCCCTTTACCTATTTGCACGTTTTCACCTATTCGTCGCGTCCCGGCACTCCGTCGGCGCAGATGCCTGGACAGGTGCCCGTGCATCATGCGCGCGAACGCAACCGCGTGCTTCGCGAACTGGCCGCTCGGAAGAAACGCGCATTCCAGGAGCAGTTTGTGGGCAAGACTATCTCGGCTCTGACGCTGACCCAAGTTTCGAATGGGCGTACTGAGGCGCTGACGAACAATTATCAAAAACTCTGGCTACAAGGTTCGCTTCCCGCGAATCGTATGCTGAATGCGCGCATCCATTCCATTGAGGGTGATGCGCTCTTGGGAGAAGTAATGGAGTAGGCTCGCCCTGAAAGGACTCCATGGCCACCGTTTACGATTTCTCTGCCAAGTTGAGCAGCGGGGAAGACAAGCAACTCGCCGATTATCGCGGCAAGGTTCTACTGATTGTGAACACCGCCAGCAAATGCGGATTCACGCCGCAGTACAAGGGGCTGGAAGAACTGTACAAACAATATGGCCAGCAGGGACTCGAAATCCTTGGGTTCCCCTGCGATCAGTTTGGACACCAGGAACCCGGTAGCGATGAGGAAATCCAGGGCTTCTGCGAGCGCAATTTTGGCGTAACTTTTCCGCTTTTTTCCAAGATCAATGTGAATGGCGTCAATCAGCATCCGCTATATAAGTACCTGAAAAGCGAAGCCAGCGGGTTGATTGGCGATTCCATCAAGTGGAACTTCACCAAATTCCTGGTGAGTCGAAAGGGCAAAGTTGTGGGACGCTTTGCTCCTGCTACCAGCCCGGATGAAATCAGCGTCGACATAGCGAAGGCATTGAAGGCGAAGGCATAGCTTCTTTTCGCGCTCAGTAAGCCCGATGCGCGATGCGCGGCGTTAAAGAGCAACTTCCTTTCCGTGCTATACTTTATGAGGTTGTAAGTACCACCGGAGGACCGTATCGATAAGCGTTTTATCCGCACTAATGAGCGCATTCGCGTCCGCGAGATTCGCGTGATCGACGATCAAAGCGAGCAGCTTGGCATCATGGCTCCGCTTGATGCGCTCAAAATTGCCAGGGAAAAAGGACTCGACCTGGTGGAGGTTTCACCCACCGCGCAGCCACCTGTCTGCCGCATCATGGACTTTGGTAAGTACATGTATGAGCAGGAAAAGAAGGAACGCGCGGCCAAGAAGAACCAGAAAGTCATCACCATCAAGGAAGTGAAATTCCGCATCAACGTGGACGAGCACGATTATCAGACCAAGAAGAATCATGCTCTGCGCTTCCTCGGCGAAGGTGACAAGGTAAAGGCGACCATATTTTTCCGTGGACGTGAAATGACTCGTCAGATGCTCGGTCGTGAGATTTTGCAGCGGCTGATCAAGGACATCGCGGACAAAGCCGTGGTTGAGAACATGCCGAGGCAGGAAGGCAATACCCTGCACCTGATTCTGGCTCCGCCGAAGGTTCAGAAGTAACCGTAAAGGCGCAGTCCGCTCCGTACCAGGACTGCACCGATCGCGGTTTCGCGTCATACGAAGCCGCTCACAGCGATATTTTCAGGGCTTTCGCTCCGGGTCAATTTGCCCGGAGGGGCCGTTCTCGTGTTTAATGACAGTAGTTGTTTTTAGGATCCCAAAATGCCGAAGATGAAGACTCACAGTGGCGCCTCCAAGCGCTTCAAGAAGACAGGTACCGGCAAGGTAAAGCGCGGTTTTGCTTTCCAGCGCCATATCCTGACTTCGAAGAGCACGAAGAGCAAGCGCCAGATGGATATGGGTGGAATGGTCGACAAGGCCGATCTGCCTAAGATTCTGAGGATGATCCCCTACTAATCAGGGTGATCGCCCGCCGGACGGCAACGATTCGTCCGGCGAAACAAAGGGTGCAAGCCCGGGTGTGTGAAGAGGTCAAAGGTCAACAGCCTCCTGCCTCCAGCCGCCGTAATCCCGCGGATTTGGTCCAGCGGAAGTTTTTAAAGGAAGGTAGCAGCAATGCCTCGCGTAAAACGTGGTACTAAGCGCCGTGACAAGCGCAAGAAGATTTTAGAGCGCGCTAGTGGGTACTTCCTCACAAAGTCCAAGCTCTATCAGGCAGCACAGGAAGCCGTACAGCGCGGCCTCAAGTTCGCTTTTACTGGCCGCAAGCAGAAGAAGCGTCAATATCGCTCGCTTTGGATTGTGCGCATCAACGCCGCCGCCAAACTCAGCGGTCTCAGCTATTCGCAGTTCATTCACGGTCTGAAAGTTGCCGGTATCGAACTGGATCGCAAGATCCTGGCCGATATCGCCGTCAATGATCCCGCGGGCTTCGCCGCCCTGGTCGAGCAGGCCAAGGCCGCCGTGCCGGCGCAAGCGTAATCTAGCCCTCGACTAAGTACGTAAAGCCACGAATGGCACGGGAACATGAACCAGAATGGTTTATGAGTTTCTCGGACCATTCGTGGCTTTTCTTGCGTTCTTCAGAATGAGTAGTTCAGGAGCAGCGAAGCACTCATGTATAGCGTTCCAAAACTTGAAGATTTCTCTCCCGCCTCGCTTGACGCGGCTGCTGCTGAATTGCTCGCGGCTCTCGATTCCGAGTCCAAGTCGGCAGAGTCTCAGGCCGCGTCCGACCCCAAGGCGTTCGAAGAGTTCCGCAATCGCTGGATGGCCCGAAAGAATGGTCTGCTCACGCAGGTCAACGATCTTTGGCTCAAGGTCGCGCCCGGCCCCGCTAAACGCGATGTAGGTCAGCGGGTCAATGCGCTCAAGCAGAAGGCAGAAGCCCTCGTCGCAGAAGCCGAGCAAGTCGCCGCCAGCTCTGGTTTGGCCGCCAAGCTCAAGTCGGAGTCAGTCGACATATCGCTGCCCGGCATCGCTCGACCGCTTGGCGTGCGCCATCCCGTGCTGCGCACCTTGGACGAGCTGATTTCCGTTTTCGTCAAAATGGGCTACTCCATTGCCGAAGGCCCGGAGATCGAAAGCGACTACTACAATTTCGAGGCCCTGAATTTTCCTCCCAATCATCCCGCGCGCGATACGCAGGACACGCTCTTCATCGCCAATCAGGAGCAGCGTCAGCAGCGTGATCGCCTGTTGTTGCGCACGCACACATCGCCCGTGCAGATTCGCACGATGGAAAAGCTTGAGCCTCCCGTGCGTGTGATCTGCCCCGGCAAGGTACACCGCAATGACGCGCCCGATGCAACGCACTCGCCGGTATTTCATCAGCTTGAGGGACTCTGCGTCGATACCAACATTACCTTTGGCGACCTGAAGGGGACGCTCGATCACGCCATGAAGTCGCTGTTCGGCTCTGACGTCAAGACCAGCTTTCGTCCGTCGTTCTTCCCGTTTACAGAGCCCAGTGTCGAGGTGTCCATCTCCTGCCCATTCTGCGGAGGCAAAGGTTGCCGTCCCTGCAAGCAGAGCGGCTGGATCGAACTTCTCGGTGCGGGCATGGTCGATCCCAATGTGTTCGGATTCGTTGACTACGACCCGAAAAAACTTAGCGGATTCGCCTTTGGCATGGGTGTCGAACGTCTTGCGATGATGACTTATAACGTCGATGACATTCAGCAGTTTTTCTACGGCGACATGCGCTTCCTGGAGCAATTTTCGTAATGAAAATCTCAGCAAATTGGGTTCGCGACTTTGTCTCTCCCGCGGTGAGCGACCGCGATGTTGCCGAGGCACTCACCGTTTCCGGCATCGCCATTGAGGGCTACTTTGGAGAAGGTGCCGACGAAACGTGGGAGGCTGAAATCACCACGAATCGTGTTGATGCCATGAATCACTACGGCGTCGCGCGAGAAGTCTCGGCGATCTACAATCTCGACCTTGCGCCTATTGATCCGAAGGTATCCACAAGCGTTCCCGCCGACTTCCCCATCGTTATCGACGATGCCGCTGGTTGCGCCCGATACACGGCGCGCATTGTTCGCGGCGTCAAGATTGCGCCAGCTCCGGTGGAGATCGCCCATCGCCTCGAACTTATCGACCAGCGAAGCATCAGCAACGTAGCCGATGCAACCAACTACGTGCTCAACGAAATCGGCCAGCCTACTCACGCCTTCGATCTCGACAAACTCGAAGGAGGAAAAATCATCGTGCGCCGCGCCCGTGCGGGAGAGGTTTTGACGACGCTCGATGGAGTCGAACGCAAACTCGCTCCTGAGGATCTCGTCATTGCCGATGCCGTAAAGCCCGTGGCAATTGCCGGAGTGATGGGCGGCGAATCGACCATGATCACCTACAGTACGAAGAACGTGCTCATCGAGTCAGCTTGGTTTGATCCGGCATCCGTTCGCCGTACGGCCCGCCGCCTCGGGATGCACACCGACGCATCGCACCGCTACGAGCGTGGAGCCGACCCCGGCATCACACAACTAGCCTGTGCGCGCGTTGCTGAACTGATTGTGGCGAGTGCTGGTGGCGTGGCCTCGCAGGAGATCGACGTCATTGCCCGCACAATTCCGCAGCCGCGGATTCCGCTCTCGTCCAGCGAGGTGCAGCGTATCCTCGGGGTTGAGGTCGCTTCGACGGAGATCATTCGCATCCTGCATCGCCTCGGCTTCGTCATCGAAGGTAGCGGTCCGGAATTCAGAATTACGGTCCCCACATGGCGTCTGGACGTGGAGCGCGAAATCGATCTGATCGAAGAGGTCGCCCGCATTTATTCGTATCTCAGGATTCCGAACACTCTGCCTTCGTTCGCAGGTGGTGTGGTTGAGCTTCCCAATGCTCGCAAACAGGCCGAATTGCGCAGCCGACTGCTCGCGCTCGGCTACAACGAATCGCTGTCATCCACATTCATTCCTCAGGAGGATGCGCGCTTTTTCGTCGAAGGCGCGGCTAACGCGGAGCCGGTGCGGATAGCGAATCCTTTGAGCGAGGAAGCGTCCTTCCTTCGCACTTCGCTGGTGCCGGGCCTGCTGCTGCAAGTCGCCTACAACCTCAATCGCGGCAACAGCGAGGTTCGGCTTTTCGAGGCCGGACACGTCTACGCCATGCAGGGCGAGACGGTGGACGAGCATAATTCTCTCGCCTTTGTCGGGACGGGTGCCGCACGGGAATCGAGCGTTCACGGCAAACCGGAGTCGCTTAACTTCTTTCACGTCAAGGGAGATGTTGAGCGTCTTCTTGCAGCGTTTGAGGCACCGCAAGTTACGTTTGATCGCACCGTCCCCACATGGCTTCACCCAGGTCGCGCCGCACGCGCCAAGGTTGGGGATGCAACGGTTGCCATCTTCGGTCAGCTTCATCCCGAAATCGCTGCTGCCCGCAAGCTCAAACAGGATGTTTTCATCGCGGAGGTTTTCGTCGAAGCGCTCTACAAGCTTGCGCTGCATCAGCCGACCTACACTCCTATTTCCAAGTACCCGGCGGTCGAGCGCGACTTCTCGTTCGTTTTGCCGGATGGAGTGGAGTTCGAAAGCATCCGCCAGAAGCTTTCCGCGCTTGCGATCCCGGAGTTCAAGGCGATTCTTCCGGCAGAAACTTTCCGTGGCGGCTCACTCGCGGCAGGAACCTACTCATTCCTTCTGCGGGTTCGCTTCCAGTCTGCGGAACGCACCCTGCGCGACGACGAGGTTGCGAACTGGGCACTGCAGATCGTGAAGGCGGTCCAAGCTCTTGGTGGCTCTCTACGGCAGTAGCGCACGATCGAGCAGAACAAAGCCCCGCGTCGGCACGCGGGGCTTTGTATGTTTTTAGAATCGATCTTTATGACGTGCTCACCGCATCGGCATGTTCCGCCAACAGTGGTTCTTCCTCGGCACTCGCCTCCACCATATCCACCGGCAGATTCTTCTTTGGCTTCACGCCCAACTCTCTAAGCATCACGGCCTGCCGAATTACGTTTCCTTTTCCGGTAGAAAGTTTGCTGAACGCCTCGTTGTAGCTTGACCGGGCCTGCTCCAGCCGGTCGCCCACAGACTTCAGGTCGTCCACGAAGCCCACAAGTTTGTCATGCAGTTCGGCGCCGCGCTTCACGATGTCCTGCACGTTTTGCTTCTGCCTCTCCTGACGCCACAGATGCGCAACCGTGCGCACCACAAACAGCAGTGTACTCGGACTCACCATCAGCACATTGCGTTCGTAGGAGCTGCCCCATAGCTCGGAATCGTTGTTGATGGCCGCCATGAATGCGCCTTCGATGGGGATGAACATGCATACAAAGTCGATCGATTGCAGTTGGTGCAGCGACTGGTAATTCTTCTCCGCCAGTTCCTTGATGTGCCGCCGGATCGACTCCATGTGCCGTGTCAGAGCCAGCTTCCGAGCGTCCTCGCTCTCGGCATTCACAAAGTCGTTGTAGGCCGTCAGCGAGACCTTGGAGTCAACGATGAGATGCTTCTCTTCGGGCAGCTTCACGATTACGTCCGGCCGCACCTGCCGGGAATCTTCATTGCGGAAGCTGTTCTGCACGAAGTACTCTTCGTCCTTGCGCAGGCCCGAGGACTCCAGAATTTTCTCCAGAATCATCTCTCCCAGATCGCCTTGCGCCTTGGACGATGTCGTAAGTGCCCGAGTCAGCCTGCCGGTATCGTCGGAGAGTTGCTTGTTCAACCCCATCAGCATTTTTACCTGCTCGGAGAGTGCGGAGCGGTCCTTACCCTCCTGCACGTAAACCTCTTCGACCTTCTGCTGGAATCCCTTGATCTGCGTTGCCAGCGGCGTCAGCAATTGCGAGAGATTCACTTGGTTTTGTTCGGTGAAGCGCTTTGTCTTCTCTTCCAGAATGTCGTTTGCGAGCGTCTTGAATTGATTGGAAAGCTCAACTCGCGCGCTGGTCAGCAGTTCAAGCTTCTCGCGTGACTGCTGCCGTTCTGTATCCAATTGCTGTTCGAACTGCTGCTCCTGTTGCTTGAGCCGCTCCGAAAACTGAACTTCCTGCTGCTTGATCTGTTCTCCGCGGCGTCCCGCTTCGAGTTCGGCTGCGTATCGCGCCTCGGTGTTGACCTTCAGCTCACTAGTGACTTTATTCAGTTGCACTTGCGCCGCTTCCAGACTCGTCCGGCCAGCCGCTAACTCGGTTTCAAGCGAGGCTGACTGAACCCGTAGGGCAGAGGATCGGCCATTGAAAATGATGGCGGTGATGCAGGCTCCGAAAATGAATGCAAGAATAGCTGTAAGGATTGGCATGAACATTAAGATGACTCCGAGTTCTTGGATTGTATCCCACCTTTATCGTGTGGGGGTATCCGCAAAGATTCCCCCCATTCTCCTGTTGTTGCTGATCGCCGCCTCGGCCTTTGCGCAATCGCGCTTCGCTCCCGATGCCGAACAGGAGATTGTGAGACTCGTGAACAGTGAGCGGCAGGCGCGGGGATTGGCGACGCTGGTCGTCGATGAGCGCCTGGTGCAGGCCGCCCGCAAACACAGCGAGCGCATGGCTTCGACCGGTGAAGTGGAGCATGTTATTGGCAACGAGCCCAAACTCACGCAGCGTCTCGGCGTCACGGCGATTCGATTCGACGTAAGCGGCGAGAACGTTGCCCTTGCGGGCGATGCAGCACGCGCACATACCGCGCTGATGCACTCTCCCGGCCACCGCGCAAACATCCTCGACGCACAGTTCAACTCCATTGGCATTGGAGTGGTTCGCACGCAGCAGGGAATTTACGTTACAGAGGATTTTGCGAGACGCCTTCCGGAGGTCAGCGTTAACGAAGCGGAGGAGCAGATTTCCCAGGCCCTGAACCGGCTTCGGCGAAGTGCTGGCGTTCCCATGCTGAATCGTCTGCCCGCTCCAGGTTTACGCAAACAAGCCTGTGAGATGGCGGCGAACAACAAGCTGAATCCGCGCGCAGGACTTTCGCTGCCCAACGTGAGCAATTCCGTGACGTTTACGACGATGGACCTCACGCAACTCCCGCAATCGCTGGAGCGGCTCAAGAATCGGCCAGCCAGCGCCTTCTCGGTGGGCGCGTGTTTTCAGGGAAGTGCCAGCTACGAGAATCCGATCTTCTGGATTGTTGTAGTGACTTATTTTTAGGGCCCACAATTTTTTACATAACTGGCGGAACAAGCTCGGACCTTCCGGCGTATACCCTGCATCAGTAGCAATGACGCGGAGTACACGCAATTTCGCAGAGGAGGCGAGAACAATGGAAGCCAAATACAACTGGATCATCGACAGCACGCCGATTCGCAGCATCATGAGTGCCACGGCATTTTCCGCCTGGTTCTGGGTCGTGTTCGGCCTGATGTTCCTCGCCGATAAAGGCTAGACAATTTTCGGAAGTCGCGCGAAGGAAGAATGTGATCGCCCCACGCCTCTGATTGCAGGGACGTGGGGAATGTGCGGTGCTAGACCTTTGCCGGTTCGTTCTTTCTTGCGTACTTTGTTTCGACATACTCGCTGAGGATTTGCTTGAACTCCTCGACGATGTGATCGCCCTTGAGCGTGGTCACCAGGCGTCCGTCGATAAACACCGGAGCCTTTGGATCCTCGAACGTGCCCGGCAGTGAGATACCGATATTGGCGTGCTTGGACTCGCCCGGTCCGTTTACGATGCAGCCCATTACGGCCAGCTTCATCTCTTCTACGCCGTCGAACTCCTTGCGCCATGCGGGCATCTGTTCGCGCACATAGAACTGAATCTGTTGTGCCAATTCCTGGAAGTAGGTCGAGGTTGTTCGCCCACATCCCGGGCATGCCGTAACCTGCGGCAGGAAACTGCGAATTCCCAGCGACTGCAACACCTGTTGCGCGACCTGCACTTCTTCGGTGCGATCCCCACCCGGGGCTGGGGTAAGCGAGACGCGGATGGTGTCGCCAATGCCTTCCTGTAGCAGAATGGAGAGTCCGGCAGTGCTGCTGACGATTCCCTTGGCGCCCATGCCCGCTTCGGTCAGCCCAAGGTGCAGAGGATACTCACACCGTGCCGCCAGATCGCGATAGACGTCCACCAAATCCTGCACGCCGCTCACCTTGGCAGACAGTAGAATGTGGTTACCCGGCAGACCATAGCTCTCGGCCAACTCCGCCGAATGCAGCGCGCTCATGATCATTGCTTCGATCATTACGTCGCGAGCTTCTTTCGGAGCAGCGGATTTTGCATTCTCGTCCATCATGCGCGCCAGCAATTGCTGGTCGAGCGAGCCCCAGTTCACGCCAATGCGAACTGGCTTATCGTTCTCAATCGCGCACTCAACCATCGTGCGGAAGTTGTCGTCGTTCTTGCGTCCAATCGAGACGTTCCCGGGATTGATGCGATACTTCGCCAGCGCTCGCGCGCACTCCGGAAACTTCTTGAGCAGGATGTGCCCGTTGTAGTGGAAGTCGCCCACGATGGGCACGTGAACGCCCAGGCTCGCAAGTTCGTCCACAATGGGACGGACGGCTGCGGCCGCAGCCTCGTTGTTGACCGTGACTCGTACTACCTCGGAGCCGGCCGCGGCCAACGCCGCAACTTGACGAACGGTGGAAGCCACGTCTGCCGTGTCTGTGTTGGTCATGGACTGCACCATTACCGGCGCATCGCTGCCTACTCGTATGTTTCCGATCTTTGCTGTATAGCTTTTTCTGCGTTTGATGATTGCCATGGGGGAGCTCTCTTCTTAGTTTATCAGCACTCTGCCGAGTTGGGAAAAGGGCGCCCGCGGGCGCCCTTCGGCTGAGCACTTTAGATTTACTGGCCCGGCAGCATCTTCACTACATCGTTGAAGATCACCACTCCCGCAAATAACACCAGGCAGACAAAGGCCGCCTGATAAAGCCGAATTTTGATTCCTTCATTGATGTCGCGCCGCATCACCGACTCCACCAGCAACATGGCAATCAATCCGCCGTCCAGAATAGGGATTGGCAACAGATTAAATAGCCCAAGCTGAAGGCTCATCATTGCAATGAAGCCCATCAGATCGTTTGCGCTGCGATGATGAACAATCTCACCGGAAACTCTCACGATTTCGATTGGTCCGGACATTTGCTTTACCGAGACTTTGCGCTCGGCCATTTTACCGATCAGATCGAAGACTAATCCAGAAAGCTTCCTGCACTCTGACAGCGAACGAGTGAACGCCTCAGGAACCGGTAGCTGCTCCACCTGTATCGGCTCCGAACCAAAACCAATACGATAGGTTTGGGTGTGAGCGTCCAAATTGGTCAGCTTTGGAGTGATCGTCAGCACCTGCTTCTGCCCGTTGCGGAGAATCTCCAGGTGAACTGGCCTATCCTTCGTACTCTGCAGATAAGCCTGCATAGCGCCCGTGGCGTGAATCGGATTTCCATCGACGGAGGTAATCTCGTCACCGATTTGCAATCCTGCCTGCACGCCGGGCATGTCTTTTTCCAGTGCTGTTACGATAAACGGCTGTTTCGGAAGCCAGCCAGCGTCGCCGCTCTGCTGCTTGCCATCAGCTTTCGGCAACAGGGTAATTGGCAAAAGCTCGCTGCCGCGCTTTACCTGCAACAGAAGTGGCTGGTTCGGGCTGATCAAAACTTTATTGTGCAGATCCTGCCAGGTCGGATTCCGGGTGTCGGCAACTTGAAGAATCTGATCTCCTGGTTTCAGGCCGGCCTGCTCCGCTGGATATCCAGGTGCGCACCAGCCCACAACTGCGGGTTCGTAGAGCCCATAGGGAATCTCATGATGCAAAGCAAACACTGCAGTCAGCAGCGCCACGGCCAAAATACCATTTGCCGCGGGGCCGGCCGCGGCGATGATCAGACGTTGCCAACGCGGATGTTTCAGGAATTCGCCTTCGTCGGCTGGTGCCCCTTCCGCGTGCTCTTCCGGCATTTCGATCGCGTTGACTCCGGTCATCTTCACATAACCGCCCAACGGTAGGGCTGAGACGCGGTAGTCAGTATCGCCGCGCCGGAAGCCGAACAGACGCTTACCGAAGCCAAGCGAGAAAACCTCCACGCGAACGCCCAGCAGTTTGGCTGCGGCAAAGTGGCCGAACTCGTGTACCAGAATCATGACGCCAAGCACGAGAACCGCACCGACCAAAGTGTAAAAAGCGCTAGTCATAAAAATGATATGTTGTCTCCATTACCGGAGTGCTTGCTTTGTGGCTGCCACCGAATTACTCGCGCCCGCAGTCAAGAAACGTCGCGCTCGTTCACGCGCTTCGGAATCCATACACAAAACTTCATATATAGATTCAGGTTTGTGGGCTGGCGTTTCATCCAAAACTGCCTGAATTGTCGCGGGGATGCCCATAAATGGGATTTGGCCCTCAAGAAAGGCTGCAACTGCGACTTCGTCGGCCGCATTCAGAGCCACCGTTTTGGCTCCGCCCGCCTCCACAGCCTCATATGCCAGCCGTAAACATGGGAATTTGTCCAGGTCAGGCGGGCAGAAGTCCAGGTGTTTCAGCGATAGCACGTCGAAACGCAGATCGCTCTCGATTCGCTCCGGCCAGGTCAGCGCATAGAGAATCGGAAGCCGCATGTCGGTCACGCTTACCTGCGCCAGAATGCTGCCGTCCACAAACTCCACCATGCTGTGTACGGTGCTTTGCGGATGCACGACGACTTTGGTTCGCGAAGGAGGCGTATTAAAAAGCCGCACGGCTTCGATTACCTCGAAACCCTTGTTCATCAGCGTCGCCGAGTCGATGGTGATGCGCCGCCCCATCTTCCACGTGGGATGATTCAGCGCCTGTGCAACTGTAATGTTGGCGAACTCTTCGCGCGGAGTGTGCAGGAAAGGACCACCGGACGCGGTGAGCCATACGCGTTCCACCTCATCCATTCGACCGCCACGCAGGCACTGGTGTACCGCATTGTGTTCGCTGTCTATAGGCAGCAGTGGCTTGCCTTGGCGACGCGCCTCAGCGGTAATCAGCTCTCCGGCCGCAACAAGACATTCCTTGTTTGCCAGGCCGATCTCCTTGCCTGCCTTCACCGCTTCGTATGTTGCTTCCAGCCCGGCGACTCCGACGATAGCGCTGACGACGAAATCGACTTCGGGGTGTGTAGCCACAGCCACGGTTCCTGGCGTGCCCCAGACCACCTCGGTTTCGCTCGCGCCGGCTTCTCGGAGGCGTTTGCGCAATGCTTCGGCGGCGTCCTCGTGGGCTACCGAGACGAGCTTCGGATGCCAGCGCAGAGTCTGTTCAAAGGCGAGGTCCAGATTCGATCCCGCAGCCAAGGTTGCAACCGCGAAGCGGTCCGGATAACTTTCAACGATTTTCAGGGTGCTGCAACCGATCGAGCCGGTCGAGCCCAGGATAGCGATTCGTTTCATCGATGAATATAGTTTAACTTACGAGTCCGCTCAGCCCTGCACGAATTTGTGTCCAAAGGCCAGGAACAAGAGAAATGCCACCGGAAGAGCAAGAAGCAATGCGTCAATTCTGTCCAGAATGCCGCCGTGGCCGGGAAGCAGATTCCCCGAATCCTTCACTCCCGCACCGCGCTTCAAAACGGACTCCAGTAGATCTCCCACTTGCGCTGCAACGTTAATAACCGCCGCCATCATTGCCGCGAGCCACAGCGGAGCGCGCACGTAAACCGGTGCATCGATCAGCAGCGATTCCTGCGCAGGTTCGGCCAGAAGGTGCATCTTGCCCAGGGCCGCCGCGATCTCCGGCACGTAGTGCGCAAACATGCAGCAGACGCCAACGGAGAACAACAGGGAAGCCACCGAGCCCTCGATGGTCTTGCCGGGGCTGATCCGGGGCGCCAGTTTATGCCGCCCCATGCTTTTTCCCACGTACATGGCAGCGGTGTCTCCCACCCACACCGCGAAGAACGTAAACAGCACCATGACCCATCCACGCAGGGATTCGCGCATCATCGCCATCAGCAGCAGAGGCAATCCGATGTAGGGAAGTGCGAGGTAGCTCATCGCGGCGCCTGGCATCGCAGACTTCAGGTCTTCGCGGCCCATGGCGGAAATCATTAGCAGAAATGGAGCAAACATGAACAGCAGTAGTATTCCAGCTAATAGGGATCCGCCGCCAAATCCCTGGGCGTAGTAATAGACCACGAACAGCGCGGCGGTGTAGATGTAGGTCAGCAAGCGGAACGGCTCGAAGCCGTATCCGGCTGTAATGCCCAGGTATTCGAAGACCGCCGCCAGCGCCACCACAACAGCAATCAGCAGGAAGAGCCAGAGCGGTGCGCGCAAAACAGCCAGCAGCACCAGCGGAATCAGGATCGCAGCAGTAAGAAGACGTTTCATGTCGATACGAGCAGGGTACCTTCAGACGTACTCAGGAAGCAAAGCAGGAGAGAAAATATCCGCGTCGTGATTCTTTAGACTGCTGCGCCCACATTGCCGTAACGGCGTTCACGCTTCTGAAAGTCCACCAGGGCCTCAAGTAGATGGTTGCCGTCGAAATCCGGCCACAGCGTCGGAGTCACATATATCTCGGTGTAGGCCAACTGCCACAACAGGAAATTCGAAAGCCGCATCTCGCCGCTGGTGCGAATCACCAGGTCGGGATCGGGCAGGTTGCTGTACAGGTTTCGGGAAACCAGTTCCTCATCAATTCTCAGGTGCTCGAGCCCACCGTTGCTTGCCGCTGCCTGCACGATTGCCTGAAAAGCATCAATCAGTTCCGCTCGCGCGCCGTAGTTCAGTGCCAGGGTCATAATCATGCCCGTGTTCTTGCTGGTCTGTTCCAGTGCCCAGGCCATTCGCTCCTGCACCTCGGGCGCCAGTTCGTGAATGCGTCCAATATAGCGAAGCTGAATATTGTGGTCGTTCATCAGCGGAACTTCATTCTTCAAATATGTACGCAGCAGGGCCATCAGGAAACTGGTTTCTGTTTTGGGACGCTTCCAGTTTTCGGCTGAGAATGCATACAGGGTCAGCGCGTGAAGGTGAATGCGCGAGGCCAGTTTGATGACGTCACGTACTGCATCGACGCCTCGCTTATGACCCGCTATGCGAGGGAGATGGCGGCGCTGGGCCCAACGGCCATTGCCGTCCATGATTACTGCGATGTGTTGCGGTAGCCGTTCTGGATCAAGCTTGGCGAATAGTTCAGCCTGTTTACGAGTCAGCCCGGCAGGGACGGTGGTGTGCAAAGCATTTCCTCAAAATCGAGTATTTTGAAGCTAGCACACGGTTCGGCTTCTTGCAACGCACAAGCACCCAACAGACCCAACAGCGATCAGGCAGCTCGGCGACGCACCAAACTATATTGCTGTTTGCGCCTGTCGTAGCGCAGATCCAGATGCTGCGCGCAGACAGGGCAAAGCCAAAGAGCCTTCTGAGTCAGCCCGCGATCCTCTTTTCGCGAATGCCGCACAAATAGCTTTCCTTCACCGAGCCGCTTAAATTCTCGTGTACATTCCGGGTTCGCACACTGGGAGACGTTTGCGTTGTCCATAATGTACTCACTTTCGTTGCCGGCCGGAGCGCGCTGAACAGCCCTGCTTTGCACGGAGCTTGCCATGGTGGCCGAAGTTCCAGCCGACCTTCACTACAATAAGAAGCGCGCTCCCCCTTTGGAGTTATCTGGGGACTCTATTCCAAACGTGTCCAAACGTGCCTTATCAACCCCTTGGTCAAGTGCCAAAGTTTGCCCCTGTCACCGAGGGTCAGGCGGTGCGGCGCGGCATTGCCGTTAACTCCCGTACCTGGTTCAGAACGCTCGTCCACTGCATTCCGTTCAATTGGCGCACGTAGGGCATAAGTTCAGAGATGAACTCATCCTGAGAAAGTTCGCGGATGTCGTCTTCAGTCGTGTGTCCGGTTGTCAGCAGATCGCTGATTCGAACGCGCAGTGCTCCGGCTAGACGCTCCAGCGAACCCAGTGTTGGACACGCCTTCTCGTTTTCAATCTTTGAGACATAAGTGCGAGGGACGCTCATCCGAAGTGCAAGCTGGCGCTGGCTGAGTCCAGCGCGTATCCGAAGCGATCGGATGGCGGCCGCTACCGGAATCTGATTTGACGGCATCGTCGCCACCGTCATGGTGGTCGCCGGAGCGCGCATTGCAATCACCTCTGGAACAGCGTCCAGATAGGTTTTGCATCGACGGCAGACGTTGTTGGATGTCCGGAACTGGACCAGATGACAATCGTCGCAGCGTACCACTTCCCGCGAATCCACGGGCGCCAGAGTCGTAGCCATGCGATATTTACGGAGCCGCCAGAGCAGGGCAAACTCCCGTCGCCAGACATCCGAAACGCTATTGACGAATCGGAGTCCTGTGACAATTTATAATCTGCGGTCTTTCGCGTAGCAATGTCAATAACAATCTCAGACAATTCTCTGCAATACTGCATGGGACGCCGACCACAGCCGTCAAAACCAGAAGAAAACCGCATAAAACCAGAAATATCCGAATCGCGTCCCTTGTTTACCAGTAAGGTTCTGCGCACCTCAAAATTAGAAAAATCAGTTGCGCCCAGCAGGTCGGTCTGGATACAAAAAAAGCCAACCCAGATGGTTGGCCTGTGCAGACTGTTCCCTGACTAAAGCGATTATGCACAAATCTTTCATGTGACAGTTGAGTATCGACCCTGTCACAAACACATCGGCCTCTGCGTTAAGCAGCGATCGACATAGGAATGAATGCCATAACAAATGCAATCCGTCGGCCAAAGCAGCTAAAAAGAATCCTCCTCGGATCATGAGTTTGCGCCGTGCTGTGGATTCTTTCTCTTGAAATCCATAATCTCCGGCCAGCAAGCCTCCAGAATCCGGTAGGACGGATCAGCGCAGGACGACTGCAATCTTTCCCTGTCGAATGACGTTGGCGACCATCGCAATGTCAGGCGCCAGCGATCTGTCCTGGGTCAGCATTGGAGAAACCGCACGGATTTCCTTCAACGCCTGTTGTGCTCTCTTGCCCGGCTTCAACGGAGCCAGCAAGTCTATGGCTTGCGCTGCCGCCAGCGCCTCGATCGCCAGCACATGCCGCACATTCTGGAGAACACGCCTCAGTTTCAGCGCGGCCGTCATCCCCATCGAGACGTAGTCTTCCTTATTTCCGCTCGTTGTAATGGAGTCGACCGACGCGGGATGGCCCAGCACCTTGTTTTCGCTTACCAGCGCGGCGGCTGTAACCTGCGGCATCATGAAGCCGGAATTCAACCCCGCGCCGGTCGCCAGGAAAGGTGGCAGCCCTTCGCTCAGTGCCGGATTCACCATGCGCTCTATGCGTCGTTCGCTGATTCCTGCCAGTGCAGAGACGGAGATTGCCAGGAAGTCCAAGGCAAACGCGATTGGCTGTCCGTGGAAGTTTCCTCCGGAGATAACTTCCCCTTCGGCTACGTCACCGGGTTTTGGCTTCGCAGAGCCCGTCGGATGCGGCTTTACAAACACCAAGGGGTTGTCGACCGCGGAGTTCATCTCGGTTTCAAATACCTGCCGCGCATAGTCCAGCACATCGAGCACCGCACCGTGGACTTGCGGAATGCAGCGCATGGAATATGCGTCCTGTACCCGCTTGCAGTCGCGATGCCGCTCGCGTAGGGCCGATCCTTCGAGCATAGTGCGTAGGTGTTTTGCCACCAGCGTCTGCCCGGCGTGGGGACGAGCATGATGAATCCTCTCATCGAAAGCCACATCCGTGCCTTGCAGTGCGTCCAGCGAAATCGAAGACAGCACATCGGCGGTAGCCGCGAGCGTCCTTGCCTCGATCAGGGAAAGCGATCCCAGGGCCAGCATGGCCTGTGTTCCATTGATCAGCGAGATAGCTTCCTTGGCTTCGAGCCGGATCGTCGGAATCTGAGCGGCCTTCATCGCCTCGCCGCCAGTCATGCTGCGTCCTTCGAAATAGGCTTCACCTTCGCCGATCAGCACAAGGGCCAAATGAGCCAGGGGTGCAAGGTCACCGGAGGCGCCCACCGATCCCTGCGAAGGAATCACCGGATGCACGCCGCGGTTCAGCATGTTGCAAAGCGTATCGATGACTTCAGTACGCACACCGCTGAACCCCTTTGCCAGCGAGTTTGCGCGCAGCAGCATCATTGCCCGCGATTCGTCTTCGGTGAGGGGGTCTCCTACTCCTACAGCATGGGAACGCACCAGGTTTACTTGCAACTCGCGGGCCTGGTCGGCTGAGATGTGTACATCGGCCAGTTGCCCTACTCCGGTCGTAATCGCATACGCTACACGATTTCCCACGACGAGCGCGTCCACCACTTCACGGGCACGAGACACTCGCTCCCGGGCATCGGGCTCCAGGAGTACCGGTTGGCGGTGTAATACTACTTGCTCAAAACCTTCCAACTCAAGATCATTTCCATTCAGGTGCAATGCTGCCATGAACTCCCCTTTTATGATTCTGCCCCGGGCTCTGCTTTTTCGGCGGCCGCGTGGAGCGCGTTCCAATACTTCCCGGTTAAGTGGGCTCGCTGCAGGTCGCGTCCCGTAACTACGTGTATGCTCTCGCCCTGTGCGAGCATACGCTCATCGGATTTGCGCACCAGCTCGTATTCGAAGCGCACCACGTAAGATTTCAGGTGCCCGATGCAGGTACGAATAATGATTTCGTCGTCATATCGTGCCGGATGCCTGTACCGGCACTTCACTTCGACCACTGGAAGATTCAGTCCTTCTTGTTCCATCTCCTGATAGCTGAATCCCAATTGGCGCAGCAACTCAACTCGTCCAATCTCGAACCAGACGAGGTAATTGGCGTTATAGGCAACCGCCATCTGGTCGGTCTCGGCGTAGCGCACGCGTATCGTCGACTCAAAGATTGTGCTCATAACTGTAGGTTACAACACGCGGGCAGTGTTGCCCTTGTGGATGGCCGGCCTGCATCCATTTTCGTTTGCGAATGCGGAAGGTGTTTTACTCGCTCCAGCGAGGCTTGCGCCGCTCCAGGAAGCTCCGGACTCCTTCCTCAAAATCCGCACTCTTACGCACCGACGCGTTTGCATGCATGCCGCTGAGAATATCGCGCTCCAGCCCGTCTTTGACGTAGTCTCTCAGCAGTGCCTTGGTCGCGCGCAGCGAGGCCGGCGAATTTTCGAGCAACTGTTCGGCGAGCTGTTGCGCGCCGGGCAGCAGATTTGGCGGCTCCACTACTTCGTTCACCAGCCCCATCCGGTATGCCTCTTCGGCAGTAATGATGCGGCCGGTCAGCAGCAGATCGCGTGCGTGCTTCTCTCCCACCTGCCGGAGCAGGAAAGCCGAAACAATCGCGGGCACAAATCCAATCCGAACCTCGGTGTAGCCAAAGCTTGCCGCCGTCGATGCCAGAGTAAAGTCACAAAGCGTGGCCAGCCCGGTGCCGCCCGCAATGGCTGCGCCGTTTACAGCCGCAATGGTTGTCTTGGGAAAGTAGTAGAGCGAACTGCACAGCGTGGCGATGCGCTGGCTGTGCCGCTGATTTTCCTCTGTGGTCTGGGCCACCAGCGCCTGCAACTCGTCGAGATCCAAACCCGCGCAGAACGCCTTGCCTTCGCCGGTCAAAATCATCACCTGCGCCGGAGATTTCTCGACTTCTTCCAGAGCCGCAAGAAACTCGTCGATTAACTGCTGATTGATGGCATTGCGCTTCTCGGTGCGGCACAGGGTAAGGGTGGCTATCTTGCCTTCAAACGTTAGCTTAAGAGTCGTGTACATGGCGGCCAAAGCTTACTCTCGCGCACGCCCTCTCGGCAACTTACCGGAACAAATGCGGCACAAACCGGCTGCGGTTATTCGTAATGATCGTCTCTGGTTGCATCCGATTCGCCTCCTGAGTCTTCTATCGCGCAAACCGCAACGCAATGTCCTCATTCATCCGAAGCACGTCGTCCAGAGGCTTGCGAATTGGCGCCTGCGCGCCGCGCTCGGTCAAGGCCCGCAGCACCACTTCGGTTGGCACGTTGCCCACGAGAGCGTCCTGCGCAAATGGGCATCCACCCAAGCCCCCCAGCGCCGAATCGAACCGTCGGCAACCGGCGTCATAGGCCGCCAGAATCTTCGCCGAGGCGTCGTCCTTACGTCCGTGAAGATGCGCGCCTACTTCGAGGTATTCAAACTCACTTACCACCGCACCCACAATTTCCGTGACCATCTCGGGAGTCGCCAGTCCCACGGTGTCAGCCAGAGACACGGTCTTTATGCCGAGGTCTGCAATGTTCTGCACCGCCTGCAGCACCTCGTCCACATTCCACAAATCGCCATACGGATTGCCAAAGGCCATCGAGAGATAAGCCACCATTCCCAGATCGGCTTCCTCGGCCTTGCGCCAAACCGACTCCAGCGCCTCGCTGTTTTCTTCCGCGGTCTGACCCTGGTTCTTCTTGAGGAACGTTTCGCTGATCGAGTATGGAAACCCCAGCGTTCGAACCGCGTCTGTCGCCAATGCGCGATCCGCGCCCTTTTCGTTCACCACGATAGCGATGATCTCGACGTCATCTGGCGGGTCCAGGCGTTTCAGTACGTCTTCGCTATCGGCCATCTGCGGCACCGCTCGCGGCGAGACAAAGGAAACCGCATCAATCTGCTTGAATCCCGCGCTCACCAGTGCGCGCAAATATTCCGCCTTGATTTCGGACGAAATCTGTCGCGACAATCCCTGCCACGCATCGCGCGGACACTCTATGATCTTCACTGGGTTCTCATTCATATCGTCTCAGAATACATCGAGCGAGAGAATCTTAGGCCCTGAGGCCGAGAAGCGCGATCTCACTTCATCTCCCGGCTCGGTGGGCCGCATAGTTTTCGCATTTACCGGACACCACAGGGTTCGCGCCTTTGCAAGCAAAGCGTGATCGCTTGTCCTCACAATTTCCGTGTTGCGTTCAAACGTCAGCCCGTCTGCTTCTCCAACCCACGTTCTGGCCATGATCTGATTATTCAACAGAGCCGGGCGCATGTAGTCGACCTCGTGACGAATCACTACCCACAGCAGCCGCGACCTTTCCTCTGCCGACGACAGCACGTGCCAGTGCGCAACTGCAGCCTCCTGCACCCAGCGCACGTACACTACGTTGTTCACGTGCCCAAGCTGATCGATGTCTTCTTCATAAACCGTAATCGGAAGTTCAAAAACGTTTCTCACGATCTCCATGTAGCTGTAAAGCCTTTCGCTCACAAAGTCACTCTTACGTCTGCAATATTCCAACGCTGAACTTCTCCACCACCGGGTTACAGCGCGCCGCTGCCAGCGCCCAGGCCAGCGCCAGTCGCGTCTCCGCCGGATCGATAATCTTGTCGATCCACAACCGTGCCGCACCGTACTGAGGCTTCATCTGTTCGGTGTAGCTCGCCCGTATCCCATCATAAAGCTCTTTGCGCGCGGCCTCATCCACCGTTTTGCCTGCGCGCTCCAGTTGTTTCAGCTTGATCTCCACCAGAGTGCCTGCCGCGGACTCGCCGCTCATCACCGAGTACCGCGCCGTCGGCCATGCAAACACAAATCGCGGGTCATAAGCCTTACCGCACATCGCGTAGTGTCCCGCGCCGAACGAGCCTCCGACGATGACCGTTATCTTCGGTACGACTGAATTCGAAACCGCGTTCACCATCTTTGCCCCGGCACGGATGATCCCGCTCCACTCCGCATCGCGGCCCACCATGAAGCCGTTCACATCGTGCAGAAACACCAGCGGAATCCGCCCCTGGTTGCAGTCCATGATGAACCGCGCCGCCTTCTCCGCGCTCTCCGTGTAGATTACGCCGCCGAATTCCGTCCGCTTATCGCCGTTGTGATCGATCTGCGTGGCGTGCATTTTCTGGTTGGCGACGATGCCTACCGCGTGTCCGTCGATGCGGGCGTAGCCACACAGCAGTGTCTCGCCGTAGCCGGTTCTGTACTCATCAAAGCGCGATCCATCCACGACCCGCGCAATCACTTCGCGCATGTCATATTGCCGCGACGGATCGCTCTCGCAAATCCCGTATAACTCTTCGGCAGCATACAGAGGATCGGCAGCCAGCGCCCGGTCAAACGGCGCCTCCGGACGAGCTCCCATTTTGTCTACCAGCGACCGCACCCGAGAGATGCAAGCTTCATCGCTGGCTTCGCGGAAATCCACCGTGCCACTGATCTCCGCGTGCATCTTTGCTCCGCCCAACTCTTCCGCACTCACCTTCTGCCCAATCGCCGCCTGCACCAGCGCCGGACCGGCCAAGAACAATCCGCTACCCTCGGTCATTAGGATGTGATCGCACATCACGGGCAAATACGCGCCTCCGGCAACGCACATTCCCATGATCGCCGTGATCTGCGGAATCCCCTTTGCCGACATCACCGCGTTGTTTCGAAACACCCGCCCAAAGTCGTCCTGATCCGGAAACACATCTTCCTGCAAGGGCAGGAACACTCCGGCGCTATCCACCAGGTAGATCGTAGGCAAGCTGTTTTCAATGGCGATATTCTGTGCTCGAATCACCTTCTTTGCCGTCATCGGGAAGAACGCGCCGGCCTTCACCGTGGCATCGTTCACGATCAACATGAACAGCCGCCCGTGGACTCGGCCCAGTCCGGTAACTACTCCCGCTGCCGGAGCCCCGCCCCACTCCTCATACATCCCATGCGCCGCGTGCAGCCCTAGCTCGAACAGCTCCGTACCCTCGTCCAGCAGAAGCGCAATCCGCTCCCGTGCCGTGAGCCGGGCTTTCTTGTGCTGTGCCTCCACGGCCTTTGCTCCGCCACCTTCGCGAATCTTCGCTTCTTCCGCGCGCACTCCGGCCACCAGTGCCCGCAATGTTTCCAGATTGCGCAAGTACCGTGGCGATTCGGTGTTTACCGTGGACGTTAGTTGGCCGTCGAGGGCAGGAGATTTCAAATCGGTCATAGTTCCTCACCAGAGGTAGATGCAAACGGACCAGCGTATCCGAGCCTGATTGAACAAGTAAACCTCGTTTCTAGCTTGTGTTGAGTTTTCGATGCTAATGGTCTGAATCACAATGTATTCAGGGCGGGAGCTCTAACCCGTGCAGACAAAGCTCTCGGACTCAGCTCAGAGGAAGGGATCGTCGCACACAGCCCACTTACGATTTCGGACAAACCTTTATGGGAAGATGCGGCTCTAATCGAGAAGACTAACGGGATGGAGGTCGGTTTTTATCGTTTCTCGACCTTGGGTGCATTGAAGGAGAACGATCTGACAAATGCCCACATTCCACAACCGTGTCCGGCAGGTCCGTAGAGCTCACGGCCCTCGCCGGATACACCCATGTTCAAAGCCAGCGGTCAATATCTCGTCCGTTTTCCGCCAGTTCAAAAATTCCTTTCCGCGATAGTTCTCCTACAATCCTGTGAGTCTCTGGATCGCGGGTTACTCGCGTGATCCAGTGATTGGCCACGTCGTAGTTCGTGCGTGTAATCCAATTCTGCGGCAGCACATCGATCAGTCCTGCCTGCGGGTACACCACGAAAATTGCAAATGCCGGATCATGTTCACCGAGTGCTCTGTACGTGGATGGCACCAGGATTTCGTCCACTACGCGGAAGCATTCTGGGACGATTATGGATTGCGTTCCGGGCTCCATTTCTGTCTGTATCTGAAACTCTTCAACCGGGGGAGTGGTCGCATACATGCGCTCACTTGAGGCTACAAACCATCCTGCGATCTCCTCAAAGCTGAACGCCTTCATATGGTCCGGTTCAAAGCAGACGAAGCGCAGCACGCGGCCGTCCGGACACCAAACACCGATTTTGCCGGAACCGATAGGAAAGGGTCTGCAGTAGGTATTGAGGGCAAGCCGAGGCTGATCTGGTTCGCCCTCGCGATGCAGCGTCACCAGGAAGTGCAGCCCTTCCTGCTGACCGTGGAAGCGCCACCGATAACTTCGAGAACCGCCACCGCGTACTTCAGGGAAGGTTTCCCAGAACCACGGCGCCGGTCCCGTAGCTGATTGCACGAGCTTCTGTAACTGCTCCGGGAGAGACATTGCGCCTCTCCTATGCAGGAACTCCGCGGGGCTTAACATTCTCGCGGATGAACTGGACAATATCATCCATCGGCGTGCCCGGCTGGAAGACGCCTTTCACTCCAGCTGCCTTCAATCCCGCTACGTCCTGATCGGGAATGATGCCGCCGACCAGCACCAGCACGTCATCCATCTTTTGTTCTTTCATCAGTTCCGCGACGCGCGGAACAATCGCATTGTGCGCGCCGGAGAGTATGGACAATCCAATCACGTCCACGTCTTCCTGCAGCGCTGCGTTTACAACCATCTCCGGCGTTTGCCGCAGTCCTGTGTAGATCACTTCCATGCCAGCGTCGCGCAAGGCGCGGGCAATCACTTTGGCTCCCCGGTCGTGTCCATCAAGACCAGGTTTAGCCACCAGTACGCGAATTCTGTCTTCGTTTGCCATATGAGTGCGTTGCGTCCCCAAGTACCTAAGAAATTACTCGCCTCCATAATACCGCGCTCCGGCCAGTTGCGATATCGCAAAACGCTGTTCTTTGTCTAGCGCCAGACTCACATCGGTTGAACTCACATGAAAATGCTTACGCCTTTAAAACACTCCACGGGAAGCGACAGCCAGCTTTGCCGTAGTTACCACCTGTCCCACATGTCGCGACGTGTGTTCGGCCACATGCACCAGCAGTCCGGCCACACTGGTCGGAAGGGCTTTGCGTCCGAGGGCTCGCTTTTGTTCCAGGTCGGTCCCGGCAAAGGCTCGAATGCGTTTTTCGGCCTTTTGGAGCGCAGTCTCGAACTCATCCAGGACCCCGGCCGCGGTGGCGCGTTGGTCCATCTCGCTTTTCAGCAGTTCCAGTTGTTCCGGGGAGAGTTGGGCACCTTCGGCATAGGTCAGCAATCGATCGATGCTGCGCGCCATGTGCCGTACGTGAAATGCAGCGGGAGCCAACCCTTGTGGGCGCAGGTTCCATTCCTCATCAGTCAGGTGGCCGCACCATCGCCGCACGTCTTCGGCCACCAGTTCCAGCGCGTGAATCACCGCCCGCAACACCGCGGGGACGTCTCCATGGGTTCCGCGCATCCAGGGTTCGATTGCCGCTTTGTTTTCCGTCATCGCCTTCCTCCGTGCAAATTCCCTTCGAGGTTAATGCAAAACGCCCGGCCATTGCCGGGCGTTTTGAATGTTATGCAATAGCTTTTCGAAATTTGAAGGGTTCACCGTTTTCTTGACGCGTGCAGCTTTGCAAGGTAGACCCACATCCGCGCCGCAGCATACACGGTCAACAGAGTAGCGCATACGACCATCGCCCAAGCCCACTTCGGACGTGTTCCTGCATTCACACAAAGCAGAGCAATGCCCCAAAGTACTCCCGTGATGAGCACCAGTGGCTGTGGTGCCGTCGTCCGATTGGAGAAGTGGTCCCGAATCATGCAGCCAGTGTACAGATTCGACTGCCTGCCGCAAACACCTTCAACGCAATTTTAGGTAAACGACGCTTCCTCGTAGGTCCCATAAACCTCTCGCAGCGCCTCGCATATCTCTCCAACCGTCGCATAGGCCCGTACCGCTTCCAGAATGTAGGGCATCGTGTTCGCTTCAGAAATCTTTCCGTCTCGCCCTGCCGCTGGCGTCGTGGCAGCCGCGCGTTTTATCGAGTCCAGGGCACGCCTCACCGCATCGTTATCGCGCCTTGCGCGCAACGCTCGCAGTTTAGCCCTCTGGCGCTCGCCAACGCCTTCCCCGATGTAGAGGATCTTCGGCGACTCTTCTTGAATCATGAAATCATTCGCTCCAACCGTAACCTTCTCTCGGGCTTCGGTCGCCCTCTGGAACTGATAGCTGGACTCTGCAATTTCCTTTTGCGGAAAGCCGCGCTCAATCGCGCTCACCATTCCGCCCATCGCATCCAGCTTGTCGAAGTATTCAAACGCTCCCTTTTCCATGTCCAGGGTCAGGCGCTCCACGAAATAGGATCCCGCCAGAGGGTCAATCGTATTCGCCACGCCACTCTCGTAGGCAATCACCTGTTGCGTGCGCAATGCGATTCGCGCGGATTCCTCTGTCGGCAGAGCCAGCGCCTCATCGAAGCCGTCCGTGTGCAGACTTTGGGTCCCGCCCAGGACCGCCGCCAACCCCTGCAGCGCGACACGTGCAATGTTGTTCAACGGTTGCTGCGCGGTCAGGGAAACGCCAGCCGTCTGAGTATGAAAGCGCATGAGCCAGGTTCGCTCATTCTTTGCTCCGAAGCGGTCCTTCATCAGCCGGTACCAGATCTTTCGGGCCGCGCGGAACTTTGCAATCTCCTCGAAGAAGTCATTGTGCGAGTTGAAGAAGAAGCTTAGTCTCGGCCCGAATTCATCGACGTCCAGTCCACGCCTTCGAGCCCACTCCACATACTCCACTCCGTCGTAGATGGTGAATGCCAGCTCCTGCAGCGCCGTCGAACCGGCCTCGCGTATGTGGTATCCCGAGATTGAGATGGTGTTGAAGCGCGGCGTGTACAGCGACCCGAACTCAAAGGTATCGATCACCAGCCGCATTGATTCCGCTGGCGGGTAAATGTATTCCTTCTGTGCGATATATTCCTTCAGAATGTCGTTCTGCAGCGTGCCGGAAATCTTCTTCCAGTCCGCACCTTGCTTCTCCGCTACCACCAGGTACATTGCCCACAGCGCGCTGGCCGGAGAGTTGATCGTCATCGAAACCGTCGTCTTCTCCAGGTCGATGCCGCTGAACAGAATCTCCATATCCTCCAGCGAATCGATCGCCACGCCACATTTGCCGACCTCGCCTTCACTGAAGGGATGATCGCTGTCGTATCCCATCAGAGTGGGCAGGTCAAAGGCCACGGAGAGCCCGTTTCCCCCGTGCTCCAACAGATACTTGTAGCGCTCGTTTGTCTCTTCCGGCGAGGCAAAGCCGGAGAACTGCCGCATGGTCCACAGCTTTCCCCGGTAACCTGTGGCATGGACGCCGCGTGTGTAAGGAGCCTCTCCCGGATATCCGAGATACTTGTCCTCCGACCAGTCCTCGGGCAGGTCAGCTTGCGTGTATAGCCTTTCAATCGGTCTGCCGGAGATGGTCGTGAATCGCGCGGCGCCATTTTCATCCAGGTTCGTCCCTGTGGCAGCGCCAATGGGTTTCTCCGGTTGCCGTTCCAGTGCCGAAGCCAAGGTGGTCTCTGCCCACCGCCGTTCGTTCGCGCTCGGCCTCCTCGCCAAGGGAACTTCCTGTACTGGATTCATCACAACGATCTTTCTCTCGGCCATTTCGTAATCCTCACCCTGTCTCAGATGCTCCCCGAACCTTAGCGGGCTCATTCTGTTGCGTATGTAAGTTGCAGGACATTGCAGAATCGGGAACGGCGCCGCCCCCACAGCGGTGCCAACGACCGGCCATAATAATCAAAGCCCCCGATATTGTGCAAGGGGCTTGAACTTTGTGCCTGAACTTTGAATCGTGAGACTTCGCTCCTACCCGCGGCTCCTCTCCCAAGCCTTCGCATATTTCCAGCTCACGTATGCCGAGTGATACAGATTTACCAACAATCCCTCTCGCCCATCCAGAAAACCCAGCCGGAAGATATAGTTTTTCAGGAACATCGCCGTAGGATTCACCACTATGTTGAAAACAAAAGCCGCCAACGACCGGCTAGTCCGGCCTTTGCGCAGAACCAGCGGAACGCTCTGCGAGCTGTAACGGTCCATGTGCTCGATATACAAAGCGACTGTGGGGTATTGATAATGCAGTAGGTCGTGCTTCAGTTTGCCGGTGGGGACGGTGGTCTTCGGAGTCGTATGCGGCTCGGTGTTTTCCTCCAGCCGCGCGACCCCTTTGCGAAAGAGCCTGAGTTTGCGGTCAGGATAGAATCCTCCATGCCTAATCCAGCGGCCAAAGATCAGGTTTAGTCTGGGTGTCCAGTAGGCGTCGAATTTCGGTTCGCCCGCCAACAGGGTTCGTATCTCGCCAGCCAGTTCGGGAGTCATCACCTCATCGGCATCCAGCGAAAACAGCCATTCGCTCCGGCAATGGTCCAGCGCCGAATTCATCTGCCCGCCGTAGCCCTTCCACGGTTCGCTTATTACGCGTGCCCCGTAGGATTCGGCGATTTTGATAGTGTCGTCGGTTGAGCCGGAGTCCACGACCACGATCTCGTCGGCCCACTTCACGCTTTCCAGCGTACGGCCTATGTTGGCTGCTTCATTACAGGCCACCACGGCAATCGAGAGGGAATTGCCCGCCACCTCGCTTCCCGCGCCTGGAGTTGAGCTCTGTTCTGGCATGGCCCATCCTAGCAAATCAGCAGCACTGCCGGGCCACCAAAAAGTTAAGGCCGGTGGACCCTCTGTTTGGAGGATCCTTCCCGGCCCTGAAAGTGTTCATCAGGAGGTTACACGCGATAGACGCGCCCCCGAAGAAAAGGTTAGCAATTATTTTGCGACTGGCTGTGCCGACACCGTGGACGGAGTCAAATTCGGCTGAAGTCCGGGGATTGTGGGCATATGGGTCACACGACCTGCCGCCGCATCCTCCATGGATATTCCATTCCGTTCCAGGGTAGTTGCCGTGACCTGATCCAGAGTCACCCGGTCTTTCTCGTAGGTCGACAACGCCGCGACGTAGTTCGAAGCCGCCTGCGTCGCCGCGCTTTGCAAATTCAAGACCGCATAGCTGGTCGAAGCTCCAAGCGCGTACTTTTTCTGCTCGGCCTCAAGGTTCTGCTGGGCATAATCGCGCGCCGCACGGGCCGCATCTACGCCCGCGCGTGCCTGCTGCAGGGCATAAGCTGCGTTACGAACCTGCAGGCTGATCTGGTTCTTCTGTTGCTGAAAGTTCAACTGGTTCTGCCGGTATTCCAGCTCAGAGCGGATCTGGTCGGATTGTGCCGCACGATTGCGCAGCGGAACCGTCAACGAAACGTACGCTCCCTTGTCCGGACGGCTTCGATCCACCAGGCTGCTGAATACGTCGCCATAATTATTGGCCAGCCCCGAGGAGCCGTAAAAGCCGACGACATCCAGAGTTGGCATCAACGCATTCTTTGCTGCCCGGTTGTTAATCTCTCCATTGCGCAGGAGCAGCTCGCTTTCCAGCAGTTCCGGACGATTCGCCAGCGCATAGGCTACCAACTCCTCGGCGGGAGGAACGAGTTCATCGCTCAAAATCATCGTGTCGGTCGGGATCACCGGCGTTCCCGTCAAAATCGGGTCGCTGAAGTTCCGGGCAAGAGCGTTCTTCGTGATCAGTTGCTGATACTGCAGGTTCGTCTGCGAAACGATCAGGTTCTGTTGCGCCGCCGCCACCGAAGATTGCGCCGAAACCACTTCGATTGGAGCCAGCGTGCCGATTTCCACCTGCTTCTTGTTGTCGCTCAACGTGCGTTGCGCAAATTCCAGCGCCGTCTGCTTCACCTTCAGGTCTTCGTAGGCATTTACGAGATCCCAGTAAATGTTCTGTATCTGCGCCACGGTGGAAATGACCTGAGCCCGGAAGCTGGCATCGGTCACCTTGCGGTCGTTCTCGGCGATGATGATCTGCCGACGATTGTTGTCGATCCCCCAGCCCTGCAACAGATGCTGCCGAACCGTCGCTTTCCACGAGCCGGTCAGTTCCGGATTGAATGTGCTGGCAAAGAGGTTGCCAGGCTTGATGTTGTTTATGGTGCGCTGGTTCGAGTAGCTAACCTGTGCCAGCGTGCCAGTTGCCCATCCCTGTGCATAGTTGAAGTTGTAGTTGTTTGTGTTTTGCTGGAAAGCGTTGACCCCGTACAGCGCCGGATTTGTAACCGGGGTCAGCGTCCGCTCCGTTGCTATCGTTCCCGTCAGAATCGGATCATAGGAATCAATCGCCGAGCCCACAGAGTTCTGCGTTGATTGCACAACGCCGCCCGAGCCTGAAGCCGCGCCGCCCGTTCCCGTCGTGGTGCCGCCTGAGCCGCTGCCCGTGGAGCCAGCCGTACTCGTGCTCGTCGCGTTTCCACCCGGAGTGCCGGTCAGCAATCCGTTTGAAACGCCGCGAACCGTTCCGCCTGCCTTGGTGCGGAGCAAATCCATATCCGCAATGTCCAGATTGTAACGGGCAATTGCGATGTCAAAATTGTTTTCCAGCGCCAGCGCTACCGCATCGTTCAGAGACAGCATCAGCTTGCCGTCTTTGATCAGACTGTGCAGCCGGTCGCTGTTCCTCAGTACCGGTTCAGGCAGCCCATGAGGGGCATAAGGCTTCCAGCCTGTCAGAATGGAATATGGCCTCGTGTACTGGCTTAATGGCGCCGAATACGGAGTTTGGGGAATGGGTGGCGGAATGGCGCCTTGCGCAGCAGCACCCTGCGGAGCGGTCTGCGCCGGGGCCGTTTGCGCCAGCAAACTCGAGGACAACAAAGCAATGATGGATACGGACGCTACCACCCGATGAAACATTTTTCCTGGACGCGAAACGGACATTCGCTCTTCTCCGTTAAAAATTCGGTATTTTCATTCCGGGTTCAGAACCCGTTCTGCAACCTGCGCATTGCTTGGGCTGCGTTTGCTGAGCACAAAGGTTCGTACGCAATTCTCCCACCCGAAGTTCCCGGCCCTTGTAAACTTTTGCAAACACCGCAGGCTGCGCAATGCCAGGGATAGGGTGTCAACCACCGAGTATAGCTGACCTGACTCTCTTGTTTTCCTTCTCATCGCTTCATTGCCAGATACGGTTGTGTCGTTTACTTTGACCTTGCACACGAAACTCGGCAAACTTGGGAAACCTTGAACACTCGAACGCTTAAACTAACGCTTGCCTATGACGGATCCGCCTTTAACGGATGGCAGGTCCAACCCGGTAAGCCCACGATTCAAGGCACACTGGCAACCGTGATCGAGGGACTCACTGGAGAAAAGCTTCTGCCGCAAGGCTCCGGACGCACCGATGCAGGCGTCCACGCGCTGGCACAGGTTGCGAGTTTTGCAACCTCCAGCTCCATTCCGGTCACCAACTTCCGCACTGTGCTCAATGACCGTTTGCCCGCCGCAATTCGTGTCCTCGCCGTCGATGAAATGCCCGCAGGCTTTCATGCACGGCACGCCGCGCGCGGCAAGAGTTACCACTATAGAATCTGGCGTGGCGATGTAGTTCCACCTTTCCTTGCCCGCTATGTTACGCACCATCCGTATCCGCTCGATGAGGCTGCCATGCAACAGGCTGCCGCGCTGGTAATCGGCGAGCACGACTTTACATCCTTCGCCGCCGTCGATCCTGACCGCACGCTGCGCCTCGCAAACAGCTCCGGCGACCTGTCCCAGCTCTCGAACACCCGCGTCATCTCCGAGTCGCGTTTCGAACGCCATGCCGATGAGTTGCTCTACGTCGTTCGCGGCAATGGTTTTCTTCACCACATGGTTCGCAACCTGGTGGGTACTTTTCTGCTTGTCGGGAAGGGAAGCATCGCCCCTTTCGCAATACCAGAACTTCTCGAGGCGCGAGACCGCCGGGCCGCTGGCCCCACTGCTCCCGCCGAAGGACTGTACTTAGTGGAAGTTGATTACTAAGGCAAGCATTCGCTGACTATTGAACTCCAGGGGTCGCATTCGGTGCAAAAGTTAGCGATGGCCCTTTTGGGATCTCTTCCAAAACCCTTCATCTTCTTTCTTCCCTCTGCATCCAACTTGCTGTACAACTTTCCCAGATGGACACCGGTATTCATCTCGTTAATAAGGACGGCTCCCGCGCCCGCTTTTCTACCTTCAACCCCGCGACTGGCGCGCCTATCGCCGAATACGCTGCCGCATCCGCCGAACACGTTTCCAAGGTTGTAGCCAGCGCCCGCTTGTCGCAACTTTGGTGGTCGCAAGTGCCTGTCATGCGCCGTGCCGCCGTGCTTCGTCGAGTTGCGAAAAGGCTAAGTGCGGAAAAGGAATCGCTCGCCCGCGTCATTACCGCGGAATCCGGAAAGCCCCTGCAGGAGGCTCTTCTCAACGATGTCCTTGTTGCTGCCGATGCCGCCATCTTCTGCGCCGACAATGCCGCAAAGATCTTCCGCACCGAAGAAATTCCACATTCCAATCCTGCCCTGCGGTTCAAACGCGGACGGCTCTCCTGGGAACCCCTCGGTGTCATTGGCATTATTTCTCCATGGAATTACCCGCTCTCCATTCCCGCCGCTGACACGTTTGCCGCACTTGCCACCGGCAACGCCGTGGTCCTCAAGCCTAGCGAACTGACGCCTCAAGCAGGTATCGAGCTTGAGCGTATTATTTCGGCGGCTCTACATGAGGAAGGCTTATCCACTCAACCGCGTCCATTCCAGGTGATAACCGGACTCGGCCCCACCGGGCAGGCCTTGGTTGACAGCGCAATCGATAAGCTCATCTTCACGGGAAGTGTCCCCACCGGGCGTCTCGTTGCTGCCGCCGCAGGAAAGCGGCTGCTGCCCGTCACCCTCGAACTCGGCGGAAAAGACGCGATGATCGTGCTCGCGGACGCCGACCTTGACGTAGCCTCCAGTGCTGCCGTCTGGGGCTCCATGATGAACGCCGGGCAAACCTGCCTGTCGGTCGAGCGCTGTTATGTTCATCGCAGCATCTACTCGAAATTCCTCGCTCTCTGCCTCGACAAAATTTCAAAGCTCAAGATAGGCGACGGCGCGCTTCCCGACACCGATGTCGGCCCCATGATCTCTTTCAACCAGCTTCAAATCGTCGAGCATCAAGTTGACGAAGCACGCGCGCTCGGAGCCACCGTTCACGCCGGAGGTAGCCGCCTGCCTGATCTGGGCAACAATTTCTACGCTCCCACGCTCATCACCGACGTTGATTCCTCGATGAGCCTCATGTGCCAGGAGACCTTTGGTCCCGTTCTCCCCGTAGTGCCCTTCAGCAGCGACGAGGAAGCCATTTCACTCGCCAACGACAGCGAGTTCGGACTTGCCGCCAGCGTCTGGGGTAGCAGAGCACATGCCACTGCTGTTGGACGCCGCATTGCCGCCGGTACCGTGATGATCAACGACCTTATCTCGGGCTTCGCTATCAGTGGAGCGCCCCACGGGGGTCTCAAACTCAGCGGCATCGGACGAACCCACGGCCTCCTCGGGATGCAGGAGCTGGTCAGCCCGCGCTACCTCGACATTGACCTCCTGCCGCGCATGAAGAAGCTCTGGTGGTATCCCTACTCGGGCAAGTTTGCTCCAATGTCCGCATTCGCCGGCATGGTTCATGCCTCCGGAATCCGTCAGCGCCTCACCGCTGCAATGCGTTCGATTCCTCTGCTGTTACGTCCCCGGAGCTGACTGAGATTCTTGTTCCTCTGACGGAGCTTGCCTCCGTCCCGTATGCCTCGTGTACCATCAAGTCTCAAATGTCTTTTCGTCCCTGGACCCGTTGGAGATTCTCCTCCGAGCGCAATCCGCTTCAACCCGGTGCGCTTGCGCAGGAGGTCGATCGCCTGTGTGCCGATTCGCGGGTTCATCAACTCTTCGAATGGTTCTCCCGCCACGAGCGCGAGATTTCAGATTTCCAGCTAGCCATCACTTCAATACCCGCCCCTACGTTCGCCGAGCAAGCTCGTGCGGAGTGGCTTCGCGAGCATCTCCAAACTCTTGGACTTGAAGCTTCCATCGACGCAGTTGGAAACCTGCTCGCCGCGCGTCCTGGTCTTCATGCCGACATGCGCTCCGGTGTACGCTCGGAAGCTCCGTCCATCGCCATCAGCGCCCATCTGGATACAGTGTTTCCCGCCGCCACCGAGCTCAACATTCGCCGCGAACATGCGCGACTTCTCGGTCCCGGCATCAGCGATAACGGGTCCGGATTGGCCGCCATCTGGGCTCTGGCCTCGGCTTTTCATGCCGCCGGAATCGTTACCGCCCTCCCGTTGCTCTTTCTCGCCAATGTCGGCGAGGAAGGCGACGGAAATCTGCATGGGATGCGCCACATCTATCGCGAGCGCCTGGGCCGTGGCTCCGCTCCGCCGGTGAAGGATGGGCCCGCTCCCGCGTTGGCCCTGCTCATTGCGCTTGACGGTGCCGGAACAGATAACGTCATCTCGGAAGCTCTCGGCAGCAGGCGTTTCGAAATCGTCATCGAAGGTCCGGGCGGACATTCCTGGAGCGACTTCGGCACCCCGAACCCTATCGTTGCCGCCGCATTCCTTGTTGACGCGCTTTCGCGTATTCCTCTGCCTGCCAACCCGCGTACAACGCTAAACGTGGGCACCATTGAGGGTGGAACTTCCGTTAACGCCATACCTGCGCGTGTCATCCTCAAAATTGATCTTCGCTCTTCCGATCCCGGGCGTCTTGATGATCTCGAACAGCGGATCCGCCGTGCTGTTGCCGATGCCTGTGCTGAAACCCAGTCGCATTCGTCCCACGCCCGTGCCCAACTTCGCCACCATATCGCCAAGGTCGGAGAACGTCCCACTGGAGAGCTACCCTCGACTTCGCCTCTGCTTGCCGCCATCCGGGCAGTCGATGCTCAACTCGGAATCCAGTCGCAACTCCTTCGCGCCTCCACCGACGCAAATATCCCGCTCTCACTCGGTCTTGAAGCGGTTGCACTCGGCGCTGGAGGCTCCGGGGGCGGAGCCCACACGATTCAGGAGTGGTTCGACCCTGCCGGACGCGAACAGGCGCTCAAGCGGATCGCTCTGCTGATCCTGATACTCGCCGGACTTCCGCCCGCGGTTCCCCCGTTACCGGCATCGTCGTCCACTCCGCGGGAGTCCGCCTGATGTCGCGTTCCCTGAAGGCTCATCTCCTGCTTCTGGCAGCAACTTTTGTCTGGGGCTCGACGTTCATCGTCATCAAGTCTGCTTTGGCCGATGCGACGCCCTTGGTCTTTAACGCTGTTCGAATGGTCTTTGCCTCCATCCTATTGGTTGTCATTTTCTTTCGCCAATTGCGCCGCCTTCCCGTGGGGGCACTCCGCGCCGGGTTCGAGATCGGAACCCTGATGTGGCTGGGCTATGAATTTCAGACCGCCGGCCTCCTCTACACCTCCGCCTCTAAGTCCGCCTTCCTCACCGGAATCTCCGTTGTTCTCGTGCCTCTGCTCCTGGCCGTCTTCTGGAGGCGCCATGTCAACCGATATACCCTTGCCGGAGTCTTCGCCGCGCTCGCCGGACTCTACTTGCTCTGCGTCCCGCCCGGTCAGGGACTCTCTGTCGCCTCGCTGAATCGCGGAGACCTCCTCACCCTAGCCTGCGCCGTGGCGTTTGCATTTCAGATCATCATCCTCGGACGCAGTGCCCAGCACTACGACTTCGTCCACCTCGTTCCCATCGAGATTTCAGCCTGCGCCGCCTGGATGCTCATCTCCATCCCGATCGCCGACCGCCACGGTTTCATTCATTTCAACCGCGCCATGTGGGGAGCCCTGGCCGTCACCGCGCTCCTCGGAACCGTAGCTTGCTTCCTCGTGCAGGCGTGGGCGCAGCGCTTTACTCCGCCCACTCACACCGCGCTCATCTTCTCCCTTGAGCCTGTCTTTGCCGGACTGACCTCCTACATTCTCATCGGCGAGCGTCTAGGCTCGCGAGGAGTCCTAGGAGCCGCACTGATCCTTATCGGCGTCCTAGCCAGCGAACTCCTGGGCCACGTCCAGAAGCCTGAACAAGAGCTAGCCGAAGAGGCCAGTTAGTTCAACACTGCGAGAGCTTCTGCGGTATCATTCTTCTTTCATGTCCACCCTCGCTGCTACCGGTCGCACGAACCTCCTCCTCCTGCAATCGCTGACCTTTGTCTGGATGCTCTTAGAGTGCGTTGTCTCGCTTATCTCCGCCGTTCGTGCCCACAGCCCTGCGCTTCTGGCTTTTGGAGCCGATAGCCTTGTCGAACTGCTCTCCGCCTCGCTCGTCGTCCTCGCTCTTGCTCCCGTCTTCAACCGGAAGCAAGTCGACCAGACCGCCGGAACCCTGCTCTTCCTACTCGCTACCGTCGTGGGCCTCACCTCGATCCTCGCCCTGGCCGGAAAGGTTCAACCCGAGGCCAGCCCCCTTGGGATCGGGATCACCGCTGCGGCCCTGCTGGTTATGCCTCTACTCGCGTGGCAAAAGCGCAAACTGGCGCGCCGTACTCAGAACAGCGCCCTTGCCGCCGATGCCGTTCAATCCGCGACCTGTGCCTATCTCGCTTTTATCACTCTCGCCGGACTCGCTCTGAACGCCGCTTTTCACATTTCCTGGGCGGATTCTCTCGCCGCTCTGGGTGCTGTACCCATCCTCATTGTGGAAGCGCGACGGGCCATACGCGGCCAGAGCTGCGGCTGTTGCCACTGATTTGTTTGCCTTGGATTTTCGTGTTGCGGTGCTCGGATTCGACCGGAATTGATGTGTTTTTCATCAAATTGCACCTCAGCTCTTTTCCCTAATTCGGATATCCATCCTTTAACCCGATTTATGTTGACGATTTCCCACAGTTGCGCGTCTAACCAACCTGAACCGGCGTGGGTCATTCACGCCAGCGCACGCCTTTCTTTGCCTACCAGTTTAAGATGGGTTGCAGATTGATTTGCCGGAGGGCACATGGAACCGCTGAAAGATGCAAGCGGATTGTCGCAGGAGAAGATGACGAACCAGAAAAGAAATCGTTTCGCGCCACTATTTGTAGGATCCGTCACCATGGCATTGGTGCTGTTGATCGGCACCGTCCTGACCTATACTGTCCGCGCCAAAAACGTGGACAGCGCCGATGCGCCTCAGTTGAGCGTGCCCGCTACTCGCACGCATGACAACGAATTCGCGCGAGTCGCCAAGGCCGTAGAGCCCGCGGTCGTCAACATCAATACCGAATCCACGGTAAAGAATCCCCACCGACGCCTTCGTCGCATGCCGCAGCAGCCGAACGCTCCGGATGACGACCAGCAGGATGGTGGCCAGGGTGGCCAGGGCGGTCTGCAAGATTGGTTCGATCGCTTCTTTGGGCAAGATCCCAACGGCGGAATGCCTGGCGCACCGGGAGGCGGCGAAATGACTTCCCAGTCGCTTGGCTCCGGAGTCATCGTCAGTCCCAACGGCTACATCATTACTAATTTCCATGTAGTGGATAAAGCCGACCGCATCCGTGTCAGCCTCATGGGCGAACCCGCTTCGGTCAGCTATCCGGCCAAAGTCGTCGGGACCGATCGTGAGACCGATCTGGCAGTGATTAAGATTGACGTCAACCACCCGCTTCCGGCAGCCAAACTCGGCAACTCGGACAGCATGCAGGTCGGCGACTGGGTTCTGGCCATCGGCAGCCCCTTTGGACTTAAGTCCACGGTAACCGCCGGAATCGTCAGCGCCAAGGGGCGCAACATCGTTCCCGGCCGCCAGTTCCAGTCCTTCATCCAGACCGACGCAGCCATCAATCCCGGTAACTCCGGCGGCCCTTTGGTCAATATGGAAGGCGAGATCATTGGCATCAACACTGCAATCTACACCGAGAGCTCCGGATATCAGGGTGTGGGATTTGCCTTGCCATCCAACACCATTGCCCAGGTCTTCAATCAACTGGTCTCACCCGCTCACAAGGTTGAGCGCGGCTCCATAGGCATAACGTTCAGTGCGGAAACCAGCCCGGCTGTGACCCGCATGTATGGTGGCGGCAAGGGTGTCGTGGTTCAAGACGTGACCCCCGGCGGTCCTGCCGCGCAGGGTGGTCTCAAGGGTGGCGACTCGATCGTTTCCGTCGGTGGCAAGGCTGTCAATACTGGCGATGAACTTGTCGCCGAGGTCAGCGCCCATCATCCGGGAGACAAACTGAAGATCGGATACCTCCGTAATAGCAAGCAGGAGGAAACCACCGTCACCGTTGCCGACCGCCAGAAGCTCTTCGGCGCTCAATTGGGTACCGGTGAGGAAGATAACGAGGAGCCGACGCCCAAGGAAGGCAAGCTCGGAATCACCGTCAAGCCGGTGCCGACAGCCGTTGCTAAACGATTGAATCTACAGCCGAATCAGGGTGTAATCGTGCTGGATGTCAAGCCTGGCAGCTTCGCCGATTCCGTTCAGCTTTCGCGTGGCGATGTCATCCTTGAAGTCAATCGCCATCCCATCAGCGATCCCGACTCTTTGGCAAAAGTCGAGTCAGGATTGAAGTCAGGGCAGGACGTTGTCTTCGTCGTCCGACAAGCCGGACAGGGGCGCGAGGCGACAAATACCTTCTTGGGAGGCACCCTGCCGTAGTACCCTAGAGAAATCTCCAGAACGGCGCCGGGCATCGAAGTTGATGTCCGGCAGCGTTCTGGGAGACAGGCCGAATCCGTTGCCTGGATGGCAAGCCCACTCCGCATCGGTCGAATCCCCGCTGTTTTCTCCGCGGTGGGTGCTTTTATTTCGTTGAGGTGTACTGGATGATTCCATTCTCGAGACTGAAACAAACAATCTTGCTGACCGCCGCAGCTCTGCTATGCACTTCACCGCTGGCTGCAGCCATCAAGACCAAGCCGGGTGCAACCCGTGTAAAGGTGCGATCCGTATCTTCGGCCTCACGAACAAAACCTTCTTCAAATGCCTCCGTCCGCACTTCATCTCATAAATCAATAAAGGCCGGCTCCACGGCAACAAGCTACAAAGGACGTAAAGGCAGGGTTCAGACCGCGAGCGTCGCAAAACCGAAACCGCGCGGCCAGCAGTCCATCGATCAGGCACGCACCATCGAGATTCAGCAGGCTCTTATACGTGAACGTTACTTGGATGGCGAAGCCACCGGCTCATGGGATCAGGCAACACGGGACGCACTCGCCCGCTTCCAGGCCGATAACCATTGGCAGACCAAGATTCTTCCCGACTCCCGCGCCCTTATTAAGCTAGGCCTTGGCCCGAGCCAGGAGCGCTTGCTCAATCCTGAGAGCGCCGCGATTGCCATCCCATATCAGGCGAGTATCGGAAAACCATCGTCTGGCGGATCGAACTAGCTTCTTTCGCGTCACGTCCAGTAGCGCGGCCAGATGGTCGCGCTACATATTTGGTCGGCTTCGCGCAGCCGATTAGGAGTTGCGCATGAAAATCATTTCTCTTGCCTTCGTCGCGTTGGCCCTTTCCACCATTTTGGCGGCCCAAAACAACATTCCCGTGGGCACCATCCTTCCAATCTCGCTCAACTCGTCGCTCAATTCGAAGCGAAGCATACCCGGACAGCCAATCACCGCAAAAATCGAACAGGATGTTCCAGTCCGGAATCGCGAATGGCTCAAGGCGGGCACGAAGGTCTTGGGAGAGATCGTGGCCGTTGTCCCGTCGCGGATTTCGCAACCAGCCACGATGACGCTGCGCTTCACCAGTCTTGTGATCGCGGGCAAATCTGTCCCTATCTCGACCGATCTGCGTGCAATCGCATCGCCTCTCGATGTGCAGGCCGCCGAAACTCAGAGTACCGGTTTTGAACGTGGCTCCCCGCCGCCCTGGTCTCAGAACACTGTTCAAATCGGCGGCGATGCTGTGTATCGCGAAACCGGAATTGTCGAGCGCCGTGGAGAAAGGGTCGGAGAATCTGTCTTTGCCGGGAATTGGGGAGTCCTCGCCCGAGTCTCTTCAGATCACGGAACGGACTGCCGGGGATCGGTCGCGGGAAACGACAATCCGCAAGCGTTGTGGGTGTTTTCGCACGACGCCTGCGGTGTCTATGGTTTAAACGCCCTGATCAAGTATGCTGGCCCTGAAGGGCAGATCGTACTCGAATCGACCAAAGGCGATCTGAATCTTCGCACTGGCACCGCATTGCTGCTGCGGATCAATGCTTCCGTCGAAAATATGAAAACACCAAAAGCCGAAGCACGCTGATCTACCCTTAGTCGTCGGGCGTCCCGTACCAGCCCGGTGCATAGCCATAAGAGTAGTACGGGTATGCCGCACATCCATAGTAGGCGTACGGATAACACGGATAGCCGTAATAACCGGCATACGGCGCATAGCCATAGTAACCGGCGTACCACGGATAGTACCCAAGCCCAAATCCCCAGCCACCTCTGTAACCGTATCCACCTCTGTATCCATACCCGCCGCGACCGTAGTATCCACCGCGATAGCCTCTGCCGCCCCGGAATCCGCTACCGGTGAAGCCGTTATGCATACCTCCGCGACCGAATTCATTGCCTCGAAATGTGCTACCTCCGCCTCGGAATGTACTACCGCCACCGTGGAATCCACCCCCGCCGCCATGAAGACTACTGCTACCGCCGTGAAATCCTCCACCGCCTCCATGGAAACCGCCTCCGCCACCGTGCCCACCGCCTCGTTGAGCAAAGCCGGTGCCAGTTGCCAGCACCACCACGACAACCGCAATTAGAAAAGCTCGCATAGTGAACCTCCTTAATGCGATCTTCCTGATAAATTGGACGCAGTTTTACAGTGTGCGGATACTTAAAATGCGTTTCCGGAATAAGTGGAAAGACCTAACCTACCGTTTCTAAGGCTTTTGTTCAGTCGAGCCCAGTTTCGTGCCTGTCACGTCAATCGCCACGAATTCCTTGTCACATTGCACCAGCAACCGGTTCTCGTCCACCCAGCCATAGTCGTCGGCCTTGACGCATTGAAAAGCTGGTTTCTGATCAATCCAAAGCACAGTCTTCGAAGTGTTGCATCTGTCCTGTAGTTGGAGGTAGGCAAGATGAACTGCCTTCGGAGATCGCGAAGGATGGTGAAACTCGGTGATGCAACTTCCTTGAGGGGAGACCGCGCGTTCACTTCCGGAGCGACTATCGCATTCGACTATTTGGCTATGATCATCTCCAATCTCGGTGCATGTCGCAATTCCGTTGTCCGCCCGCGAACAACCGGACGCCGAAGCGCATCTTGCAGGCAAGGCGGCGAAACTGTGTGATGGCACTTCCAAGTACCCGATTACGTCGCCGTACGCCCCAACACTGGTAATAAGCAAGCGATTGCCTGATGTAACGTCTAGAATGCGGGTACTCCCTGGTACAGCTATCTTGACTGCGCGATGCTCGCGCATGGTGTAGAGAAAGACTCCATAATCCGCTTGACGACGAAGCGGCGCAGGGCGTCTGCAGTCTGGACATTCATCCTTGCCGGCAGCAACGGAGTACATCAATTGCGTCGAATCCGGCGTGAATCCGATGAGAAACACCTTTATGGCCAAGTGTTGCGCATCCGAATCTTTTCCGATCGCAAGCTGGATCGGTTTCCCCTGACCTGCAGGGCGTAACCACGCCTTGTTGTCCTTGATGTATGCAATCCATTGCTGATCGGCCGAAATTCTGGGCTTACTCGATCCGAAGCGCAGGTCAGTTTCTACAGGGTCGGATTGCAACACGTTCGTTAGCATGTTTTCGGCGGAGACACGAAATACGTTTGAGCCCACAGCGACAAAGCGATCTTGGGCAAAAGCTGTCGAGACGAATAGCACCGCAACTTTCAGATAGCGCCACCACATGCAACGCAGTGTACCCGAAATAAGTTTTCCGGAGTTCACTTTACTCACAAACATCTTCAAATTACTCCATCTGAGCTCGTTAGGAACCCGCGATTCCCAAGCTGAGTAGCGACGTGCCACCTGTGAGCATGCGTCTTGAATGAGGGACCGCGTCTTCGGGAGGTTTCGTATGGTGCTCAGATTGCATCGTAATCAGGATCGGCACTCTGGTGCCAGGCGGACACATGCGAGTGCAAAAAATGAAATTTCTTTATCGGGCTGCAACTCTCGTCCTGTTTCTTTCACCCGTTGCCTTCGCTGGCACGGTAACAATTGTAAGTCCTGCGAATAACTCGACTGTCAGCTCGCCGGTTCAAGTCAAGGCTACCTATAGCGGCACTGCCACATATATGAAGTTGTGGGTAGATCACGTTGCCAGTACAGTCCAGCAGAACACCAGCACGTTCAGCACGAGTGTAGCTCTTGCGAATGGCAGCCATCTGATTGAAGTTCAGGCACAGGACACAACGACCAAGGTTGTATTCACAACTCCGGTCACTATTACTGTCGGAACGACGAGCGCTGGGAAGGTAACAGTTTCCAATCCCGCGAATAACTCGACCGTGACCTCGCCAGTAAGCGTCAATGCTTCTTACAGCGGCAACGCCAGTTACATGAAATTATGGGTGGACCACGTCGCCAACTCAACGCAGCAGAATACCAGTACATTCAGCGCGAGTGTAGCTCTTGCAAACGGCGCCCATCTGATCGAAGTTCAGGCACAGGATGCAACGACCAAGGTTGTGTCCACCACGCCCGTGAACATTACTGTTGGGACATCCAGTACAGGCGGGGTCACCATTGTGACTCCTGCAAATAACGCGATCGTAAATTCACCCTTCCTCGTAAATGCTACTTACGCCGGAACGGCGAGTTACATGAAGCTATGGATAGATCATGTCGCAAGCACTGTAGAGCAAAACACAAGTAACTTCAGCACCAATGTAACTCTTGCGAGTGGCACGCACCTGCTTGAAGTTCAAGCTCAGGATGCAACCACGAAAACCGTATTCACTACTCCGATCAATGTTACGGTGAGCACTCAGGGCGGCGGGACTCCGGTCGCGGTTTATACCTACCAGTATGACAACGGACGTACTGGCCTCAACTCTAGCGAAACAAGGTTAACCCTCGCCGCCGTAACCAACGGCGCTAACTTTGGGAAGCTCGGCGCTTGGACTCTTGACGGCAACATATTCACTCAGCCTCTGTATGTTCCTAACGTCTCTATCAACGGCGGCGCGCACAACGTGCTCTACGTCGGTACCGAAAATGACAGTATCTACGCCCTCGATGCCGATGTGCCGGGAAGTGTGCTCTGGAAGCACAGCTTTCTGACGTCATCCGCCACAATTGGAAAGGGCTTTACCGGCGGACGCACCGCGCTCGGTTCGAACATTGGAGTCACCGGCACCCCTGTTATCGATCCCGCCAGAAACTGGATGTACGTCGTCGCGCGCACAACCGAGGGCGGAAACCAGATCCAGCGTTTGCATGCAATCGACATCACGACCGGTGCCGAAGTGCTAAACAACGCGTTGATCAACCCAGTAGCACCGGGAACCGGAGCAGGCACCGATGGCAACGGCAATGTTCCATTTGACGCGCTCACCGAGAATCAACGCCCGGCGTTGTTACTTGAAGGTGGAGTCGTGTTCGTGACCTTCGCTTCCTTTGGCGATCTTGATCCGTATCATGGCTGGGTCATCGCCTATGATTCCTCTTCGTTGAGTTTTATTGACGCCTACAATGTGACCCCCAATGGTGGCGGTGGCGGGTTCTGGATGTCTGGCGCCGGACCGGCGGGAGATGGCAATGGGAACGTGTATGCCTCGACTGGCAATGGCCGCCCAGATGCGACGGCGCTCTTTGATCCGCCGAACGATTTGCCAAACAGCGTAGTGAAATTGAAAGTGGTCGGTGGCAAGTTGACATTGGTGGATTACTTTGCCGCATACAATGCACAGTGCTTGAGTGCCGATGACCTTGATCTGGGATCGTCCGGTCCCACATTGATTCCGGATGTTTTCGCCGGACACAACATACTTGCGATTGGCAGCAAGGAAGGAAGAGCCTACCTGCTGGATCAGAACAATATGGGCAAGTTCCACTCAGGCAACGACAGTCAGATTCTCAGCTCGGTCCTGTTTAATCCGACGGCCTGTGGGCAGTCGGGCTTCAATGCCTCCTCGCCGCTTCGTGTCTATGGCTCGCCTGCCTACTGGAACGGAAACATCTACTTTGGGTCGGCGTTTGGTCCGCTGAGACAATATCAAATCACCAACGCAACCCTGGCACAAACGGCGCTGTCATCTCACCTCTATCCCGGCAACGGACAATCCGGGCGCGGTCCGCTCACGATCGTGTCGTCAAATGGAAACTCCAATGGCATTGTCTGGACAGCGGAGAACGATCTTAACGGCAATGGTTGGCTGCGCGCTTACGATGCAACCAATGTCGCCAAGGCGTTGTTCACCAGTAACTACGGCAAGGGTAGTAATTTTATTGTCCCCATGGCGGTCAACGGAAGCGTTTACGTCTCCGGCCAGGGCATCCTGTACAAGTACGGATTGCTTCACTGATCAAAGGCCGTGAGCTAGCGCGATTAGTAGATGTGTCCGCCATATGCCGCGAGGGGGCATCCTGCGCGCAAGCGAGGAACCCCGCAATGCCCCAAGGTCTCCCATGCGGCATCAAGCTATTCAGCCCGCCATCGATTCTTCTTTTCCTCGCGCTCGCGGGATATACCTTCCTTGAAACGTTCTAAACTTCTCAGGAGCTCACACAGTTACTCATTTCGATAGCGGGCGGGATGCCTGTGAACCGATGAGAAAAAGTTACTGTCGATCAGAAGTTGAAAGACGACTGCATGAGTCAGGCTGCAAAGTCAGAGGAGGACAGCACATTCTTGGCTTCTCGGAACAACTTCCGCAATGCTCGAAGTATCCAGCGTGTCAGGATCAAGATGATCACGATGAAAACCATTGCGATCCCCGCGCTTAGGTAAGGGTGCTTGGTGGCAAGCCATGTCAGGAACACGGCAAGAATGTCTTCTGCTCCGCTGAGGGCAATGTTGGTAAAGGGTTCCGGAGATGGGGTGATCGCAGCGCGAATAGCTGTCTTACCGCCGTGCGCAGCAAAGGCGATGCCTGCACCCGCCAGTGTGCTTAGGAGTTGAAGCTGCGGAGAAAGACTCGAAGTCGCGCCAAAGGCGAGCAGCGCCGCGACGGGAACGCGAACAAAAGTATGCAGCGCGTTCCAGACAAGATCGAAGGCAGGAATTTTATCGGCGAAGAGTTCGATCGTAAACAACGCAAGACAGGCGCCTATTACCCACCAATTCGAGACCAGATGAAGGGAGCCGGGCAAGGTCAACACACCTGCATTTGACAGGAGCCCCAGCGTTCCGACCGTGGCATAAACGTTCAGTCCAGCGGCAAAGCTCGTAGCCACGATCAGCGCGGCGAGTTGAGTACCAGGGAAGCAGGTATTCATGTTATCTCTGGGAGCTGACGGCGCTATTGCAAGCTTCCGATACTTGTCATTCTCATCCGTTATCCTCTTTGTTGTCCATCGCAGACCCTGGGAGGGCGCGTGACTTTTTATAGCTGGCGCGATAGTCATCTTGCGCCGAACACGCTTCAGCGGTGGTTGAGCCACTGGCGGGGCCGACAGCCACCAATGCCAAGTCCGCCACCTCCGCTGAGCCTAAATAGATTCAGCGGATGTCCACAAACGTCGAACGCTACGCTAGAGTGGGTTCGCGTTTGGGCGCTCCGCGCACACTGGATTCCCATGCTTTACGATACTTCTCACGTTCCGCCAGCACTCGCGCTTTAGCCTCTTCAAAACTGCCATATTTGCGGCGACCCTTAATAGCGTTGCACGGGCGACAGCAAGCCACTAAATTGTGAAAATCTTTCTTGCCCATGTGAGCGCGTGGAACGACGAAGTCAACTCCCATAACGAGGGCGTTCTCGAAACTCGCTGTTCCGTCCAGCCCACAGTACCGGCAACAATAGTGATCACGTTTCAGAATGCGCAGCCCCTCTTCTTGCGTCACCGGTTTGTCCACCCAGTTCAACGTCAATAGGTTTAGCGGCATCTCACACCTCCGGTTCAGCTATCGGAATCCCCTCTCCGATGCACAATAACCTGGAGAGGTTTGTCCGGCTAGGTTCGGTGAGGGTCTGTTTCAGCCTGTTGGTCACGAATAGTGGTACCGGGAGGGGGACTTGAACCCCCACAACCCTTTCGGGTCTGCGGATTTTAAGTCCGCTGCGTCTGCCAGTTTCGCCATGATAATAAACGACTTATATATCATACCCGAATAACTGTGTAAGTTTTTGTGTAAATTACGTCCGTTCTCGAAGGCCTCGCGGTAACTCAGTGGTGCTGTTTTTCCCTGCCTTCCCCGGAATAGCTGGCTGATTTTGGCCCAACTTGTCCGTGTGTAAAGGCTGCCGAAGGCACCGCGTAGCGGCTGCGGCCTTGACACACGGACAGGTCGGGCTACGCTCTCATTATCCGGGGCAGGTAGGATTAGGTTAGAGGCCATGCCCCATGCCTCCGTGTTCGATTACTGGCGCGATCTCCTGCTGCTGCGACGTGATGGATTGTTCCGGCTTCATCGCCGGTGTGTGGGCGCTTTCGTGGGATACTTCGTGCCCTAATGCTTCGGGAAGCTTTGCGCGATCATTGGTGTAGAGCTGCGCGTCTTCTGCGCCGCGCGAGACGACTACATATGCCATGCGGCTGTTGAGCAGGTCTTTCGCGGCCAGTTCGGTATCGACGTGGATCAATACACGTTCGGCAGTCTGTCCCTGGCTGGAATGGCTCGTCACCGCATAGCCGTGATCGAGATGGGGATGCTCGCGTGGATCGAGCTGCGCGTCGCGGCCTCCATCCATCTTCAAGCGCATCTGCCCGTCCTTGCCGATGGCTTCGACCGTTCCTAGTTCGCGGTTGGCAACCTTTAAGTCATTCGCCGGTGCGGTGAACTGGATGCGGTCGCCCACGGCGAAGCTGCGCGGTTCTTCCCGGTAGACGGAAACACCCTGTTGTCGGCGCGGATCATAGGTCAGCTCTGAGCCATCGGCACGTATCACCGTCAACAGGTTTTTCTCCGCATCCGCGCTCTTGACTCGCGCGTATTCACCGCGCTCCATGCCAGTCTCTTTCGACGCGCGCGTAACGCACTACATCGTTGAACTCATAGCGTGCGGCCCATGTCCGCTCCGGCCCGGTGAGGTCCTGGCGCGGCACAAGCGCCTCCATGCGATGCTCGTCTTTGCTGACCAAGCCGCGCTCCTGCATCTCAGCATGAATCCGTTCGTTGATCTCCACACGGGAGCGGTTGTCGGGAGAGACAACCAGCGTACCCTCCGGCGACTTTGCATATTCCTTCGCTATGGCAGCGATGCGTTCCTCGCGGCCTGCAATCTCATGGACGCGGCCCTGCCGCTCCAAACCCTGCACGGCTTCGCGCACCTCTCCACGCGCAAGCTGCTCGACTACCTGTTTCAGCTCAGGGTTTTTCTGTCGGACGATCTCTTCGAGTTTGACTGTCTTCATGCCCGCGTCCTGGAGCTGTGCGAAGGGACGCCCGGCCTCGACCGCTTCATGCTGCCAGCGGTCACCTACCAGCAACACGCGATCATTGGGATGCAGGCGATTTACAAACTCGTGCATCTGCTTGGTAGACGCCAGCGAGGATTCATAGCACATACAGGCGGCGCTCGCTGGTGTCCGGCTGCTGTCCGCGTGCAAGATGCTTTTGCAGCGTGGATGTTTCCATGCCAGCGTCGGCCAGCTTTTGCGCTGCGCGTGAGGTGGGCGCAAAGCCTTCGACCGTGTACCCTTGCGCCTCTGCGCCTTCACGGATAACGGCCAGCGTCGTTGTCTTGCCAGCACCGGCGACGCCATCCAGACCTACCATCTTTTCGCGGGAGAGAAACACCTGCTCAACCACTTGGCGCTGTGAGGCGTTCAACTCCGGGTGGCGGTCCTCCGTCGCGACGCGGATATGCGAATCAACCAGCGTCGGGTCGCTCACTCCACGCTGATTGCCTCCCTGCATCCGAGCAACAATGTCGCGTTCCATGCGAAGCATCGCGGCGGTGGTGTACTGCTGCCCTCTGCCGCCATGACCGACCGTGCGGAACTCGCCCCGTGCTGCGCGCTGCTCGAACTCCTGCCAGACGTGGGCATACGTTGTCTCACCCATGCCGCGATTGAGCGCGGCTTCCAGAATGTCGCGCCGGTCCAGTACGGCGGAGCGTTCAAAGAGATGATCGCGGGCATAAGTCACGGCCTGTTGCGCGATGCGGTCTGGTTCGTAAGCGTGGCGCTGTTCGTGTGCTCGTGCTTCGGCCACAACCCGGTCGGCCTGGTGTCCATACTGAGCGGCCAACTCGCGGTGCCGCGCTAATACCTCTTCAGGCGATAGCAGTCCCTTGCTGTCCCGCGTCCGGTGTGCCGCTACCTGCGCGGCTCCGGCTCCATCCAATCCCTGCTCGCGCAGATGGTTTTTGATCTGCTCCCGGCGTGGGCTGCTGGCTTCCAGATACTCTTTCGTATAGCCCTTGATCTCCGGCTGGCCATGCTTGCCGCGCTCCAGCTCATAGCCCAAGCCCTGCAACCGCATCGCCAACTCAGAACGGTAAACGCTGGTAGCGACGCGCTGCGAGGCGAATAACTCCTGCGGCTGTAAGGCCCTCGTTTGTCCGTTGTCGCGCTCGGTGACGTTGAAGATCACAGCATGGGTGTGGAGTTGCGGCGCGGCGTAGCCGTCCACGGGCCGCGCGGTATCGTGCTCAAAGGTAGCCGCAACGAATTTGCCGGTCGTCTCTGGCGCATGGACGTTGCCGATCCGCGCCTGGGTGTATTTCTCCAACTCGGCCAATGCAGCACGCACACTCTCCCGGTGCGCCACACGCACTCGTTCATCGCCGCCAACAAGTGCGGTGAGAGAAACCGACTTTGGCGCGGAGAACGTAGCATCCCAACCAGCGCGATGTTCCACGCTGGTCACTTCCTTGCCGAATTTTCCCTCGTAGGTTTTGGAAGTCTGATGGCGAACGAGCTGCTCTTCCGTGTGCGGTTGCTGGCCTTCGGTCAACCTGGCGAAGTGCTCATTGCCAACCGCACCTTCCAAGCCCCACCGCGCGGCCAGCTTGCCTTGCCACTCGCTATGTCCCTGCTGATCGCGGCTCCAGTAGTTTTGCCGCTCCGAAGCAAACTCCCGCTCATGGTACGTCCGTACCTGCGAAGCTGACAACGGCTTGGAGATCGTCAGCATAGGGAGATTCTAATCCGAAACCCAAAGGGAGACATCTCCTGGAAACATTTCGGGAATTCCAGTTTACTTCCGGTTAGCCGACCGACAACATACCAGCCGGAGTCGAAGGCTACACAACCGCTTTTACTTCTTGGGGAAATGCTTTCAGGAAATAGCTAGGTCCGTTCTTCCGACATTCTCTGACTGCGGACACAGGTTTGGACAACGTCATTCTGTTTCCACCTTCCAACAGTTCTGTACCGCCTCTTCTGACCAAGTCTTGAACTGCCGACCGAAGAGTTCCAGGTAGCACGTCAGGAATGATGCCGCATGCTTGAGGATGTTGCCGACATCGCCCTCTTCTGCGCGTTGCGACCAGACCGGCCCATCGTGGCGATGCTGGAGGAACCGGTCAGCCAAATGTACATCAACGTGAGTGAATGACGAAAGCTCAGTGTAAAAGATGTCATATGCTTCGAGGTGATCAACCGCAGCGGCCATCTGGCGAAGCGATAGTCCCGACCAGTTTCGCCACGCCGACGTTTTTCCAGATTTCCCCGTGCTGGTAAATCGAGGAGCAACAGAATTGAACTTTTCGAGAATATCAGACTGACGGGGCTCCCAGTGGTGTTGCCATAGAAGAGCCATTGCTTCACGCCACAGTGGATCGTTACTGTCCTTATGCTGCAGACATGCGTCCATCTGGCGTTTGTTGAGAACAGCGCCGAAGTTGATGTATTGCCGCGTGCGGTCCACGGGCACTTGGGATATGTAATGGGCGGTGACATCTGCCTCAAACATCGTTCGCGTGACGGCATAACCGACGGTTACAGGAAACCACTCGATGCCGAACGCGCCGCCCACTCGAAGGAGAGTCTCTGCAGCAGACAGGTTGTGAAGGAGTAAACACACCATGAGCGAGGTATATTCCATTCCGGCAGGGTGAAACGGGATTTTGTCCGCGTGACCTTTTCCGAAATCAAGTAAACGCTGTACTACCTTTTGATGTTGCTCAGCTGTAAGAAATAGCAGGGTCCACCTCCTCTACGGTTTACGGCTACATTTGACGTGAGCAAAGCAGCCCTACGCGTCGGCGAGGTTACAATCCGCTTCAAGGTCTCTGATGTAGCACTCAAGATTACCGGATATCTTTTCAAAAACCGCTGGAAGAATCGGCTCGATCTCCCGAAATGTGGTCGAAGCTACTAGCTCAAAGCCGTGGTAGTGGCGGAGGTACCCCGCAATGTCTTTTCGCTCCTTGGATGTCAGCAAGTCAAAGGGGTCACGATCCGGGTAATCATGAAACGCCGAAAGATGAATGAAGCCACAGCCGAAGGCGTAGACATTCCGGGCCCAGCCATGCAATTTGCTTGATAGGTCAACCATGTTCCTGTCGGTGATTTTGCTTCTGCCGTCTTCGGTACGCCAGGGCTTGCCGTTTATCGAGTCTACGAGCAGCCGTTTTCGATACTCCCTATCGGAGATTGACAGAAGGAAAATACAGCGGACCATGGAATCTAGCTCTTGCCGCAGAATTGCCATGGCGCTGCCGGTCAAAGCGCCATGGTGTACAAGAGAAAATGCTTCCTTGTTCTCCCGTGACCTGTTTCGGACTTGTCTGCAAAATACTTCGAGTGCAGCATCGCCCATGAGTGCGCTCCCTCGAAATACCACTGTCTAAGTATATCAACGCCTCTGCTTCCAGATTCCTCCCAAATCACTGGCTATTCCGTAGGTTGGGAAGATCGTCGGGTATATGCGCTGGCAGTCACTCAATCCCCTTGGACTCATCCCACACAAACGCCTCTTTGGTTTTGTCGGCAGGCGGGTCTGCGGGCGCATCGAAAAGAGGCAGCGTGGCCTGGGCCGCTGCAGGCGTCTTGGCTTGCTCTGTGCGAACTACTGGCGGCGGCGGTGACGGCCTGGGCGCAACCTCTGGCATTTTTCGCTCGATGAACTCCGGTTGTCTGCCGCGCTTTTTTGCGAACTGGAAGTGGACCGGAACAACGCGATTCTCCTGCTTGATGTAGCCGTGCAACGGCTCCAGACCGGAGATTTCTGAGGCCATGACAAGCGGCTTCGTCGCAATCTCCATCGCTAGGGATTTCCTGCTGAGCAGCAGTCCCACACTGCGCGATTCCTTCAACCGTTCGACCTCGATCTCGCCGATGGCATCGGAAATCCACTTCGCGGCGCGTGGCTCAGTGGTCTTGAAAAACAGCTTGGTTGCGGGCTGCGAAAGCATGGCCTCGGCGTCCTGGCCGTAGCGTTTTTCAAGCTGGCTGCGTCCCTGAAAGCCCACCACAACGGGGTTCCCATACTTGCGATTTTCCGTGACGGCGGTGTGGAGTTGCGGCAGCTTGTTAAGGCTCGCTAACTCGTCCAGCACAAACCATACCGGCTTCGCCGTCTGGTCTTCGCATTGGCCCATCATGCGAAGAATGAACAGATCGAGCCACACCGAATGCAGCGGCAAAATTTTCGCGCGATATGCGGGACTGGAAGTCAGAAACACCCACCGCTTACGCGCGGTGTACCACTCGGCGGTCGCAAACGTCGGCCTCGTATGCTCCCACTCCGGCAACAACTCCAAGCTATCGGCCACCATGTTCAGACTAGCCAGCACACCCGCCCGCTGTGCCGGTGCTCCCGGATCGAGCAGGGCGGCCAGTGGCGTTCCTTTCACCGCCGCCTCGATGCGCGACGTGTCGGCCATCATCTTTAGAATGTCCCTGGGCTGCGGCCTGCGCTTGAGCAGATGAGCCAGTACCCGGCGCGGCCCATCGGTGAAAAAATCTTTCTCGTACTCCTTTTCCGGCAGGAACGCAGCGGCAATGGTCCCCGCCGTTTCGTCACGGTTGATCTCTTCGCCAAGACTCCAATACGGGCACCGCTGGTCCAAAGGATTGAGAATCAAATCGCCGCGCGCGGGCGAGTAGAACTCACTGACAAAATCCATTGCCGGATCGTAGACGATGGCGCTTTCTCCGCGCTCCCGCACCTGGCGAAGAAGCTGCCGGATGGCGTTCGACTTCCCGCTGCCGGTGTCGCCCATCATTAGAATGTGGCTGGCTTCAAGACGCTTCGGAAGGCGATAGCTGGGGCCAAAGGGGAGCCACCGCAAAAGCGCATTCTCAAAGCGCAGACGGAAACGTATGCCGTTCGTCTTGCCGCCGAGCCACCGCAAGGCCGACGCCAGCTCCGGGCCTTTGGTTCTGCGTCCGTGGCGTTCCTCCTGCTCTCGTCGCCGTCCGAATCCCTGCTTCATCTGGAGCCAAAGCACATAGAGCAGCATCAGAACCGCAAGGCTGTTGAGCATGGGACGGCCAAACAGCCACCACGCGCTCACACCGTCATAAACGTAATCCCGCAACCCTTTGGCGAGACTGTCTGAGGTCACTTTCTCCGGGGCGCTGTAGGCCACTCCGCGCCAGCCCTCCTCGATGGCTTTGGGCGAAAGACTGACAGGGAGTTTCGGGTCCGTCCCGGAGACTAAATCCTCGGCTAAGGCAGGGACGGGCTTGCGTTTGGACGCGGTCTTCATCACCCATCGAATCGTCGTCTCGCTGTGCGGAATCCCAGCCCCTATGGAGCTGGCAGCATAGGTCGTGAGGTAGACCCTTTGCAGTGGTTCGAGTGTCCAGTAGAGCCAGGCTGAGGCCGGGAAGACGAGGAAGAGCGGGCCAACCGCAAGCCAGAAAAGGAACCAGAACAGCCGTCCCGCGCGGCTTGGAAAACGCATGGAGCGGCTCACTGCTTGCCCCTGTCCGCTCCCTCCCGGGACAGAAAATTCTGGAGCAGCTTGCGGGCCTTTTCGAGCTTTGTGGCGTCGGCCTGGTCGCGGATTTTGAGCACGGAATCGGGCAATAGATGCTTGCCCTCCGCGTCCGCCTGGGCGGTTGCGTGGAAGAGATTCAGGAGCACGTACCGGGTTGCCATCAGCTCGGCCAGCAACAGCTCGACCGGATCGGCAGGCCGCTGCCTGGCTGTCCGCAAGGCCAGCTCACGCAACCACTCGGCCACGGTTTTCCCCGCGCCATCGGCGGCGGCCTCCACCTCGGAAAGCTCTTCCGGAGTAACCCTGGTTGCAATGGTCTTGGTACGGAGAACCGGAGGCGCTTCGTCCTTCGGCGAGGTCGGAGACTGCAACGGAGTCGGGATGCGGTGAGTACTCATGGGAGACCCGCCTCGAAACCAGCTTGCAATCTGTGATTCTGGCCGTCAAGCGCCCGGTTGCCCGAAACCTTTGTTTTTCAGTGCGTTTACATGCCGCGCACAGTGGAGCGCTCCGCGCGTTTACCGGCGTAAACGCTGAAAACCGTGATCGGATTCACGGTTGCCAAGTTTCTGATTCGATGGATGTTGACGCTGGTAAACGTGGACGCAGGCCACGTTTACTGACAGCATCCCATTTGGGGGTGACGTGTCAATTCTCAGCCGGTGCGAAGCACCGGGCTTCTACGGAAGGCGAACTTGGCGCGATCTGTCTCCAACGCTACACACTGAGAACAGGCAAAACTGAAGACGATTCATGCTGGCTATTTCTTCATCCACGGCAAGGTCGCCATTTGGTGGTCGCCAAATTCTTTCGTGAACGCTTCAGCCCAAGCGGCTGCATCGGCAACTGCGCTGTCCAGCTCATCAGCTCTGAAAGTCCTTCGATGCCAGTGGTTATGTTTGGCATAAGCATCCTCGAACATCCACGTTGCGCCGTGCCCTTCCTCCTGCAACACGACCGTGACGCACTCGGCGGCCTTAGCAATATGGGGGAACTCGTAGAGATGTCCCGATGGTTCGGTGTTTTCGACGATCACGAATTTCGACGAAAGCGCGTATCGCATGACTTTCTGGATGACGCCCTCGCCTAACCTGTCGGGCTGTTCCTTGATGATGTATGTGTAATAGCCGAGGTCTTCCAACTTGGCGGCGATTTGCTTCAATCGGTCCAACGCGGGGCCCGTATCTTTCCCAAGGACGAGAACGGAATCGGAGTTTTCAAGGATCAAGTCCGCTCGATTCCATACCAACTCGAAAGCGGCCTTTACAGCCTCCGCAACTCCCACCGGCGGTGTTGCGCGGGGGAGCGCGAGTTTCCAACGCACGAAGATGTGAACATCTTCGGCGTCGCGGGTCGGCTCTGAAAACGGGTGGCCTTCGTGGGCCAATCGACGTATGGCACGCACCATCGCCTCCGTGAAGGCGTAGGCCGAGAATTTGTGCTCCCAATATTTCGTGTAAATGTGTTCCTCAATCGCGCAGACAAGTGACTCGCCTTCCCGCGAAATCGAGGTGTCGGGAAAGTAGTCATCCAACACGTGAATTGCAATGTCCTCGGGCATCGCCTCTAAATCAAGCCGCGAGAGTTCGTCTATGCTGATCGGATCAAAATCGTCGCAGCGAAATTCTTCCCACTCGTCTTCGGAGACCTCGGCATCATCCTCATATTCTTCGGGTTCGTCCACGAAGTACCTTCCTTATTCCCAATTTGTGCTTTGAGGCCCAGAGCTATTAGCTTATTCCAACACGAGTTGGTGGATGCTCAAAGCGTGAAATAGAAACCTAACTCGATCACGCCTTCACTCCACTGCTCGTTCCAGGTCACCTCTTCGTGCTCGCATCTTCAATGGCCTTCATCATTGCGGCGTGCTCCCACTTCACAGCTTTGCAGCCGTTCTGCTGGAACGCAGATGGAAGGTTGGTCGGAGCCTTGTCCCCTTTATAGACGCCGACGACACCTTTGCCGCGCTTGATGCTCTCCTCTATCTCCCAATTCACCCATTTGCTGGAGGCGGTCTTTCCAGTGAGGTACACCATCGTCACCGAACAGCGGTCGATTTTCTCGCGGATTTGCCGCTTGATGTAATCGGCGTTGGTGCTATCGAATGGCTCCTTAACCGAATGGTCGTCAAACTGCAAATCCACCTTGTCGTTCTTCGCTTGGCCGCGAAGCAAGTTCACCTCGTCCAAGTCTTCATGGTCGAAGCTGATGAAAACGTGCCTACTGGTATCACCCTTTGCCTCGGATAGCTTCCGCTTTGCCTGCTCTTCGAGGCGCTTTACGTCAGAAGTAGAAAGACTGCCGCCTGAGCTTCCGCCCATATCATTTCACCTCATCGAATTGAAATTCCATGCAGGCAATGCACCGTCCGCAAGGTTCTGAATTGCCAGTGTGGCACGAGTAGGTGCCCGTGACGCCTTTGGCCTGCGCCAGCTTTACCACGTCCGCTTTGCTGAACTCGATCAGTGGCGTGAGCACTTTTATCTTCTGCCCGAGTGCTGCGGAGATGGTGGTTTCGGCCTGAGCCACGAACTGCCGTTTCTGGTCGGGGAATAGACTGAATTCCTCCGCCAGCAAGCCAATCGTCACCGACGAAGCGCCTTGTTGATAGGCATATGCGCTGCCCATCAGCAAGAACATCAGGTTGCGGCCCGGTGTGAATGCATCGGCTTTGATATCGAGTTCTTGGCGGGTCAGGCCAGATGAGATGACGCGCCCGAATCCCGACAGATCCATCCGTGTCGGCGTAGGAAGACCCAGGGTGTCGTGGACGGCCTTGCAGGTTTCCCATTCCTTATTGGCGGCCCGTTGCCCGTAGTCGATGAACAGCGGGAAGTGTTCAACGCCTTCCTCCTTCGCCATCACGCCAATGAGCGTCGAGTCGAGGCCGCCGGAAACCATGTTCACAAAACTCACAGGAAAGCCCCCCTCTTTGCCACTCGCATCGTCACCCATGTCGCCAAATCGACGCAACCCATCGAATGACCGAATTCGGCCGCAATCTCCTGAAAAGTACTCTCGATTTCTTCGTACAGCGAGAGGCGCCCCAGCTTACTTGGTGAAAGCGACAGACCGCGAGTCAACTGCAGATAATCCAACACATGAACGTCCAGCACGGCAAGATTGGAGCTGTAACCCACGCGGCGTAGAAATAGACTGGCTTGTTTGGGGCCGAAGCCGCAGACGTGCAGCATTAAGGTCTCGCGAGCGTCTCTCGCGTCCCTGGCATCTGCGAGGAATCCACGGATCGTTCGGCCCCCCCCATAGATTCCCACGATGGTCTTGGCCAGCAAAGACGCCAGCCGGTTCTTGAAGCGCGGGCGAGCCAACCGCTGCGACCCATTACGCGCGGGAACAACCAACGGATCGGCCAGGGCTTTAACAATCTCTCGTTCAATCGCTTGAATGCTTCGTCCGCCCGTCTCAGGCTGCAGCAACTCCCTCTCGCGCAACCGATCCGCCGTTGCGACTGCCATCTCGAAAACCATTTGGCTGCCAAAGATGCAGATTGCAGTCTCGTACAGAAGTTCTTCCTCCGCCAGTAGTTCCCAATTCTGCGGGGCAGACTCTTGTGTCTTGACCTCAAGGCACATCTCTCGAATGGTCTGGTTGATAATGTCCACGGTCATGATTGGCTCCATCCAGCAACATTGGCAACGTGGCGAAAGGCGCGCGGAGACAGGTTGGACCGGCTGAATTCTAGCAGGCGATCCTGATTCACGGCATCACGCAGCCGCCGCATCCAATCGGAGAAAAAATCGAGGTTGTGAGCCAATGTGCGCGCCTGGAACGACAGTTTGTCGTCATCACCCCACGCGGTTTGACCGGCAAAAAAGTCGGCTTGCGAAAGGTGGTAGAGAAGGCCGGACTCATGATCGACAACCGTCTGGCACCATTCCAGTCCGTCGAAACTGTCAGCGCCCATTGCCGAGTACAGGGCGATGGAGATGGGGTTGCCAGTGCCCAACAGGTGCAAAACGACGTAACGCCCGGTTTCGTTCAGGGCCGTCCGGATGGCCTTCACGGAGCGGGCTCGCTCCAGAATGCCATCGCCCAGCCTGCGCTCCGGAACCGCCAACATCGTGACGCCAGTCTTGGTGGCTACCGCTGCACACAACGCTGGTAATTCATCGGCAGAGGCGTGAACGATGGGCACGATCTGGCAGCTTCCCGCTGCAGCCTGATCCGCCTGCCAGCGTTCGGAGATCAGAGCAACGTGATCGTCAGCATTGGCCGGTGGCTGCTGTTCGTCGAAGCCGAAGGCTAGATCGCAGGGAAAATCGGCAAGTACCTTGTGGAAGTCTGCCTGCTTCCAGTTCGCCTGCGTGTTCTTCCAGAAACTTTCATAGTTGCCGGAATCCATCAATGTGACGATTCCAGCCTGGCGTGCAGAAGCCAGCGCCTGTTGGGCCGACTCCGGCTGATCGAGTGCTGCTAGATCGAAGGCCGATACCAGAAACTGACTGTTCAACGCACCCAGCGATGAAAGCAAGCGCAGATACTCCAGCGGGTACATAGGAGTCTTGACCGAAGAAATGGATGGGAAGTACACGGGCAACGGCAATGACCGTGCTCCGATGGTCAGCTCTTTGGGACGCACGACCTCCATCATGCGCCCTCCCGCTTCTGAGCCGTGGCGGCGCGGCGCGTCTCATTGAACCAGTTGGCGTGTTCGGTGGAAACATGCTCCTCGACCCTTTCAGCCAGCACGACCAGCCGCTCAGGTTCAGCCAAGCCCTTGTAGGGGCCGGCAGCGGAAAGGAATAGATATTTTTCGTGCTTGAGCCGTTCGGCAGTAGACCGGTACATCACCCACAGAGTCGAATACTGATTCATTTGCTGGATAGTTTCCAGAACGGCAATCAGAACGCCGAAAGCAGATGCTGCCCATTTGGCGTACTCTGCTGGTAACAAACTCGTTGCCGGAATCAGAGCCGCAGAGGTGATCTGGGCGATCTTCAAGCGTTTGTACCACCCCTGGGAGTTCTGGCTCTTGCGGTCGTACCAGTTCACTTGATCGACCAGCCTGAACCACGCGGGGTGCAACCTGACTAGCTCAGGAACTGGCAGGTCGTTCATGTTCTTCTTTTCGTCGGCCATGCGGTCACAAATCTCCTTTGAACGCTTTGTCGAGAGCGGCGGGCGCGTCGTCGGACACTTCACAACAACGAATGAAACGCATCAAGAATAAGTTCCTGGCTTTCACCGACGATATACTCAGCACTTGAAGAAATCTGTTTAGTTTCGTCATGCAGAGATTCAAGTTCAGTAACAATGTCCTGTTGTACCCCAAGCTCAGGAAACTCAATCAATACGCCTTCAAGGTCGGTTAATGTGAGCGACGTATTTGCAGTCCCCGCCATCAAGGTGACCAGCTTTGCATCCTTGTGTCGCCACAAGTAGTAGTAGAGAAACTTCGGCAATAGTTGTGTCTCGTCGCGGACAATCAGGGCCGCCATAATACTTGCAACTGCAAACTTGCCTGTTTCAAAATGAATTCGATGTAAGGCCGCGTGACCATGTCCCGTGGATGAGACAAGAGGAATGCAAACAGCAGCCCCATCAAATTGATAAGCATCAGCCGTTTTACGCATAGCTGCAGTCACGACAAAAGGATATGGTCCGGCTTGTGTTTTCATCGTTGGGAATTTGCCTTTAACGATAGAACACAAATCTCCCAATCGAGCTTGGTTCCACGGGCGGTTGCGCACATCGTGAGAGAGTCGTTCAACTGTGCCGCCCAACTCCACTAGTTTCAGTGCATTTCGTGAAATCCGACCAGCCGCATCATAGGCATTTTGGCTTCGCGCACGAAGATCAATGAACTCACGGCCACGTTCATTTGGGTTCTTGAGGTCTAAACTGCAACCATCTTCAAGAACCACCTTAGGGTCGACGCACCACGCCTGATCTGTTGCCTTTCTTTTGTCCCACCACTCAAGCAGAGGTAAAAACTCTTCGAATACCAGCGGTTCAGTCTGCGAATAACTTGGCGCACGCATAGCAGCGCGTTTTGGAGGCAAGGGATGCGCGTAGAACCATACTTCCTTAGTGGGGCCGGAGGTATCGAAAAAGAGCATATTGGTTGGGATGTCTGCGTAGGGTTCAAAAACCCCTTTCGGCAACCTAACGATTGTGTGGAGGTTAAAGCTGGAAAGTAGGTCGCGTCTTATCCTTTCGGCAACGCCTGAAGCGTACAGAGTTCCATTTGGCACGACCACGGCAGCTCGTGCCGGACGCTTCGCGCCTGTCTGCTGGCGCTTCAGCTTCCGCATAATAAGTTGAAGGAATAACAGCGCCGTCTCCGATGTCTTGCGGTCCTCTGGGAAGTTGCCCTGGATGCCCTTCTCTTCTTCGCCGCCAAACGGTGGATTCGTGAGGATCACGTCCACGCGCTCTTTCTCGCCGATTTCAGAGAGCTTGAAGCGAAGTGCGTTATCCGGGTCGATCTGCGGTGCGTCCAGCCCGTGCAAGAGAAGATTCATCTGGCACAGAAGATAGGGAAGGGATTTTGGCTCGCATCCGTTGATGGTCTCGGTTTGGAGGCGCTTGCGGTCGGCGACGGTCTGCACCTGCTTTTCGAGGTGGTTGTAGGCTTCAACCAAAAAGCCCCCCGTGCCGCTGGCGGGGTCGAGCACGGTTTCGCCCAAGCGCGGGTCGGTGACTTCTACCATGAAGCGCACGACGGCGCGGGGCGTGTAAAACTCGCCGGAGTCACCCGCCGCGTCGCGCATTTCGCGGAGCATGGACTCGTACAGCGCCCCAAGCGTGTGCAATTCGTCGGACGATGTGAAGTGGATGGCGGCGACCTTGTTGATGATGTCTCGGAGAAGATAGCCGCTCTTCATGCGGTTATCGACGCCCTTGAACACGCGGGCAATCACGTCACGGCGGTTGTCGCCGTTGGAGCTGGAAAGCGAGCGCAAGTAAGCAAACAGCCCCGCGCCCTTCTTTCCGTCGGCGCGGCGGGCTTCGTCATTATTGATAAAGGCCAGCAATTCATCACCAGTGATGCCCTGCGGGTCGGCTGCCCAATCGCGCCAGCGATAGGGCGCTTCGATAGCAGGCTTGAATTTCTTGCCTGCAAGCGCGGCCTCTTCCTCGCGTTGTTGCTCAAGGTCGTCAAGAAACTTCAGAAACATGATCCACGTCAGCAACGGCAGGCGGTCAAGATCGCCATTCAGCCCCTTGTCCTTCCGCATGATGTCGCGGGCAGACTTGAGAAGGCTTCCGAGCATTTGCGATGTGGTCATCGGTGCGGCGCTGTTCGCGCCGTTCTTCTTCTTAGGAGGCATACAAGAGTCCTTGCAGTTCGTTTACAGCTTGCCGAAGCGGCAGCGGGCCACCAAATAGCTTGATGATCTCGGCAGGCTGGCCGTGGGTGGAAATGGGGGGCACCTTCAACACGTCCGGCAAAACGAACTGTGCATCACCGTGTTCCGCATACTTTTCCAGAAGTTCGTCTAGAATCTGACGCGCTTCGGGGGAGAATTTGTCGAAATAATCCTTGCGCTCGGACTTGAGCCTCTGCGCGCGCTCGCGGCGTGTGCGAAGCGGTGCATTGAAGGCAAGGTGGCATAGCAGGTCGAAAGGGTCGGCGTCGCCCTGGCCGGTCTGTTCTGCCAGTTGCTCGAAGTCGATCCCGCGCTCGTTGAGGGCGGCAATGATCCCACTGCGCTTCTCGGCATCGGCCCAGCTTCCGCGCAACTCGGCGGAAGAGCGGGCGATGGAACGCACGCTTTCAGCGGCATAGTCCGTGTACTTCACGACACGAAGCTGCCTGCCATTCGGGTCAAGCTCATGGACGAGATGCGCCACGATCTCCACCTGGCCACCGTCGAAATAGAACTTCCTCGGTTCGCCGGTGGGTGGTTCGACAATGACAGGGCCTGCTTCCACGTCCGGGGGCGGCTCCTGTCCTTCGGGTACGGTCTCCGTCGTCGCGGTCGTCTCGCCGTTTTCCGCCACCTCCTCTTCTGTGATGAGGGTCGGGTCGCCATCGAAGTCGGGGTCGGCAAACATCCGCGTCGCGGTGCCTGTGTAGTCGATGATGTTGAACCAGAGCTTGCCGTAATCATCACGCAAGCGCGTCCCACGCCCGATGATCTGCTTGAACTCGCTCATGGAACCGACGACCCGGGCTAGCACTACGTTCTTGCAGGTAGGCGCGTCAACGCCGGTGGTGAGAAGCTGGGATGAAGTCAGGATCGTCGGCGTTTTCGTTTCAAGGTCCTGGAACCTCGATAAGTGCCCGCGTCCGATCTCCTTCTCATCCGACGTGACGCGGGCGACATAATCCGGGTACCGCGTCACAAGGTCTGAATTAAGGTTGACCAATGCCTGACGCATCTCGGATGCGTGTTCCTGGTCCACACAAAAAACGATGGTCTTTGCAAAGCGGTCGGTTTTCTTGAGGAAGTCTGTCAGATGCCGCGCAATCGCCAGGGTACGCGCGCGCAAGGCAATCACGCGCTCGAAGTCTTTGGTCTGGTATTCGTCGTCGGGAATCTCGCGCCCATAGCGGTCAACTTCGTCTTTGCTCGGTCGCCAGCCCGCTGCGTCCCACTGGGTGACGACACGGTGGACGCGGTAGGGCGCAAGAAAACCGTCATCAATGCCTTGACGCAGACTGTATTGGTAGATCGGATTGCCGAAATACAAATAGGTGTCGCGGTTGTCTTCGCGCAGCGGTGTCGCCGTCATGCCGAGCTGTAATGCCGGTTTGAAATACTCAAGAATAACGCGCCAAGAGCTGTCGTCGCGGGCGCTCCCGCGATGGCACTCGTCAACAATAATCAAGTCGAAGAAATCGGGCGGGTAGTCGCGGAATAGTCCGGCGCGGCGCTCGTCCTCGGCAAGCGCCTGATAGATGGCGAAGTACATTTCGCGGCTTTTGACTACTTCGCCGGATTCAATCTTGTAGCGTGCGTCGCCGAACGGCGTAAAGGTCTTGTCCTTCGGATCGTCGATGAGAATATTGCGATCGGCCAGATATAAGATGCGAGGCTTTCGATATTCACGTGTCCGGTTCCAGCGGCTTGACCACAACTTCCAGCAAATCTGGAAGGCGACGATAGTCTTACCGGTACCCGTTGCCATCGTAAGAAGCAGCCGTTGCTTTCCGGCAAGGATGGACTCCACCGTCCGGTTGATCGCGATTTGCTGGTAATACCTGGGCGGCTTGCCACTTGCGATGTTGTAGGGAGCGATAAGCTGGTCAGCCTGGTCCGGCCTGGTCAAGCCGCTTCCGGCCTGATATCGGCGCCAAAGCTCATCCGGCTTGGGAAAATCAGAAACGGGCGTCTCCGTGCCCCTGAAATAGTCAATTTCGATGATGTCCGCGCCATTAGTGGCATAGGCGAACTTGAGACCCAGCATTTCCGCATAGGTGCGGGCCTGTTGTCCGGCGTCGGTCGCTGTCTTATAGCTAGCCTTTGCCTCGACCACGGCCAGCGGAAAATCCCGCGTGTAGCGCAGCAGGTAGTCAACCCGCTTCGGGGGCTTGCGAACAAAGCCTTCCTTGCCGACGGGAATCACACGCCCGTCGGTGATGGTACGCTGTTCGGCAATCGAATGGGGATCGCTGTCCCAACCAGCCGCGAGCAACTTGGGAACGACATATTTCCGACAAGTGTCAGCTTCAGAGTTCATTTTTTGTTGGTCGGCGAAGACAAAGGCCTGTTTTTCTGTGAGTCACCTTTACTATCGCATATGTATCTTGCTGATTCCAAGGCAGGAATCAAGGTATTCCCCCTCCCAATACTAATTGTAATTGAATCCATTACAGTGTAATATCCAAACATGGCTACGTCTCCTGCAAGAAAATCGAAGGTGTATACGATCAGCTTGCCGCCCGAACTGGCGCAGAGGGCCGAAGCCCTCGCCCGGCGTGACAGCCGCACTATGAGCGAACTATTCCGGGAAGCCTTTCGCACCTATTCCGCACAGCAGGCGCGAACGACCCTCGATGAGCTGGGTGAGTACGCGGCAGGCCGCAATCCCAAGGGCTACACTGAAGCCGATGTGCCCCGGCTCATTAAAGAAGTGCGTTCCGAGAAGCCGCGCCGCCGGGTACGGTCTAACGGGTGATTGTCGTCATCGACACAAACGTCTGGATTTCCGCGCTTCAGTTTGCGAAAGGTCGCGGCACGCCGACGCTGGCGATTGAAAAGGCGATGAGCGAAGACGTGATTGCCACCTGCGATGAGATTGACGCGGAGATTGTGCGCGTCCTGACGGAAAAGTTCTCCTGGGAGCAACATCGGGCAACGTCGGCGCTGAAAACTGTTCTGGCGCGCGGCATCCGTGTGAAGATTCGAGGCATGGTAAAAGTATGCCGTGATCCTAACGACGATATGTTTCTGGAGTGCGCGGCCCTTGCGAAAGCAGAATTGCTGGTTGCAGGGGACAAAGATTTATTGACTCTCGGCGCATACAAGAGAACGCGCATTGTCACCCCCGCAGAGTACCTGAGAAATGGATAAAGGCATCCGGCCACTGCTCAGAGATGAGCATGGCCGTAGATCGCGGGAGCGAATATTCATCACAACGGCTGCGGGGATGCCGCTGACAGCGGCATCCCCGGCGTTTTCAGTCGTCTCCTTCTCTTCCTCAAACGCGCTGCCGAGAATCAGGCCCACAGCTCTCTGCGCGTTAGCTGCAGCCTGAACGATGAGCCGGTTGTCTTCTTCCAGCTTTTCAATCCAGTTCTGGATGTAAGCGGTCGTGTTGCGGTCGGTGTGCTCGTTAGCAATGCCAGCGATAGCACAAAGGAAAGCTGCACCCATCTCCGCGACCAATTCCTCTTTGCTGTAAAGCTCATCTCCGAAACGGTCGCCAAAGGTGCGATTCAGACGGCTTTCGTGGCCGGTGCTGTGTGCCAGTTCGTGAAATAGAGTGCTGTAGTAGTGCGGCGTATCCACAAACCGACTCTGGGCAGGCATGTGGACGGAATCAGTGGAAGGCCGATAATAAGCCCGGTACTCGTTGGGGCTGTTGAGATGCAGCGCGGGGCGGTTCTTCCATCCGGTGACGATGCTTTCGCAGAGTTCGTCTTCGCCAATCTCCGGCGCGATGGGCTGCGAGATTTCAGGAATCGTGAGGCCGTCGCACTGCTCCACGTTGAAAACCGTGTAGTGGCAGAGAACAAAGGGAACGCGCTCATTCTTGCCGGTGCCTTCCTCTTCTTTCGTGGCATATTCGGGAAGCTGCCTATAGAAGATAATCGGCGTTCCGTGCTCGCCTTTGCGAACCGTGCCTTTCAACGCTTCGGCCTGTTTGAAAGTAAGCCAGAATGGAGAACTGTAATCGCTCGACCACAGCAAAAGGACATTGATGCCCCGGTAAGGCTTGCCGGTATAGAAGTTGCGCGGGAATGGGCCGCCTGCGAAGTGCGGAGCCTTCCACGGCTTTTCCCACGGAATTACGCCAGCCTTGAGACTGGCAATAATGCGGTCGGTGACGGTCTGGTAGATGTTGGGCCTGGTGGCTGCGTTGCAATGGTTGCGGTGTGCCATGACGTTTCGCTCTCCTGTGCTGCCCGCGTGGGGCAAGATTCTGAAGGAGGGCATATCGCCTTTGGCTCTCAACCAAATTTCTTTCGTTGAGTGCCCCCGCTTCATGTCTTGCGCGGCGGGCAGGGGCGAGGCGGGTTCGGTCAAGGGCGCGCGCACTCTGCGCGTTTATGGAGTGTCAGCGAACACCCTTGACGGGTTCCGACCGGCTCTGCCATAAAGCCGCATGAAGCGGGGGCGCTGGATGAAAAAAGAAGTTTTGGTCTATTTCCGAGCGGATTCTGGGACAGGTTTCGAACCATTACGTTCAATATTTGGAATGACAATTCGATTTGTTCCAAAACTTTAAGAACCAGGCTCAGGCAGTTTTCGATGTATCCTTCCAAAGACTCACAAATAACTCTTCATGTTGTGCACCTTGCGAGCCTCTTTATCGATGCTGATACGGACTAGAAAAGGAGCTTCCATTTGGCAGAGCAAAATACGGTCGAACAAATCTGGTTGCCAGTAATTGGTCGTGCGTTGGCTAACATCTGCTTACACAACGCTGGCATAGACAACAAGACGATTGCGGAGAGGGCCATGTTTCTTGAGGGACTGGGGCTCGATCTCAAAGATATTGCCGATATGCTAGGTACATCGTACGCATCGGTTAGGGAACTTCTTCGTCTTGCAAAGAACAAATCCAAAAAGAAAGGTCCGAAGAAGAATGCCTCTACCAAAAAGACCCGGTAACCAGCAGAAGATCACAGAGCCAGTCTCTTCCGATGAGAAGATTGCTCGACTCCTAGGACTGCTTCTCGTTAAGGACATGGAGAATAAAATCGATCAAGTTACGCTCTTGCGATCCGCTGGCTTCGAGGTCTCGGATGTCGCCGCGATGCTGGGCATGACCGAAAATCATGTCAATGTCGCTGCTCACGCCGGGAGAAAGAAGCAAGAAAAGAAGAAGGCGAAAAACTGAGAGATGCCACTAATCAATCAGGAGCTACTAGAAAAGCTCATCGCCAAGTTAGGAGTGAGTCGAGCGAGGGTCTATGCGCGTATCCAGCAGATAGCGAATAACAAGATGCTAGATCGGCATCATGCTGCCCTTGTACTCGCGGCGGAATACAACATCAACATCCAAAGATTTTCCTCACCTCAGGACCGTGCTGCAATTCGAGGGGCATTGAACTCAGGAGAGCACAACGGAGTCGCTGAAGCAGCGGCTCCGCTACCGCCTGAGCGCCACGCACGAAGAAAACAGGTTTCCAAGCCATCTAGGGCCAAGGACAATTCCATATTCGTTGTCCACGGACGTGACGAAGGACTACGAAAATCAATGTTTGAGTTCCTTCGTGCTTTGAATTTGAATCCCATGGAGTGGAGCAAAGCTGTTCTGTTGCCTCGAAAAGGCGGAGCAAATCCACATGTCGATGACATTCTCGATGCAGCAATGTCCCGCGTTCAGGCAGTGGTTGTTATCTTTTCTCCCGACGATCTTGCCATGCTGAAAGAGTCGCTCCTCGGCAAGGGCGAAAAGCGCACAGAGGGCAAACTCCAAGGTCAGCCCAGACCGAATGTAATTTTTGAGGCGGGTTTAGCACTTGGCCGCCATCCAGAGAAGACGCTTCTTGTTCAAATCGGCAGTGTACGGGGATTTAGTGATATAGCAGGCAAGCATCTTGTCCGCCTAACAAATGATGTCGCTAAGCGAAAAGATGTCGCCAACCGCCTCCATAAGATTGGATGCCGGATCGATCTCGACGGAGACGACTGGATGACAGTGGGTAGTTTTACCCCGAAATAGGGGGACCGAGCATTTGAGCCGTGGCCAAATGCCAGTGTGCTGCTACTCGGGAAGCTGTGTGCTTTTGGCAACTTGGTTTGGCCCACTTTGGCGGTTTAATCTGGCCCACCCCTGGGACGTTGAAGGTTAAGAGGAAAGTATTGCGTTCTGCTGGAGCGAAGCCCGTAGGGCGAAGCGGAAGCAGAACGCAACGGCGGCT
>DATLJC010000006.1:0-6434 GCA_035539055.1 Saccharimonadales bacterium (SeqCode) | reverse complement strand
CCTAGCCCAGCTTTTTCGCCAGCAACTCGTTCAGCACCGCGGGATTGGCTTTGCCTCTGGACGCCTTCATTACCTGCCCCACGAAGAATCCGATCATCGTTGTCTTTCCCGCGCGATACTGCTCGACCTGTTTGGGACTCGCCGCCAGCACGTCGTCGATCATCTTCTCGATCTCGGCAGTGTCGGTAATCTGCTGCGGCTTTTCTTTCTCGTAGATGACCGGAAAGTCCACCTTCTGCTCGAAGGCGTGGTCGTAGAGTTCCTTCAGAATCTTCGAGCTGATGGTTCCGTCTTCCAGCAGGTCGGCGGAGACGCGGGCTCCCGCCATGGATACCGGTGAATCTTCGAGTTCCAGTCCCGCGGCCTTCAACCGCCCCTGCAATTCGCTGATTACAATGTTGGCCAATCGCTTGGCGGATTTAGCCTTCTTCGCCTCGGTCTCAAAGGCGTCCGCGCGCCCTTGCGTCGCGGTCAACATGGCGGCATCGCCTTCGGTCAACGCGTATTCGGCAATCAAGCGCTGGCGCTTCGCCTCCGGAAGTTCAGGCAACGTGGCGCGGATTGCATCCTGCTTTGCCCGATCGACAATCAGCGGCAGCAGGTCGGGCTCGGGGAAATAGCGATAGTCGTGAGCCTTTTCCTTCGAGCGCATTGTGTACGTGCGGCCCTCGCCGGGATTGTACAGCCGGGTCTCCTGCTGAATCGTGCCGCCCTCGTCCAGCACCTCGGCCTGCCGTTCAATCTCATACTCCAGCGCCTGCCTTACAAACCGGAACGAGTTGACGTTCTTGATCTCGACCTTGGTGCCAAGCGTTTTCTGCCCGCGCGGACGGATGGAGACGTTGGCATCGCAGCGCAGCGAACCCTCTTCCATGTTGCAATCGCTCACCCCGGTATAGAGGATGATTTCCTTCAACCGCGTCAGGTACTCGTAAGCCTCGTCCGGCGTGCTGATGTCGGGTTCGGAGACGATTTCCGCCAGTGGCGTGCCCGTGCGATTCAGATCGACGTAAGTCTTCGAGTCCGAGTCCGCAAATCCTTCGTGCATGGACTTTCCCGCGTCCTCTTCCAGATGGAGCCGCGTAATCCCGATCCTCTTCTTCGCGCCCTCGGCGGTCGTGACCTCGATGTATCCGTGCTCCGCGAGCGGCTTGTCGAACTGGCTGATCTGGTAGCCCTTCGGCAGGTCGGGATAGAAATAGTTCTTGCGGGCGAAGATCGAGGTTTCATTCACCCGCAGGTTCAACGCCTGCGAAGCCTTCACGGCGAACTCAACCGCCTGCTCGTTGAGAACCGGGAGCGCGCCTGGCATTCCAAGGCAGACCGGGCAAACATTGGTGTTCGGTTCGGAGCCGAAGATGTTCGCGCAGCCGCAGAAGATCTTCGTCTTCGTCAGCAACTGCACATGAACCTCAAGACCGATCACCGTCTCGTACTTAGATTCCACGCCCACCGATTTATTCGCCGTCATCGCCATATGAAGGTTGATTATAAAGGTTTCAAGGGCGAAGGTTTCGCAAGGTTAGCAAGGTTAGCAAGGTTGGCAAGGTTAGCAAGGTTAAAACCTCCAACCCGCCAACTCTCCTCCACCAGCCTTCAACCTCGCGAAACCTCTCCCTTTCATTCCCTCCCCAGCGGCACCTCGAAGTACATCAGCTCGTGCCCGTGGGCATCGTTCACTCCGGTGACGAAGAGGCGGGCGCCCCGGGTAGGTTGATCCAGATCGCCAACATCGAAGAAGAGGAATCCCTGTTGTCCGCTATGCGGTTCCACGCCCTTGGCGGCAAAGCTCGCATGCTCCAATTCATCGCGGTCCGCCTGCGAAAGTCCGCCGTGCGCCTTGTTCCTTCCCGGCAGCGGAATCGGCAACTGATCCTGGGTGCGCGATCTCGGAGCGCGTATGGCGGTAAAAACCCGGCGCAAATCGTCCAGCGAATACGGATCGGCCTTGGCGCGGTCGCGGGTCACCAACTGGAAGCGCGCATGGCTCAGGACCACCGTCTCATCCCCATCGTTCGTAAAGACCACGAGGATGGGAAGCACCGAGTGGGCCTGCATCGTGGGATGAAACAACGAAAGCTTTTCCGGTGTGTCGTAGGCGTCGGCACCGAGCGTTACCTTCTCCCGTGGGTGCGTGTCTCGGCAGACCATCGTGTTGGCTGAAACCAGCCGGGGCATGACAAACTCTCGCGCAAAGGCCACCAATACCAGCCCTGCCACAATCGCCGTGATGTAAGCAGTTCGCTTCATGCCCGGAATTATAGGCGGGAGAGGCTGGATTTTGGGACGAAAAGGTAGCGGGCGCGGTGTTCGCCGAATCGCTGTTTTATTTCGTCTACTCTGGGTCGCCAATCTACAATGGCTGGCGTGTACTTCTTTTACAGCGCAATCCTGACCGTCCTGCTCACCCTTTCGCTGCCCTGGTGGTTGCTGCAGATGCTTCGCCTTGGCAAGTATCGTGCCGGGCTGAAGGAGCGGCTCGGATTTGTGCCAGGCCGCATCCGCGAAAGCTCTGACGACGACGCGAGCGCGGAGAGCGCGGTGCCCGGTACGCGGCAGGAGCCGCTCCAGCCGCAGGCGCCAGTGGCCTGGATTCACGCCGTAAGCGTAGGCGAGGCGATGGCCATAGCTCCCTTGGTGCAGCAACTTCGTGACCTGGGCTATCGTGCAGTGGTCTCCACCACCACCCATACCGGGCAGAAGCTGGCGCGGGACAAATTCGGCCCCTCGAACGTCTTCTATTTTCCCTTGGATTTCCCGCTCTGCATCCGTCCATACATGCGCGCCCTGCGTCCTAAGCTGGTGATTCTTGCGGAAACCGAGTTCTGGCCGAACTTCCTCCGCGAGGCCTCCCGGAGCGGAGCCCGTCTTGCCGTGGTTAATGCCCGTATCAGCGACCGTTCCTTTCCCCGCTATCTGCGCTTCCGCGGACTGCTCCGCAAGGCGCTCACCCCTGTCGAACTCTTTCTGGCACAAAGCGAAGGTGATGCCGAACGCCTTCGCGCCGTAGGTGCCCCTGCCGATCGCGTCGAAGTCGCCGGCAATCTGAAATTCGACGTTGCCCCGCCAGTTGAGTCCGCAACGGTAACGCAACTGGGAGAGCAGTTGCGTTCCTCTGGCGCTCCCATCCTCGTCGCCGGCAGTACGGTCGATGGGGAAGAAGAGTATGTACTGCAGGCATTCCGGATGGTGCTCGCCGAATATCCTGCGACATCGATGGTTTTGGCCCCGCGCCACCGCGAGCGCTTCGACGAAGTGTCTCAACTGTTGAAAGAGCGGCGCTTCCGCTATGTCCGCCGCTCAACGTTTAACGCGGCAGAGCAGGACCTCCGCGGCGCGGTGTTGCTGTTGGACACCCTCGGTGAACTTGCCGCCATCTATCGCTACGCCAACATTGCGTTCGTCGGAGGTTCGCTGGTGCCGCGAGGCGGCCACAACATTCTGGAGCCTGCGTTCTTCGGCCGGGCCATCTTAACGGGGCCGCACACGGAAAACTTCCGCGACATCCTCTCCTGCTTCGAAGCCCGCCGCGCGGTCGTCCGCTGCACCCCCAAGGACCTGGGAATCACCTTCATCCTGCTGTTGCGCGAAACCTCGGAGCGCGAATCGCTCGGTCAACGTGCCCGGCAGGTTCTGGCCGAACAGCGCGGAGCCACCACCCGTAGCGTTGCCCGCATGATGGAGTTGGTGCGAGGAGGGCGCGCGTGATCCCCGATCCCTTCACCTGGCTATTCGGACAGATTGTCCGCGTCCGCAACGCCCGCTACGACGCCGAACGCGCCCCGGTTCTGCGCCTGCGGTTACCCGTCATCAGCGTCGGCAACATCAGCGTCGGAGGCAGCGGAAAGACTCCCTTCGTGCAGACCCTTGGGCGTTGGCTGAATGCGCAGGACATCCCCTTCGACATCCTCTCTCGCGGCTACGGACGCCGCTCCAAGGGCGTTCTCCAGGTAGATCCCAAGGGTAGCGCCCAGCTTTACGGCGATGAACCGCTGCTGCTGGCGCGCTCCCTGAACGCCCCTGTTTTTGTCGGAGAAGACCGCTACAAGGCAGGCCTGGCCGCCGAAGCGTTTGCCGCCACCAGTCCTCGACCGGCGCGGGTCCACATTCTGGACGATGGTTTTCAGCACCGGCGCCTGCATCGCGATTTCGACGTCGTTCTGCTCGCCGATAGTGACCTGCACGGTGCGCTGCTCCCCTTCGGACGCCTGCGCGAACCGCTCTCCGCGCTCGGCCGCGCCAGTGCGGTGGTTGCCTCCGAAGACCTTGCCGCGCTGCTCACCCGTCCCAACATCTGGCACATCCGTCGCCGTCTGGTGCTCCCCGCCCCGGCGCCCACGCGTCCGCTGGCTTTCTGTGGACTGGCGCATCCAAGGCAGTTCTGGGAGTCGCTCTCCGACATTGGAATCTATCCGGTCGGCACGTTTTCATTCAGCGACCATCACCGCTACAACGCCTTGGACATCGCGTTGCTCCAGAGACTGGCGCGGCAGCACGATGCCAACGGTTTTCTCACCACGGAGAAGGACCTGGTGAAGTTGGACGCCACCACGCTCGCCCCCATCGTCGCGCCAACGCTTACCATAGAGGTGGAGAGCGTCAACGCCCGCTTCGGTTCCATGCTCGAAGCCGCCGGCGTTCGCTGAAGCCGATCCGCTCGACGAAGTAAGGAGAGTGGTCGATTGAAAAATAAAATCGTGTGGCAGTGGGCGCTGGGCACTGGAGCAGCGGGCATGGCTTTGGCCCTCTTGATGGTCGCCGCGCTCCGCGTCACCCACTCCCAGTTCATTCTGTTTTTGATTTACTCTTGGGACAGGTTGGCCGTACCCATGGCTGCGAGTGTAACGTCACTTGTCTTTCCTGATGACCTCGCGCAACGTGCCGGCGTCAGCATCGAAACCTTCTTCGAGACCCTGCTGATCCTCGGTGCGGGCCTGCAATGCAGCCTCGTTGGATTCCTGATTGGATTGGCGCTGAAGACCAAGCATCCTGCAAATCCGATGAGCGAAGATAAGCATCCCGCCAACCCAATGGCCGATTCTCTGAAGTAGGGTGGTGTCGGAGTAAATCCAACGGCCACCGTCTGTACTATGATGGTCCCTTCGCTATGCTGCTCGTCATTGATATCGGCAATACAGAAATCGAACTAGGTCTGTTTCCACTCCGGGAGGACGGGAGCGCCGCCGGTGAACTCTCCGCGCAGTGGCGCATCTCCACCTCGCAGAGCCAGACGACGGATGAGTACGGCGTTCTGATCCGCCAGCTATTTGCCATGCGCGGACTCGAACTCAACGTCGTCCACGGCATCGTCATTGCCTCCGTCGTGCCGCCCCTGGAGTCGCTGATGCGGCTGATGTGCGAACGATATTTCGGCGTGAAGGCGCTGTTCATCGAGCCCGGCATCAAGACCGGCATGCCCGTCCATTACGACAATCCCGCCGAAGTCGGTGCCGACCGCATCGTGAACGCCGTCGCCGCCTACGAGAAATGCAAGCAGAGCTGTGTAGTGGTCGATTTCGGTACAGCCACCACCTTTGACGCCGTCTCGGCCCGCGGCGAATATCTCGGCGGCGTCATCGCTCCCGGCATCAGCATCTCCGCCGAAGCGCTCTTTGCGCGCACCGCCCGTCTGCCGCGAGTGGACCTCAAACGGCCTCCGCATGTCATCGGCAGCAACACCGTGCATTCGCTGCAGTCGGGACTCTTTTATGGGTACGTTGGCCTCGTCGATGGAATCCTCGAACGCGTGCTTGCCGAGTTCGGCACCGCCCGGGTGATTGCCACCGGAGGCATGGCTCCGTTCATTGCCAGCGGCTCGCGATTTCTCGCCGAGATCGACGACACGCTAACATTGATGGGGCTGAGGATTATCTGGGAGCGCAATCTGCACAGCCGCAGAAGATAAAACGGCTCCGCTGAGAGCAGACAGGCCAACTTCTTTTCGTGGAACATTTCACATATTTTTCTGAAATCGAAGAGCACTTCCAGCGCCGTCGCGGAACCATCCTCATCTGCTCGCCTCTTGACTGGGCCTTGATGGAAATGTGGAAGGAAGCCGGAATCCCGCTCGAAGCCGTTCTGCGCGGCATCGACGCCGCCTTCGACAAATACGACCGTCGCCCTAAGAAGACGCGCAAGGTAAACTCCCTCGCCTACTGTCAGCAGGAAGTCCTTGCCGCCGTCGAAGACCTCCAGGAAGCCGCCATCGGTTCCAAGCGCGATCCCAGCGCCACCAGCATCCCAAATACCGATGTCGCCCGATATTTCGAGCGCAACGCCCAGCAGTTCGCCGCCTGCAAACATCCATCTGCCGCCGTTCAGGCCCTCACCGCCGAACAATCCACAACCCTGCGCGAACTCGCCGCTGCCATCAAAGCCAGCGAATCTCCCGCCGACCTCGAAGACCTCGAACGCCGCATGACCATCATGGAAGA
>DATLJC010000005.1:0-17566 GCA_035539055.1 Saccharimonadales bacterium (SeqCode) | reverse complement strand
GATAGGGGTTTTCCAGAGGAGTGCATGGTATGTCACACATTCGATTCTCTCGGGCTGTTGTTCTCGCGGCTCTAGCCGTGGCGTTGATCCTCCCCGCCTCGGCTGCTGCCCGCACGCACGTTGGCGTCGGAGTCGGTTTTTATGGTGGATACCCGTATGGCTACGGTCCATGGGGATACGGCCCTTGGGGATATCCCTACTATGCATATCCTTATGCATATGCCCCATACGGTTACGGCGGATATTATGGCCGGCCCATGGGAGAGGTACACATCAAGAGTCCTGACTCCGACGCCAGAATCTACATCAATGGCGCATTCGCAGGACGCGCTCACGATCTCAAGACTATCTATCTTGCGCCGGGCACCTACAATATCGAGCAGCGCATTGGCTCCGATGTTCAGAAGGAACGTCTCTACGTGCTCGCCAACCGTAGCCTGAAAATCGAGTTCGATCGTCCCGGCACTCACTCAACTGCGCCTTCCGCCGGAACACCATCCTACGACGGCCCACCGCCGCCTGACGCGAATCGGCGGCCAGCCGGACCAGAATCCACCCCGGCTCCACAAACTGCTCCCGCTCCTGAACCACAGTCACCGAGGTAGGAAATGAAACCGTTCGTCTGCACGTTTGCGCTTTTCGTCCTGCTCGCCCCGGCTCTGGCCCAGCAAGCTGCACCGTCTATACCGGACGAGCCGCAGCAGTCCGTTTCCGCCCAGGCCGAACCGGAACAAACCGGAATGTCGCAGGCTGAAGCGCAAGCCCAAGCCCGAGCCGCGGATCAGGCTGACGCTGACGCTCAGGATGCTGGCAGTGGACAGCAGGCTCCCGACGCCCAGCCCGCCCCTTCGTCCGAGCGCCAGGCGCAACCACCCGTTCAGCAGCCTCCTTACGACTCGCAGTCTGCCGATCAGCAGTCTCAGCCTCAGCCGCCCTACGCTGAACAGTATCCGCCTTATCCCCAGGCGCCTCCGGTCTACTACCCGCAGCCGGGGAGCCGCCGTGCGCGACGGGAGCAGCCCATTGTTCCCTCCGTTCGTCCGCGTTCGGAAGCCGCCGCTTATCCTGTCTATCGCCAACAGCAACAGTTCTCCGTCGGTGCCCGCCTGCTTTCGGCCAAAGAAGTTGAGCAGAGGTTCAGCACGCCTCTCGGCAAGCGCTACCTTGTCGTTGAAGTAGGCGTCTTTCCTGCCGGTGAAACTCTCAACCTGCGTGCCGACGACTTCACTCTTCGCGCCGGTAACGAGGACCAGGCGTTCTTCCCCGCCTCTCCCGATGACGTTTTGACTGACCTGTCGTCCCGCCGTCGTTCCGGCTCGCGCGACGTCCGTGTCTATCCCAGCGTCGGCGTCGGCTACGAAAGTGGTGGCTGGGGCCGGGGTGTTTCGACCGGTGTAGGAGTCGGCGTGGCCGGCGCTCCGTATCCCCGCCGCGGTGCGTCCGCCAATCGTCGTGTCATGCAAACCGAACTCCGCGAAAAGGCGCTCCCGCAGGGGAACTTGACCCAACCCGTCGCCGGATATCTCTACTTCCCATCCACCGGGAAGCGCGCCAGGCAGTACACCCTCGAACTCCACCGGAATGGCGAGACCACCTCTCTCCCTCTTCCAAATCCGAAGAACTAAATCCGGATTCAACTGCCCAGACACGGGTGGCCCATATTTGCCCTCTTTTGGCAAATGTGGGATGCAGGCATCACTCCCCGAATCCCGGACTCTTCTCCCGACTCGTTCCGGGCTTAGAAATTTTCCGAGTTTTGAACGGGGCTCTTCGAAAAACGCTCTAAAGCAAAACGAAGCGGGCCACTCACGGCCCGCATTCACTCAAGAGTAATCAGTGAGTCGATTCACTGCTGATCACCTGGTCAATCTTTCATCTCCCTGCACAACCATTGCCCATACAGTAACTACACCATCTCCAACCATTCACCATTCGTGTAATGGTTGGCAATCGTGCGGCTACTCCTCTTCCGACCCCGGAGCCGCGTCCCACGCATGCCCAAAGATCGAAAAAGCCTGTTTTTCCGCGTGTTTTGGCAGGAATGTCACCCGCGTCGGCCTCTTTTCCCAACCAGGAGCCTCGCACTCGGAATCCGGCATTCCTCCCTGGCTCGCTGTCCCAAGCTCTTTCTTTAGCACCGGTTTTTTTCGTCCCAGTTGCATTACCACGGCGCTCAACTTTTCGCCGTTGTCGCTCACTCCGCAGTACGCCACGTAGTCCCGAAACCAACTAGCGTGCGAATAGAACGGATCGAACTCAACCAGCGAAACCTGCGAAACACGCGCCGTTAAGCGATCCACCATCAGCCACCCGCCGCGTTGCCAAATCCAATTCGGAGCCTTACTTTCATCGGTCGGCAAATTATCATTCAGCCTATAGGCGCGCCGCACAACGAACAGCCGGTCGGTCACCTCATGTGCTTCTCCCGTAACAAATTCCTTCAATTTCGTATCCACATACAGCGCGCGAACCTTTAGCGGCGCCGTGTGTTCCTCGTCAGGACCGAGGAAAAGTTTCACCGCCATAACCTTACCGAAGCTGATTACATGCACCTTTGGCTTACCTGCAGCCATTGACGCCAGCGGTGTGAACACGAGTAATAAGAGCAGCATGGAGCGGAGTTGTCGAGACATCATCGCAATTGCAGCCTAGCGCCGCTTTCCGTTTTCCGCAATTCTCTTTAGTCACCTTGGCAACCAAAGTCCATCAATCAGTGCTCACACCTAACAAATGGCAGAGCCAATGCGTCACCGTTCCCAGCGGATTCTCGTCGTGGACGATCATCTCGACAACACTCTGCTCATGCAGGAACTGCTCAGCCGTCAGGGCTATGACGTTGCCATCGCAGACAGCGCTCCAGTTGCCGAAGAGATCATGCGCAATTCCACGCCCGATCTCGTACTGCTGGATGTCATCATGCCGGGCAAGAGCGGATATGAACTCTGTCGTGAGTGGAAGGATTCTCCCGAGACGCGCCTCATTCCCGTGGTTATGATCACCGGACTGAGCGACCGCGAGGACAAGATTCGCGGCATCGAGGCTGGTGCCGATGACTTCCTGAACAAGCCAATTTTTCCCGTCGAATTATTTGCGCGAGTCGCATCGCTGTTGCGCGTCAAGGACTACACGGATGAACTGGAGAACGCTGACACGGTTCTCTGCACCCTGGGTCGGAGCGTCGAGTCGCGTGATCCCTACACCGAAGGCCATTGCGAACGCCTGGCAGAATACGCTAGCGCGCTGGGACGCTTCATGGGTTTGGGCGAAGATGAGCAACTCGCGTTGCGCCGCGGAGGCTTCCTTCACGACCTTGGAAAGATTGCGATCTCCGATGAGATTCTGAAAAAGCAAGGTCTCCTCTCGCCCGAGGAATGGCGACTCATGCGTCAGCACCCATTGATTGGAGAAAACATTTGCAAGCCGCTGCGCTCGCTGCGAATGGTATTGCCGATCATTCGTCATCATCATGAGCACTGGGATGGGAGCGGATATCCGGATCATCTTGTCGGTGATCAGATTCCACTGCTTGCGCGCATCCTCCAGGTAGTAGATGTGTACGATGCGCTCCGCACCGAGCGCCCCTACAAGGCTGCACATACTTATCAGCAAGCGCGTGAAACGATGCATTCCGAAGCGCAGCAAGGTCTTTGGGATGAATCGATCATTGGCGAATTCTTTGCTATGCTTGCTTTACGCGAGGATGCAGCCTGACCCAAGTTGTTTTTGACAGGCTGCCACTTGCAACTACATTGCAACCTGAGTGCGTCTAACTATAAATGTCTGTGCAATATTCCATTATCCTGCCCGCCTACAACGAAAGCGCGCGCATCCGTCCGGGCCTAGAAAAAGCGCTGGCGTTCGTGCGCGAACAGCAGTGGAGCGTAGAAATCATCGTTGTCAACGACGGCTCGCGGGATGACACTGCCGAAATTGTGAAGCAGGTGATGGTGAATGCGCCTGAGCTCCGCTTGCTGGAAAATCCGGGTAATCGCGGCAAGGGTTACAGCGTTCGCAACGGAATGCTGAATGCGCACGGCGACATTCTAATGTTCAGCGATGCTGATTTTTCGTCGCCGATTTACGAGTCGCTCAAACTGATCAAGGCTCTTGAAAACGGCGCGGACGTAGCTTTTGGTTCACGCTGGTTGCTGGCGGAAACCCAGACGCGCCGCCAATCATTGTTGCGTCAGTTTGTCGGACGCGCCTATAACCTGCTGCTGCGACTCCTGCTTGGACTGCCGTACAAGGATACGCAGTGCGGTTTCAAGGCTTTTACTCGCAAGGCTGCCGAGGTGATCTTTACCCGTCAGCAGATCGAAAGATGGGGCTTCGATCCCGAACTGCTTTTCATCGCCCGCAGGTTTGGATTAAAGATGACTGAAGTCGCAGTGGAATGGGCGAATGATGATCGCTCAAAGATCAATCCACTTATTGACGGCACGAAAATGTTTTATGAGTTGCTGACGATTCGTTTGAATGCAATTGCGGGCCACTATGCCCGCCCCACGTTCCAGTTCACGGCGGCCGCGCCTGGTACCGTGCTGGAGGAGAGCAAGCCTCAAGCTTAGGTTATGAGGCTTCAGCCCGGATGGGCAGGAGACGACCTCTCATCCCTGGAAGCGAAGCTACAAGGAGTTACCAGCTCCAACAGCCGCTTCTGCTTGTTAAACCATGGGGACATTTCTACTGTGGTATGACACGAATCGTATCCCGGTGGACATCCAGCCCGACATATCTCACACTATCCGTCTGGGTGTTCCTTCCGTAAGCCTTTGGTTGTCTGCTTCAGCACAGCAACCGCAGCTTACTCGAAAGGGTCGCCCTTTTATAATGCGTGGCCCACATATGCCCGCTTTTGGCATATGTGGGGACAAGGCAGTCAACCCCAAAACATTGCCCAGAGTGTTTTCCAATCCAAGGATGAGCCTGAAGAGTAGCCGGAAGGCGAACTGAGAGATTCCTTTCTGGATTGAGATTGGAACGAGTGTGGCAGCGGTCGTCGAGGCGGGTTTTCTCGAACCTGCGGAGCCGCTGGCGATAGCGTGTGCTGTGACGCAGGTTGTACAGGTGACCGTTGGAGATCGATGCCAACCGTTCGAACTCGACCCTGCCGTACTCGTGAAACTCGCGTTGCAAAACCCGGCGAGTGGCCGGGCCGCTCAGGGTTTCGTGAGCTTCATCGACGCGGGCCAGCAGCTCGATGTCGGCTGGAGTGTAGTGGCGCGGGAAGCGGTTCCGGCGGGGCGGTTCGCCTGGATCTCTCCGCTGGCCGTGTAACGCGGCGCAGCAGGCCGCGAGCTGCACAAGCCAACTGTGAGTACCGGTGCTGGCGCAGCAGCCGCTCCACCCAACCGTAAAACCGCTAGCTTCCGCAGCCTCAAGAAATCTTGCAATCTGTTTCAGGGTTAACTTCTCTGTATCGTGCATGCTGATCATCTACTCTCAGCATGCCTTTCCAACAACATCGCTTCCCCTTCAGGCTCATCTTGTGTTGGAAACAACTCCCTCTCCCAGACTCATCTTGCATTGGAAAAAAGCCAGCCTCGAACAGCTTGGATGAAACCTCACAAAGCCACGTGACATACGTCACTGGCCGAGTTGAACCGAAAACTGTACAGTAATGGAAATGAAAACCATTTTCATTTTCATACAGCGGTAGCGCGGAGAAAGCTTTCATGTCCGGTTTCAATCTGTACCCTCAAATTCGCAAACTCACCTGCATCACTCTATTCCTCTTTCTCTCCACAACTTTCATCCTCGCCGACACCGGCGAGTCGGCAAAGGTCCATGTCATGGTCTCCGATCCCACCGGTGCCGTCGTCTCCGGAGCCAAGATCCGCGCCCGCAATCTTTCCACCGGCGCAGTCGTTGAGGGCGTGACCGGTGCCGAAGGAAGCTACTCCCTGTCGCTTCCCGAAGGCCGCTACGACATCGAGTTCACCGAAGACGGATTCCAGCAGACCCTCCGCCGCGGAGTGGATGTAGCCGCCTCCGCTGTCGTCGCTCTCGACATCCAACTACAACTTGCAACACAAAGCGAAACCATGAGCGTCACCGTTGAGCTTCCCGGCGTCGAAACCACGAGTTCGCAAATCGGTGAGACCATCAGCGCCGAAAAGATGACCTCCATCCCCTTGAATGGCCGCAGCTTCACCGACCTGTTAGCCATTCAGCCCGGCGTCGTTCCCTCCAGTTCGCAACAGCCCAACGCCGTCGTCATGTCCGGATGCACCACCACTCCGCCCTCCGGCGATCTCAACGCCGGCAACCTCTCCGTCAGCGGACAGCGCGAGACCAGCAACGGATTCGCCGTCAATGGCTCCAACGTCGAAGAAGACTTCAACAATGGCACTGCCATCATTCCCAACCTCGATGCCATCCAGGACTTCAAAGTCATCACCAGCAACTTCGACGCTGAATACGGAAACTTCAGCGGCGGACAAGTCCTGGTCACCACAAAATCCGGCGGCAATAAACTCCACGGCAGCGGCTTCGAATTCTTCCGCAACACTCACCTTGATGCCCGCAACTACTTCGCCACTGACCGCGCCAGCTACGAGCGCAATCAGTATGGCGGAACCCTCGGCGGCCCCATCCGTGGTGGTTTCATTCCCAAAGACAAGGCCTACTTCTTCCTCGATTACCAGGGCACCGGCATGACCCAGGGCCAGGAGACCGGCAACATCGCCGTCCCCAGCGCCGCTGCCCGCTCCGGCAATCTCAACGACCTCGCAAGCCAGCTTACCGGAACCGTAAGCACCACCTACTGGGCGAATCAGCTCTCGTCGAAGCTCGGTCAAAGCGTCACGGCCCGTGAGCCCTACTACGCAGCGGGCTGCACGAACACTTCGCAGTGCGTTTTCCCCAACGCCAACATTCCCACCGCCGTCTGGTCTGCGCCCGCCTCAAAACTTCTGCCCTACATCCCGCAGGCCAATGTCGGCACCAACATATTCTCCAACTCCACCCAAAATCAGACACTCGACGACAACAAGGGCGCTGCGCGCCTCGACCTCAACACTCGCCTCGGCAACCTCTCCGCATACTACTTCATCGATCAGTACACGTTGGACAATCCCTACCCGACATCGCAGGGAGGCGCCAACGTCCCCGGCTTCAACGCCATCTCCAATGGCCGCGCTCAACTAATCAGCCTCGGACTTACCCGCACCTACGGAGCCAACACGGTCAACGAGGCGCGCTTCAGCTACATGCGTAATTTCAACGTCATCGGCCAGCCCGTCGGCGGCGTCGGCCCCACTCTCGCCTCACAGGGATTCATCTCCGGCCCCGGCACCCTTGGCATCGTTCCGCTCAATAAGAGCGTCGAGGGCATCGAGAATGTAGCGTTCAACGACTTCACCATCGGCGTCGATGTCACCGGCGAGCGCCAGGTTAACAACACTTTCATGTGGAGCGACACGCTCTCGCACATCATCGGCCGTCACACCGTGAAACTCGGTGGCAGCTTCCATCTCGACCAGGTCAACATCGATTCCAACTCCATCAACAACGGCTCCTTCGTCTTCAACGGAACCGAGACCGGCTCCGACTTCGCCGACTTCCTCCTCGGCGTAGCCAACACTTACGAACAAGGCGATGCCAGCCCCTTCTACATTCGCAATAAATACATCGGTGCCTTCGCCCAGGATAGCTGGAAGCTGCGCCCCAACCTCACCCTCAATTACGGTCTGCGTTGGGACGTCCTTCCCCCTTGGCATGAGAAGTACAACCAGCTCCAGACCTTCGTCCTCGGACAGCAGTCTCTTGTCTACCCCGGCGCTCCCAAAGGCATGGTCTTCCCCGGCGACCCCGGCATTCCCTCCACTCTCGCTCCCACCAAGTGGGATAACTTCTCCCCCCGCCTCGGCGTCACCTACTCGCCCAACTTCGACAGCGGGCTCCTCGGCAAGATTTTCGGCAGCTCCGGCAAGAGCAGCATCCATACCGGCTTCGGCTTCTTCTACTCGGCCTTCGAAGGACTCTCCGCGGGCATCATGAGCGCCTGTGCTCCCTACGGCTACGACTACAACAGCACCAGCGGACACCCGAAGTTCGACGAGCCTTTCGTCTCCGCCATGACCGGCCTCAGCAACGGCCAGCCTTATCCTTCGCCCATACCGGCCTTCGGAGCCTCCGTCTCGCATCCCAACACAACCGTTGACTGGTCTAAATACAATCCCATCACCGGCGATCCCGCGTTCTACTATCGCAACACCTCGCCCTACACCGAGAGCTACAACCTCTCCTTCGAACGCGAGCTATCGCGCGACACGTTCCTCAAGCTTGCCTATGTCGGATCGCAGGCCCATCACCTTCTGGCTCTTACCTCAGCCGATCCTGGCAACGCCGCGCTTTGCCTCAGCGTAAGCCAGCAAAGCCAGGTTGCACCCGGCTCTGCAACCTGCGGTTCATTTGCCGAGGGAGGCATCTTCACCCGCGCCGATGGAACTCCCGTGCAGGTCCGCGGCCCCTTTAACGAGAAGTTCGACGGCATCACCTATCAGAAGACCGTCGGCTTCTCCAACTACAACTCCTTTGAAGCCAGCCTTCGCCACAACAGCAAGAACCTCGAAGTCATGGCCGCCTACACCTACGGCAAGTCGCTCGACTCATCCTCCAGCCTCTCCGAGCCCGTCTATCCCATGGGAGCCGCGCAGAGCAAGGCAATCTCCGCCTTCGACCTTCGTCACAACTTCGTAGCCAGCTATCGTTACGCTCTGCCCTTCGATCTCCTCACCCATAAGCAGAACCGCCTGACGACCGGATGGTCCATCTCCGGCATCACCCGCTTCTCCACCGGCCTCCCCGTCACGCTCTACAACAACACGGATAGTTCGCTGCTCGGCACCATGCCCAACGGCATCAACAACAACGGCGTTGACACTCCTTACTACACGCCCGGCAACCTGCAGCTCAACCGCGATCCCCGCCGAGTCTCCGGAGGCACTCGCCAGACGGCCTTCGACACCTCGCTCTTCTCTGTCCCCGCCCTCGGAACCATCGGCAATGCCCCGCGCCGTTTCTTCTACGGCCCCGGCCTTGAAAATTTCGACGCCTCCCTGCAAAAAGAAATTGCCCTCACCGACGGCAAGCTTCTCCAGTTCCGCATGGAAGCCTTCAACGTCTTCAATCACGCGCAGTTCTTCGGAGCCGCCGCCGTCAACGGCAACATCAGCAGCGTAGGCTTCGGACAGATCGTCAACGCCATGCCTCCGCGTCAAGTCCAACTCGTCGCGAAGTTCATCTTCTAATTTCTACTTTAATTCGGGATTTACGTAAGAACGAAGGCGTTGTTAAGGCGAGATTTTCCTGAGCGGTGCGCAAGCGCCGCCTGGATTGCCACCAGAGTTAGAGTTTGAGGACCAAGACTCTGGAAACATCACTCGCTGATCACTTCCGGTGGAGCACCCGTTCCACCAACCATCGATACGGCTTTTGACTTCAGCCATGATTTTTCATGCGAACATCCAGCCGCCGAGCCGGCGCGAAAATGATTTGGCAAAAGAGCCTCTCCCGTACGTTCCTCAACGAGGATATTCTGTTTTTCCAGGTCCTCAAGCGTCCACGGCTTGTTGAGCATTTGTGCAAGGGATTGGTCGGCGCGAGGAATGCCGTCGAGGTTACGGAAAAGGTTTGGGTCCTCGCGGTGTAGATAGATTGTCTCGCCACCATTCGTCCACACGCCAATCGGTGAGACACGAGCTCAGTTAGCACATATCCTCTGTCCGCGTGTCCCCAGCGACGAGGAGCAAAGAGTCATTTATGTAGCGATAAGTCGTGCCCGTGACCGCCTCTTTCTGGCGGTCCCAGAGCTAACGCGTGAGCAAGAAGAACAAGTGGGCACACTGGGCATTGTCGTGACTCGTCTCCCCGCAGTGAAGCGTGAGTCAGCCAGAGCACAAGGCGCCTCAAGTTGAAGCGGATGTGACCCAAACCGCTCTTCGCATGCTTTGTCCCGGCACGACGTTATAAGGTTTGAAATGTCGTGCGACGGTAGCCCTCAAGGGCCTCGTTAAAGACTTACATGTCAATGTATTAGCAAGGTCCGGAGAATTGTTACTCCTAATCCCCTATCGATCCGGGTTCAGTTCTGGGAATTGAAGCACCGTTCGGGAAAATGATACTCCGTCTGGAGAATTGTTATTCGTCCCCACCCGCGGGGGATCGTCGCTCCCGTTTACTCGACTGTGACTGACTTCGCAAGGTTGCGTGGTTGGTCGACATCGCAGCCTCGACGCACGGCTATGTGATAGGCGAGCAGTTGAAGCGGTACGATCTCCAGGATCGGCAACAGCAGTTCCGGCGCCTGGGGGATAAAGATTACGTGGTCGGCTGCTTCGCGGATGTCTTCGTCGCCTTCCGTGGCGACGGCTATTACGCGGCCCGAGCGGGCCTTCACTTCCTTCAAATTCGAGATGGTCTTCTCATAACGCTGCACGGAACTCGGATCGTTGACGTCCTGAGTAGCGATGATCACCACTGGAAGATCTTCGTCGATAAGCGCATTCGGACCGTGCTTCATCTCGCCAGCGGCATAGCCTTCAGCGTGGATATAGGAGATCTCTTTCAGCTTCAGTGCGCCCTCAAGCGCAATCGGGAAGTGAATTCCGCGCCCGAGGAAGAGGAAGTCCTGCACGCGCTGGTAGGTGCGCGCGAGTTCCTCGATTTCCTCTTCCTGCGATAGTACGGCTTCCAGCCGTCCCGGAAGCTTTGAAAGCGCCTGGGTCAACTTCACAGATTCTTCGTCGCAGATTGTCCCGCGCACTTGTGCAAGGCGCAAGGCGAACAGAAACAGCGCGACCAACTGCGCGGTAAACGCTTTGGTCGATGCAACGCCAATCTCCGGCCCGGCATGTGTGTAGATGGTTCCATCCGCTTCGCGGGCAATCATTGCGCCAACTACATTGCAGATCGCAATCGTTTTGGCGCCGCGAGACTTCGACTCCCGTTGCGCGGCGATAGTATCGGCGGTCTCGCCGGACTGGGTGATGACCATCGTCATTTCATCTTTGTTGATGAGTGGATCGCGGTAGCGGAATTCACTCGCATAATCCACTTCGACGGGGACGCGCGCAAGGCGCTCGATCATGTACTTGCCCGCAAGTCCGGCATGCCAACTGGTGCCGCAAGCGGCAATGTTCAACTTGCGTAGATTGCGAAACTCTTCGTCCGACACGTCCATCTGTTCGAGGAATACTTTCCCTGTGTCAAACGAAACTCTTCCCATCGCGGTATCGCGGACGGCGCGTGGCTGCTCATAAATTTCCTTGAGCATGAAGTGTTTGAAGCCGCCCTTTTCCGCCATGATCGGGTCCCAGGTAATGTGCTGCACCTCGCGCTGAACGGGCTTGCCATCGAAGTCCGAGAGTGTTACTCCTTCCGGTGTAAGAACGGCGAGGTCGCCATCTCCAAGGAAGAACAGATCGCGTGTGTGATACAGAATTGCGGGAACATCGCTCGCTACAAAATATTCATCCTTGCCCAGTCCAATAACGGCCGGCGGACCGTTGCGCGCTGCAATGATCTTGTTGGGTTCGGTGCTGCAGATCACCGACAACGCGAAGACGCCGCTTAGTTGCTTAACAGTCATGCGCACCGCTTCTTCGAGCGAAACCTTCTTGTCGGGATTCTCCAGCAGGAAGTACTTCTCGATCAGATGTGCGATGACTTCCGTATCGGTTTCAGTCTTGTAGATGTGGCCTTCTTCGCGAAGCTGCTTCTTCAGGGCGAGGTAGTTTTCGACAATGCCGTTGTGAACCACAACGATCGTGCCGCTGCAGTCGCGATGCGGATGCGCATTCTCTTCACTGGGGCGGCCGTGGGTGGCCCAGCGTGTATGGCCAATGCCGTAGGTGCCGTCGATGGGGTCCAGACGGACTACTTCTTCCAGGTTGCGGAGTTTGCCTTCGGCGCGGCGAACCTGCAGGCCGTTTTTGCCTCCGGCCACCGCGATTCCCGCCGAGTCGTAGCCTCGGTACTCAAGACGGCGCAGACCATCAATAATCACAGGAACGACTTGCTTCTTACCGACATAGCCAACAATTCCGCACATGAGAGCGACTCCCTAAAAGCAAAATTCTGTCAACCCGCGCCGCGGGTATGTTGCAGCAACGGCGGCGAACTATTCTTCGATTGAGTAATGAAATTCTTCGATTACCGGATTGGTCAGGACTTCGCGGGCCATGCGTTCAACTTCGGCGAGCGTGGCGTCGCGATCAAGGCTGCCATCCAGCGATAGCTCAAAATACTTGCCCTGGCGGACATCGGCAACGCCCTTATAACCCATCTTGGTCAACGCGCCCTGAATGGTTTTGCCCTGCGGATCGAGGACAGTTTTCTTCATCGAGACATAAACGTATGCTTTCATGGATACCTCGATTATACCGCGCTGCCGCAGAGTCTCTGCCAGCGCTGCGGAGCTTTTCCGCCTGCAAAAACATCACAATCCGAATAGATCGCGCAACCGTCGCGTCTGGGCGCGGCTTACAGGAATCTCCGTTTGTTTTTTATCGTCCATGCGAATCTGGTAGCTGCTCTTGAACCAAGGCACGACTTCCTTGATGCGATTGATATTCACAAGAAAGGAGCGATGCGCGCGCCAGAAGAGATTCGGGTCCAGCGACGCCAACAGTTCTTCCAAGGTACGGCAATTCGACTGGCCTTCCATATTCTGCGCTACCACGGTAATCACGCCGTCCTCAATTGAGGCGAAGCAGATTTCCTTCTGATCCACGAGAAAAAGGCGGTTGTTGGCCTTCAGCAGAATCTTCGTCGTCTGCGGCTTCTGCTGCTCCAGCAGCTTAACCAAGGTATCCAGCCGCTCGTTTGGCGGGGCATCCGACTCTTGGGTCCTGCGCGCTTTTTCCACTGCCTGAAAAACGCGCTTCTTATCGTAAGGCTTCAGAAGGTAGTCAAGCGCGCTGACCTCAAACGCCTTCACCGCGTACTGATCAAAGGCGGTGGAGAAAACAATATTCGGTAGCGGGATCTTCTTTTCCAGCAGCTTCTTGATCACTGCAAAACCATCCAGGCCGGGCATCTGAACGTCCAGAAAGACCAGGTCCGGGGAAGATTCCTTTATCAGATTCACGGCTTCCACGCCGTTCTTGCCCTGGCCGATGATGTCCACTTCTTCAATATCATGTAGCAGATACGAGAGTTCATCGCGTGCAAGTTCTTCATCGTCCACGATGATTACAGAGAGCGACATTAGGAAACCTCAATCAGTACAGACGAGTATAGAACGCCAAAGGATGCGGGGAAAGTAGGTGTGGCATTTTTGCAACGGAAGCTAAGCGCGTGTGCCGTACACTAGAAGGGATATGAGCGAAGTTATATACGGCATCCATGCCATCGGCGAGGCACTGAAGCGCGGTGGCCGACGCTTTGACTATGTAGCGGTCTCGCGAGACCGCACCGACAACCGTTTACAGAACATTCTCGATGACTGCCGGGCGCAGGGCATCAGCGTGCGCTTTGTTCCTCGCGAGGATATCGACCGCGAAACGCGGACGAATACCCACCAGGGTGTCATGGCCGTCACCTCGCGCAAGGAATACACGGGGGTCGAGGAACTGCTTGAAAACAAGCACGGAGAGTACAACTTCCTCCTGGTGCTGGACGGCATTGAAGATCCGCACAATCTGGGTGCTCTGATTCGATCCGCGGACGGAGCCGGTGTGGACGGCGTTGTAATTCCAGAGCGCCGGGCTGCCGGCATTACCGGAACAGTAGTGAAAGCCTCGGCCGGAGCCAGTGAGCACCTCAGCGTGGCTCGCGTGGTTAACATTGCCCGCACAATTGACGAGTTGAAAGCGGAGAACGTCTGGGTCGTCGGTCTGGACGAGCGCGGCGAAAAGACCTATGACGAGCTGGATTACAACATGAATTGCGCCATCGTAATGGGTGCCGAAGGCAAGGGACTCCACGATCTCGTGCGCCGCAAGTGCGACATGCTGGTTTCCATTCCGATGTTAGGTGCGGTCTCTTCTCTGAACGTTTCCGTTGCCGGAGGCATTGTTATGTACGAGGTGCAGCGCCAGCGCCGCCAATCCAAGAAGGCTCCGGCCAAGAAGTCCGCGAAAAAGAGGAATGAGGATTAGCCTTGGCCTCTGCTCCTCGATTTCTGCTGGCAGTTCTGTTATGTGCGATTGTAGTGCCGCAAGCGAGGGCCTTGGATCGTGACGCTTTCAGCTTCACCCGTTACGACCTGCAGGTTACGCTCGATCCGCACCAGCACGGGCTGGCCGCAGCCGGAGCGCTGGAAGTGCGCAACATCTCGCAGCAACCGCAACATGAAGTTGTGTTGCAGATTTCAAGTTCGCTCCACTGGCTCTCTGTGCTTGCCGGCGGAGCGCCGGTGGAGTGGTTGAGCCAGAGCTACACCAGCGACATCGATCACACGGGACTGCTGAACGAGGCCATCCTGAAGCTCGACAAGCCGCTCGCTCCGGGCGATAGTCTGCGCCTGGATGTGCGCTATGCGGGTACGGTAACGAAGAACGCGACGCGACTCGAACGAATTGGAACTCCCAGTAATGTTGCTTTACGCAGCGATTGGGACGCCATTGGCGATAGCTTCACCGCCCTAAGAGGGGTCGGGTTCGTCGTGTGGTATCCGGTGTCAATGAATGCGGCGAATCTCGCACAAGGTAACGAACTGTTTGAGACGCTGCGCGAGTGGCGTGAGCGTGAAGCCTCGTCAGCACTGCGCGTGCATTTGGCAAACGCTGCGCCGCGCGATGGAGATGAATCAAAATTCACATTCGTTTCCAATGGCTCCGGAGGTAAGTCTGGCGTAGCGATCACTGAGGAATTCAGTGGAGTCGATCCCGTAATCGTGTTGCTCAACGATCCATCGGAGAGCACGGATCGTCCGCACGTGGCTGCCTTCTACACCGCCGCGCACACCAACTTTGCGCGAGATTATATCGCTGCCGCCGAGTCGGTCATTCCGCCACTTCAGGAGTGGTTCGGAGCCCCTCGCCGCAAGATCGTAGTTGTAGAACTTCCAGACCCTGGCGCGCTGCCCTACGAAGCGGGATCTTATTACTTTGTTCCCATGCAGAGCGTCACTCATGCGGCGGCCGAGGTTGCCATGGCTCGCCCCATCGTGCATGCGATGTTGGAGTCGCCGCGCCCGTGGATTCGTGAAGGACTCGCCGGTTTTGCGCAGGCGCTGATGCGCGAGCGGCAGGCTGGGCGGCGCGCCGCTGTTGCCTATCTTGGTCAGTTTCGCTCCGCACTGGCTGTGGCGGAAGCGCAGTCACGGAGTTCGCTCTCTCCCAGCGAAGCCAGTTCCGCGCAATTTCCTGTCAATGGCCCCCAACCGCTTATCAAAACGGCGGACGAGATGCTTCTCCACACGAAAGCCGCTTACGTCTGGTGGATGCTGCGCGACATGGTTGGCGACCGTGCGCTGCAAGCGGCGCTGGGACAATACCGCGCGGCGGATGATCGCGACAGCGCATACATGCAGCGGCTCATCACGAAACAGCTTTCGGCAAAACGCGATCTCGAGCCCTTCTTTGATGATTGGGTGTATCGCGATCCTGGGCTCCCCCAGCTTCGGATCGACTCTGCTTACGTGCGCCAAACGCTTGGTGCGCAGACGGTAACCGCTGTGACCATCGAGAACCTTGGCGAGACATGGTGCGAGGTTCCGGTGGCGGTGCGTTCAGGCAATGGCGAGAACACGGTCAGAGTTGTGGTGGCAGCGAAGAACAAGGCCATTGTGCGTGTGCCCTTCGAGGCAGCGCCCAGCGAAGCCGAAGTCAACGATGGCAGCGTACCCGAAGCAGAGCGTCGCGATAATGTGATTCCCGTGACGACTTCGCCGCCTGCTCCCGCAGTAAGTAAGCTGGTTATCCCTTCGTAACATGGCATGGCGGGATCGAGCATTTGGTGAATCGTAACGGTAACTGAATAGGTAATCGTTGTGCAGGCGGTTGTTAGATTGACTGGTGAGTTAACAGGCACCCATGCGCGCTTTATGGAGAATGTGGAGGTTTTGGTGCAAGAACGTCAGATGACCAGAAGCACTCACCGGAGTTTACACGGGACAAGAAATCTACTGCTTCTTTGCACTGTCTTCGTCTTTTCGACAATCTGTGCTGCCGCCGATAGTGAATCACAACTCACGACGGTTCAGCACGTGGATCTTGCGCGCTACCTGGGGCGATGGTATGAGATTGCGCGGTATCCGAACCGTTTTGAAAAGCAATGCGATCGTAACGTGAGCGCGACTTACTCGCTTCGTGGCAATGGCAAGATTGACGTGCAGAATGCCTGCGTGAAACGAGATGGCAGCCTTGACCAAAGCAAAGGATGGGCGAAGATCGTCGATACGCGCACGAACGCCAAACTGAAGGTGACGTTTTTCTGGCCATTTTTCGGGGACTACTGGGTGCTTGAACTGGGGCATGATTATGAGTACGTCGTTGTCGGTGAACCGGGCCGCAAGTACTTATGGATTCTGAGCCGCACTCCGACGATGAGTGACGCGCAGTATCGCGAGATTACGGGACGGCTGTCGGCAAAGGGCTACGACGCGAGCAAGTTGATGCGCGTAAAGCAGGCGGCGCGGTAGAGCTAAACGATCTCCGGTGCGGTCACCTCGTAGGCGATGATGGTTTCCCGCCACTCGGCGGAAATCTCTATGGATGATTTCGATTCATAGTTAAATGCGACGAGGGTTGAGCGCCCGCTCGCTGCGAGCAGTTGTCGCGTCTCGCTCCAAATCTCATAAGTCATGTCGAAAGACTTGCGTCCGATGCGGGAAATTCGGCAGCCGATGGCGACCTCTTCGCGATAGTCGAGGGGCTGCTTGTAATCGAAATCGAGATGCGCAAGGATGGCGCCCTTCGATCCGGCGATGGACTGTTGCAGGACATCGTCGAAGTAAAAGCAACGAATGGTCTCAGCCCAGACGATGTAGGAGGCGTGGTTTACGTGGTTCAGCATGTCCATGTCGTGGAAGGGGACGCGGAATCGCATAGTGCAATGAAAATCGGAAAAAGCCATTCTTTTCTCCCTTCGATTTGATGCGAACTCTGGCTATACGGTTCAGAGCTGCGCGGGGATAGAATGAGATTCAGAGTCAAAGGAGAATCGCAAAATGGCTAGAGTAAGAAAAGCTACCGCAGCGGATGCGGATATATGTATGAGGCTTTATGAATTGCGTCGTGAGCCGGAGATGCGCAAAGCGCGCGACTTCGTCAATTACAAGTTTCAGCCCCAGGGTATCGAAGATGTCCTGAAGGTGGTTCAGGCAATGGGCACGCAGGAGAACGCTTGGGCAAGGCAGGTTTTTTCTTATTGGGAGAATGCAGCTTCTTTTGTTCTTAACGGTATTGTTCACCCCGGTCTTTTCTTTACCTGGAATGGCGAGATGGTTTTTGTGTATGCCAAGTTCAAGCCTTATTTGAAGCAGTTGCGGCAAGAGTTGGGGAATCCTGCGTTTCTGGCTGGCGCGGAGAAGGTTGTGAACAGCTCTCCGGAGGCGAAGAAGCGGGTAGTGATGATTGAGAAGCGGCTGGCTACAATGAGCGCGATGAATGCGAAG
>DATLJC010000004.1:0-48127 GCA_035539055.1 Saccharimonadales bacterium (SeqCode) | reverse complement strand
AATCTCCGCTTCACTCAGTTTCGGGGCCGGTTCAGTCACGCGGAAAATATCTGACTCGTAGCTCTCGGGGTGCGTCTGTCCGAGTTCCAGACTCTCCAACTCTTCCAGAGTGGGCGCGGAATCAGGAGCCGAGATCGGCTCGGTCTCATTCTGCATCGCAAGCGAGGGCGAGCCGGCCAGGGTCAAATCCTGCTCGGTGGGCGCGACTTCGCTGCCTGCTTCGAAGTTCGCCGCCTCAAGCGCCGGCGGTTCCTCCATGTCAACCTTCCGCGGCTCGAATGCAGGTTGCGCGTCTGGAACCACCGGAGCAATTTCGGCCAATGTTTCCGGCATCGTTTGCGGAACAAACGGCTCTACATTGATGACCGGCAGCGAAGGATCTGGCACGAATGCCGAGGGCGCAACTTGGGTCTGATCCGCCAAATCAACCGCGGTGATGGCAGGAATCTCAACCGTGGGAATTTCGGTCGAAGACACCTCCATCGCAGGCGCTTCAACAGGCGTTGCCGACGCCTCTATTGATACGGTCTCATGCGGATTTGCCGATATGAGGTCGTCGATCTGCAGGTTTCCAAATGCGCTTTCGACTGGTTCCGGCGCGGGCACTGCCGCGATGGTTTGAAGGTCGTCTTCCAACATCGGGTCTCGCTCGAATCTCTCCGAACTCGCGTTCGACGCCTCCTCCCGATGGACCGGCAACGACTCGGGTTCCACGGGCAGAGATTCCGGCAAGGCGGGCTCAAACGTCGATTCGAGCGCTGACTGCGGCACGCTTTCAACAGGAAAACCTTCGACAGGGAGTGGCTCGTCTGAGTTGAAAAGCTCTTCAAAAGCCAGGCGTCGAGCCTTTTGTTCCTCCGAAAGCTGTTCTTCCGGTTCCTCGGGAACCGACTCCGGCAAAGGCGCAAATTCTTCGAAGAGCTGCTCGGGAACTTCGCCAACTTCAAGCACGCTGGACTCAAGCACGCTGGGCTGAAATTCGTTCTGAGGCGAGTCCTTTTGCACTTCCAGCAGCGGGTCGAAAATCGAAAACTCCCGGACGGAAGGTTGCGTGGCCGGGGCCGCAGCTATCTCAAACTCAAAATGACCATCCTCGGCAGTGGCGGCGGCAGCCTGCTCTGCGGTCTGCGTTTCCGGAAGGGCAGCGGCGAAGACGGGTGCTTCGGCGGCAGCGGAATCTTCAAAGACAGACGCGGTGGCAAACCCGGGCTCGTCATCCCCAAGATCGACGTCCGCGAAAGCCGAGGCGAAACCTGTGCCCGATTTCAGCCCCGAAGGCTCAAGGTCTGAAACAAAGGCGCGGAACGGCGTGGCTTTGGCGTCTGGATCGAAAACCAGGCTCTCGGGCGGGTCCGATTCTTCGGAGACCTCGCCATACGAACTCGAAGATTCAATGACCGGTGCCGATGCGCTCTCGTCGAGGGGCGAAGGTCCACCATAGGCGTACGGTGGCTCGTTCCGCTCCTCTTCCGGCGCGATTTCAGCCGCAGATACAGGTTCCGAGGGCGCGGCAACGTCCGCAACTGCCGGGGTTTCCACCTGGGGAGCGCCGATCAGGCTGCGCACGGCAGAAATCAGTTCGGCAGCGGCAAATGGCTTTACGATGACCGCATTCGAGTGGACGTGTTCGCCATCTTCCGGACGATACGGCTCCAGTTTGCCCACGGTGAGAACGACAGGCAGGGAGGCGGTTGCGACGTTCGAACGCAGCTTTTCGCAGATTTCCAGACCTGTGTAGCCGGGCATGAAGATGTCGAGAATGGCGATGTCGGGTTGAACGTCGGCGATCTTTCGAAGCGCCTCCAGGCCGTTGCTGACCGTTAGAACGCTGTAGCCTGCATCAACAAGGATTTTCTTGCCCATGTTCTGGGCGGGTACGCTGTCATCGGCTAGAAGGATGTTGAACGGCACGTCGCGTCCTGACACATTTGGATTATGGAGTCACTAAAGTGTCACGGTAACGCGTTCCAATTGCAAGGTCAATCAATCGCGGTCATTCGGGCGAACCGAAGGGAAGAACAAGGCCCGCCCCATAGTAACGTGGGGCGGGCCTTGTCTTCTGCGGATTCCGAGCGACTAGAACGGAATCGGAATCTTCAGATGACGTTTCTTTTTCGCCTTGCGGCTGGATGAGGAATTCTTGCTATCGTCTTTCGTGGAAGAAGTACTTGTCGAAGAACTGGTCGTGGCATTCGGAGTCGAACTGGAAGATGCATCGCCCGAATCCAGCGCGCTCTCATTCAGTTGCGGAGGCGCCTGTGCCGGAATATCGCTTGGGCTCATCGCCGCCTCCGGAGAACGCGGTACTGGCTGATTCTCGGGGATTTTGCCACCTTCTCCGTTTACCGTCTCCACGGACACCTTGCCCGTACCGCCTTTGGCATCCATTTCCGACTTCACAACCGAGTTGATCTCCCGCACCAGGTTCGGCGCGTCCGTCGGTTTTGGATCGACCAGCGAAGGGTCGCCGACCCGAACCGCGGCACTCAGGTCGGGACGCTTGCTCATGTTTGTCAGGAAACGTCCGTAGCGCGTGGTCGCCGTACGGCTGTTCAGTTCCTTCTTATTCAGGGCTACGGCTTCCGGCGTCGGCGTCGGCACCGGACGGTCGATGGCTGACAGACGACTGCGCGCATCCTGATATCGCGGCATGGCCGGATAGCGAGTCACAATCTTGTCGTAGGCCTGAGCGGCATTGTCGAGATAACCTTTGATCAGCTTCTGCTTCAATGCGTCCGGAGCGTTTACCTGCCGAGTCCGCTCTGCCTGCTGCTCATAGCACTGGCCCAACATAAAGAGGGCTTCATCGGACTTGCTGTAGAGCGGATAAGTGTCCGTGAGTGTCTTGGCCCTTGCCACCGAGGCCAGCAGCGACTGGCGCAGGTAATAGAAGCGTGCGATGCGAAATTCGCGCTCGGCCAGAACTTCCTGCACTTCGAGCAAACGCTGGCGTGCGGTGTCGGCCAGTTTGCTGTCGGGATACTGCATCAGCAACTGACGATATTCGTCCTCGGCGCGACGGGCGTGCGCATAATCGCGGTCCGGTTTCTCCATCTGGCGATAGTGAATGTCGGCGATCTTCAGTTGCGCTTCCGCCGCTTCCGGCATGTTGGGGAAGAAGGTGATGAAATCGCGGAACTCGGTCTCGGCCTGGGCCAGAGCGGCGGTGGTGCCTTCCTGATACCAGGATTCGCCGACGGTCAGCTTGGCGCGTGCAACGAATTCGGAGTCCGGATAGGTATTGATGAGCGTCTGCAGCGTCATGCGCGCTACGTCATACTTGCGCTGTTTCATCGCCTCCATGGAGCGGTCGAAGAGCACCTTGTCCGGCTGCTTGGAATTGATGTGAGCCAGGGGGTTGGTGGCCTTCTTGTTCTTGCAGGCCACAGCGGTAAGCAAGCTTGCGGCCAGCAACAGTGCTATGAGTACGCGACGAAACATGCCGGAGACACCTCGGTAGAAACTGATTGAGCGATTAAGCCTTCTGCAAAGTGGCCGAACGCGCGGCCTGCAGAAGCTGTTGAACGTTGTGGCCGGAATCTCCACGACCAAAAACGGCGTTGCCAGCTACCATGATCTCGGCGCCAGCTTGCACCACAGCAGCTATGGTATCAAGAGTTATGCCGCCATCCACCTCAATACGGAAGCCAAGAGAACGCTGGGCACGCAATTCCGCAAGATGGCGAATCTTCCCCAGGGTTCGGGGAATGAATTTCTGTCCGCCAAAGCCGGGATTCACCGACATCACCAGTACGTAATCCACAATGTCCAGAATGTCGGTCAGGGTCGCGACGGGTGTCGCCGGATTGAGAACAACTCCGGCCAGCGCACCCCGCGAACGAATGTGCTCCACAACGCGGTCCAGATGCACGCAGGCTTCCTGGTGCACGCTGATCCAGCTCGCACCGGCATCGACGAACGCCGGAATGTACTGGTCCGCGTTCTCGATCATCAGGTGAACGTCGAGCGGCGCCGACACGTGCTTGCGCAGGGCCGCGACCACGGGTGGCCCAATCGTGATGTTCGGTACGAAGTGCCCGTCCATCACATCGACGTGCAACACCGTCGCTCCCGCCTCCAGCACTGGCTGAACCTGTTCGGCAAGGCGGGCAAAATCAGCCGACAAAATAGAGGGCGCAAGCTCGATCAAGTGGTTCTCTCTTCTGAAATTAGCTGTGGAAAATTTTACCACGCGAGCGGCGGAGGGACGAGGTTTCAAGGTTTCAAAGTTTCAAGGCGGGTGGCCCACTCAACGTTCTTTTCGTTGAGTGGGGCTGTTGCTCTTGCTGTTGCTCTTGCTGTTGCTCTTGCCGTTGCTCTTGCCGTTGCTCTTGCCGTTGCTCTTGCCGTTGCTCTTGCCGTTGCTCTTGCCGTTGCTCTGTGCTGTTGCCTTTGTCCTTGCTCTTAACCTTGAAACTTTGAAACCTTGAAACCTTGAAACCTGCTTCTGTTACGCTTCTCCCATGGCCCTTGTCCAAGCCGAACATCTTACGAAGGTTTACGAGACGGGAGATGCCTTCGGGCGCAGCTCCGGAAGCGGTCTCCGGGCGGTGGACGATGTCTCGCTCACGATTGAAAAAGGGGAGACCCTCGGGCTGGTCGGCGAATCCGGCTGCGGCAAGAGCACGCTGGGCCGCATGTTGTTGCGGCTGATCGAGCCGACGAGCGGAGTGGTGCGCTTCGACGGCTCTGAGATCACATCGCTCGGCTCGCGCGCTCTTCGCGAAGCCCGGCGCGAGATGCAGATCATCTTTCAGGACCCATTCGGCTCGCTCGACCCACGGCTGACGGTGGAGGAGATCGTCATCGAGCCGCTGATCATCCACGACAACCCCGGCAAACCCATCCTGCGCCAGCACGCCGCGGAGCTGATGCGCGCCGTCGGCTTGGAAGCCAGCGCCCTCGCCCGCTATCCCCACGAGTTCAGCGGTGGACAACGCCAGCGCATTGGAATCGCCCGCGCCCTCGCCCTGCGTCCCCGCTTCATCGTCGCCGATGAGGCGGTCAGCGCACTTGATGTGAGCGTGGCCGCGCAGATCGTAAACCTGCTCAAGCAATTGCAAAAAGAGTTTGGACTAACCTACCTGTTCATCTCGCACTCCATGCCCGTCGTGCGCTATCTCTCGACGCGGATCGCCGTGATGCGTAGGGGAAAAATCGTCGAAGTCGGCGATGCCGAGCAAATCACCAGCACGCCGAAGCATGAATACACGCAGGAATTGCTACGGGCAGTGGAGCAATAGGGGCTTGACGCTTCTGCAAATTCCCGTTCACGATGCGCTAATCAGAACGGAGCGCTTGAAAATTTGCGGAAAGCTACAAACGGTAAGGAATTACTACATCAACAAAGTTGCACAGTGACGGAAGCTGCTCCACTCCCTTTCTTCAGGCCGCTCACATAATTCGCGCTTCATCGGATTGCTTTGTTCGGGGACGGCGACGCTTTGGCGCGAAATCCCCAAAGGATGATTGCCGAGGTACCGACCATGGCAAGGCCGATTGACATGAATCCAATGGTGACGAAGCTCTCTTGCCAAGGCTGTCCGCTGTGACCCGCGCCCGTGATCGGAGATAGTGCCGCCGTCCCAAAAATTGCGGCCAGCGTGGTCATAACCCAGTTTCCATAAGTGCCATAGAGCACCATCCAGTAGGCGACGCGGCGCACGGTTGGCGACAATCTCACTTCGTTCCAAGCGGCACCCAGGGCGAGCAGGAAAATGCCGTTCATCACGCCTTCGAGGTGGGCGGCCAATCCCATGCGGATGTTGGCGAAGTGTAGTTCGGCAAAGCCTGTGAACAACCCAATCAGGAACAGGAAGATGCCGTGCCACATCAGACGCCGGTTTGTACCTTCCATCGAAAAACTCCTCCCGTTCGCGGATACAACCCGGTATCAGTGCGCGCTCTGGCCAGCACTGGAGGAAACCGATAAATGGACGACGCTTGAGTTCGATGTGCCGGGATGCGTCGTACTGGCAACGACGACCACCAGATCATCTCCAGTGCCGGAGGCGGTTGCCGCCGGTACCGTCAGTTCCATGCGGATCATCGCGGATTCGCCTGTGGCCAACGATATCTCCTTCGGCTCGACCCTGCTCACGAATCGACGCGTATCGGTGACCGTGACCCTGAAGGTTTCTGGAGCACCGTTGTTTCGCACGAGGAACGCGGCTTGCCGGGTGCTACCGGACGGCAGTCCATCGAAATCGAGCTTGGGAGAAACTTCCACGCTCGATGCATGAAACAAGCCCGCATAAAAGCGCTGATATTGGCGTCCATGGGAGTCAATCCCCTCTACGGCCACGCGAAACGGCACTTTCGGCAGATCCAGCGTTCCCACAAATTCGAGAAATTCGCGGTCGGAGTTCACCTGCTTCATGTGTAACGTTTGCAGGATGTCGCCGCGCTCGCTGACCAGGGAAAAATGCGCTGTCTTCGTCTCTGCCGCGGAGAGCGAAGCCTGCAGCGTGGCTGGCACTCCCGCGAGTGGCTGCCCCTGTATGCGAAACAGTCCCTCGTGACCAGGACGCCCGCCCGGCCTTACAAACTCAGCGCTGATGAAGTAAATATCGCTTTGCGCCTGGGCGTTCATCCAAAACGTCCCGGTGCCGGTGACTTCCGCATGCCACATTCCCGGCTGCGGCGAAGTCACGGTCACGATCCGCCCACAGTTCAGTTCCGTATCCTCAGTGCCCGCAACGCTTCCGGCAAGCGCTTCTCCAGAGGGACGGCGTAACGTGAGCATGGTCCCTTTCACGTTGACCGAGAATGCAACCGTGAGTGTCCGCGTCCCGGAGTCCACTGGGATTGCAAACTTCAGCGGCTTTCCGTCGAGGGGAGCCATCGCCCAAAACACCAGGGACACGTTGTTCTTCGTTGATTCGCGCACCAGTTGGAAGGCTTTGCTGGCCTCGGAGCGCTGCAGAAACAGGGGTATGCCTCCGGTTGCGCTCGCCGTGTGAATGTAGGACGGGTCGGCGGGACCGCAGGCGTCCGGGCCAAAGCTTCGAGAGGGATTCGCCTGACCGCGCACGCAGATCGCAACGCTCATCAGCATCAGCGCGACGAACACTCGTGCTCGCTTACTTCTTTCCATCCTTCTGCAACTCCCGGTAGACATCGCTCTTGCTGATTCCCATCTCTTTTGCGACGCGCTTCATCGCTTCCTTCTCATCGATCTCGCCGGACTTCATCAGTTCGCGGACGCGGGTGCGGGCGTTCTTTTGCGTTACTGCCGGAAGTCCATGTTGTTCCTCGGCTTTGGCGATCAGCAGGGTAATCTCTCCCCGCACCTCATCGCGTTTCTTGAAATCTTCGAGCACCTCGGCGGCCGTGGCACGCACGAATTCCTCGTAGATCTTCGTGACCTCGCGCGCCACCACCACGTGACGATGCGGCCCAAGCACCTCGGCAATATCTTCCAGCGTGGCCACCAGGCGGTGCGGCGCTTCGTAGAAAATCTGGGTGCGCGGTGAGTGTTGAATCTCCTCCAGAAATTTGCGCCGCTGGCCGAGCTTTGCGGGCAGAAAGCCATGGAAGACAAACGAATCCGTCGGCAGACCGCTGGCAACCAGCGCACTCAGAAAGGCGGAAGCTCCCGGGATCGGCACCACGGGAATCTTGTGCCGGATGGCCAGCACCGCCAGCCGGTAGCCCGGATCGGAGACGCCCGGCATCCCGGCATCGGTCACCACTGCAATCGACTGTCCCTGTTCGAGATGCATGATCAGTTCGGCCGAGCGCGTCAGCTCGTTATGCTCGTGATAGCTGATGGTGCGGGTCTCAATCCCGTAGTGGTTCAGCAATTTCGAGGTCTGCCGCGTGTCCTCGCAGGCAATCAGATCGACTTCCTTGAGAATGCGCAGCGCGCGCAGTGAAATGTCCTCAAGATTGCCGATCGGCGTCCCGACCAGGTAGAGCGAGGGTTGAGTGGCAGGCATTCTTTCTTCTCCAGAAGTGCGGCGGTGGCAGCGCCACGATAGGTGTGCCAAGCGCGAAGTGTAACAGAGGCGGACGTGCAAAATTGACCGCATCGCCCGCAGGAACCTAGAATCAAAGTACAGGAGTCCGAAATAAAACGCCGTGCCTACTCCCGCGGCAAGGATTAACCCGAAGGAATCATGCCTTTATACGAGTACAAATGCAGTAATTGCGCTCATCGTTTTGAGCGCATCGTGAAATTTTCCGACGCTCCGCTTACCACCTGCCCGAAGTGTCACAAGGAAACCATCGAGCAGCTAATCTCGGCCCCGGCCATTCAGTTCAAAGGCTCCGGGTGGTATGTTTCCGATTACGGCGGCAAGAACGGCTCCGGTCTCTCCGGATCGAACGCATCGGAAGGCAGCTCTGAGAGCGCCCCGGCCAGCAAGGACAGCGGAAGCAGCGAAGGCTCGACCGCGTCCAAGAGCTCTGATAGTCCAACCGCCAGCACGCCCGCAGCGGCCAGCGCCAGTTCCTCCAGCGACTCCAGCGGTAGCGCAAACGCAAGCTCCGGAGGGAGCAAGAGCACAGGCGGCGAGGGTAAGTAGGACAGTCCTTCTTTGAAAGAGGCCCGCGTGGAACGAGCCTCCATTTGCCCGAATCAAGCAGGTGGATACCACCGCGCCCTATTCCGCCTAAGCGGCCTTGCGATGCGTATTCGGCGGCACCTTTGCTCCAGATTTCCTCGCCTCTGAAAGCCCGATGGCGATTGCTTGCTTCGGGTTCGTAACTTTCTTGCCGCTGCGCCCGCTCTTGAGCTTTCCCCTCTTCATCTCCTTCATCTCTTCTTCCACCTGAGCGCTTGCCGAGGGATTGTACTTGCGGTGCGACGTCCTTGTCTTCTTGGAAGCTGTCCTTGTGGCAGCTCTCTTGGTCGATGCCTTCTTGGTGGACGATCTCTTCGTCGAAGCCGCGTTCATGGTCGAACGCTTCGCCGCCTTGCGTGCTGCCGTGTGACGTGTGCCGCCCTTTGCTGTTGCCATAAATGTCTAGCCTCCCAGCGTGTTGAGACGCGCGGCAGGGCAACTGAAGTTGCGCCGACCGTTGCCTGAATCGTTATTATCTGTTGCAACATCTAATTTCCAAGAAGGCTCGGAAACGACGACGCCAGGAGGTAACCAATGATCACAGTTCGGCCCGCAAATGAGCGCGGACACTTCGAGCACGGATGGCTCGACACCTATCACACCTTTTCGTTTGCGGCTTACCATGACCCGAAGCACGTTCACTTCCGCGCGCTCCGGGTGATCAACGAGGATGTGATCGACGCCGGTCGCGGCTTTGGCATGCATCCGCACGACAATATGGAGATCATCACCTATGTTCTGAGCGGCTCACTGGAACATCGCGACAGCCTTGGCACGGGCGAGATCATCCGTCCCGGTGACGGCCAGCGCATGAGCGCGGGATCGGGCATTGTGCATAGCGAATTCAATCCATCGCCGTCCGAGCCCGTGCACCTGTTGCAGATCTGGATTATTCCGGACGAGGACAAGTTGAATGTTGAACCAAGTTACGAGCAGAAAGCTTTCCCCGACGAGGAGAAGCGTAATCAATGGCGGCTGATCGCATCGCCTTCCGGCGAGAATGGTTCAGTGAAGATCAATGCCGACGCCAAACTGCTGGTGACGAAACTTGTGCCGGGAGAGAGCTTGCCCATCGATCTGCAGGCGGAACGACATGCCTGGCTGCAAGTGGCGAAAGGCGCGGTGAAGTTGAACGGAACGCCGCTCCAGCAGGGCGACGGCGCGGGAGTGAGTAACGAAACCGCGCTGAAGATCGATGCAACGGAAGACGCCGAAGTGCTGCTCTTCGATCTCGCCTGAGTTGCATCCCATGATCTACGGAATGCATGGCGAATCGAACTGAATCGGAAGACGTGGAAAGGCCGCAAGGCATGGCACTCGGCGAACGCTTCGTCGCGGTGCTCCTTGCGGCCCTTGCCGCGCTTGCCGCCGTTTACGGAATCTGCGTAGGGACTTCACTGTTGCCCTTCAATTCCGGAGCCTGGGTGGTGGGTGAAGATGTTGCGATGCGTGGATCGCTCGCCTACCTGCTCTCGGCTGTTGTGCATGCCATCGCGGTCTTCGGTCTGTGGCGGCGCTGGAGATGGGCGCATTGGCTCGCGGTCCTGCTGCTCGCTGCTGGTTTGCTGCCTGCCGTACCGGGAATCTCATCTGCCGTTGTCGAACTAAGAATCCCCGGCATCGCCCTTTGGGGCACACTGATTATTCTTCGCACCGCCGCGCTCTACGCAATGTTCAGCGAGGAGTGAACCGCGCCCTTGGTTCTACTTGGCCTTGATGGCGTCCGGTTTTGGCTGATCGCGCCAGATGTCGGAGAGGTGTTCGTTCACGATACGCAGGCTGCCATCCGAATTGAGGACGAATACCTGTGTGGCGCGGCCGTCACGCACGGCTTTGTCGAACTTCCGGGCGAGTACGCTGACTTCCATGTTCTTCGCCGTCCAACGGAAGGGGTAAGTCGCCACGGCAATCGTTTCGCTCAACAACTGCACTTCGATGGGCCCGGTAATCTCGGCATTGAAGACGGTTTTAGGGGTGAAGTACTCTCGCTCCTTGCGGGCGGCGGAGACACGTCCGGGTTCGGTGCGGGGCGAGAAGGGATTGAAGACCGTCGAATCGTAGGAGTAGAACTTCTCCATCTCTCCGGCGCTCTTTTCCATCAATACACGCCAATAACGCCGCGCCGCGGCTTCGACCTGCGATGTCAAAATGCTGGTTGTAGTCATTTTCACTGCCTGCGAATGTGAAGTGTTTGTATTCTGAGTCTTCCTGAAATCACCAGCTTTGTCCACACATTTTCAGCGCAAGAAAAACGCCCCGGACTTTACCCAAAGGGCGTCTATGTGCTCATGCGAAACCGTTATGCCATCTGCTGGGCTTCTTCCGATTGCCGCGCTGCCTCTGCTTCCTTGCGTTGCACCTCGAAGGTCAACTTATCGTTCTTCGAGTCCACTACAACGTGGTCGCCATGCAGCACCTCGCCATCGAGAATCTTCATGGCCAGCGGGTCCTGCACCAGCCGCTGGATCGCCCGCTTCAGAGGACGCGCTCCATAGGCCGGATCGTATCCGTTGGTGAACAGCGTGCGCTTGGCGACATCCGTGAGTTCGATGGTCACCTTGCGGTCTGCCAGCATTTTCTTCAAATCCTCCAACCGCAGATCCACGATCTTCGTGAGCTGTTCCTGTCCCAGCGGACGGAAGACCACGATATCGTCGATACGGTTCAGGAACTCCGGCTTGAAGTGTCCGCGCAGGGCAGTCATCACCTGCTCAGAAGCTCGCGCAAAACGCTCGGGAGCCGTCAGGTCTCCGGAAAGCGAGAGTGAGCCGATGTTTGAGGTCATGATGAGGATCGTGTTTTTGAAATCCACCACGCGCCCCTTGCCATCCGTCAGCCGTCCGTCATCCATGATCTGCAGGAAGACGTTGAACACATCGGGATTGGCTTTTTCGATCTCATCAAACAGCAGCACCGAGTACGGACGACGGCGCACGGCTTCCGTAAGCTGTCCGCCTTCCTCATAGCCGATGTAGCCCGGAGGCGCGCCGATCAATCTCGACACCGAGTGCTTCTCCATATATTCACTCATGTCGATACGCACCATGGCGTGCTCATCGTCAAACAGGAACTCAGCCAAGGCCCTTGCCAGCTCCGTCTTGCCAACGCCCGTAGGACCAAGGAAGATGAACGAGCCAATCGGACGACGCGGATCGCTCAATCCCGCACGCGAACGCCGAATGGCATTGGCGACCCTTTCGAGCGCTTCGTCCTGGCCGATCACCCGCTCGCGCAAGCGCGATTCCATCTGCACCAGCTTCTTCACTTCGCCCTCCAGCATCTTCGACACCGGAATGCCCGTCCAGCGGCTGACAATGCGGGCAACGTCTTCTTCGTCCACCTCTTCCTTCAACATGCGCGACTGGTTGCTCTCGGCTGTCGCAGTAAGCTCCGCCAGTTGATGCTCTGCCTTGGGAAGTTCGTCGTATTGCAACTTTGAAGCACGTTCGTACTCGCCCCGGCGTGCGGCTTCGACCTGCTGCAACTTAAGTTGCTCGATGGTCTCTTTCAGCGCGCGCACTCCGGCGATGCTGTCTTTCTCCTCGCGCCAGCGCGCCTTCAACGCATTGGTCTGCTCGCGAAGCTCGGCCAGTTCGCGCTCCACCAGCGCAAGCCGCTCTTTTGAGTTCGCGTCGCTTTCTTTCTTCAACGCCTGGCGTTCGATCTCCAAACTTGTCGAGCGCCGCTGCAACTGGTCGATCTCCGTCGGCATTGAATCAATCTGAATACGCAACGAAGCCGCGGCCTCATCGATGAGGTCGATTGCCTTGTCCGGCAGAAACCGGTCGCTGATGTAACGATGCGACAACATAGCCGCCGAGACAATTGCCGAATCCTTGATGCGCACACCGTGATGCACTTCGTACTTCTCTTTCAGTCCGCGCAGAATCGAGATCGTGTCTTCCACCGAGGGCTCGCCGACATAGACAATCTGGAAGCGCCGCTCAAAAGCCGCATCCTTCTCGATGTACTTGCGATACTCGTTCAAGGTCGTCGCGCCAATTGCGCGCAGATCGCCGCGGGCCAGCGCAGGCTTCAACATGTTGCTTGCGTCCATCGCGCCTTCGGCGGCACCGGCTCCTACCAACGTATGTAGTTCGTCGATGAACAAAATAATAGTGCCCGCGCTCTCTTCAATATCTTTGAGCACGGCCTTCAGACGGTCTTCGAACTCGCCGCGATACTTTGCGCCCGCCACCATCGCTGCCAGATCGAGCGATACCACGCGTTTGTTCTTAAGCTGTTCGGGCACGTCTCCGGAGACGATGCGCTGCGCCAGTCCTTCGACGATGGCCGTCTTGCCCACGCCCGGCTCGCCGATCAGGACGGGATTGTTCTTCGTGCGCCGCGATAGAACCTGGATCGTGCGCCGAATCTCTTCGTCGCGCCCGATCACGGGATCGAGTTTGCCTCGTCGCGCCAACTCCGTCAGGTCGCGCGCATAGCGCTCCAAGGCCTGATACTTCGACTCGGGATTCTGGTCGGTCACCGTCTGATTTCCACGAACCGCGGCCAGTGCTTTCAGGAGCGAATCCTGCGAAACTCCCAGTCCACTCAAAAGCTGCTGCGCCGGATCGCGCTTCATCGCTATCATCCCAAGCAACAGGTGCTCGGTGGAGACGTACTCGTCCTTGAAGTTGGCCGCAGCTTTGAACGCAAGGTCGAGCATCTCTGACGTCGTGTCCGACAAGTGAGGTTGGGCCGCCGCGTGCGCCAGCTTCGGTAGCGCCGCAACATCGCGCCGCACCTGCGCCTGCAGATTCGCGATCTGTACTCCGGCGCGCGTCAGCAAAGGCGAGACGATGCCTTCGCGATCCTCCAACAGCGCTGCCAGCAAATGAAGCGGCAGAAGCTCCGGATTGCCATTCTCGCTGGCCAGCTCACTGGCCCGCTGCATCGCCTCCTGCGCCTTCACTGTCAACCGATCCCAACGGATTGCCATAATAAATGCTCCTTGCGCCGTTGCCGGCTCGCCTAAACGGGAGCCTCTTCGCGGCGGATAAATCTTATTCTTAAAAGCTGGAAAAGGGAGCGCCGGAGGATTCCACAAATCCATCCAACGCTCCCCCTTTTGGATGCCTGCGGGATTCGGCGAGCCCCGCTGCTTCCCAACGTCAATTACTTGCCGCTGATTGCCTTGTCGGCGACCTCAGGCGTTACGTTCACCTTGATCTGCTTCGGCCTGGCTTCGACCTTTTTGCCCAGATTGATGGTCAGCACGCCCTTCGAGTAGCCGGCCTTGACCTCTTCCGGATTGACCGTATTCGGCAAGGTGAAGCTGCGGGTAAAGCTGCCATACCGGCGCTCAATGCGATGGTAATTCTCTTCCTTGGTCTCGCTTTCCAGCTTGCGCTCGCCACGGACGGTCAGCAAATTGTTCTCAAGCTGAATGTCGATGTCCTTTTCTTCGATCCCCGGAACTTCCATCTTCAACCGGATTCCCTGCTCGTCTTCATATACATCGACAGGCGGGACAAACGATCCAGCGGCCAGGGATTCCTGGCTCGCGACCGGTCCAAACTGGTCGTTGAACAGCCGATTCATGCGGTCCTGAAAGTGTGCAAGTTCTCGTACAGGTTCCCAACGGGTAAGTAGCGTCATGGTGATGATCCTCCATATTCAGAGATTTTGTCTGCCGGTGGCCGACCCGCTTGGGGTCTCGGCCTTCTACAGACTTCGATGCAATGTCAGTACGAAAGAATCATGAAATATGAGCGTCAGATTGTCAAGTATTCGCAAGCGGTTTTTTATGGTAGGTAACGAAAGTTGCAAGAGCTTTATTTTCAGTAATTTGATTTAACAGAAGAGAATACCGGAGCGCGAAGGACACCTGGAGGAACTGTGTTCTGCAAGACGATCAACCTCGAAGAGGGCTATCCGACGGTGAACGTCGGACTGCTCCGGCTTGACCGCGCCATCGTTGCCGCCAAAGCCGAACAGATTCCGGTGCTCAAGTTGATCCACGGGTATGGATCGACCGGGGTCGGCGGACGGCTGAAGGAAGAAGTATGGATAGCGCTCGACCGATTCAAGCGGAACGGATTTATCGCAGACTTCATTCCAGGAGAGGATTTCCGAATCTCCAACGAGGCGAGCTGGAGCTTGGTGAAGCGTGACAAATCTATCAAAGAGGATAGGGATTTCGGACGGCTCAATCGCGGCATCACCATCGTGATTCTCTAGCGCCGATTCCGAAGATTTCGACTACCCGACCCAGTGGTTATGAATCTGGATGGGGAACTACCCGGCGACTTGTACTCTCATGTTTTCGGGACGGCCACATTGTTGTTCTTGTCCGCTACCCACCAGCTCCTGCGCCGACTAGGTTGCCGCGTGTGCCGGGGGAAAGGCGAGTCCGTTGAAGCCGAACCGATCAACTCCCCCGAATTCTGCAGTATTCATGTTGACCCAGCCTACAACTCCAGACCTCAGTTTCACCTTTGCCCACCAGACCTTTTTTCCGAGATCAACATAGGTACCCGCGCAGTCAGTTCCGAGGCAGCCGCTTCCGTCCGGCCACTTAGCAAAGGTAATGTCATACTCGCGATAGAACCGTCCCTTGAACCAGACAGCCGAGAAGCCCTCGCCACGATATGTGTACGTGAGAATCGTGTCTCCGCGCTGTAAATCATCCTGCGGCAAATCCCTGTTCAACCGAACGACGCCGGGCTTGTAGGTGATGACTACTCCCGAAAGGCCTGTCGCAACAGCTTTCGCGGGGAGTGTCGCTATTTGCTTGCGGCTTGGCTTCCAAGTATCGAAAATTTCCACTGCTGCCGCCGCAGTCCATTTGCCATACGTGCAGCCCTCAAAGGGACAGGCATTCCAGTCGAAGAAGGGCAGCGTCGGCGCCGGTTGCGTTGTGTACGACAGTGATTCCGGTGCCTTCCAGAATCCGGTGAAATCGGCTGGCCTACTCTTTGATGGCTTGGTCTGACCGCTGCAGGTAGCGACAAGAAAAAACACGTAGGACGCCAACACGAGAAACCGCGAGAATCGGCCATTCAGATTCATGTGACCACTGTAGCGGGACATGTTGCGCCTTCTCAAGATTACCGCCGCGTATCCCTTCGAGAGTAGCCGGAGCGGCGTGAAAGATGCCGTCGCTGGTGCTAAGAAAAGGCCGACCCCGGTTGGGATCGGCCTTTCTGTCGAATACGAAGACTACTTCTTTTTCGCCGGAGCGATTGCGTCCTTCACTGCCTTGCCAACGTAGAACTTCACTACGGTCTTGGCAGGGATCTTGATCGGGTCGCCGGTCTGCGGGTTACGGCCGATGCGGGCCTTGCGAGCCGACTTCTTCAGACGGCCGAGGCCGGGGAGAACGAACACGTCGTTCTTTTTCGTTTCCTTCACGGCGATTTCCGCCAGGGTGGTCAAGAACAATCCAGCAGCCTTATTGCTGGTTTCCAGCTTTTCCGCCAGAAGACGAACGAGGGCAGTCTTGGTCAAGCCTGCAGCCATTGAGTATTCCTCCTTGAAGATGAAGCGTCGTAAAACGCCTCAGTCCCGCACATATTAACTCTTTGATTTTGTGCCGGACAAGCACTTTCGCCTTATTTTATGCGGGTTTTTCCACAGCTCTATCCTTTTGGCACTGTATCCATGCCCTATCCAGCCCCGCCCGCCTACCCAACTGATTGTGTTTTGCTCAATCCAGCCCGCAATCCATCACTATCTGTTGTATGTTCCGGCTTTACGTTCCGCCCAATGATTTCGCGCCTGCGGCTACAATGTTGAAAGCATTATTCTTCTGAAATTGCGGAGCGCATGGAGCAAATCTACTTATCACTGGGTTCCAATCTCGGCGATCGGCTCGCAAACTTGCAGCAGGCTATCGCCTCTCTGCGCAAAGTTGCGACCATCACCGCCCTCTCCCACGCCTATGAAACCGAGCCCGTTGAATACACCGCGCAGCCCTGGTTCGTAAACGTCGCACTCGCATTGCAGATGGGAACCGACTGCTCCGATGAAGCCGCGCCGCGGCAGTTGCTGGAGCGCCTGTTGGCGATTGAGCGCGACATGGGCCGCCAGCGCGCCTCCACCGGCTACATTCCCAAAGGGCCGCGCATCATCGACCTCGATATCGTGCTCTATGGCGACCGGGTCATCCGCTCGCCCGCGCTTACCATCCCCCACCCGGCCATGCATCAGCGCCGCTTCGTCCTCGAACCATTGGCCGAAATCGCACCGGAGATTGAGCATCCCTCGCTGCACAAGAGCGTTCTGCAACTGCTTGAAGCCCTGCCCAGCGAAGGCTCGCAGGTCCGAAAACTTGCATCCTTAAACGCCGCCGGATAAGCAAGCTCCCACACTCGGCATCGGCCTTCATGCGCCGCATGCCTGATTGAGTGTAGAGTGTGGGCAGCAGTCCTCGCCCTCCTTGGACGGCGCAGGGCACCGATAGAGCAAGTCACCGCACAAACGGAGGATGGTTTGCCGCAAAGTTTGAGATTTGTTTGGCGCTGTCGCCGCCCGTCCATATTCCTTCTAGCGATCTGTTCGGCAATCTTTTCGAATTGCGCTCCGAGAGCATTTGCGCAGCAGCCTGCGCCCACACCGCCCGTCGCCAGCGCGCCGAACGCTTCAACCCCGGTGGCTATCCCTGCCGCCCCGCAAGGAAGTCGCGGCACAACCGGCCAGTTGCAATTGCAACTGGCCAGGCAGCAGGGAACCGCTGACACTGCGGTTCTCGACTGGGTGCTTGCCAACTCCGGCCCCATCAAAGGCGACACTCGCGCGGGACAAATGCGTATTGCCTTTTCCATCACTCCCGCCGAAGGCTGGTGGGACAAGGCTGGCAACGGCAGACTTGCCTGGCACGAAGCTCCCGACGACGCCATTCACCTGCGCGTCTTCGTGCTCGATCTGGTGGATGGACGAATCGTTCCTGGCCTCACCCTTCGCGCCACTCTCATCGACGCTAACGGCAACGAGCAATCCGCCCCGCTCGATTTCGGATGGTATCCACTGATCAACGCCTACGGCGGCAACATTCCAATGGATACCGACAGCAGCTACACCCTTCGCATCGACATCGACCCCGTTGTTCCTCATCGCGAAGGCTCTCCCGCCGATCACGCCACGGTGGCGGAATTTCCGCCGGTGGAAATTTCATTGGAGGCCATCGCCGCGTTGCCCCGTGCAACCACCGTCGCAGTTGGCAATGAGGCCGAACTGCTAAAACCACGCAATGCCGCGTTCAGTTCGGCCATCACCGAACTCTGGCAGCGATCCGCCTCGGGGGCGGAAAAACCCGCGGGAGATTACTTTGTTGGTTATGCGCTCGAATCGTCTGGGGTAGCCATGCAGGTCGGTGGCGCAAGGCTTCATCCCAAGAATCTGATCGATTTCAGCGGCAAGGAAAACGTGCGCCTCTCCGTTCTGCCCCGCGATTCGCGAACCGGTCGGTTCATCCCCAATCTCAAGCCGCGCGCCAGCCTCATCGCGCCTGACGGCAGAACCTATGGTCCTGGTGAAATGCCTCTCCTGTGGCATTCGTGGATCAATCGTTATCAGCGTGACGCCCGCATTTCGCGCAACGGCTCCTATAAACTGCGGGTGCATTTCGATGCGCCCGGATTCCGGCGCTGGGGACGCGAAAGCGAACGCTTCGCCTCCTCGGCCGATGTGGAGTTCGACGCCGTCTCGCTGAAGCCCGAATCGGAAAACCTGAATCAGAAAAGCCCAACTCCACAGTGATAGAAGGATAGATTTCGTGAGTGCCGTACAAACGCCCGAGGAGATTGCCGCACTCCTCTCCGACTACATCGCGGAGAATCCGACTGCGGCGGTCATCGAAGACGGCCATACGCTTTTTGATTTTTCCGCCGCGCACTACTCCGCCACGCCCGAGCGCGACCGGTGCCTGCTGCAAGTCTGGTCCGAGGAGCGAAACGTCGTTCGCCGCATCGCCTCGGCTGAAATCAAGAATGGCATCCTGAAGCTGACGGCCATTCGCTTCGGTCAGGCCAGGCCCTCGCGACTGGAGATATGCTCGAAGGCCGAGCGGCGCTCGCCTTCCGCGCTCAAGGCCATGCGTTCCGCCTACCAGCGCTCGCTCGAACGCGCCGTGGCCATGCAGTTTCCGGGATGGACCTTTGATCGCCTCAGCACCTCTGCCGATCTCGAACACTCCTTCGGAGCGGTCTGCGCGCGCGGCCTCTTGCGCCGCGGTCAGGATCGAATTGCACTTGTCGGCTGCGGTGTGGGTGAGTCCCAGGCCACCATCGACAACGCCGTCGCTGTAACCATCCTCTGGCTCGACTACTGCCGCGAACATTACGCCGCAAAGTCCAACATTGGATCGGTCGCCCTCTTCGTCCCCGCAGACCGCGCACGCACCGCGCAATTGCGAATGTCGCACCTCAACCGCGAAGCCGCAGAGTGGCGCTTGTTTGCTCTCGACGAACACACCGAGCAGTCAGAGGAACTCGACCTGGCGACCGAGTTGAATCTAAACACCCGCCTCGTGCAGTGCCTGAATCGCGAGCAAACCCTCGAACGCTTCCAGAAATCCATCGCACGCATGCACGCCCTCTGTCCAAAGGCCGAGGCCGTAGCGCAAAGCTCTTCCTCCATCGGCTTCTGCTTCCACGGGCTGGAGTTTGCGCGCGCCACCATGGAGCCCGACCGCCATTTCCGCATTGCCGAGCGCATCACCTTCGGAGCCCCGCCCGCCGAATACGAATTGAACGACAACACCGAACCGCTGCTTGCGAAGTTAATCGAGCGCCTGATGCTGAAGCGCGTAGGCCGCGACCATACGCATCCTTTTTATCGACTCCAACCCGAGCGCTGGCTGCAATCGGTGGTCGAACGCGACATCTCTCTGCTCGACTCGCGCCTCGACCCCACGCTGCATTACGCACAGGTCCCCGCCTTCTCCGCCTCCGACCGCGCCATCATGGATCTGCTTGGCATCACCCGTGACGGACGTCTAGCCGTCATCGAATTGAAGGCCGCCGAAGACTTCCATCTTCCCGTGCAGGGACTCGACTACTGGGCGCGTGTCCGCCAGCATCACCGTCGCGGAGACTTCCAGCGCCACGGATATTTCCCCGGCCGCATCCTGTCCGAACGCGACCCCATCCTCATTCTCGCCGCACCTGCACTGCACGTGCATCCCTCCACGGCAACCATGCTGCGTTACGTCTCCCCTGAGTTGGAATGGAAATTGATCGGCCTCGACGAGCGCTGGCGCGACGGAATACGAATGGTGTTCAACAAACAGAAGGAGTAACAGACAGGCGAGAGTTCCGCTTCAGGATTGACGGAGGGGACTGTCTATCTGGGCCGCAAATGCGTGCGCACCGTGTTCAGTGTAGATGAGTTTCAGCCGATTGATTTTGGGCGTGATTAACAGAACAGCCAAAGTATGAACGGGATTTCATGAGATCTCCCTGTTCCTTGCTATGGCTTGCGCCGTTGATTTCGATTGCTTCCGCCTGAGTTGGCAGAACGTCGCGCCCCCACTCCGAATCGGGTTTTCTGATCGCGTAGCCGCCTTGTTTCTCGACGTTCAATAAACAATTCTTTGTCTCTTCTTCTGGCGCTATCGTGTAGCCGTGTCAGTCCTGTCAGTCTTAGGCAAAAGCTCTTTTACGAGGACGCTCGTAAGATCAAGACCTTCATGCATACGCATACTCCAAAGTCTCGGAATCAACTTCGAGACGATTAGGCTGCTCATCGCTTTCTTCGTTTATCACTTCGAAATTTCTGATGAGTCGTTCCGCCTCGTCCTTTAGACCAGGACCAATCTGGAGAGCGACCGCGCGAATCAATAGATCCGTCTTTGATCCAATCTTAATTGCGTCGTTCTCCCACTTGGAAACCGTGGTCTTATCGGTGTGCAACATACGAGCAAACTGCTCTCCATTCATGCCCGCATATTTTCTGAGATAACGAACTTCGCTGCCGGTCAGCGATTGTGGCTTTGCGATCATAGCCATCGCTATTACGCGGAACAACTCCGTCATATGGGGGATGATAGGGTCGACGTTCCCACACACAGGACACTCGATCAGTTCAATCCCTTTGAGAAGGACATTGTTGAGACCGCATTCTGCGAAGCGGTAGATCCCCTTCTTTACCGTTGCGTCGTTTCCGCAATCGCTACAACGTACTGCCTTGTTTGCCATGTGTTTTACGCCATTCTACCTCTCAGGGAGAGGGATGTTTATTCGGGCCTAGCCCCGAATACCGAAGACTGTAATCAAGAAACCCGATTCGTCTTCTTTGAAGGAAAAGACGATTGCCAGCTTCTTTCCATCTGGCTCGGTTCCTTCCATCCGATAGTTCCACTCTTGATGGCGAACATCGAACTCTGGTTCCCGAAAAACATTCCCGGTGCTCAAAACGTGGTGAGCATCGAGGATGTTCAGGCATTCCGCCTTCAGTTCGTCTCGAAAGTGCCTACCGGCAATCACTCGTCCTTCATCCAGACAGTGCCGAATCAGGGTTACTGCTTCGGATTTGGTGAAGCACTTTAAAGACACAGTAGTTGAAATTTATACAACTGATGAATAAAAGTCAACTTCTTTATAGACGACTATCGACCGTATTTGGTTGCATCTTTAAATTTTGGCCTCAGGAAATTTGGGAGAAGATATCGGACTATACCCAGAAGGTTCTTTATCTCAACACAAGTGTGGAAATGCCGGTGGAGAACTTTTTAGCAAATTGAAGCGATCCAGTGTTCATGGGCTGTTCTCAAATCTGCACTGGGGCGCGGTGCGCTCTTTAGAAGGCAGAGCTCTATTGCGGCCTTAACTGTGAATTAATTCTACAGCCCCGCCTCTTTGCTCCTGAAGATCCAGTAATCCCCCGCCGTCTCGCTCAAGTCTCCCGCTGGCTTTTCGCCCTTGAGCACGCGCCTTACCGCGCGCACTACTCGACGCATGGGCAGAAATCCGTGTTCGTCTTCGAGGAAGATTTCGCCAACCTTGTTGGTTCGGTAGTACCAGCGTTTCAGAATTGCCAGGTGTTCCATCCACTCCTGCGCGCTCTTTGGAACCACCGGCATGGCTGCTTGCAGCAGTTCGTTGATTCGCGCCTCCATGCTTTGCGTATGAACATGAGCGCTGTTTGCAGGAGCTTGCAATGATGTCTCACCATTCACTTCCGAATGCTTGCTGGAATCTCGCGTGAGCGCACGCTCCCGCAGGTCAAACGCAACGGGCTCCTGCAACATTCCTCCGGCAATACGAATCAGCGCAATGTGTCCGGCGAGGTGCGAAGGCTGCAGCATCAATCCGTTCAGCCGGTCGATGCGATGCACGATTTCAGCGATCCTGCTTTGCACGCCTTTCAGCTTTTCGAGCTTTGCATGGGCCGCCGCCGCTGCTTCGAACTCAAGTCGTTCGCTGGCTTCGTCGCGCGCGCGGCTTATCTCTACCTGGAGCGAGTGGCCACTGGTTTCGAAGTAGCGTTCGACACGCGCCGACTCTTCGGCATAGCGCTCATCGGTGCAGCCTTTAAAGCAAGGGGCGAGACACATCTTCATCTCGGAATAAACGCAGCCGGGAAACTTCGGGTCCGGTGCAAGCTCCTCCGTGCAGCGGCGCAGCAGAAAGAAATCGAGCGAGTCATTTGCATATTGCTCGGCCTCAGTCCGCGACGCAAACGGACCGAAGTATGCGCTCCCCGCACGCAACGACCTTATGCGCGAGGTAACCGTAACTCGCGGATAGGGATTCTCGCGCAGCAGGTTCACCAGCGGCGCAGGCCGCAGATGCAGCCGCTCGGAGTACTTCTCCGGAAACTCACTCCGCAGCAGACGGTACAAGGCAAATCCCGCCTCGAAGTCTCCGCCCACCTCCTGAAACTCGATGGACGCAACTCGTCCGCGCAAACTCAGCCGTCGCCCCTCGGCCGTTCCAAGCAGTCGCTGCAGGCGTCGACGAAGGTTCGAGCTCTTGCTTACGTAGCCTTCGGCTCCGGCCTGATGCGGACGCAGCACAAACACCGCCGCCGTTGCAGGAAGCGCGGCGAAGAATTCAGCTTCGTGCTCGGCGTCGAACTCAAGATGGGTCAACACAACCGTCAGTTTATCCCGAAGCCCGGCCCAGCGGCAGGCCAATGCTTTTTGCCCCATTCCCGTTTGGAATTACTCCTTTTACCTAAATGCAAAATAAATCATCACCATTGCCTCAAGAGCCGATATATTTTGTGACGCACCGAACATCCAGAGGCGGAACTAAATCACTGCCCTGCGGTTGCGTGTTTGGCACACTACGCGCATAAGGAGTGTGGGTGATATGTCAGTTGTAACCATGCCGTCAGTGGAAGCGAGATCGAGAAGAACGTTGGCCGCGACGCTTCGCGAGCTATGCCGTTTTCTCTCCAGCTTTCCCAGCATTCAGATGAGTGAAGAGGAATGTGAGGCTCTCGCCGTCGCTGCCGTCAGCGGACACCCCGAGGCCGAGTTCATGATTGGAAGCGTGTTCGACGCCGCCGACGAGCCGGACCGCGCCACGGAATGGTATCTGCGCTCAGCCAGCCGCGAATACCTTCCCGCAATGCTGCAGCTCTGCGCGATTCGATAAGAGCAGAGCCGGTGCCTGCGCCACAGTCGAAAAACAATTAATACGCCTTCGAACTGCCTTCTATCGCAAGCTCGCGCTCTTGTACTTCATGCGGAAGTCTTCACCCTCTACCCGCACCACGCGACACATTTCATGCAGACGCGAGCGCATGCGCTCACCAATGCGGTCCCCCAGCGTCTCTTCGCGCGATGCGCGCGCCGCACGGCCACTCTCCGGCTCTGTTCCCGCCGGAGGAAGGTCCTTGTAGTTGGTGGTAATGATCGTGGTCCTCTTATCGTTGTAGCGCGTGTTCAGAATATGTGAGACCGTGTCCCACACCCACTCCGTAGGCTTGGCCGCGCCCAGTTCGTCGAGCACCAGCACATCCGCGTCGAAAACCGGACGCAGCACTTCCATCTCGGTGACCTGCACCGATGCGTTGTAGGAGTTCTGAATCTGCTTCAGCAGTTCGCGATAGTCATAGAACAGGCACGCCGTATTTTTCCGGGCGATCAGTTCCTTGGCGATTCCCACCGCCAGGTGAGTCTTGCCGCAACCGATCGGGCCGGTCATCAGCAGGCCCGCACTCTCCAATGGAAACTCTTCCACAAACCGGAGTGACGCCATATGTGACGAGGCCAGCGAACGAAATGGTCCTTCGTGCTCGAAATTCGATAGCTCGCAGTGACGGTAGCGGCGCGGAATTCTCGCCGCCTCCAGCAATCGTTCACCGAGTTGTTTACGGATGCAGTCGCACCGCGTCGCTTCTTCGACGGTTCGGCCATTGTGCTCGCGGGGCACCATGCGCCAGCCAGTATCGGAGCAGATTGGGCAAGGGGCGGCGGCTGTCGATTCAGGGTTCGGCATACCAAAAGCTTGAAGCAGCCACGCTCAAGATGCAAGCTCCAAGCAGAGGCGAAGCCGGCAAACTCTGTGGGTAAGTTCTGGAAAAAGCAGAATATCGTTCGCCATTCCTTTTTTTTAGCGAGAGAATACACTGCAATACCCGTGGAATGAGCAGCTTACGATTTGGGTCATGATGAGCTACATTTCAGGCGATATTCACTGCAACCGTGACTACCCTCCTTGCATCAGAACGCTGGAAGACCAGTGTGCGGACCAACGCAATTCCGGCGCGCCGGGAATCCAACCGAAAGACCCGTTGACCTCTGGCCCCAGGCATTGTGGGCTCTCCCTCCGAACCGGCGTCAACCAGCGCTTCGTTCACTGGTCGATTTTCTTGGACTGAGCCTGCCTGCTGTTCGAAACAGGGCCGACCCCGTGTCGACTGTCCTTTAGATTTGCTATCCCTTTACGCAGCAGGATGTGCGCATCGGAAAGATCGATCCGTGTATCAACAACCGGAAGGCACTGCACGGACCCAAGTCCGGCGGCAGCCGCAACCGTACCAGAAAACAACGTGAAGCAAGCGATTCATCATCAGACGAAACAAGAAGGGGAACAACGACAGTGACTGCGAAAAACAACGGCTTCGACATCACACAAACCTGGAACACCGATGCCCGCTGGAGCGGCATTGAACGAACCTACACTGCAGAAGACGTGAAACGGTTGCGCGGCACCGTTCACATCGAGCACACACTCGCACGCCTCGGCGCCGAACGCCTGTGGCACCTGATGCAAACCCAGAGCCACATTCAGGCCCTTGGCGCGATGACCGGCAATCAGGCCATTGAAATGGTTGAAGCCGGACTCGACGCCATCTACGTCAGCGGCTGGCAAGTCGCCGGGGACGCCAACTCCGCCGGACAGGTTTATCCCGACCAAAGCCTTTATCCATCCGACTCCGTACCTCAACTCTGTCGCCGCATCAACAACGCCCTGTTGCGTGCCGACCAGATATGGCATCAGGAAGGCAAGTACGGCAAGCATTGGATGGCGCCTCTCGTCGCCGACGCCGAAGCTGGATTCGGCGGAACCCTCAACGCCTTCGAACTGATGAAGGGAATGATCGAAGCCGGCGCCGCCGCCGTACACTTCGAAGATCAACTCAGCTCTGCCAAGAAGTGCGGACACATGGGAGGAAAAGTCCTCGTACCCACCTCCGAAGCGGTCCACAAGTTAATCGCCGCCCGTCTTGCCGCCGATGTCTGCGGTGTTCCGACCATCATCATCGCCCGCACGGATGCGAACGGCGCCAAGCTTATCACCAGCGATATCGACCCCGCCGATGCACCCTTCCTCACCGGCGAAGATCGCACCAGCGAAGGCTTCTATCGCATCCGGAGCGGAATCGACACGGCCATCGCCCGCGGCCTCGCCTATGCGCCTTATGCCGACATGATCTGGTGCGAAACCAGCGAGCCGAATATTGACGAGGCACGCCGTTTCGCCGAAGCCATTCACGCCCGCTACCCAGGCAAAATGCTCGCCTATAACTGCTCGCCCTCTTTCAATTGGAAGAAGAAGCTCGACGATGTAACCATCGCTGATTTCCAAAAAGAACTGGCAACAATGAATTACAAATTCCAGTTCATTACTCTGGCCGGCTTCCACGCTCTGAACTACGCGATCTTCGATCTCGCGAAGAACTACAAGCAGAGCGCCATGTCCGCCTACTCCGTTCTGCAGCAGCAGGAGTTCGCCGCCGAAAAAGAAGGCTACCGCGCCATCAAGCACCAGCAGTTTGTCGGTACCGGCTACTTCGACGACGTAGCCCAGACCATTGCCGGAGGCGAGAGCAGCACCACCGCTTTCCACGGCTCCACCGAACAGGAACAGTTCCACGCGGCGGAAACCTGTGCCCGCGAATGCGATCGGCGTATTCCACTAAGCTCTAAGTAACGTGGTCTCACCCACAGCCCGGCCCTCATCGGCCGGGTTTTCATTTTTGGTCAAAATCAGTTCAAGCCACGGGCTTGCAGAGGTTGCAGGTTACGTTGAGCGCATCTAAATCAGGTGCGCAAATTGGAGCCGTACATGAAAAGACCTGTCCCGGTGGAATCTGCCTCTGCGTTAATCGACGAGAAGATCAAGGAACTTGGGGACTGGCGCGGGAAGACGCTCGCGAAAGTGCGCGAAATCATACACGAGACAGACCCTGAGATCGTCGAAGAGTGGAAGTGGATGGGGACTCCCGTTTTTTCCCATGGCGGCATCGTCTGCACGGGAGAGACATACAAGAGCGTCGTCAAGATGACATTCGCCAAGGGAGCTGCGTTGAAGGATCCTTCAGGTCTATTCAACTCAAGCCTCGACGGGAATGTCAGGCGCGCCATCGACATCCACGAGGGCGACGAGATCGACGAGGCGGCGTTGAAGGATCTCATCCGCGCCGCAGTGGGGCTCAATCTCAAGGCCAAGAGCGAGCCGAAGCCCCGGCGAGCGAGCAGCAAGCGGTCGGACAAGCTTTAACTCGCGATCATACATAATCAGAAAGCCCGGCCTACCATGGCCGGGTTTTTCGTTTCGTCTCTCGTTTTTTTATTGCTACGCGGTTCAGGCAACCGACCGGCTTTCGCCCGCACTGGTCACCGCTGCTTCCCCGGCGCCGTTCGCGCTCAGCAGCGGCCAGCCCTTGCGCAGCACATAGTCGAGCCATGCGCCCGCCGCCTGCGAAGTCAGCACCGCGGCCAGCACCAGCGTTGTGTAGAACTTCGGACTGATGATCCCAGCATCGAACGCCACCGAGGCCAGCACAATACCCGGTCCGCCGCGAGCGTTCGCCGTAATCGCCAGGTTCATCAGATCCAGTCCTCGAAATCCTGCAAATCGCCCGGCCAGCGACACAGATAAAATTTTCACCAGACAGCTTCCAAGCAGGAACGCCGCGATCATCCACGGCGAAAGCCCATGAAGCAAGTCGAGCTTCAGTCCCACAATCGCAAAATAAACAGGGATAAAGAACGCAAACGAAACTTTCCCGATCGCTTCCAGCGCCTCCGCAAACAGTCTGCGCTTCTTGTGAACCACTGCAAACCCTGCGAGGAATGCCGCAAACACCAGGCTCACATCCAGTGCCCCGGCGATTACGCAATACGTCAGCAGCACCGCAATTGCATACGCGACGGGTGACTGTCTCGCGACCACATTGAAGCGCGCCTTGTTGATGCGCTTCACAATTCGCGGCACAATTGTCAGCCCCAATACAAAGAACGCAACCGTCGTCAGTAGATGACGCGACATTTCGCGCCAGTTGAGCACCGTAGCTCCAGCCATTGCCGTCGCAACGGCCAGCGCCAGCCAAAGCACGATGTCTTCCAGCACCGCCACTCCGAGAATCAGGCGTGCAAAGCGAGTATGCAAGATATTCAAGTCCGCAAAGATTTTCGAGACCACCGGAACCGACGTCACCGCGACGCCAACCGCGAGCACAATAGTCAGCGAGATTCGATTCCCATGCGGTCCCGCCAATGCGGGATGAATCAGCCGCGAACCAAACACCAGCGCCAGGATGAAAGGAATTCCGGTGCCGACAATCGAGAGCCAAGCCACCTCCCGGCGTTCTTCGCGAGTGAACAACTGGCGGGTCTCCGCCCCTGACAAAAACATCAGCAGCAGCAGGCCCATCCAGTACGCAAATGTCAGAATCGTCCCCTGCCGATGCGTGGATTCCATCAACCCTGCCGCAAACGGCAACCGTCCGATCAGCGCCGGCCCGAGCACGACGCCCGCCGCGATTTCGCCGATCACTTTCGGCTGCCGCAATTTAACAAACAGAGTGCCCAGCAACTGCGCCAGGCCCACCAGCAGTAAGAGAATGAATAAAACCGAGGTCAGATCCGAGTTCGACACTCATGCACTCCTGCAGCATAGGATGTCTCCCGTGCGCCAGAGTTTGTCAGCTCCGCAACTCTTCCGTGCTATGCGGCGGCGGGCATATCCACACATCTCGCTACCATCAGCGTGCAGTCGTCCTCGCGCGGACAGCTTCCTGCAAAATCCTGCGCCGCTCCCACCACCGAGAACAGCATCTCTGAAGTGGACAGCGATTCGGCCTTCCGCACCTCGGCTATGATCCTCTCGGTTTCAAATTCCTCCGCGCTTTCGTTGCAGCACTCCGGCAGTCCATCTGAGAATGCAAGCAGCGTGTCGCCCTGCTCCATCGTTATCCGCGCGCTATGGAATTCCGCGTCGGCCAGCACGCCCAGCACCGGGCCGCCCTCACTCAGCAGTTGCGTAGTGCCGTCAGACCTCAACAGCAATGCCGCCGGATGTCCTGCGTTGCAATACAACAGCTCGCCGCTTTCGCAATCCATATACGCCAGAAATAAGCTGGTCAACGGAGGCAACGGGCTTCGCGCGCACATGCTTTTGTTCAGCGCCCTCAAGGCCATTCCCGGATCGCCCGTGTTCGCGCCGAACATCCGCGTCAATTCAAGAAGGTGGATCGACCACATTCCCGCCAGCATTCCTTTGCCGCAGATATCTCCAATCCCAAGCAGGATCATCGCACCGAGCTCTGCAACGCAGAAGAAATCCCCCGAAAGATGGCGCACCGGAAACATCTCCGCCGCAATCTCAAACGATCCTCTACGCATGAGTCGCGGCCCGCATAAATACCGCTGCATCTGTGCCGCCTCGTATAGTTCGCGGCGCAGCTCTGCGCTCTCCTGTCCGGCGGCGGCCAGCCGATCTTCCAGCACGGTGATGGCGCTCTGTGCCTCTGCTGCCAGCAGGGCCATTCCCCGCATTCTGATCTCCGAGCGTGATTGACTGCGACTGTTCATTGCACCACCCACTCTCACCCTACGAACCTGTATCCAATGCCATGTACCGTCAGAAAGTATTGCGGCTGCTCCGGAGTCGGCTCCAGCTTTTGCCGGAGATGCACAATGTGAGCGTCCACCGTTCGCGTCGTCGGATAGTGCTCGTATCCCCAGACATCTTCCAGAAGCCGGTCGCGGCTGATGTTTTCTCCAGGATGGCAAATGAAATACTTCAGCAGATCGAACTCCTTGCTCGACATCTCCAGATGCTTGCCGCCGCGCTTCACCCGGCAAGCCCTCAGATCGACCTCCACATCGTTGAACGAATAGCGGTCCTGTTGTCTGGGCAACACCCGCGCCCGTCGCAACACGGCTTTTACCCGCGCCAGCAGCTCGCGAATCGAGAACGGCTTCGTCACGTAGTCGTCGGCCCCCAACTCCAACCCGACAACTTTGTCCACCTCCTGGCCGCGCGCGGTCAACATGATAATCGGCAGCGAGGGACGCTTCGCCTTGAGCTGCTTGCAAACTTCCAGCCCGCTCATTCGCGGCATCATCACGTCCAGTATCAGCAGGTCCGGCGACTCGGCCAGCGCAAGCTCCAATCCCTCCACTCCATCGCGAGCGCTGATCACCGTATAACCCTCAAACTCGAAGTTGTCCCTCAATCCGGCAACCATGTTCGGCTCGTCTTCCACGATCAGGATGCGAGCCTTCGATTCGGCCATCGGCTGCCCGGCCGCATCGTGTTGAACTGCCGCCACCGCCGCTCTGCGATTTTGATTTGCGCTCATGCCGCCCCCGCCCTGGCTGACTTCGCCTGGCCTTCAATTGGCAACTCGATACTGAATTTGCTTCCCTTGCCCGGAACGCTTTCCACCCACACTCGTCCGCCGTGCGCGTCCACCACGTGACGCACCAGCGAGAGTCCCAACCCGCTGCCTTTCGTGTTGTGTACCAGCGGATCGCTGACGCGATAGAACTTCTCGAAAATCTTCTCCTGCTCCGGCCGCGGAATTCCTATTCCCTTATCGATCACTTCCATGTTCACCGAGCCATTTCTGCGGCTCACCCTCACTGCCACGCTCTTTTCGCTGGAGGAGTATTTCACCGCGTTATTCACCAGGTTCAGCAGCGAGCGCGCAATCGCCTCGCGATCTGCCTTGATCTTCGGCAGGTTTTCTTCAATGCTCTCCTCGAACGCGAAGCCATTCTGTTCGATCTGGTAGCGGTAGGAGTCAAGTGTGGTCCTCACCAGTTCCGCCACGTCCGTCTCGCGGAAGTCGTAATCCTTCTTGCCCGCTTCTATCTTCGAGAAGTCCAGAATGTTGTTAATCAGCGTCGTCAGCCGTTCGCTCTCCTTCCGAATGATCCGGTAATACTCCTGATACTTGTCCGGATTGTTCAGCCTGCCCATCTCCAGTGTCTCCGCGTATAGACGGATCAGCGACAGAGGGGTTCGTAACTCGTGCGACACGTTCGACACAAAATCGGACTTCAGCTTTGCCAGCGCCACTTCTTTACTCACGCTGCGATAGCTCAACACAATGCCGCCAACCATGAAGATCGTCAGACACCCAAGAATCAAATAGCTGGTCTGCAAAAAATGACTGCTCAACGCCTGAATGCTCGTGCCGTGATACTTCGTCGCCAGCACCAGTCCCGGAAATCCTGCTTCCAGCGTGTGTTCCACCTCTGGCTTCCCGCCATCCCAGTTTGCCGACTCAGCCATCGCCTCAACCTCGTGTTTGGGGTGAATCATGAATGCCGGGCGATTTTGAGCGTTATTGTCGGGAGCATGGTTTGTCGGGCAATCTGCCATGAAGTTCAGAACGCCGGGAAAAAAGTCATCTCTCAAATATTCAGCGTCAAATGCAAATCCGCCGATGGTTACGCGGTCCGTCGCCGCGTTCTTGATCGGAAAGAACAATGCCGCCTGGTACAGCTTCCGGCCCCTGCGAGGAACATACATGGCGTCGAACATGTAGGGACGCCCATCCTGCTTGTCCATCTTCCATAGCTTCTCCACAATCTCTTTGCCCTCCATCGGAAGCCATGTCGATATGCTGCTCACCAGCTTTTCGCGCTCCTGCCGGAAATCAGCATCTCCCATCCTTCCCGGTTGCGAGGCAAACACTGTCCCCGTGTGCTGGTCGAAATAGAAAACGTGAGCGACATAAGGATGCGTTTCCAGGATCTTGTGCAGCGCCACCGGCACATTCTCGCCCGGCTGCGGAAAGTCATTGCGCACTTCCGCTCCCATCTCGAATACCTTCGAGGCCATCTGCTTGTCCGTCATCAGCAGCATGTTCTGCAGGTCGCGCTCAATCGCCGCATTCACCGTCTTGTCGTGCCCCAGCGACTTCAGATGCATGATGCTGAAGGTGACAAGCGCCAGCGCGGGAAGAATGACGGCGAACTCCAGCGCCAGCAACCGGGCGCGTTGAGTCCATTCGCGAGTAGGCTTCATAATCGAGCCTCCATACTGCAAGTTCGATTCACACCCTAACGCGAAGGTCACACGTCCTGTGCCAAATCTCTGTAAAAAGAAGTAAAAAGATGTTGTTGCCGCACGATTGGCGTGCGATCAGCGGCAACGACAGTTTTCATTCGCCGAAGTTACTGAACCGGTTTGTCTTTCAGTTGATCTTTCCGGAACTGCTCTGAATACCCTTTGCTGGTTTGTGCGAAAGCGTTTGTGCGACAGCTCTCCATGCCTCGGGGCGCATCGTTGTTTGACAACGGTTGTTTGCTTCTCAACCTCGAACTCTTTAAACTTAAATCTCCAAAATTTTTCTGCATTGCGCACTTGTAAGCGCGAGCGGAGACCTACCCTATGTCTGATATAAAAGTTCAACTCCCCGATGGCAGCATTAGAGAAGTACCCCAGGGCACCACCGCCCTCGACATTGCGAAGTCTATTTCGCCGCGCCTCGCCGACGCCGCCTTGGCCGCTAAACTCGCGCCACTCCACCAAAATGGAGGCGGCAGCACCGCCACGGCAGTCGCCGATGCCCCCTTCGAGGTCGTCGATCTCACCCGCCCCATCGAGCAGGATTCCCGCCTCCGTCTGTTGACCGAGAAGGACCCCGAATCGCTCCAGGTCTTCCATCACTCCTCGGCCCATCTGCTCGCCGCCGCCGTGTTGGAGCTTTTTCCTGAGACCAAACTCGGCCACGGCCCAGCCACCGAGACCGGATTCTTCTACGATTTCCTCCGCGAAACTCCCTTCACTCCCGAAGATCTCGAAAAGATCGAGAAGAAGATGAAGGAGATCGTCGATCGCAACGAGCCCTACGCGCGCGACTACCTCAACCGCGACGAGGGCCTGCGCCAATTCAAAGACGAAGGCGACTTCATGAAGTGTCATTTCATCGAGCAGTTCACCAAGCCCGATGAAAAGATTTCGCTCTACAAGACCGGCAAGTTTGTCGATTTCTGCCGTGGTCCGCACATCCCGAGCACCGGAAAGATCAAGGCCTTCAAGCTGCTTAACATCGCCGGAGCCTACTGGCTCGGCAAGGAAGGCAATCCCCAGCTCCAGCGCATTTACGGAACCTCGTTCTACTCCAAAAAGGAAATGGACGAGTACATGAAGCAGCTCGAAGAGGCCAAGCGCCGCGATCATCGCGCCCTCGGACAGCAGCTCGATCTCTACTCCATTCAGGAGCTCGCCGGGCCCGGCCTCATCTTCTGGCATCCCAAGGGCGGACTCATCCGCACCATCATGGAAGATTGGCTCCGCGCCGAATACCAGAAGCGCGGCTACTCTCTCGTATTCACTCCGCACGTCGCCCGCCGCGCTCTCTGGCAGACCTCGGGACACGAAGGCTTCTACGCCGAGAACATGTTTGACACCATGGAGCTCGACGACGCCGAATACCGCCTCAAGCCCATGAACTGCCCCTTCCACATCCTGATCTACAAGGATCAGCTCCGCTCCTATCGCGATCTGCCCGTCCGCCTGGGCGAACTCGGCACCGTCTATCGTTACGAGCGTTCAGGAGTCATGCACGGACTCATGCGCGTCCGCGGCTTTACCCAGGACGACGCGCACATCTTCTGCACTCCCGCTCAGATCGAAAGTGAAGTGGAAGGCTGCATCGACTTCGCTACCAGCGTGTTGCATACCTTCGGATTCGAAGAGTTCCAGGTCGAGCTCTCCGCCTGGGATCCTGAAGACCGTGCTCATTACGTCGGCTCGCCCGAGCAGTGGGAACTAGCCCAGAACTCGCTCAAGACCGTGCTGGAGCGCAAGGGCATCCCCTACAAGTTCATCCCCGGCGAAGCTGCTTTCTACGGCCCCAAGATCGACGTCAAACTTGTCGACGCCATTGGCCGTCTCTGGCAGCTTTCCACCGTGCAATTCGACTTCAATCTTCCCCAGCGTTTCGACCTTGAATATGTTGGCGAAGACGGACAGCGTCATCAGCCTCTCATGGTCCACCGCGCCCTCTACGGCTCGGTCGAGCGCTTCTTCGGAGTCCTGATCGAGCACTATGCCGGAGCTTTCCCCGTCTGGCTCTCGCCCACACAGGTCGCCATCGTCCCCATCGCCGAGCGCCACATCGAGTACGCCAACAAGGTCGCTGATGCCCTCAAAGCCATCGGCGCCCGCGTCGAAGTCGATGGCCGCAACGAAAAGATGAATGCCAAAATCCGCGAGCACGCCTTGCAGAAGATCCCATTCATCCTCGTCGTCGGTGACAAGGAGTCCGAAATCGGCGAAGTCAACGTCCGCGTGCGTGGCCAGGAGAAGGCCGAAGGCAGCATAAAGATCGAAGCCTTTGCGGAACGCGTAAAACGACTGATCGAGTCACGCAGCACCAAACTCGACTAACTTCGAATGAGCCCAAGAGAAGAGGCGGGCTCCCATGCCTCTTCTCTTTATGCAATAGCTTTCCTCGGATAGCCCCATCCATACTGTGGCAGTGGCCACGACCGCCCGCTGTTGGCGATTGTGGGATCGCCAAACGATTGCGCTATCCAGATATTGAGCCGTGCATCCCTCGCCACGCTCAATCAAAAATACTTTCGCTCTGTTCGCCCTGCGCCCACCTCCCTGAACCACTACGGTAAACACCGGCGCCAATCCCTCTCGCATATACTCCGAAGCAACTTTGGGATGGTGCTATGTACCTCGGAACCAGAAAACAAGCGGAATCAGCAGCAGTTCCCCTGCAAAGCGTAGTCGTATGCGTTGAGTGCGAATCTGTCACGGATAGCCAATTTTCCCAGTGCCCCCTGTGCGGCAGTCGCGCGCTCCTCGGCGTTGCCCAAATGCTTGGCAACACGCTCCCCTTGCACAAAGCGAATCGTTCCAATAAGGGCGAGAACACCGAGCGCTTTGACCTGGAATTCACAATTGACTTGAAGCAGATGGAGCTCAAAGACTTGAACGCCGCCATCCAACACATCACCGGTCTGATTGGGGCAAAGCTCGTGCAAGGCCGAGCACACTGTCATATCAGTGTCGAACCAGTCGTCCGCCTATCTGACATCGACGAAGAGGTCGCTTAACTGGTATGAATGCCGTTTTCTGATTTCTTTCAGTACTCGTCGTCTTCGTCGTCCAAATCAAGCAGCGGAGCCATTTCCAGGGGACTTACCACGTAGTCTGCCTTCATCGCGACGTGTGCCGCAATGCACTGCTCGTAGCTGGGTGGAATGCGTGGCGTAAGACGGTCGAAGTCCTTCTCTGGCTGTTCTGCGTCCTTCAATATAAATCCCTCCAGATGCATCATGCCCAAAAGTCAGCGCCCGTGAAGCGCAATCCATCGCAACAAAAACATCCCGGTCCCAGATTGGTGTTCGATATTACATTTTGGGACGGGCGTGCGCCCCTGCCTTTCCGCAGTCTCAATCCGCCCTTTCCTCCCCGCTCCCGCTCTTCCGCTATGATGTTCCGGTGCTCAAGTCACTCGAACACTACGTGCGCAAGCATCGACTCGTCCATTCCGGCGAGCGAATCGGTGTGGCCGTCAGTGGCGGAGCCGATTCCGTCGCACTCTTGCGCGCCTTTGCCGAACTCGCGCCCAGCCTCGGCGTCGTGCTTTTCGTTCTCCACCTCAATCACGGCCTGCGCGGAGCTGACTCCGACGCCGACGCCGGCTTCGCGCGTGATCTTGCGGCTCAACTCGGCCTCGACTGTGCAATTGAAACTCAGGATGTCGCGTCCCTCGCCGCTCTTCTCCATCTCTCGCTCGAAGCCGCCGGACGCCGTGCCCGCTACGCATTTTTCCAGCGCGCAGCCGCCTCGCTTCACCTTGATGCCGTCGCCACTGCCCACACCCGCGACGACCAGGCCGAAACCGTGCTCCTACGACTCCTGCGCGGCACCGGAACCAGCGGCCTCGCCGGAATCCATCGCACCTTCCAACTCTCTGAGCTCGTCCCTGAGTCAACCGAGCCTCTCGCCGCCGAATCTCCGGACGACCATCCCACCCTCGCTTCGCCTCGACTCATCCGTCCGCTGCTCTCCACCTCACGCCAGCAGGTCGAGCGTTACCTGCACTCGCTCCATCAGTCTTTCCGCCAGGACGCCTCCAATCTCGACCCGCGTTTTCTGCGCAATCGCGTCCGCGGCGAATTGCTTCCCGCCCTCGAGCGTGACTACAACCCCGCTCTTCGCGAAGCCCTCTGTGAGACCGCCGAAGTCGCCTCTGCCGAAAACGCATTTCTCGAAGAGCTCACTTCCGCCTTTTTCGCCACCATTCCAGCAACTGGGACGAACGGCGCTATCCCGATCCCCGCGCTGCAGTCGCAGCCCGTCGCCCTGCAGAGGCGAATCTTGAGACGCCTCTGCCAGCCTCACGCCCTCGCGCTCGACTTTGCTCACCTCGAAGCCCTCCGCGAATTCGCCTTGGCTTCGCGCGCTGGACGCCTCAATCTCACGCGCGGCTTTGCCGCCGAAGTGCTCCGCGGGAAGCACTGTCCGCCTTCGCTCGTCCTGCTTCCGCACCAGACCGGTACACCGTCGGTCAGCCCGATCTCAGCCGGATTCTCCGTCCGGCTCCCCATTCCTGGCCATGTCTCTCTGGGAGATATGTGCGGTGGCCCCATGTACATTCGCGCGTCATTAATGCAAGGTAATTCAGCAGAGCTGACGTATAATCGCGTCACCCTTTTGAGCGCGGCCCGAGTTGGCGATTGTCTTTTGATTCGCAACCTTGAACCGGGTGATCGGGTTCATGCCCTGCACACCGGCGGTGAACGCAAGGTCAACCGCCTTTTGCAGGAGCTTGCTGTTCCGGCCGCTCGTCGTCGAAGCTGGCCTGTAGTTCTCGCCGCCGGGCGCATCGTCTGGGTTCCGGGATTGCCCGTAGCCGCACACGCCGCATGGTTCCCGGGTGACGGCGACGCAATCATTCTGGAAATGCACAGCGGAGAGGACTCGGCACCTTTATGGCCAACGAATCGATAGACAAGCCCCAACTGGTAATCTCTCAAGCTCAGTTGCACGAGCGAATTGCCGCCATGGGCCGTCAGATTTCGCACGATTACCAGGGCCGTGTCGTGCATTGCGTCGGAATCCTCGACAGCGCCTTCGTTTTTGTCGCCGACCTCATCCGCGAGATTGAGGGCAGTGTCCGCTGCCAGTTCATCAAGCCCTACACTCGCGAAATCCTCGGCAACAACACCGCGACTCGCGAAATCTTTTTCGCCCCGGAGGTTGACGTCGAGGATCGCCATATCCTGCTTTGCGAAGGTATTCTCTCCAGTGGCCAGACCGTCGATTTCCTGGTTCGCAATTTTCAGGCCCGCGGCGCGGCTTCCGTCGCTCTCTGCTGCCTGCTCAACCGCCCCTCTGACCGCCATGTGAACGTCGATGTCGCCTACTCTGGCTTTGAGATTGGCCGTCCATGGCTCTCCGGCTTTGGCCTGGGCACGCCGGCCGAGTACCTGGACCGCAATGTTCCCTTCATCTTTGCTGCCGGAGACCAATCCTAGGAGTGCTCGTTGATAGTGGCGCGAGAGCGGCGAGGGATGTATACTCTTTGATCAATAGGATACCCATCCGTTGTACTTTTCAGTCCCGGTACTCGCATCGTTAACTTCGGGGATCGCCCAGGCGGCGTGGGGCTGCTTTGTGTAACGGCGATTTCAAAAAAAGGGTAAAATCCGAGGGTGCGGGAAAAACCTGGTTCCAGCAGCCTTGATGGGCATCTAATCAGGTGAGGCGGTCTCGGTTGAGACGTTTGTCGCCTAAGATATAGGAGCTTTTTGGTGAATTCGACGGTCAAGCAAGTCGTTTTCTGGGTCGTGATTCTGCTCTCTGGCGTATTGCTCTGGTCGGTTGTCAAGAACAATAGCACGGGAGTCAAGGAGCGCGAAGTCAACTTCTCGCAATTCCTCGCCGAAGTGGATCAGGGCAAAATCAAGGACGTCACTGTCTATGGCCCCGAGGTCCGCGGCAACTACCGCGATGAGAAGGCGGGCTTCCACACCACTGTGCCGGCGAACTACACCGACATGTATAAACCCCTGCGCGACAAGGGCGTAAACATCACCGTGAAGGATGTCAGCGGCGGCGGTTGGCCTAGCTGGCTCTTCCAGATGCTTCCCCTCGTCGTCATTCTCGGCCTTTGGTTCTTCATGATCCGCCAGATGCAGTCGGGCGGAAACAAGGCGCTGTCGTTCGGCAAGAGCCGCGCGCGCCTGCTTTCCATGCAGCAGAAGAAGGTGACGTTTAAAGATGTCGCCGGCGTGGATGAGGCCAAGGAAGAACTGCACGAGATCATTGAATTCCTGCGTGAAGCGCAGAAGTTCCAGAAGCTTGGCGGACGCATCCCTAAAGGCGTGCTTCTCGTCGGACCTCCGGGCACCGGCAAAACCTTGCTGGCGCGCGCCGTGGCCGGTGAAGCGAACGTTCCATTCTTCTCCATCTCCGGTTCGGACTTTGTCGAGATGTTTGTCGGCGTAGGCGCAAGCCGCGTCCGTGACCTCTTCGAACAGGGAAAGAAGAATGCTCCCTGCATCATCTTCATCGATGAAATCGACGCCGTGGGCCGCCATCGCGGCGCCGGACTCGGCGGTGGACACGACGAACGCGAGCAGACCCTCAACCAATTGCTCGTCGAGATGGACGGCTTCGAATCGAACGAAGGCGTCATCCTCATCGCCGCCACCAACCGTCCCGACGTGCTCGATCCGGCACTGCTTCGCCCCGGCCGCTTTGACCGCCGCGTTGTAGTTGCCCGTCCCGACGTGCGTGGCCGCGAAGAGATTCTCCGCGTACACACCCGCAAGATTCCCATCAATGACGACGTCGATCTTTCGATCCTCGCTCGCGGCACACCGGGTTTCAGCGGCGCCGACCTGGCCAACATGGTCAACGAAGCCGCCCTGCTCGCCGCCCGGCAGAATCGCAAGACCGTTCTGATGTTTGACTTCGAACTCGCCAAGGACAAGGTGCTCATGGGTGCCGAACGCAAATCCATGATCCTTACCGACGAGGAGAAGAAGAACACGGCCTATCACGAGGGCGGGCACGCCCTTGTAGCCGCCAAGGTGCCGCACGCCGATCCCTTGCACAAGGTCACCATCATTCCTCGCGGAATGGCCCTGGGTGTGACCATGCAGTTGCCCATCGACGACAAGCACACCTACGATCGCGTCTATCTTGAGAGCCAGTTGGCGATCATGATGGGTGGCCGCGTCGCCGAGGAAATCTTCCTCAAGACGATGACCACCGGTGCCGGAAACGACATCGAACGCGCCACCGAAATCGCCCGCAAGATGGTTTGCGAGTGGGGTATGAGCCAGCTCGGACCGCTCACCTTCGGCAAGAAAGAGGAGCAGATTTTCCTTGGCCGCGAGCTTTCTCAGCATCGCGATTACTCCGAGGAAACTGCTCGCGAGATCGACGCTGAGGTTCGTCGCTTCATCGACTCCGCCTACAAGACGGCATTCGATGTTCTCGACGGAAATCGCGACGTTCTCGAGCGCATCGCCGTTGCCTTGCTGGAACGCGAAGTGCTCGACTCCGCCGAGTTGCAGTTGATCATCCAGGGCAAGACGCTTCCTGCCCAGGTGCAACCGCCTCAGGGAGATGATTCCGGAAGCGTGCAGCAGGTACTGCGTCCGGAGCCAAGCCGCCAACCCGGCCTCAACCCCGGCGAGCGTCCCAGCCCCGCATAGCCGTTCCAAGCTCGCACGAAAGGGTGGCCCTCGCGGTCACCCTTTTTACTTGCCTCTGGCGCGGTTCCAAAGTAGATGTGTCTGCCATCTGCCGCGAGGGTTATCGCTCCCAACGTGAACACTGTTGGCTCTCCGGAGGCTCGAAGTGAACTGCCTCTGCCACCCACTCGTCCGGCCCCACCAGCCGAGTTGCTGCAATGGCCGCCAGCGTTCCCTTTTCCACCGCGCAGATCAGGTACACGCATTCCGTCCAGTGTGCCTCCCGCCGATCCGTCTCCGAAGCCTCCACCGAGTGATCCGGATGCGAATGATAGAAGCCCAGTATCTCCAGACCTTCCTCGCGCGCCCCTTTCTGTGCCGCCATCAGCTCTACCGGATCGATAGAATAGCGCCGCTCCGGCTCCGGGGCGCGATTGCCGCACCGTGCGATCCGCACGATCATCAGGTCGCGTCCCTCGCGCCGTCCCAGCAGAATCCCGCACGCTTCTCGCGGATACGCCGCCTCCACATCCTCACGCAGTTCTATCTGACATTGATACGGAACGCTTAACATGGCACGATCTTCCCCCAGCCTCATCCATTTGGCAAGTTGCCGTACGGGCCAACGCTGTGCGACATTATTGTTATTGTTCTTGGTGCTCGCTTCGATGTTTCGCCGCGCAGTGCCCCGTGTAGCCGCTCCGTGGGGGAGTACACTTCAGGTCTGGCGGCAAACTTCGCCGAGCCACGCGACTTGCTCGACCAAGTCCGATTCGTGAGGAGATTATGTCCAATTTCGCTCCATTGAAGAACGTCACCCGAACCTTCGAAAAAGCGGTGCAATGGCTTTCCGATCACGAATTTGAGATCGAGCGTTCTGCCTCTGGAACTTGTCGCGTGACGAAGTACGGCTGCGTCGCCGAAATCGGTGCTGCCAAGGATGGCAACTCCCGCATCGCTGCCTTTCCCGCCTGCCTCGTCGCCGGAGAGCCCGCCGTTCTGCTGGATCGCGGATATCAGAAGTTTCTGAAAACCGGCAAACTCGAGATCGCCGCCACCTCCTTGCACCTTGAAAACCTGCATCATTTCAGCGAAGAGCTAAAAGAGGCTTTGGGATACACCAGCCTGTACAACGAGAGTCTTGGAACCGTTAGCGGCAGCTACCGTTATGACCGCGTGGCCGACCGCGATCTCGCAGAACCCGAGCGCCCCGCGCGGCCCTGGAACAAACAAAAATCTTCCTAGCCGGAAAACCTTTTTCTTATTCCGCACTCGCCTGGGCTCCGTAGAACTTCGACCCCGAAGCTTTTCGGAGTTCTGCGCCCAAGCTCGCCAATTTTCAGGCCCCATTGCTGCAAACCTTCCACGGCGTTCTCTAATCAAAGCTTAAGGAAGGTCCCAAAGCTGTTGGCTCAATTGAGCCGCGAGAAGGTTCGTGGCGGGAACCTGTCAGTGCCAACCTGCCAAGGGTTCGCGCTTAAGAGGAAAATATGATCAAGTCTGCTTTTAGTTTTCTGTTGTTAGCTGCGCTCGTCTCCTCCGTGCCCGCCTTTGCGCAATACGACAAGGACGACAACTCCAAACAGTCCGATAAGAAGGTCACCTCTTCCGGCAATCAGGACAACACCGAAGTGACCAAACGCCTCAACGAAGCGTCCGACGATCTCAACCGCCTTACCAGCGCGGAAGACAACAACATCCCGCAATCCGTCCTCGCCGACGCCAAGTGCATTGCCATCGTGCCCAAACTCGTCAAGGGCGGATTCGTTGTCGGAGCCCAGCATGGCCGCGGCGTGGCCACCTGCCGCGTTCAGAAGGGCTGGAGCGCTCCTGCATTCTTCGTCATCACCGGCGGTAGTTTTGGGGCTCAGATTGGAGTCGAGGGCGTCGACCTTGTCATGCTCTTCATGAACGATGAAGGAGCAGAGAAGCTGCTTTCAGCCGAATGGAAGATCGGTGCTGACGCCGGAATCGCCGCCGGTCCGGTCGGTCGCGACGCCAGTGCCAGCACAAACTGGAAGATGAACAGCGGCATCCTTACCTACTCCCGCGCCAGGGGCGTCTTCGCCGGAGCTACCCTGAACGGAGCCAATGTTCGCACCGACGTAGATTCCATTCGCTCCTTCTACGGACGCACCTACGACTTCCGCACCCTGCTCACCGGAAAGGTCACGCCGCCACCGGCCGCCCGTCCCTTCCTGGCTCAGATCCGCCAGAACTTCCACGAGGCCAACGCCTCCAAGTAGTCCAAATCACGACGGTGCCCTACGTCCCGCCCGGCTTCATCGGGCTGACGTGGGGTAGTTGACCTTGCCTCTGATCCTGCATTTCAGGACACCGCTCTCAGGGCCAATTCCCCTTGCTAAAATAGCTATCAAGGTTTCATCTACTTCATGGCTTTTTCCGAACATTTCGACGTAGCCGTAGTCGGTGCCGGACATGCCGGATGCGAAGCCGCCATGGCCGCTGCCCGCATGGGCCTGCGCACCGGACTATTCACCCTCAACGCCGACCTCATCGCCCAAATGTCCTGCAACCCCGCCGTCGGAGGCATCGCCAAGGGACACATCGTTCGCGAGATCGACGCCCTCGGCGGCATCATGGCCGAAGTAACCGACGCCGTCGGCATCCAGTTCCGCCTGCTCAACACCTCGCGCGGTCCTGCCGTCTGGTCGCCTCGCGCCCAGTGCGACAAACAGGCTTACCGCCTCAAAATGCGTCAGGTCCTCGAGTCCCAGCCCAATCTCCAGATTAAGCAAGCCGAAGTCGCCGAATTAATAGTCGAAGGCGAAGCCGAACCCCGCCGCATCGCAGGCCTCCGCTTGCGCGACGGACGCACCATAGCTGCCAAGGCCGTCGTCGTCACCACCGGAACATTCCTCAACGGCCTTATCCATTGCGGCGAGCAAACCTATCCCGCCGGGCGCAGCGGCGAACCGGCCTCGATCCATCTCGGCGAAAGCCTGAAAGCCCTCGGTTTCCGCCACTGTCGCCTCAAGACCGGAACCCCTCCGCGTCTCGACGGACGCACCATCGATTTCTCACGCTTCCAACCGCAACCGGGCGACGCCGATCCAACGCCCTTCAGCTTCCGAACGAAAAAGATTACTCAGCCGCAGGTCAACTGTTACATCGCCTACACCACGGCGGAAACCCATCGCATCATCCGCGAAAACGTCCACCGTTCGCCCATGTACAGCGGCCAGATACACTCCACCGGTCCGCGCTACTGCCCATCCATCGAGGACAAGATCGTCAAGTTTCCCGACAAGGAAACTCACCAGCTCTACCTCGAACCCGAGGGCCTAAACACCCACGAAATCTACCTCAACGGCATGAGCACCTCGCTCCCCGTCGAAGTCCAACTAGCCACCCTCGCCAGCATTCCCGGTCTCGAAAACGCGGAAATGCTCCGCCCCGGCTATGCCATCGAGTACGATTCCATCGATCCCACCGAACTTGAGCGCACGCTCGAAACCCGCAAAATCCGAGGCCTCTACCTCGGCGGACAGATCAACGGAACCAGCGGTTACGAAGAAGCCGCCTGCCAGGGACTCATGGCCGGAATCAACGCCGCCCTCGCCGTCAAAGGCGAACCGCCCCTCACTCTCAATCGCAGCGAAGCCTACACCGCCATTCTCATCGACGATCTCATCAGCAAGGGAACCATCGAGCCCTATCGCATGTTTACCTCGCGGGCCGAGTTCCGCCTCCACCTGCGCATCGACAACGCCGACCGCCGCCTCACCCCTCACGGACGCCGCATCGGCCTTATCTCGGACGAAGCCTGGGCTGCCTACGAAGCCAAGCAAGCCCGCATGTCTCACCTCCGCCACCAACTTGAGACCCAGCGCGTCCCCTCGTTGAATCAGCGCACGATTGAACCGCGCGCCGACCAGAAAGCGGGTGGCCCATATTTGCCCTCTTCTGGCAAATGTGGGGAAAACGATGACTCCCACCCACCAGCTTTTAACAAATTCGCTAAAGAAAACACGGGTGGCCCACATATGCCTTCTTCTGGCATATGTGGGGACGAGTACTCAGCCCCCCCCACCACCCCTGACTTTGAACTTTCTCTCCTCCGCCTCACCGAAAAGCTAGGCTCCGCCCCCCTCACCGGGCAAACCTACGCGCAACTCCTGCGCCGCCCCGAAGTCACCATCGACGATCTCACCCCCATCTGCCGCCATCTCGCCCCCGACTTTTTCACCCACGACGGCCTCAACGCGCTCATTCCCACACCGGAACCGGGTGGCCCACATTTGCCCTCTTTTGGCAAATGTGGGGACAACGATCACTCCCACCCACCAGCTTTTAACGAATTCGCTAAAGAAAACGCGGGTGGCCCACATATGCACGTTGTTGGCATATGTGGGGACGAGTACTCAGCCCCATCCGCCAGCTTTTTGCCGCCCGCCTCCACTGAGACACCCTCCGAAGCTCGCTCCCACCTCCCCTCCGCCATCTGGGTCGAACTCAAGTCTGTCGAAACCGAAGTCAAGTACGCGGGCTACCTTCAACAGCAGGAGAAAGCCATCGAGCGCCTCAAGAAAGCCGAAACCAAAACCATCCCCGACTGGTTCGACTACTCCACCGTCAGTGGTCTTTCCCGCGAGATGAAAGAAAAGCTCATCCGCCTTCGCCCTCAAACTATCGGACAGGCCTCACGTCTCCCCGGCGTCACCCCCGCCGCCGTCGCGCTCCTCAACGTCTATATCGAAATCCAGTCGCGCCAGCGCAAACAAGCCGCCGCCCTATCCTGAGCAGGTTCCATGTAGATGTGTCTGCCATCTTCTGAGAGGGGTCATCCTGAGCCGAAGGCGAAGGCCCCCAGCACTGTCCAAGTCTCCCGCGCGGCCTCAAGCTTTTCAGCCGCCATCGATTCTTCTTTTCCTCGCTCTCGCGGGATACACCACCGATTTATAGTGGATAATCCGAGTCGTAATCACCCCTCACGTTCTCTCCCCCGCGCATCCAATCCGGCGGAGCCAAACGTGAACAACGAATCCAGCCTTCATCTCAAGCAACTACTCACCGGCCAGCGTGTCCTTTCCCTCTCCGTTCTGGTGGACGGCCTACCCACCATCGGCCTGCTGCCTTACGCGCTGAAACCAGATTTCACTGCCGCGCTCGTGCATGCCTCCACCCTGGCGCGCCACACCCGGGGACTGACGCTCGGCGCTCCGTTTTCCTGCCTCATCCATGCCGACGATGATCGAGCCTCCGACCCGTTGCAAATCCCGCGCCTCACCCTGACCGGAGACGTGCGCCCGGTGGAAACCGAAGCCCCCGATTACCGTCTGCTCAGCGAGGCTTACCTCAAGCGCCTGCCACAAAGTGAGGTTACCTTCAGCTTGGGCGATTTCGGTTTGTTTGAGCTTCGTTTTCGCGAGGGCCGTTTCGTGGAAGGATTTGCTGCCGCTTCAAACGTCACACTGGAAGATCTTCAGCATCTTGCGAATAGCAATCGGGCAAAATAGAGCACAGGTGACAGGTGGCTGCAGATTGTCATGACGTTGTACCTGAATCGGAGCGACTGATCGGCGTTGGCATGTGTGGGATGTGCAGTGAGGCCCGCAGCCCAACCTCGCGAAACCTTGCTAACCTTACCAACCTTGCCTTATGTGCTTGAGTGGGGACCATACAGCCCCCACCAGCCAGCCGTTGATTTTCAAATGCACGGCTACTACTGCGCCGGTCTGCTCTTCAGTCCTGACTTCGTCGATCTTGCAGCCGCCCGTAGCTGTAGTTCCTCAGCGGTCTTGAATTTCAACTCTGTTTCCGCCGGTATCTCTTTCTTCCTCCCGCCGTAGGCCTGTGCGCCCGCGCCTCCCGCACCTCCAACCAGTGCGCCGATACCGGCGCCTTTGCCGCCGCCCAGCAGAGCTCCCAAAACAGCGCCCACCGCCGCGCCGCCGCCGACGTACTTACCGGTCTTGGCATTCGCGCCAAATCCGGCGCCGCTCGACGAGCTTGTCGATGACGACGTAATCAGGTACTTGCGCCCGCTAATCGTCACCGAACGCAAATCGAGGACCGCGTCTTTCCCGTTCCCCTGCGACGTCGCCACCAACTGCGCCCGCGCATTCCGGGGAATGGCCACCTTGCCCGATTTATCGGTCACGTCTTCGCTCACCGTCGCCGCATAAGCGCTTCCTACCCGTGGGTTCGCCGGAACAGCCGTATCGGTTCGCACTTTGATTTCGCTACCCTGCGGCAGTGTCCGCGGGCTCTGTGCATAGCTCGAACTCCACGTCAGACACAGCAGCGCGCCTAAAAGCAGATGCTTGCTCTTCATATTTTCCTTTCTCGAAGAACCTGGTTTGTGAAATCAATTTCGATCTCGTTGTGGTTCATTCTTTCGAAGCGCGGAACCCCGCCTTGATCGCGTCTTGTTCCGTCATGAATTGCCCATGCTTGGTTTTTCCATACCAGCGGTGCCCCGGCTGGTGATACACCTTCGAATCCAGATTCGCCCATACCATCCCCGGTTGAGGCGGCTGCTGCGCCGTCTGTGAATTGTCGGAGGCCTTCGTCGCTATTGCACTCGGACTCGCCGGTGCCGACGATTGAGTCGTGCCGCTACTCGGCTGAGAGGGTTGCGAAGCTTTGTATGGCTGAGAAGGTTGCGAACTCGGAGCTCTCGCCGCAGCCGGCGCCGGTTGTGTAGCCGAGGCGGGCTGTGCCGAGCCCACGCTGACCAGACCTGATAGCTTGTCGATCTTTGATTTCGACATCCCCGTTTTTGACAGGTCGTCCACCGAAGAATACGGGCGCGCGGCCATGATCTTCTTCGCCGTCGCCGCTCCCACTCCCGGCAGCCCTTCCAGATCTTTTTGCGAAGCGCTGTTCAAATCGACCTTCGCTGCCGTACCCGAACTCGCCGTCTGTTGTGAGGTGGAAGCTGCGTTGGACTTACTCGACGTGATGCTGCCCGACGCGCTTCCGCTGGACTTTGTCGCGCCGGCCGGTGAACTGGCACTCGCCGCACCTCCTCCAACCGTCACCAGAGGCGTAATTTTATCGATCGTTTTGGCTGAAACACCGGCCTTCTGCAGGTCCGATACAGAGGACAGCGGCCGCGCCGCGATAATCTTCTTCGCCGTCGCCGCGCCCACTCCCGGTAGCCCTTCCAGATCCTTTTCCGAAGCGCTGTTCAGATCGACTTTGCCCCCCGCCTGAGAGGCACTCTGTCCCGAGGCGGACTTCGTGGCTTGAGGCGAAGCAAAGGCCATCGCGCAACCTAAACTGAGACTGAGGAGGATACGAAGAACACGAGTATTCATAGATTCTCCATTTAGCGTGTGCTGGCAACTTGTATGCGCGTACCCGTTTGTCCGTTGCCCGCGCCCACGCATAATTTCGCTTTCAGTCCGGTTTCGGGCCAGATTGGTCCGTCATCTTATTCCGCTCTCTTAAGCGGATAAGCGGAATACGGTTCCGGGTAATCAGGAGCAGCGTTCGCGTCAGCTCCCGGTCACCCTTTCAGCCGTTATGCTGCCCGTGAGGTGCTCTGCGCAATCTTTGCCAGCGCCACGGACAAAGCCGCCCCTCCCAAGGTCTTCACCAGGGTTGGGTGCTCTGCGTAAAACGAGCTGGCTCGATCCACAATCGACGGATCGGTCTTCTCCGCGTGAGTTGCGATCTGCTGCACCACTTCCGGCGGAACCTGTTGCGCCTGCTCGGGGCTGAGTTGCTTGGTTCCGCTATTCAGCAAACCTGCCAGAGCGCCGCCTCCCGCAATCTGCGCCAGCACTCCCGGACCCGCCGACGCAATCAAATGATTCAGAAACCCTGCTTTCTGCTCTCCATTCGACTGGCTGAAAAGTCCGCTCACCATCTGCCCAAACGCCGGAGTCTGATCCGAGCGAAACGCCTCCGACAATCCATTCGCCACTACTCCGGGAGGTGCGTTTTGTGCTACTTGATCGAAATGTTCGTTCACATTCGCGGGCACTTGCGCCGAGGCAGCCCCGCCCGTGTACTGCTTCAACACATTGCTGAGTTGATCCATGAATCCCATGTTTTCTCCTCTATCGCTTCGGAATGCTTTCGGAAGATCAGTTTCTGAATCGCGGAAATCCCTTGCTCTGATTGTCCGCGCCTGCCAGGGGTTGCTGGCGAATCTGCGGTCTCCTTCAAACTGCTTCTGTCGCTGATCTGTTCCTGTTCCACGGCCTTGCCCTCTTTCGCCGCGAAATGCGCTTCGTTTCGCATACCCTCTCCCCCGGAGCTATCATTTATCGTAAGGAGCGCTCATGAAAGCCGTTGGGTACATTCAGTCCTTGCCGCCTTCCGATCCCAAGTCCCTTTTCGATTTCGAACTCCCCACTCCCACGCCGCGCAGCCACGATCTCCTCGTGCGCGTCCACGCCGTCTCCGTCAATCCCGTGGACACCAAAATCCGCATGCGCGCGCCGGGAAGCGAGGCCATGCCAAAAGTCCTCGGCTACGATTGCGCCGGTGTCGTCGAATCCGTTGGCCACGATGCCACGCTCTTCAAGCCCGGTGACGAGGTCTTCTACGCCGGAGCCATCACCCGCCCCGGCACCAACAGCGAACTCCATATCGTCGATGAGCGCATCGTCGGACACAAGCCCCACTCGCTCACCTTCGCCGAAGCCGCGGCCCTGCCCCTGACCTCCGTCACCGCATGGGAACTGCTCTTCGACCGCCTTCGCATCCCCCTCGGCAAGCCTCAGCAGGCCGGAACCCTTCTCGTCGTCGGAGCCTCCGGCGGTGTCGGCTCCATACTCGTGCAACTTGCCCGCCGCCTTACCGGACTGGCCATCATCGGCTCCGCCTCGCGCCCTGAGACGCAAACCTGGGTGCTAAAAAATGGCGCTCATCATACCGTCGACCACTCCAGGAAACTCAGCGAAGAAGTCCACCATCTCGGCTTCAAGAATGTCGAATACATCATCGGCCTCACTCACACCGATAAGCACTTCGACGAAATCGTCGAGCTCGTCGCCCCCCAGGGAGCCTTCGCTCTCATCGACGATCCCGACCTCATCGATGTTCGCAAATTAAAAACCAAGGCTGTCTCCCTGCACTGGGAGTCCATGTTCACCCGCTCCACCTTCCAGACCGCCGACATGATCGAGCAGCATCGCATCCTCGAACAAATATCGAGACTTGTCGATGAAGGCCTCATCCGCACCACTCTTGGCAAAACTGCCGGCCGCATCAACGCCGAAAATCTGCGCCAAGCCCACGCCCTCATCGAATCCAACAAGTCCATCGG
>DATLJC010000003.1:0-63507 GCA_035539055.1 Saccharimonadales bacterium (SeqCode) | reverse complement strand
CCACCGGAAGTGATCAGCGAGTGATGTTTCCAGAGTCTTGGTCCTCAAACTTAACTCTGGTGGCAATCCAGGCGGCGCTTGCGCACCGCTCAGGAAAATCTCGCCTTGACAACGCCTTCGTTCTTATCGATGGGGCACCAGAAGCGGAACGATGGCGGAATCAGAGCAAGAGCAACAACAAAGGCAAGGTCAACAGCCCCACGTCAGCCCGATGAAGCCGGGCGGGATGTGGGGCACCAGAAGCGGAACGATGGCGGGATCAGAGCAAGAGCAACAACAAAGGCAAGGTCAACAGCCCCACGTCAGCCCGATGAAGCCGGGCGGGACGTGGGGCACCGGAGACATTCAGTTCAAGAAAGCTGTTAGGAGGCTTCGGAGGATTCTTTCTTGCCTTTGATTTCGGAGTAGAGGACGACGCGGTTGCGACCGCGGGCCTTGGCTTCGTAGAGAGCAGCGTCGGAGGCTTCGAGAAGGTCGCGTTTGAAGCGGGCTTCGGCTGGGAACAGAGCTACGCCTACGCTGATGGTGACGTGCTCGGATTCCTGCCCTGATCCGGTGCGGACTCCGGTAAAGAAGTTTGCCTGTTCGACCGAGTAACGCACGCGATGGGCTACCAGCATGGCTCCCTGAAAATCTGTTTCCGGAAGAAGCAGAATAAATTCCTCGCCGCCGTAACGGGCGGCGGTATCGATTTCGCGAAGATCGCGGGTGAGGATGGCGGCGACGTCGCGCAGGACAATGTCTCCGGCCTGGTGGCCGTGCGTGTCGTTGAGGCGTTTGAAATGATCGATGTCTATCATGAGGATCGCCAGAGGGGTTCCGCGGCGCTCGGCCCGGGCGAGTTCGAGATCGAGTTGCTGCTCAAAGAAGCCGCGAGTTTTGAGTCCGGTGAGAAAGTCCGTGAAAGCGAAGCGCAGAAGAGTTTCGTTGGAATAATCGCGGGCTAACATGCTCTCGGCAACGAGTGAGAGTATCCACAGAAGTTGCGCGTCTTCGCGAGAGAAGCTGTCTTTACGCTCTCCGAACAACTGCAGTGAACCCATGACTCGATTGCGCACGAAGAGGGGCACTACCAGCACGCTGGCGGCACCCATGGCTTGCAAAAGGGCGTCGGCTTCAGGTTGGGCCTGGCGGGGAAGCAATAAAGGGCGTCCGAGTTTGGCGGACCAGTAGTTGAGCACGTTGGCGCGAGTGAAAGTGTCCTCGTCCGGGTCAGGCATGTTGCGAGTGACGCGAACATGCATGACTTCGCTGTCTTCTTCCCAGAAGTAAACCGCGCCGCGAACGAAGCTGACAATTTCAGCCGCGAGATCGCAGATGAGGTTGAGCGTGGAAGGAAGCTCCATCTCCAATCCGGCGAGCATGCTCATGCGAAGGAGCACGTTTACCTCGCGGGCGCGACGCACAATGGTTTCCTCTTGAAGCTCCGAGAAAACCTCGACGGCAAAGCGCTCCAGCAGTTCGGATTGGGGAGAATGAGAAGGTTGTGCCATAGGCAAGTTGCGGGCGTGTTTCTTGAAGCAGTGAGATGCATTCGGCGATGCTGGTGCCGCCCAGCGCCGCTCGCTGCGTCGTTTTGCACATTGGATTGCCAAATTAAGCATTTCACTCTATGATTGTGATGGCGAGAACCACCTAAGTGCCGCTGGTACTGTGTCGTGGATTCCAGAAAGAAGATTCCTTGGGCCATGCAAGAGATAAGGGAACACCTCTGGAAGGTTAGAAGAGACTCTGGATCAACTTCACTGCAAACAAGCCAGCAGCGAGACAGGATATTGCGGATCGCCTCCCCCAAAGCATTTTTCCGAAGTTCCAACCGAGTGTTGAGCTGGTCCTGATTCCCCGGAAGTGTGACTTGCCGGGAGTCTTTGGAGAGCGAAGATGGCATGGTACGCGTACTGCATCAGCGAACAAGCGAACTTCCAGCAGGGACGGGTTCGGCGCCCGTTTCTCATTGAATCTCTCAAAGGTGTGAACGCAAGCCCTGTGCGAGGCTTCCCGTGCGGTGAGTTTGTGGTGATCGTCAGCGAAATTGAACATGGACAGGCCCTGACTCAGCAGTCAGCTATGGAGCACGCCCGGATTGTGAGCGAATGCTTCAAGGTAGCTACCCTGCTCCCGTTCAAGTTTGGCACCGTGTTTGAATCCGACGAAGCCTTGCGCCAGGCAATCCGAAATAACAAGAGAACATTTGCTGACTCGATTGCCAAACTCCGCGGCAAAAGCGAGATGCACATCAGGGTTACGGTGCGCGAGGGAACGGCAATTGCCGAACTGCTGATGAAGGAAGTACCCCACAAGGCCGGGGGAGAATATCTGTCACGCCTGAAGGTACAGGCCAGCCGCGATCGCGAACGCCAATCGCGCGCCCGCGCACTCTCCGTACAGGTGAGCAAGCTGCTGAATCCACTGCAGGAAGAAATTAGCTGCAAGAAGGTGGAGACGGGGATTGTGCTGGACATCGCGCACCTGATCAACTCCGATACGGTGGAGAAATACCAGAGCCGTTACTCGAGCGCACTGCGTCAATTCAAGGACGTGGAAATTACGCTCTCCGGGCCGTGGCCGCCGTATCACTTTATGCCGGATCCGGGTAAGGTTCGGACGGTGGTGAATAACTAGATTTCGTTTTGTACCTTAAAAGAGGCCGGCTGATGCTGGCCTCTTTTGCGTGATGGAAGCACGCGAACGGATTTGTGTCGTTGGGAAATAGTTACGCAGAGTTGTAATTCTGGTGCCAACTTTAGGAACTTCCATTAAAATGCACACTACAGAATTGCATCTTTACTCCACTTTCAGGACGCACGCAACCAAGTAAAAGCATCTATAAAGTAACGGCTCTTCTGAATTTTACTGGCTCCAGGCGTACTCACATGAGCATTGGCGGTTCGGGAATTCTCGCTTTTTCGTTCCCGGAGGTAGAACCGAAGAGGAAGGCAACTGAGGATGCAGGCTAGCACCAGAACCCGGGCTTTAATTGTGGACGACGATCGTGCTCAGTCTAACTTTTTGAGCTCTCACCTGACGCGGCGCGGCTATGACGTGAGTACGGCGGCCAGCGGAGATGAGGCGATCCGGATGTTCCGGGTATTTGACCCCGCGCTGGTACTGCTGGACGCGGACGCGCGCGGCATGGAAGGGATGGAGACGCTGGAAAGGCTGAAGCAGATAAAGCCGGACGTTTCGGTGATTATGACTGCCAGCAGCGGCTCTGCGGAGATGATTTTCCGCGCCTCTAAATTGGGCGCGGATGATTTTATGGCCAAGCCAATCGATCTGGCGTCGCTGGATCAGCGCATGACACGGTTGCTGGATGGGCGAAGACTGACCAATGAAGTGACCCAGCTTCGCGACCAGGTGCGACGGCAGAGCGACTTCAGCATGTTGTTCGGCACCAGTCCGAAGATGGAAGACGTAAAGAACACGATTGAGCAGGTGGCCGACACCAATGCCACGGTGCTGATAAGGGGCGAGAGCGGCACGGGCAAAGAAGTGGTGGCGCGGATGGTGTTCTCACACTCGCTGCGGCATGAAAAACCATTTGTGAAGGTAAACTGCGCGGCGATTCCGCACGAGCTGCTGGAAAGCGAGCTGTTTGGCTACGAACCGGGTGCCTTTACGGGAGCAAACCGGCAGAAGCTGGGCAAGTTTGACCTGGCACATGGGGGCACGATCTTCCTGGACGAAATCAGCGAGATGCATCCTGCGCTGCAGGCAAAGCTGCTGCATGTGTTGCAGGATGGAGAATTCTCGCGACTGGGCGGCAAGCGCGATATTGCGGTGGACGTGCGGGTGGTGGCGGCTACGAACAAGCAACTGGAGCGCGCCGTGGAAGAGGGTACGTTCCGCGAAGACCTGTTCTATCGCCTGAATGTGGTCACAATCCACATTCCGCCGTTGCGGGAGCGGCGGGAGGAAATTCCTGTTTTCCTTGATTTCTTCCTGCGCAAGTACAGCGAGTATTACGGGAAACAGCCGCCGCCATTCACCGACTATGCGGTGAGCCGGATGATGGAGTACACGTGGCCGGGCAATATTCGCGAGCTGGAAAACCTGGTGAAGCGCTATGTGATTGTGGGGAACGAGTCGCAGATCATTCGCGAGCTCTCGACTCACAAGCCTCTGATGTCGGCCATGAGTGGAACGGCAGGATGGGAACCAAAAGGGGACAACGGGGGGAACTCGCGTCCAGCACAGGCGGCGGTGGAGGCGGTGATCCACGCAGAGATGGCTGGAGCAGAGCGCGATTCGTTGTCTTTGCTGGAAATCGGACGACGGGCGGCGATGATGGCGGAACGCGAGGCGATCGAGCGCGTGCTGAACCAGACACGGTGGAATCGGCGACAGGCCGCAAAGATTCTGAAAGTGAGCTACAAAGCTTTGCTCAACAAACTAAAGGCGATGGAGGAACAAGATCACCTCAACAAGAAGACTTTTTCTCCCAAATAGTGGCACCGAAATACTACGCTGACAGCCATCCACTTTGGAAAAGCGATATGGCCTTTTCCGGTATTTCAGGAGCGATAACCCAACCTGGTGAATAGTTTAGGAGTTTTCAAAAAACTACTCAGAAATTCTGCTTCGCTGGCCCGGAACGTGCATCATATGTAGTAACAAAGAGGCCGAAATTCCAATGCAAGTCCCTCTCATGAAGTTCAAACTTCTCTTGTCGGCTCCAGTACGGATGGAGCGGCACCTAAATCTTCCTGCCTAAAATTCCCACCCTCCCTTGCCTCTTTCAAAAAGCGACCCAACGAGGGTCGCTTTTTCGTTGCAGGCAGATTGATTCGTCGGAATTCCTGCTCCGTTGGAACCGGTGTCGGCATCCAAAACAGCGCGGAAGAGGCGGAGCGCCTAAAACAATATTGACCGCAGAAATTGCTCTCTGTATGATTTTCGGTTTGTGGCCGAAAGGCGCTCCTGGAAGAGTTGGGGTCAATGAATAAAGAACGCATCGAGCACTTTAAAGAAATACTAGAGACGAAGCGGAAGAATCTGCGCGAGAGCGTTGCGCGTACCGAAGAAGATGGACGCGCGGCACAGGCGACAGACTCGGCGCAGGATATTGCCGATCGCGCGTCAAGCTCCTATCAGAAGGAGTTTCTGTTTGCTCGCAGCAACAATGACAGGCAATTTCTGCAGATGGTGGAACATGCCCTCTCCAACATTGCGGAAGGCACCTATGGAGAATGCGAGCAGTGCGGCAATGCAATCAACGAGCGGCGTCTGGAAGCAGTTCCCTGGGCTCGGCATTGCATTGCGTGCCAAGAAAAGCTGGAACGCGGAGAGTTGGAGCAGGAACAGACACAGGAAAACTAAGTTCGCTGGTCAGCGGGGGAAATCGCTGAAGATCCGGACGGAAGAGGCCGCCTTACTTGGCGGCCATTGCTTTGCGCGCTGGCTGAGGCCGCTGCGGGCGAGCTGCGCTTAAGTCTATTGGCGAGTATGAGGACAGCCGTGAGCGGTAGAAGATGTATGAAGCCATGCAGGGTGACACCACCGGAAACGGATGCGATCCATCCGAGGAGGAGAAAGATGTAAATCCAGTGCTCGGCTCGCTCCATGCGTATCTCCATCCCGGTATTTCCCCCATATTCTTATTTGTATATCCCTTACCTCACGGCGCTCAAAGGCTCCGAATTGAGTGAGAAGAGGGCAATCGATCTCCCGTGGCGTTGAATTGTGAGATGAAATTGAGGACGGAAGAGTTGTGGGCGGAGCAGGCAAATGGCCCTGAATTAGTCGATTTTCACCTGATATTCATGTAGCGCGAAGCGAGTTCCACCAGCAGGAACCGGGGGCAACACGGATGTGAGCCGCTAACATCCCAAGGAGCGATCAAAAGGGGTGCGCTCGCCATGAAGTACTTGTGTGTAGTTTTGCTGGCTGGATTGGCGACGGTGGCCGGTTGTGGATCTGGTACGGGTACGTTCTCTTCGAGCACCGTGGGTGGAGGAGGTGGCACGGGTGGTACCGGGGGCACGACCGGCAGCGGCACGGGCGGAACGGGGGGAACCGGTGGCACGACCGGGGGTGGTACGGGTGGCGGGACCGGCAGCATTCAATCGGTGAACCACATTGTGATCATGATGCAGGAGAATCGCAGCTTCGATCACTACTTTGGGCATCTAGGCGCTTATCGCGCAGCAAACGGTGGAGGCGCGGCAACCGATATTGACGGCACTCCGGCCAATGTGTCCCTGAAGACCTGGGATGGAAGCCCGAATGTTTCGCCTTTCCACATGGTCAGCGCGTGTTCCTACGACATGACCAGCAACTGGCAGGAGACTCACAACACGATCAACCTGACGAACCCGACGCAGGTCACGGGTACTCCCCCGATGAACGGAGCAGCGTCGATGCAAGGCGGATTCTGCGTGCATGATGCGGCGAACAAGGGAACCACGTGTCCAGATCCGGCGGGGGCGCGGGCAATGGGCTATTACACGGAGCGCGAGTTGCCATTCTATTACTGGGCGGCAACGCAGTTTGGCACGTCGAATCGCTGGTTCAGTCCGGCACCGGCACGCACGCAACCGAATCGGATGTATTTGCTGGCGGCAACATCGCAGGGTTACACTTTGCCGCCGACGTCGAGTTTGACGGCGAAGACGATCTTCCAACTACTACAGGAAAACAACATCAGCTGGCGCGTGTACGTGACCGACAACTGGGCCCCCGGGAAAACAGGAGACACGTATATGACGTACTTCCCTTCCTTCACGAATCAGCACATTGCGAATTTCGCTCCGGCGACACAGTTTGCTACCGACGCGGCGAATGGCACGCTGCCGCAGGTTTCGCTGATTGAGACAGGGTATGAAAGTAGCGCCACGGACGAGCATCCACAGGACAACATTCAGAAGGGCGCGGCGTATGTGGCGAAACTGGTGAACGCGCTCATCGGAAGCCCATCCTGGAAGGACAGCGTGTTCTTTGCAACCTACGATGAATTTGGCGGACTGTATGATCACGTGCCGCCGATGCAAACGGTGAATCCGGATGGGATTCCTCCGAAGGATTTGGGTCCGAACGACCCTAAGGGAGACTTTACGATTACGGGATTGCGGGTGCCACTCATTGTGATCTCGCCGTTTACGAAGCTACATTTCGTTTCGAACACTCCGGCGGACTTCACGGCGATGCTGAAGTTCATCGAGACACGGTTCAATCTGCCGTCTCTGAATAAACGGGATGCGGCACAGCCGGATATGACGGAGTTCTTCGACTGGAGCGCGCCGAATATGAGTCCCGGAACGGCTCCCGCACAGCCGGTGAACGCACCTTGCTACCAGGACCATTTGCCGTAGAGCTGGCAAAATACTATGGGAAATGCCCTTGCTAGACGAGGGCATTTTCTTGTTTGCACTTAACTTATAAGGCTCGTCAAAGACTCGCCGGGGATAGTTTCCGATCATCCCACATTCGCCAAAGAGCGGGCGGATGTGGGCCGCCTATATCTTTTGGAACCGCGCTAATTCTTCTCGCTAATTCTTTTCGAAGAAGAGCTCGGAGAGTTTTTGTCGCAGCAATGATCCACCGAAGGCGCCGGCGCATGCGGGAAGTGAAACCAGGAAAGATCCGCCGATACTGGCGCGCGTGAAGTGGGCAGACGGGATGACGAACATCGCGACGAAAATGGCGAGCGGAACCGGAATGCCTACGAGCAAGACCCATCGCCAGGGGCGAGCGGGACGCAGCAGGCCCAGAAGCATGGTGGAAACGGTGACGGCCAAGGCCGAGAGCAGAGCATCGGGTTCTTCCATGGATTCGACGAAAACGTGGAGCAGGCCACAGCCGATGCCGAGGAGAAGGGCGAAAAGTCCGAAGAGAAGGGGAAATCGTTCAGGGCTGGATGAAGTCATGAGGAGCACAGGTCCTTGCGAAGCGATTCTATTCGTAATGGAGGCGGCGAACAACCGGTAGGGTGCATGAGCGGGAGGACACAGGGAGTTGCCGAAGCGAGGCAAGGGGATTATCGTTCTAAGCATGTTCAGAACAGTGGAAGATTTTCTCTATACTTGGAAAGCGGAAAGCAGTTCAACGCTGCGAGTCTTCAGAGCACTGAGCGATGAATCGCTCACGCAGAGCGTGGGGCCGGATGGGTACACGCTGGGCTCACTGGCATCCCATATCACCGGCAGTATCGCCGCGATTCCGGCACACGCGGGACTGCTGCCGATGCCGGAGAAGGCGGTGCTGGCGACGGTGGACGCAATCATTGCAGCGTATGAGAAGAATGCGAATCAACTGACGGATGCTGTCGCGACGAACTGGAAAGACGCGCAGTTGGGTGAAGAGGTGGCGATGTTTGGGCGCAGCTTCCGCAAAGGGGCCGTACTGGCGATTGTGATTGCGCATCAGGGGCATCATCGCGCACAGATGACGGTGCTGATGCGGCAGGCAGGGCTGAAGGTACCGGGAGTGTATGGGCCATCGCAGGCTGACGCGGCGACGGTGGCGCAGAAGAAATAGCTTCAGGAGAGATGGGATTCACAACGGTAAAGAGCCCCACATCTGCTGAATGCGGCGGATGTGGGGCTCTTGTGTTGCGACACGCGCTACTCGTACTTGTAGAAACCGCGTCCGGACTTGCGGCCGAGCCATCCGGCATCGACCATTTTGATCAATAGTGGGCAGGGACGGTACTTGGGATCGCCGAGGCCGTTTTGCAACACGCGCAAAATATCCAGGCAGACATCGAGGCCAATGAAGTCTGCAAGCGTGAGCGGTCCCATGGGGTGCGCCATGCCGAGTTTGAAGACTTCGTCGACGGCCTCGGGGGTGGCGATTCCTTCCATGACGGTGTAGATGGCCTCGTTGATCATGGGCAACAGAATGCGGTTGCTGACGAATCCGGGAGCGTCGTTGACTTCGACGGGAGTCTTGCCGAGCTTCTCGGCGGCGGCTTTCACGGCAGCGTAGGTTTCGTCGCTGGTGGCGATGCCGCGGATGACTTCGACCAACTTCATGACTGGGACGGGATTGAAAAAGTGCATGCCGATGACGCGGTCGGGGCGCTTGGTTTGTCCGGCGAGTTTGGTGATGGAGATGGAAGACGTGTTGGAGGCAAGAATGGTTTCGGCGGGGCAGAGCTGATCGAGCTGCTGGAAGAGTTGCTGCTTGATTTCAAAGCGCTCGCTGGCGGCTTCGATGACGAGTTGCGCTCCTGCCAGAGGATCGCGAGAGAGAGTGCCCTGAATGCGAGCCAAAGCAGCATCGCGTTCGGCGGAAGAGAGCTTGGATTTTTCCACTTCGCGGGCGAGATTCTTGTTGATGGCAGCGAGGCCGCGGTCGAGAAAACGCTGTTCGACTTCGACGAGGATGACGTTGAATCCGGCTTTGGCGCAGACATGGGCGATTCCGTTGCCCATGGTTCCGGCGCCAACGATGCCGATGGTTTGAATGGTCATGAGGTGCTCCTTGCGCAGCTCCGCAGAGGGCGGATTAGCGAACGGATGAGTGTATCAGAGAGGAACAGCGCCGGAAATATCCCCAGACTGAACTTTATGTTTTGTGTGTTCCAAAACGTGAGCTAGATACTTTCTTGGTACCGAGCGGGAAAGCAACACTTACGTTTGAGTTCGACGGCCAAGAGCAGCGGTAGGCATTCGATCAGTCACACTGGACTCGGGATAATAATTCGCAGGTAAACGAGATTGCTGTACATTACATCAGCTTAAACTCAATGAGCCCCGGATTCATTAAATCCGGGGCTCATTGTTTTGCTTTGATGATAGTTACTTCCCTTTTGCTACCGCGAGACGGGCTTCGGCTCGGGAAAGAGCAAGGGAGGCTTCCTCGTAGGCAGCAGAATCTTCGGCCGACTTCAGGTGCTCCTGGGCACGGACACGGGCGGCTTCGGCGCGAGGGACATCGATGTCTTCGGAGCGCTCGGCGGTCTCGGCAAGGATGGTGACCTTGTCGGGAAGAACCTCGGCAAATCCCCAGGCAACGGATAGGCGCGTGGTGGCGCCTGCATTGGTGTAGGTAATTTCGCCGACGGCGAGCTCGGTAATGAGCGGTGCGTGGCCGGGAAGGATTCCGAGATAACCGTTACGGCCGGGTATCTGGATCTGTTCGGCGCGGTCCTTTACGACCTGGCGCTCCGGCGTGACGATTTCGAGTTCGATAGTGTCTGACATGTAAAGATTCCTGGTAAAGCAAAAAGCAAGTCCGGTGGATCAAAAGCAAAAGCAACAACAAATGCGCAGATCAAAGGCAAATGGCCCACTCAACGAAAAGAGCGTTGATTGAGTGGGCCAGCCGATGAGCGGCCCACTCACGGATGCTTAGGCTTTTGCCTTCATCTGCTCGGCGGCTTCGAGAACTTCATCGATGGAGCCCTTCATGTAGAAGGCCTGCTCGGGGATGGCGTCGTGCTTGCCATCGATGATTTCCTTGAAGCTGCGGACGGTGTCCTCGACTTTGACGTACTTGCCGGGGAATCCGGTGAACTGCTCGGCGACGTGGAAAGGCTGCGAGAGGAAGCGCTGAACCTTGCGGGCGCGCGACACGGTGAGCTTCTGGTCTTCGGAGAGTTCGTCGATTCCGAGAATGGCAATGATGTCCTGAAGATCCTTGTAGGTCTGTAGGGTACGCTTCACGCTCTGGGCCACGTCGTAGTGATCCTGGCCGACAACACGCGGATCGAGAATGCGCGAGGTGGAAGCCAAGGGATCGACGGCGGGGTAGATGCCGATTTCGGTCAGGGCGCGGTTGAGCACCGTGGTGGCATCGAGGTGAGCAAAGGTGGTGGCCGGAGCCGGATCCGTTAAGTCGTCGGCAGGCACGTAGATGGCCTGCACGGAGGTGACGGAACCCTTCTTGGTGGAAGTGATGCGCTCCTGCAATTCGCCCATTTCGCTGGCGAGGTTGGGCTGGTATCCCACGGCGGACGGCATACGGCCGAGCAGCGTCGAAACCTCAGAACCGGCCTGAGTGAAGCGGAAAATGTTGTCGATGAAGAGCAGCGTGTCCGCGCCTTCGGCGTCGCGGAAGTGCTCGGCGACGGTGAGGCCGGTCAAAGCTACGCGGAGACGCGCCCCTGGAGGCTCGGTCATCTGGCCGTAGATAAGTGCGGCCTTGGACTTGGCGGGATTACCCGCCTCGATGACGCCAGACTCCTGGAATTCGAGCCAGAGATCATTGCCTTCGCGGGTGCGCTCGCCGACTCCGGCGAAGACCGAGTAGCCGCCGTGTTGCTTGGCAACGTTGTTGATCAATTCCTGAATGACGACCGTCTTGCCGACACCGGCTCCACCGAAAAGTCCGATCTTACCGCCCTTAAGGAAGGGCTGGATGAGATCGATGACCTTGATGCCGGTTTCAAACATTTCGGCGCGAGTGGACTGCTCATCGAAGGCCGGAGCGAGACGATGAATCGGCATGCGAGTGTCCGAGCCGATGGGTCCGAGGTTGTCGACCGGCTCGCCGATGACGTTCATCACGCGGCCGAGTGTCTGACGGCCTACGGGAACGCTGATAGGGCCGCCGAGGTCGATGGCCTTCATGCCGCGAACCATGCCCTCGGTGGGTTCCATGGCGACGCAGCGGACGCGGCCTTCGCCGAGGTGCTGCTGCACTTCGAGGACGACGTTGACGGGCTGAGGAACATTGAAGCCATCGCTGACTACGCGAAGGGCGGTGTAGATGAGCGGAATCGCCGTCTCCGTGAACTGAACGTCCACGGCGGGACCAGCGATCTGAATAACGTGTCCGATGTTTTCAGGCATATGAGCAAAACCTAGTTTCTGTTTAAAAAAAGTTTCAACGTTTCAAGGTTCCAAAGTTTCAAGGTTAAAACCTCAAAGCAGAAACCCGTGGATCTATCTCGTTTGCTTTCGCTTGCGCGAGAGCTGGTTACAGCGCAGCGGCTCCGCTGACGATTTCGATAATTTCCTTGGTGATGGCGGCTTGCCGCGCCCGGTTCATGGTGAGCGTGAGCGAGTCGATCAATTCACCGGCATTGTTCGTTGCTGAATCCATGGCGGTCATGCGGGCGGCGTGTTCGGCGGCAACCGATTCCAGCATTGCGCGGTAGATCTGCACGATGACGTACTTGGGAAGCAGCGCGCGGAACAGTGTGGCAGCGGGCTGCTCGTAAATGTAATCCACCTGCGAGGTGGCAAAGCCAGCGGCGCGGCGGTCGATCTCGGATGTGTCCTGCGCTTCGAGGCTGACGCCGGCGGTGGTGGCTGCTTCGCCGACACGCTCGCGCTCTTCGGTGGAGAGCTCGATGGCATCCTCGATGTCGCGCTCGCCAAGCGAGCCGACGGGCAGAACCTGCTCAACGACGAGGCGCTGCGCGATGACCGACTTGAATTCGTTGAAGACGATGTAAACGGCATCGATTTCCGAATTGGCGTAGCGCTCGATGATGTCTTCGGCGATGGGCGCGACGTGGTCGAAGGTCGGCGCCTTGAGTATTCCAAGATGCTCGCCGGTGACACGCACGGGCGCGGTACGCTCTTCGTTAGCGGCCTGCGCAGGATAGCGGCGACGGAAGTAGTCGCGGCCTTTGCGACCAACGCACTCGATATCCACGTTGATGTTGGACTTGGTGTCGAGAAAGCGCTGCGCAGCCTTGAGTAGATTGGAGTTGAACCCTCCGGCCAAACCGCGGTCGCCGGTGACGACGACGAGAACGATGTTGCGCTCCTCGCGCGTCTCCAACAGGGGATGCTTCGCTTTGCCGGTATCAGGATCGATGACATCGGCACGCTCGACCAGCGACTTCAGCACGTTGGTCAGCATCTGCGCATAGGGGCGGGCGGCCAAGGCACGGTCCTGCGCGCGACGGAGCTTGGCGGCAGAGACCATCTTCATGGCCTTGGTGATCTGCCGCGTGCTCTTCACGCTACGGATACGACGCCGGATGTCCAGAACGCTAGGCATATTCGTTCACTCTGGAGTGCCCCTACTTCGCAGCCGTTGCTACGGCTGGCTTGCGATTGGCTTCGCGGTCGGCAAGAAAACGTTCCTTGGCTTCCTTGAGAGTCTTGGAAATGTCGGCCTTGATGTCGTCGTTGAGCGCCTTCTTCTCCGCAATGTTCTTGAACAACGCGGGATTTGCGGTCTCAACGTAGGTGTACAAAGACTTCTCGAAGGGGCGCACATCTTCAATCGCCAGATCGTCGAGGAACCCATTGGTGCCGGCGTAGATCGAAAGAACCTGGTGAGTGAAAGGCAGCGGCTCGAATTGTCCCTGCTTGAGCAGTTCGACGAGGCGAGCGCCGCGATTCAACTGTGCCTGCGTGGCCTTGTCGAGATCGGAGCCAAACTGCGCGAAGGCAGCCAGTTCGCGATACTGCGCGAGTTCCAGCTTGAGGCTGGAACCGACCTGCTTCATAGCCTTGACGGCAGCCGAGAATCCGACGCGAGAGACCGAGATACCGACGTTTACAGCCGGGCGTACGCCGGAGTTGAACAGATCGGCTTCGAGAAAGATCTGACCGTCGGTAATGGAAATGACGTTGGTCGGAATGTAGGCCGAAACGTCGCCTGCCTGTGTTTCAATGATCGGCAGGGAAGTGATGGAGCCTCCGCCGAGCTTGTCATTGAGCTTGCTGGAACGCTCCAGCAGACGGGAGTGGAGATAGAAAACATCGCCCGGGTAGGCTTCGCGCCCCGGTGGACGGCGGAGCAACAGCGAAATTTCGCGATAGGCCGCAGCGTGCTTCGAGAGATCGTCGTAGATGACGAGGGCGTGGCGCTTGGTGTCGCGGAAGTATTCGGCAATAGCGGTGCCTGAATAGGGCGCGATGTATTGCAGCGGCGCGGGATCGGAGGCGGAAGCGACGACGACCACCGAGTAGGCCATGGCGCCGGCTTCTTCAAGGGTCTTGACGACCTGGGCAACGGTCGAGCGCTTCTGACCGATGGCGACGTAAACGCAGATTAAATCGCCACCCTTCTGGTTGATGATGGTGTCGAGGCAAATGGCCGTTTTGCCGGTCTGGCGGTCGCCGATGATGAGTTCGCGTTGGCCTCGGCCAATGGGAATCATGGCGTCGATGGCCTTGATACCGGTCGCCATCGGTTCGCGGACAGGTTGACGGTCAATGACGCCGGGAGCAATGCGCTCGACGGGATTGAACTGGTCGGTGACGATAGGACCCTTGTCATCGATGGGCTGACCGAGGGCGTTCACGACGCGTCCTATAAGGGCGTCGCCAACGGGAACGCTCATGATCTTGCCGGTGCGCTTGACCTGGTCGCCTTCCTTGATTTCGGTGGCTTCACCGAGAAGCACGGAGCCGACCTGATCCTCTTCGAGGTTCATGGCCAGGCCCGCAATGCCATGCGGGAAAGAAAGCAGTTCGCCAGCCATGACCTTGTCGAGACCATGAATGCGGGCGATGCCGTCACCAACGGAGATCACGGTTCCGACTTCGTCGACGGTGATCTTGTTTTCGTAGTTCTCAATCTGCTCACGAATGAGCTGTGTAATCTCGTCTGCTTTAATCTGGGCCATTTTAGCTCTCAGCTACCTTTGCCAGCTATCCGCGGGCAGGGTGCTCAATTGATGGAAATCCATTGCTACTGGAACGCCAGACATCGGCGATCCTGAAAACTGTGCGGGAACCTGAGTTCCCAACTCTTCTGACACGCCCACATCCGCCAAGGCGACTGCAGGTCACCTAATTCTCAGTTAACTGCTGGCGGAGGCGCTGCAACTGTCCGCGCACGGAGCCATCGTAAATGGTACTGCCAACACGAACCTTGACTCCACCGATCAACTTGTCATCGGTTGAGTAGTGCGGCAGAACTGCCTTTCCGGTCAGGCGCGAGATTTCAGCAACCAGCGACGAGCGCTGCTCAATTCCAAGTTCACGGGCGCTGACGATTTCTGCATCGACGCGTCCGTTGCGGCTGTTGAGTTCAACATCCAACAGCTTGGCGATTTCCGGAAGCAGCGCGATGCGATTCTGGTCGATGAGCACGGCGATGAAATTGCGCAAAGGACGTTCGGTCGCGCCAAGCTTCTCGCAAAGCGCGTCGAGAACCCGATGCTTCTGCTCGACAGGAATGGCAGGCGACTCCCATACTTCGCGAAGATCGTGGCTTTCCTGGAATGCAGCGACGAGCGAACGAAGATGCTCGACCGCTTTGGTCGCGTCCAGGTTAGAGGCGGCGACTACATCGGCAAAGGCGCGGGCGTAACGGCTGGATACGGCTGCCATTATTTGCCATCCTTTCCGAGTTGTTCGGCGAACTCGCGAACCAGAGCGTGGTCGGCCGCATCATCCACATTGATTTTCTTCTCGGCGAGATCGACCGCAAGGTCGGCAACGAATGCCTTGAGTTCGCGCTGCGCGGTGCGGGCGGCGGCGGCGATTTCCTGCTCGGCGGAAGCGACAATGTTCTTCTTATCCTGCTCGGCCGCCTCCTTTATGCGTTGCTCTTCCACGCTGAAATCAGCTTCGGCGGCGGTGCGGATTCCGGCGATTTCGCCGTCGAGCCTGGAAAGACGGGTTTCAATTTCGGCGAGACGCGCACTGGCTTCGGCGCTGGCCTTGCGAGCGTCTTCAATTCCCTTCTGAATCTCGGCGGTGCGCGGAGCAAATCCGTGAGGCAGCGCCTTGCGCACGATCCAAACGAGGGCCGCGGCGAGAATCAGGAAATTGATGATGAGGAAAAGCCAGTAAACAGCTTCTTTGGAGAGGCCGGTTTTGGCGGCAACTCCGCGCACCATGGAAGAGTATTTGAACTGGATGTTCTCTTCCTCTTCTTCGGCGGGAGCGTGATTTCCTTTGGCTTCAGCGGCTGGCTTTGCCGGTTCAGACTGCTGCGCGACGACCGCAGATTGCGCGGAGGCAGCGGGGTGCTGAGACTCGGTGCTGGACTGAGCAAACAATGCGCCGGAGGCAAGGACGATGGCCGAGGCAAGAACGTAGACATGAATTCGTTTGGACATTATCGGCCGCCCACAACGGATGCCGGGCTGGTACCGGCAGTTTGGAGAATGGTCTGAATGATCTGGCCGGCGAGGCGGTCGCTCTCGACAGGAAGGGTGGCGCGAGCGGCAGCAGTTTCCTGCTCCATCTGGGCCTTGGCCTCGGCAATCTGCCGCAGGGCACGTTCGCGGGCCTGGGCCACGGCAGCGCCACGGGCATCGAGAGCCTGCTTGCGACGGGTGTCCAGGGCCTTGAAGACGGCCAGACGGGCTTCGCGTAGGCGGGTCTCGTATTCAGTCGCGCGCGCGGCAGCGACACCGATGTCGGCGCGCGCCTTCTCGACAGCTCCCTGGGTGCGTTTGCGGCGCTCGGCCAAAACGGCCTCCAGTGGCTTGTGTACGATCACATGGTACAGGCCATAGAGCGCCAACAGGAGCACCACGGTGGGGATGGCGCCGAGCAGTAATTCACCTAATTGCTTGAGGGTTTGTTCCATTTCAATATCGTGAGTGCGACAGCCGAGAAGTATAGGGATCCAAAGGGAACTCCCGAAACTAACATTCCCTAAGTGGCACTGTCAATGTTTGCCTTTGTAATCTATAAAGTTAGCCCGTTTCGGTCAACAAAAACGGGAAAAATCAGGAAACGGCTCTCGATCTTTCTTGACTCGCCGCGCGATAGCGCTACCATACGCCTATCGCCTCCGATCCACTTCAGGATCGAATGGGCCTATGGATGAGGAAGTGGCACCGCTCCTCGCCCATAGGCCCATTTAATTTTCTTACGCGCCTAAATGCAAGCAAAATCGTCTCTGATTCTCACGAATGTAAGGCTTCTGCCTTACTAAGTCCACAGGAGTGTTTACAGGCTACCTGGATTCTAATCTTTCTCGCCTGCCGTCGCGGGTTTGACCTCGGTTGACTTCATGGCAGCGCCATCGGCGACGATGAAGCGCTCGAGTCTTCGCAGCAACGAGCGCGGCGCGTCCACCTCGAATTCCACCATCTCATTTTCTCCATATTGACGAGACAGAACAATGGAGCGCGACTCGATTTGTGCGAGCGCCTTTCCTTCCGACTGCGGAACGCGCAGATGGGAGCGCTCGACAGGGTCGAGATCCAAATGGGCGTCGACGGCGGCGAGGAGGCGGTCGAGATGAAGTCCACGGGCGGCGGAGATATGCACGTCATCCGGGGTGTCCTTGAGGGTGAGGCGCGTCTCGTCATCGAAGAGATCAATCTTGTTGAGGACGTGAATCTGTGGCTTGTCGAAGGCGTCGAGCTCGCGCAGGACGGACTCGACCTGGGCCATTTGTTCAGCGGCCGTAGGACTGGTGGCGTCGGTTACCTGGAGCAGGATGGCGGCGCGCTGCACCTCTTCAAGCGTGGCCCGGAAAGCGGAGACGAGTGTCGTGGGAAGGTTGCGGATGAAGCCTACTGTGTCCGACAAGAGCACATCGCGACGCGAAGGCAGAGTCACGGTGCGCAGAGTGGGATCGAGGGTGGCAAACATGCGCGAGCTTTCGACCACTCCGGCGCGGGTGAGCGCGTTGAACAAAGTTGACTTGCCGGCGTTGGTGTAGCCGACGAGGGCAACGACCGGAACTGGAATGCTTTCGCGGCGCTGGCGCTGCTGCGAACGGACGCGGCGCACATCCTCGATCTGCTCCTTGACGTGCTTGATGCGGCGATGGATTTTTCGGCGATCGGTTTCGAGCTGAGTTTCGCCGGGACCTCGGGTGCCGATGCCGCCGCCTAACTGCGACATCTCCGCACCGCGCCCGCCAAGGCGAGGAAGCATGTATTCAAGCTGGGCAAGCTCGACCTGGAGCTGACCTTCACGGGTTCGGGCGTGGCGGGCAAAAATATCGAGAATGAGTTGGGTGCGGTCGACGACGCGGCAATCGAACTCGCGTTCGAGATTGCGAAGCTGGGACGAGGAGAGTTCGTGGTCGAAGATCAAGACGCCGGCACCGGCCATTTTGGCGGCGGCGGCTACCTCCTCGACTTTGCCGCGCCCAATGAGCGTGGCCGGATCGGGGCGGTCGCGGCGCTGGAGAACCTCGCCCACGACAATCGCTCCAGCGCTCTCGGTGAGTTCGCGAAGTTCGGCGAGGGACTCCTCGGCGTTGAACGGCACCGCGTGGTCTTCTGCGTCGAGACGCAAGGTTTTCGAAGCCGACCTGGCCTGTAGCGCTTGGGGAGGAATGCGCGCAGGCTCCCGCGCAGAGTCATCTACAGGCTCCTGTTCGCCACGAGGGCGGGGATGAGGACGGCTGCGGAATTCGACTCCGACCAGAAACGCGCGTTCGAGTTCGCCAGGAAGACGGGGGCGCTCCGCTGCTGACGCTGCGGCTTCCAGAGAACCGGGCAAACGACGCTCAGCGATGACTCACCCCTGCGACGTAGACGAAATGGGCGTAGCGGGAACAGCGGGAGAAGCTGCCGCCGGTTGCGTCGCGTGAGCGGGGCGCTCCAGATGGGGGGCGCGCGCCATGACTACGGTGGAAATGGCGTGCTTGAAGATTAGCTGCTCCTGATTATTGGTCTCAAGCACGACGGAATACTTATCGAACGAGCGAATGCGTCCGGAAAGCTTGACGCCGCTAAGAAGGTAAATCGTGATGACGGATTTGTCTTTCCTTGCAGTGTTGAGGAACGAGTCTTGTATGTTCTGTGCCGGCTTGCTTTCCATCGGTCACTTCTCCTTCAAATAGAACAGCCAGAAATCCAGAAACACCGCCCCGAAAAATCGGCGCGGGTTGAACCCTGTCCGGTGGGGGAAAATCGCGTCTCCCGGACAAGCCAATACGATACGGCCTTAGCCGCGCAATTTCAACTTGGATGCGAGTTTAAGGTAGGGAGAGTCTTAGGAGGCGAATTTGACCGGATCGTTTCGGTAAAAAGAAGGGAGCCCGAAGGCTCCCCCAAAAAGTGTCGCAGATAGAGCTAAAGCTAAAAGATGTATTTCACTACAAGCTGCATGGTGCGCGCATTGTTAGAGAAAGCTTGCTTTGGATTGTTGAACGCGCTGCCACCGGAAACACGGACGTAATTGGTGATCAGGTTGCTCGTACCTCCCAGGAAGGTGTTCACGGTGTTGACACTGCCAGGAATGTACTGAGAATGGTTGAACACGTTGAATGCGTTTGCTCCAAACTCAAATGAACTCCGCTCCCTGATAGTGAGGCGCTTCACCGCAGTTAGATCCCAGTTGTTCGTACGAGGGGTTGCTAGTGTGTTGCGGCCAACGTCTGCTCGCGCACCCTTTCCCGCCTGAACATACTGTGCTGTGGGATCAACCGCGACATAAGCAACCGTGTCGCCAGCTGGATTATGCACTGCGGTAACTGTTGTCCCGGTACCAGGCCTACCGTTTGGATTGAAAATGGTGCGATCCGGGGCGGAGTCGCCGTTCAGGTTAGAGTCCACACCGCTCTGCGCCGTGAAGTACTCAGGAGATTGAATTGTCCACTGCGGTGCAATTTCCCAATTGCCGAGCAGGTTCTTGGCAAGCCAATTTGATGAGCCCTTAAAGAATGGCACGTTGTAGATGGTTTCCACGGTGAAGCGGTGACGACGATCGAGTGCTGACGTGGAAAACTCCGACTTAAAGTCTTGCGAATCCTGGGCCCGGCGAGGGGTGAGCATGGTCGAGAACACATCCGCAGTGGAATTGTCCTGAGCATGGCTCCAAGTGTAAGACGCAAGAAACTGAAGGTTGTTGGTCATGTTACGGGTTACCTGCGCTTGCAATCCGTGGTAAATAGATTGGCCCCACGCTTGGTAGGAAGTGATGGGACCAGTGAAACCGGCAGCCGAATACGCCGGAATGATCCTAGGCTGGTCATTGATCTGGGCCAAAGTTGTTTGCAAAGTGGCAATGGTCGCGGCATCTGGCTGAGTGAAGAAGGTCGGCAGGTACGTGTTTGCCGTCACTCTCGGCTGAATGTTGAGCTGTTGCTGCACCGGCAGATGGATACCGCGAGTACCTACATAACGAACTTCAACTGTGTACTTACTGGCAAATACATGCTGAATTCCAATATTCCAGGATTCGGAATATGGAAGCTTCTGGTTCACCGGCAGGTAACCGCTAGTGGCAGCGCGTTGGTCTGCCACAGTAGCAAACGTGTTTAGGCCGGTACCCTTACCAGCAGGAAGACCGCCATTTGCCAGAAATGCAGTGGTGGACCAATTGCAACCGCCGGATCCGTTTGTGCTCTGCGAAACATCGCAGGTTCCGCCGTATTGCGGAGGAACTGTCAGAAGGCCAAGATTGTCATACAGCACGTCGTACGCGATTCCAAAGCCACCGCGGATAGAGGTGGTTCCGGAATTACCAGGAGAGTATGCAAATCCAATACGAGGAGCAAAGTTCTTGTACTGGGGTTGCGGCGCTCCGAAATTAATCAGGCCTGGTACGCTGGCTGCGGAATTCAGCTTCTGCATACGTTCGCTGAACGCCACAGAGGTGAACTCCCAGCGGAGTCCAAGATTGAGTGTCAAATTCTTGGTAACACGGTAGGAGTCGTTGCCGTAAAGGTAAACTGCAGCCTGGTCACCATAATAGGTGTTGCTGCCGGTCGACCTCTGACCGGTTTGCGAGGGCACCTGATCAAAGAGAAATTCTTCTGTTGTCGCGTACTCGTAATCGCCGCGTGCACGCTGGGTGAATCCCTGCGGCGCAATGTACTTTCTGCCTTCCACACCGAACTTCAATGTGTGCTTGCCCTTGATCCACGAAATGTTGTCCGTGAGTTGATAGACGTTCTGAACGCCAAACTGCGGAGCATTCGGATCAGGTCCCACCTGTGTGGACGCCAAATCGTCAAACGTTAGGTTTGGGAACGAGTCAGTGCCGGGAAATGAAAAATTTCCGGCAACATAGGTTTGGGTGTTGCGATTGAAACCAAGCCGGAACTCATTCGTCAGTGTCGGCCCGAAGGTATGGAACTCGCTTATGGTCAAGAGTTGATTCCGAACCGGAACCGTAGTGTAAAAGGTAGGAACGTTCGCTGCAGTATCGGTTGAATCGTTCTTTTGATAGATGTATCGGACTCGGATCTGGTCCTTAGCGGACAAGTTGAAGTCAACACTATTGGCGGTGGTGTAGGTGTTATTAAAGGCTGCGGGGGTGTAGTCGATCTCACCCAGTTGTGCTTTAATTTCGCCCGCAGTCGCCACGTCACAGCTACCCTTACCGTCAGCTGCCGTTGCTGCCGTACCGAGATACTTCTTCAGTGCGCCCAGGTTTGCCTGGCTTACTCCAGCAGTCCCGGTGATCTGTTGGTAACCGAGAGCGGTGGGAGCACAAGCAACGAGGCTACCAACAACCTGGTGAATCGGATTGTATTCATGGTTGGTAAAGAAAAAGAGTTTGTCTTTTATGATGGGGCCACCAACTTGACCGCCATAACGATTGTTGTCGTAAGCCGGATTGGTAAAATGTGGTCCGGTCTGGGTCCGAGCATTCGAGGCATCAATTGCGTTCAGGTTGCGGTTCTGGAAGTACTCGTACGCGCGACCGTGCCATTTGTTGGTTCCACCAATGAGTGTCTGGTTGAACTGTCCGCCCGAGGAGTGACCAAATTCGGGGGAGAACTGATTCTGCAAAATCGTAAAGTTCTCAACCGCATCATTGGGAATAGTTACGACGGGACCGGTAACCGACTTGCTGTTGTTGTCTACGCCTTCGACCGTGAAATTGTTGTTGCGCGGGCGCTGACCGGAAACGGAAGGGCCAGTTCCGACACCTATTCCGCCACTGCTGGCGACGCCTGCATTCAAGAGGGAAAGGTTAAGAACGCCCAGTCCTACGGTTGCTGTCGGCAAATCCTGGTTTTCTTTGACTTCAAACGTGTTCTCGATTTGATGAGTGGTGGTATCAATCGCCACGGCTCCGGCCGTAACCTCAATCACTTCACCTTTGGAATCAACAGATGCAGTGATATTGGCTGTCACAGCCTTATTGAGCTGGACAGCAATGTCCTTATACCCGCCCTTCAACCCTGCCGCAGAAGCCTGAACGCTATAGTGGCCTGCCGGAAGGTTGGTGAAACGATATTCACCTTGAGCGTTGGTGGTGGTTGTTTGCTTCAGGCCAGTCCCTAGATTCAAGACGTTAACCTCAGCGTCTGCAACCACTGCACCCGAGTTATCGGAAACCGTACCGACAAGGTCGCCACTAATAGCCTGGCCAAACGCCAGCGCAGACGTCAGCAGCAGTAGGAGTGCCAGTGTTGCGAACCGAGTAATAGATCGGTATTCGCCCTTGAGCTCCATTTGATCTTTATCTCCTTCGAAATAGAAACGACGGTAATTGGCAATTCTTCTAGATCAGAGACCCGCGTTTCCAAAACTTCACGCAGCGCCACTCTGAGCTTCAGCGGAATAAAAACTTAAGCCAATTCCTGAGAACAACTAAATTTCCCTTTGGATTAATGAGCAATTCTGTTTCCAACATACGTTTTGTCAATTTCGCCTATTTTTCGCTTATCCAGGTGGTCTGCGAGATCGAAGGTGGGTTTCTTGATTCCAACTAAGGGATAAATCTATGAAATTTGGTATCGAGAACATTTATTGTCGTTTATCCGATGAGGAGCCACTTGCACGGCGCACTTGGGAAGCGCGAAATCCTTCCTCTCACCCTCTCCGAAGTCGCCTATAATACGTGACCATGGACGAACGGGAGTTTTACGACGAGAAGCAGGAAACCAAGAAACATATGCTGACCTGTCCGCATTGCCGACAGGAAGGCGAGTATGAGGTGGGCTGGATTGTGCGCATGAAGAAGAAGTCGCTGCCGCCGCGAGCCGACGAGCGTGACAGGGCGAAGTACGCTAAGGCTCAGAGCTACATGGTGCGCAAGGACGATCTGCTGGCTTGCAAGAATGTGCGCTGCCGCAAGCGGTTTGAGATCGCCGGGATTCAGACGGTCGCCTTTTTATAGAAAGTCACGAAAAATAGCAATTTTGAGGGGACGCTTTCGGGCGTCCCTTTTCAGCGAACGCTTGTTTGCCTCGCGCTCCCCGCATTCACGTCTGAAGGGGTAACTATGGGTGAGCGCGGTTGCGGATTGAACAAAATTGCAGGCGAGAAGTGAATGAGTATTCAGTTTGCCATTGGGAGAGATATACTCTTCGGTCCGGCAACAGAGTTCTGGTTGCTGGCCTGTAACACAGAAGAGATGAAGCCGGGGTGGCTTCCCTCTCTCTTAAGAATCTCGGGTGGTTCCGGACACGGGTGTCCTCTGTTTAAAACTTAAAGATTATCGAGGTGCAGGTGAAAATCCTGGTTTGCATGAAGCAGGTACCGCAAAAAGACGCGCCTCTCAAGCTGAATGAGAGCGCAACATGGATCCGCGAAGACGTGGGCTATGAGGTGAACGAGCCCGATGCTTACGCGCTGGAAGAAGCGTTACGGCAGAAGGAGAAAAACGGCGGCGAGGTCGTGGTAATCACGGCCGGTCCGGCGCGGGCGCAACAGGTGTTGCGGGAAGCACTGGCGAAGGGAGCCGATCGGGCAATTCATCTGGAAGACGACCGCTTTGTTACGCTGGACGCTTTCAACATTGCGCGGGCGTTTGCCGAGGCGATTAAGGATGAGAAGTTCGACCTGATCTTTACCGGATTGCAGTCGGACGACTTTGGCTACGCGCAGACTGGCGTGCTGATGGCTGAGTTGATGGGCTGGGCGCACGCCACGATCATCATGCACATTGAGACCAAAGACGGCGGCATCCGGGTGAAACGCGAGTTGGAGAGCGGCTTCTTCCAGAATGTCGATATGCCGCTGCCGTCGGTGCTGACAATTCAATCGGGCATCAGCAAGCTGCGCTATGCGACGCTGATCGGCATTAAGCAGGCGAAGAACAAACCGTTGCGCAAGGTGACCTTCGATGAAGTTTCGGGGGCGCTGAAGCCCAATCAGTTGACCATTGAGCGGCTCTACATACCGAAGAAAACCAAGCAGACGGAAATCATTCAAGGCTCGGCGCAGGACGTGGCGAAAAAGCTGGTGGCCAAGCTGCGCGACGAAGTGCGCGTTCTGTAGTGCGCATTCCGCGGCGCTGCGGATACATCCGGCAAGAGGAGCACTGATGACGATGGTGACGGAAGCCATGAAAGACACGCGCGAAGACCGCGAGCAGGCACGAGAGAGAGTGAATGTCCTCCGGATTGTGGGAGGGCTGTTCGTGATGATGGCGCTGCTGCTCTACTTCTTCCACCTGGCGGAGGCGCCGATGGGAAGACACACGATCGGAGTGCTGGCGGCGGGGTTTGGCGTCATCGGCGTGGTGCTGCTCTGGGTGGGACAGGTCAAGATTCGCGCACTGCGATAACCATTAAGGACGATACGAGGACAGACAAGATGGCGGATACGATTCTGGTGGTAGTGGAGCAGCGCGAAGGCAAGCTGAACCGCGTCTCCTTTGAGACACTGACAGGCGCACAGGCGCTGGCCAAGCAGACGGGATGGACGCTGGAGGCTGCCGTGGTGGGCAGCAACATTGCATCGGTGGCGGCGGAAGTCGCGAAAACGGCGGTGGCGAAGGTGTATGCCATCGAAGATAAAACGCTGGAGCAATACACTCCGGATGGCTTTGCGGCGGCACTGAAAAAATTCATCGAGAGCAGCAAGCCGAAGCTGGTGCTGCTGCCGCACACCTACCAGGTACGCGATTTCGCGCCGAAGCTGGCGGCATCGCTGGGGCAAGTGCTGGTGAGTGATGCAATCGGCTGCAAGGTCGATGGTGGAAAGCTGATTGCGACGCGGCAGATGTTCCAGGGAAAGTTTGCTGCCGATGTATCGCTGGCGGGCGAGGGTCCGTGGTTTGTGAGCTTCCAGACGGGCGCGTTCAGGGGCGATCAGGTGGAGGCCGGTACGGCACAGGTGGAATCGGTGAACGCGAGCACGGGCGAGATTCGGACAAAGCCGGAAGCACCGTTCCAGGAAGCCAAGCAGGCGGTCGATCTTTCGCAGGCAGAGATCATCGTGTCCATTGGGCGCGGGATCAAAGAGCAGAAGAATATCGAGATTGCCAAAGCACTGGCCGATGCGCTGGGCGGCGAGATTGCGGCATCGCGTCCGATCTGCGACGCGGGATGGCTGCCAATGGAACGCCAGGTGGGGTCAAGCGGACAGACGGTGAGTCCGAAACTGTATCTTGCGCTGGGAATCAGTGGCGCGATTCAACACATCGTCGGAATGAAGGGGTCGAAAACGATCATCGCGATTAATAAAGATGCGGAGGCTCCGATCTTTGAGATTGCAGATGTGGCGGTGGTGGGGAATTTGTTTGAGATTGTTCCGGCGCTGACGGAGGAAGTGAGAAAGGCGAAGGCGTAAGGTTTCGCAAGGTTGAAAGGTTTCGCGAGGTTTCGCAAGGTAAAGGCAAAGGCGTAAGGTTTCGCGAGGTAAAGGAAAGAGTAGCGAGGTAGAGGAAGTTACTTGTCGAACAATTATCGAAATCTGCTGGTATGGCAAAAGGCGAAGACCCTGGCTATCAATGTTTACCGCGTGACAGAACAGTTTCCTCGCAGCGAAATATTTGGACTGACGAACCAAATGCGAAGAGCCGGAGTTTCGGTGCCTTCCAATATCGCCGAGGGACAGGGACGCGGAACGAGGCCGGATTTTTCCAAATACCTGTGCATCGCACGCGGTTCATTGCAGGAATTGGAAACTCAGATCGATATTGCGATGGAACTCAAACTCGGTAAGGCGGAGGAACTGGCAAAGCTCCACGAGGATTGTTTCCAAATTCTCGGATTGCTAAATCGCCTATTGAAAGCAATCGAATCAAAAGCGAGAGCATAGGGTTTTCAACCTTGCCAACCTTGCGAAACCTTGCAACCTCGCGAAACCTTGTCCCGAAAGGCATCCATGATCTTTCGTACACCAATAGAAGGAATTGAACATCCGGAGATGGAAGCCGACGTGGTTATCGTTGGCGGCGGACCGGCGGGAATGGCTTGTGCGCTGAGGCTTTCACAGTTGATCGATGCGCACAATGCGTCGCATCCTGATGCGCAGCTCTCCAAGGAAAACATTTATGTACTGGAGAAGGGGCGCGAGATTGGGCAGCACTGTTTGTCGGGCGCGCTGCTCGATCCCAAGTCGATGAATGAGCTGTTGCCGGAGTGGCGGAAGGAAGCACCATTCGAGGCTGAAGTCACCAGCGACAGCGTTTATTTCATGACGCGCAAGAGTGCGTTCAAGGCTCCGATTACACCGCCTCCGATGCAGGATCATGGGAATTATGTGATCAGCCTCAACCGCTTTGCCAAGTGGCTGGGCGCAAAGGTGGAGGAGACGGGGATCACGATCTTTACCGGATTTGCGGGAAGCGAATTGCTGTTTGAGGGCAATCGCGTGGTGGGCGTCCGCACCGACGACAAAGGTGTAGACAAGAATAATCAGCCGAAGGGGAATTTCGAGCCGGGATATGACCTGAAGGCGAAGATCACCATTCTCGCGGAGGGCACACGCGGCTCGCTTACCAAGCAGATCACGGGCAAGCTCGACTTGTGCAAAGATCGCAATCCCATGACCTACGGGGTTGGGGTGAAAGAGCTTTGGGAACTGTCGGAAGGACGCGTGAAGCCGGGTGAGGTGATCTACACCATGGGCTATCCGCTGACCACGAAGGAATACGGCGGGGCGTGGATTTACGGCGGCAAGGATAATACGGTCTCACTCGGCTTCGTTACAGGGCTGGATTATCCGGACCCGCGGACCGATCCGCAGCACGTGCTGCAATCGTTCAAGCAGCATCCGTTTGTGGCCAAGCTGCTGGAAGGCGGAAAGCTGGTGCGCTACGGCGCAAAGACCATGCCGTATGGCGGTTGGTGGTCGATGCCTCCGCTGGGCGGCGATGGATGGATGATTGTCGGCGACTCGGCTGGCTTTCTGAATTCGCAGCGGCTCAAGGGAATTCATCTGGCGATCAAGAGCGGAATGCTGGCGGCGGAGACCGCGTTCGAGGCTTGGGTTGCGGGAGGCGAGAGCACAAAGCAGCTCGGAACACTGCAGCAGAAGGTGGATGACAGCTGGATCAAGAAGGAACTGTATCCTGTGCGCAACTTCCATCAGGGATTCGAACACGGATTCCTGAGCGGAATGCTGAACACCGGCCTGCTGATGGCTACAGGCGGATTTGGCCTGCGCGACCGCTATCCGGGGCACGCGGGGCATGAACGCATGTTGCCGCTGTGGGACATCATGGGGCACGCCCACGGGCGCGAGCAGTCGGTTGGCTGGGCAAAGGGCGATGGCAAGCTTACGTTCGACAAGCTGACGGACCTGTATCACTCGGGGACTCGGCATGAGGAAGATCAGCCTGCACACCTGATCATTCACGATACGGATGTGTGCACGAATCGCTGCACGAAGGAATATGGGAACCCGTGCCAGTTCTTCTGTCCGGCAAGTGTGTATGAGATGGAAGATATCCCGGAGGAACCGGAGAAGAAGCGCATTCACCTGAATCCATCGAACTGCGTTCACTGCAAGACCTGCGACATTATGGATCCTTACCAGATCATTACGTGGGTGCCTCCGGAGGGTGGCGGCGGGCCAAGTTACGACGGAATGTAAGTTTTCTTTTAGCGAGGGCAACGCAAGTAGATGGTGAACTCATCGTAGTATGTGTCATGTCCTCTTTGCGAGCGGTATAGGCCCGGGAAACCGGGCCATTTTTATTGTGCCTGGGCATGGATTCCGGTAACGAGTCGACTGGACGCAAGGTGCATCTAACGGAAGTCGGCAGCTTCTGCCGGGTCCCTAGAATGCCTCTACAGGATAAGTTCGGACGCCAAATTCACGATCTTCGCATTTCCATCACCGACCGGTGCAACTACCGATGCGTGTACTGCAGGACGGGAAACGAGGGTGCTCAGTTTGCCGAACTTCCTCTGGAGGAATACCTGCGCATGGCGCGCGTGTTTGTGTCGCTGGGCATTACGAAGATTCGTCTGACCGGAGGCGAGCCGCTGTTGCGGCGCGACATTGTGGAGCTGGTGAAGCAACTTTCCTCACTGCGCACGCTGGCGGGCACGCCTCCCGAGCTGGCAATCACTACCAACGGACATCTGCTCGCAGAAATGGTGGCGCCACTGAAAAAGGCCGGCCTGACTCGCGTGACTGTGAGCATGGACGCCGTCGATCCGGAACGCTTTGCCAGGATTACGCGCGCACCGAACGGGTATGCGTCGGTAGTAGCGGGATTGCGTGAAGCGCGACGCGCGGGGCTTGGTCCGGTGAAGGTAAATTGTGTGCTGCTGCGCGGCTTCAACGAGAGTGAGATTCCGGCGTTTGGCCGCTTTGCGCGCGATGAGCAGGTGGTGGTGCGTTTCATCGAATTCATGCCGCTGGAAGAGGGCCGGGTCTGGAAGCCTGACGTGGTAATTCCGCTCACGGAAGTTCTGGAGCGCATGGCGGAGTTCGCGCCGTTCCATGAGATTGCGCACGAGCCGAGTTCGACATCGCGACGTTATGAATTTGACGATGGAGGCGGAGAGTTTGGGGTGATCGCGCCTGTGACGCTTCCCTTCTGCGGCGCGTGCTCGCGCATTCGCCTGACCAGCGATGGAAAGATTCGCACTTGTCTATTTTCGCTGCGCGAACACGATTTGCACGCCGCCCTGAGCGGCGGAGGCGGGGACGAAGAGCTTGCGGCGGTGATTGAAAGCGCGATAGCGCAGAAGGAAGAGCGCCACCATATCGGCGAGCCGGGATTTGTGCAGCCCGGGAGAACGATGGTACACATCGGCGGGTAAAATGCCGCCTCTGCCCAAAAAGCAGGAGCGTCTTCTAAAAATAGTTTGATTCGTTGGGTTCTGTAATGCATCATTAACATTAGTAAGAACTACGGCTTCAACATCCCCGCGGGTGGGGCCATTGTTTGGTATGTGCATCCGCTGGAGCCGGAGATAGCGCTTTCAACATCCCCGTTTTCGCGTCGTCAGAATAGACGACGGCGAGAACTGAAGGCAGACAAAACTTTGGCGACTGCAATCACGAATTCCACGTGCCCCCTGGACAATTATCTAGTCCTGCCGGATCGCTCGTGCGACGCCCGTATCCATGCTGCCCGCGAGATTCTTGGCGAGCAATGTGTTGTCCTGGGTCACCATTACCAGCGCGACGAAGTAATCAGATTTTCCGATTTCCAGGGGGATAGCTGGCGGCTGTCCGAATTGGCCTCGCAGGCAAAAGGACGGTACATCGTCTTTTGTGGCGTGCATTTCATGGCCGAATCGGCCGTTGTGCTGGCGCGTCCCGACCAGGTCGTCATCTTGCCGGACTTGAACGCAGGTTGCTCGATGGCAGACATGGCCGAGATTTCGCAGGTGGAAGACGCATGGGATCAGTTTGTGCGTCTGGGCCTGACCACGGAAGAAGGTGACGGCATTACGCCGCTGACCTATATGAATTCGGCGGCTGCGATCAAGGCCTTTGTGGGCGAGCGCGGCGGAGCCGTTTGCACGAGCAGCAACGCGAATGCGGCGATGAAGTGGGGCTTTGCGAGTAACGCGAAACTCTTCTTCCTTCCCGATCAGCATTTGGGCCGAAACACTGCTTACGCGATGGGGATTCCTCTGCACGAGATGGTGGTGTGGGACCCATACCAGTTGCAGGGCGGGCTGTCGGCAGAGCAACTGCGCAAGGCGAAGGTGATCCTGTGGAAGGGACACTGTTCGGTGCATCAACGCTTTTTGCCGGAGCACGTGGACCACATGCGCGAGAAGTACGAAGGCATCAAGGTAATCGTGCATCCGGAGTGCCGCTGGGAAGTGTGCCAGAAGGCGGACGACACGGGCTCGACGGACAAGTTGCGGCGGTTGGTGGCCGAAGCTCCGGCGGGCGCGAGGTTTGCCATTGGAACCGAGATTCATCTGGTAAACCGGCTGGCAAAGCAGCATCCTGATAAGACGATTTTGACGCTGAACGATTCGGGATGCCTCTGCACGACGATGTACCGCATCTCGCCACAGCATTTGGCCTGGTCGCTGGAGAATCTGGTCGAGGGGAACGTGGTCAACCAGATCAAGGTGAAGCCGGCGATTAAGCATTGGGCGAAGGTGGCGCTGGACCGGATGCTGCAAATCAAGGGCTGAGAGCAAAGGCCATGATTCAGCCGCGCTGGTCACCCACTCAAGCCAAAAGAAGGCTTGAATGGGCCATCTGGACATGAAGTGTTGAATGGGGCATTCGACGCTGAATGCGACCCGGATGACAGTCGAACGCAGGAGGCCGCGGCTGAGACCGCGGCCTTTGTCGTCTGGGAGTAAACGGTTAGGAATGACAATCGGGGTAGAATAGAGATGCACGAAGAAGAAACTATGCGAACTTTTACGCTGCGCGAAGCACAGTCGATGCTCCCGATTCTGGAGAGCCTGCTGCGCAAGTCGATCGAAGCAAAATCGCTGATCGAGGAAATCGATCAGGAGTTCGCGGATTTGAGCGAACGGATTTTCCTGAATGGTGGAACGCTGGTGAATGTACGTGCGTGTATGACTCGCAAGGCGCAGCGCGAAAAAGCCATACAGACGGCGAAAGATACGCTTTCGGAAATCAACGCCATTGGGGTGCAGGTCAAGGATCTGGAAATTGGGCTGCTGGACTTTCCGTGCAAGGTGGACGGTGAGATCGTGCTCCTCTGCTGGAGAATGGGCGAGCCTACCATCACACATTGGCATGGAACCGAAGAAGGCTACTCCGGGCGAAGGCCGATTGATGGGCGGATGGGGGAGTAGAAGTTTCAAGGTTTCAAAGTTTCAAGGTTTCAAAGTTTCAAGGTAAAAGGCCGGGCGGGTTAAGCGTTTGACTTCAGAGGTGGGTTGAATTCAGGACAAAGGTCAAGGGTGCCGATCAAGGCACCCTTTCTTTTGCTCGGAAATTTGCTACGGCGGTTTTAACTTTGAAACCTTGAGACCTGGAAATTTTGAAACCTGCTCTTAAGCCGTCTCCTTCATGGCTTCGTCGAACTTTGCGAGGAAGCGGTCAACGCCTTCGTCGGTGGCGAGTGGGCCCATGATGCCGATGCGGAAAATCTTGCCAGCAAGGGGACCGAAGCCTCCGGCAATTTCGATTCCGTGCTTTTCCAGCAGGTAGGCGCGCACCTTGGCTTCATTGATGCCTTCGGGGACGCGCGGCGTGTTGAGGTTCCAGATGCGGTGGCCGGGGGCGACGTGCATCTTCAGCCCTAGCCGCTCGATTCCGGTGACGAAGCGCTCATGGGCACGCTGATGACGCTGGTGGCGGAGTGCCAAGCCTTCGTCCTCAATGATCGCCAGAGCCTCACGAACGGCATAGAAGAGCGTCGCCGACGCAGTGTGGTGATAGCGATGGGAGACGAGGTAATCCTGAATGAGCGCGAGGTCGAAATACCAGCTGCGGTTCGGCTGCTTGCGTTGTGTTAGCCGCTCCTGCGCGCGGGGCGAGATCGTAATGGGGCTTAGTCCCGGAGGCGCGCTGAGTCCTTTTTGCGAGCAACTGTAGGCGACGTCGATTCCATTGGCGTCCACGTCCACGGGCATAGCACCGAGGGAAGTAACGCAGTCGGCGATGACGATGGCTTCGACTTCGTGGGCGGCGTCACAAAGCGCCTTGCTCTGTTGATATACGCCAGTCGAGGTTTCGGCCTGAACGAAGGCAACAACCTGCGGACGTTCGCGACGGATGAACTCGGCGGCTTCGTCATCGCTGAACGACCCGCCCCAGGGTTTTTCGAGGCGTGTAATCACGGCGCCGTGCCGCTTCGCCATCTCGCCAATGCGCTCGCCGAAGAATCCGCTGACGAACAGCGCCAGTTTTGTGCCGGGCTCAATAAAGTTGGAGATGGCAGTTTCCATACCACCGGAGCCGGTGGCGGAGATGGGGATGGTCAGTTCATTCTCTGTGCCAAAGGCGGTGCGAAGGCCCTTGCGCAAATCCTGCGACACTTGAAAGAAGTAGGGGTCGAGGTGACCGACGATCGGCTGCGCCATTGCTTGATAGATGCGCGGATAGACCTGACTGGGGCCAGGTCCATAAAGCAGGCGCTTCGGTGGGTGGATGGATGTTTTAACGCCGGTGATTAATGTCTCGCTGATTGTGCTCATCTATAACCCCACAACGTGAATACTCAATGCTACGCCGCTGGCGACCGAATCGGAAGACTCAGGATTCGAATTGCCTGCGAAAGTCGGCAAACTGCTGGCGTAAGGCATCGAATTCGGCGCGCAGCTGGGCGATTTCAGTTTCGAGCGCCGAAATGCGATCGGGCGGCGCGGCCCCGGACGGGGGAGCGGCTTCATTGATGGCAGCGGATTCATGTTCGCCGAACAGATCGACATAGCGCGCTTCCTTGGTCCCAGGCTGGCGGGGCAGAGGCTTGACCAGCGGAGGATCGTGCTCGATGAGCTTTTGCAGGACGAGTTGAACTTCGTCGAGATCTTCGAGGCGATGCATACGTTCGCTGCGACCGCGCAACTCGCCGGGCGTCTGGGCTCCGCGCAGCAGAAGGGTGCAGAGAAGAGCGGTCTCGCGGCGGCCCAGGTTGAGCACTTCGCCCATTCGGTGTTCGAAACGCGGCACCCTTCCTTCGGCACGGGCCAGTCCGGCCCAGCCCTTTTCTTCCAGGGAGTGCAGGGCCGCGCGGAGGTCGGCTTCGTTCAGTTCCATGACGGGATCGCGGTTCGACTTCTGATTACAGGCGGCTTGCAGCGCATTGAACGTGAGTGGGTAATACTCCGGCGTGGTGATGTCTTTTTCAAGCAGAGAGCCTAATATGCGTCTCTCGGCGAAGTCCAGGTTTAGCTCCAAGGGGTCCCCTTTCGTCGAATTTGCATGGCATGGAGTAGAATCTCACAATCCGCGATAGGAAAATTTACTGGAATTACTGCTTAACTAAAGGGTGAATTGCGGTCTGCCCGAATTATGATTAGATAAGATCAATTCTCGAAAAGGACGGGCGGGCACATTCTCTCGCCCTGGGAGCTTGCATGAAGCGCTTGATCGGCTATACAGCCGCACTTTGTCTTTTGGCACTCACGGTCGGCTGTGGTGGAGTTACGAGCACCGGTACGCTGGCATACATCAGTAATTCTACTGGCACCGGATTTACTGTGTTCAAGGTGAATACGGACGGCACCCTGACGAAGTCCAGCATTTCACCGCAGAATACTCCGGCGTCGCCCAAGGTCCTGCAGTTTGCCGCTAACGGGAAGTGGGCTTATTTCCTGGACGAGGGCGGCACAGGTGTCTTCGGCTACAAGCGTTCGGGAAGCGGCGAACTGAACACGCCTGTCGATCTCAATCTGCCCTATCCTCTTTCTGGCCGAGGCAGCGCGCTTGTGATCTCTCCCAGCAGCAACTTTGTTTATGTAGCGCTCCAGGACACCAAGAGACTTGTTACTTACTCGATCGACGCCGCTACAGGGCAACTCTCTGCGGTTGGCAGCCCAGCCCTGATCAACTATTCGATCACGCAACTGGTTATGGCGCCCGGCGGCGCCGTTCTTTACGGACTTGCGCCAGATCAGCAGGCCGTGTTGAGCTTCACGCTGAACTCCTCCTCGGGTATCGCCACCTTGGCGTCAACGCTCCCGGTGGGAACCAACCCGAGTTACATCGTGCTCTCGGCCAATGGAAGTTACCTGTACGTGCTTGATCACACCGCGACCGGCACAAACAACAACATCGGCGTCGACATCGCGAGTCCCAGCATCTTTGGCTACAACACGAGCGGTTCAGGCGTTCTGCAGCAAATGGCGGGATCGCCGTTCAACGAGAACCCTGCTCATACATCCGACGATCCGACAGGCGCGAAAATCTATACCGCTCCTTCCAATCCTGTTTCCGGTGCGACGTCAACCGACACTCGTTATCTGTTCGTAGCCAATCAGGCTTCGCACAATATATCTTCCTTCAAAATCAATTCGACAACCGGCGAGTTGAGCGAAGTTACAGGTACCGAACAGGACGTGAAAGGCGTAATCACATCAACAGGGTCTCCGTTTGATTGCGGCACCGGCTGCTCGACGCCATCGTTCCTTACCGTATCCAGTGCGAACAATGCTCTGTACCTGCTCGATACCTCCGCGAACAAGGTTTTCCAATTCAAGATCGACCAGGGCACTGGCAGGGTGAGAGCGCTGAATCCGGCATCGGTGAGCGCTGAAGGCAATCCAACCTGGGTCACGATGCGATAGGTGCGGTACATGAATCGGTTGTCAACTCTAATTCTTGTGGGTTGCATGGCCGGGTTGCTGGCAAGTTGCGGCAGTTCGGTCAAAAGCAGCACCCAGCCTGCCGTCCACGACGAGTACGCGGTCGTCGTATCGCCGGACCATTTTACGTTGAACTCCGGAGATTGGGCGTCAATCTCGGCAACGGTTACCCTGTCGAACCAGAACAGTACGCCGAGTGCGTTAAAGCCGCAGCCGACGATTAAGTTTTTCTCATCGGACCCGCGCGTGACGATTTCTCCTGCCGGAGAAGTTTGCGCCGGGCAGTGGGACGCCAGATACCTGACCTGTAAGCCGACGGTGTTTCCGCAGTGCACCCTCGATGCAAAGGGTAATCCGGTCATCGACGCCGGTACCGGGAAATGCGTTCCCAATCCCAACGCCGGGCAGCTCGATCTTCCGTCCGAACAGTTAACCATTACGGTAGTGGACCCCAGCCATAGCGTTTCAGGCACAACACTGGTGACCGTCCATCCGCGTGCGACCAGCATTGCGCTGAGCGCTCCGGTAGGAAGCAGCGCCAAGGACTCAGCCGCCGAGCACAAATACTCGCCGACCGGATGCGTCTCGCAAGGTAACTACGTGCAATACGTTGCGACTCCTGATTTTGGTGGCGTGACCGGCGGCAAGTTGCTCACCAACGACTACACCTGGACTTCGTCGGATACGAACGTGGCCCAGGTGAGCGATTTCGGCTTTGTGGTCGCGCGCGCTCCCGGAGTGGCAAATATCTACGCCAAGCTGAATGGAACAATCAGCGCTCCCCTGGCGTTTGCCACCTGTCCTCCAAGCGCAATTCTAGTGGGCTCCGCACCGTTTACCAGCGGGAAACTGCCCAACAGTCCTCCTTACAACACCGACGACCTGGTCCTGAACAAGGGCGACCAGAAATACCTGATTGCTACGGTCACCGACGTCAACGGAAACGCGCTGACGGATCTGTCGCTCGATTACATCGCCAGCAACCCGGTCGCGGCCTCATTCTCGACAGTAACGCCGCTGATTTCGAAACTGGGCGCCAGCACCTCGGGTAATTTCAGCATCATCGCGGCGTGCGAACCCTCTACCTGTAACAACGGGGTGGAGAACTTTATCGCGCCCGGCCCCGGCCCCTCGGGTACGACAGCTTTCAAAGGAAGCGATGTGGGCTTTGGTTACCCGATCTACAGCAATGCAATCGGGGCAACCGTCCAGGGCACCACTTCGAGCTTCGTGCTGGTTACCAACTCTGATGCTCCGAATGCGTTGCACCGGCTGCTGGTATACGACAGCGAATCGATGACCGTCACACAAAGGATCGAGCTCGCGAATCTGCCGAACTCGCTCGTGGTGGCTCCAAACGGCACGAAAGCTTACCTGGGCAGCGATACCGGTCTTGTGGTTGTTGATTTGACTTCTTACCAGTCATCGATCCAGACATTTCCGATTGTTGGCGGACTCAGCACCGACTTCATAACCGGAAAGGTGTTGGGAGTGTCGCCGGACAGCCGCTATGTTGTCGTTTCAGACTTGAAGAGCACTCCCAACCTGCTTTTCTTTATTGACACGACCGGGACGAAAGCTGCTACGCGTTTTGTGTTGCCCGGAATCAGCGCCGTGACGTTCGCCCCCGACAATTCGAACATGTGGGTTGCGGGAACTAACGGGGTGTACGTCTACAATTCCGACACCTTCGTTATAACCCCGAGCAGCATCGGAAACGGAGGCGTGAATGCTTTGGCGTGGGTTCCCGATGGGCAGTCCTACGTCGCGAGTGGCGATCAGGTGATTGACTATTCCACGTGCAACGACCTGGACCCTCAAGTGGTTCCGTCCGCGAACGGGACACCGCTCGACCTTTCGACAACGGTTATCGGGGGTGTTCCGCACCTGATTGGACTGTCATCAACAAACCAGTGGCTCAACTATCCGGTGTCGACGACTGCGCAGGCCGGCGTTACGAATCCGGAAGGCAACGTCTGCCTATCGAACCGGACGCCGCCGAGTACGGTTCGCACGCAAGTAGTCAGCGCTCCGATTGTCACCGCATCCGGACTGACATGCAGTTCACCGCAGGTAAGCTTCTCTCCCCGACTGCAACTGGCATTCATTACCGGATATCCATCCGTGAACGGCGTGTCGAGTTGCGGTACGGCGGAGCCCGTTATTCACGGCTTCGACGTGAGTGGTATCGTGAATGGGGATAATGGCAATTCGATATTCACATTGAGCACTCTGAACAACAGCCCGATCACTCCGCTTAGCGGCGGGGTACTGAGCGATGGCCGCAAGTTGTATGTCGGAAGCTACGACCCGACGAACGGTGCCTCGACGCTGCACCGCTTCAGTATCATATCGGACACCGGCGCAACACCCGTGCTCACAGAAGACTTTGCCACGAACACGACTACGACCGGCACACCGCCAACGACAGTCACTACCGTCACTATTCCGGCTTCCGTTGAACTGGTCCCCAGTCTCGTCGCCGTTGTCCCCAAGTAAAGGAGAGAGAGTTTTGAAACTTAAGCTGATTCTCATCACCGTACTGGCGTTTGGCAGCATGGCTCACGCGCAAGGTATTGTTTCTAATATTTCGATCGGTGCAGGCTTCCAAGGAGTTTTTCCGGCCGGAACATTTACCAAGAACACGATTGAAGCCAATGGCGCTGCCAACACGCAGTCAACCACCAGTTCGGTGGGCGCTGTGGCTGATGCGCGATACGACTTTGGCCGCCATAGCGCGGTCGGTCTAGCCGTTACCATTAATCGCAGCTCTGAACTATTTTTCCAGGGCAACAGCTTCAACGGCTTCAATGGCGGCACGTTTACCCGCGTGCTTTCGAACAATTCCGAGATCATCGGCACCTATATCTTCCGTCTCCCTTCGAATGATCGCGTGAAGCCCTACGCAATGTTCGGAGGCGGCTTGGTTCACTACTCTCCAGTGGATGGCGGCTTTGACACCGGTAGCAATCCGTCATCGGACACCAAAGCTGCCTTCGCCTACGGATTCGGAACCGACCTGAAGTTTTCCGATCATTGGGCAATCCGATTGCAGTACCGCGGACTGGTTCGCACGGAGCCGGATTTCAAACTGACAAGCGAATTTGGAACGCAGTTGCATACGCATGTGGCCGAGCCTTCGGTCCAACTGGTGTACCACTTTTAGATCACTTCTGGATTTAGAGGATCGTTCGAGGCCGGAGCAAAAAGCTCCGGCATTTTTTCGCTTTGAAGAGGGAGTTAGTGAACTTCGTATTGCGAATAGACGATGTTGAGAACCGCCGTTCCACCCATTCGAACACTGGTGACAGTCTGGTTCGAAGCCGGAAGCCAGAACTGTCCAATTTTCTGATAGCGATGCTCAATACGTGTTTTCTTCGTCCAGAAAGAAGGGTTTTTGGCGGGCTCGGCGTCAATGGTCTCAACTGCGAAATCTGCGGCGTTAACGCAAATCTCTCCGCGATAAAGAAACTTTTCTTCGCGCCGAGGCTCAACGCGCAAACGATAGCACCCACCATAAGGACTGGGGCGGGAGCCGACCAGAGTGAATGCATAATTCTCCGGCGTAAGTGCGGTTTCACGCTGCTTTTCAGCCTGGGCGGCCTCACGCTCGCTCTCCAGCAGTTTTGTAAAGACCTTGGATTGAATCATCTTCGACCCGTCTTCTGAAACAACCTCGAAGCTCTTGCTATCAGGAGCCTGGTAGCGCGCCAGCACCTCTATTGCCGCTTCGCGACTGGAAGGAAAGCCGTGGTAAGTGAGAGTGTAGGAGCGCTTCCCTTCATAGGCTCGAAGAGAGGCAGCCCGCTGCTCGTTGTTGCGTTCCAGACGGGAGACAATGTCGTCTGCGGTCAATCCCGCGGCGAGTGCGTGAGTGGTGGTTGGAAGCGGCGCCGGATCTGCTGCAAACAACGGAGAAGCAACCAACACGAACAATAGCACCGAGGCACAACCTATCAGATAAGAGAGCTTGAATCCCATAAACATTTTCAGCTCGTGACCCCACGCCAATAAGCGCAGGCACTTCAACCGTTCAATGGTTTGGATGCACAAAGCCAGCAGGCACGGCAAGTATTTCCATAAAGTTCCGGAGTGTGGCCCTTCTCCTCCGCATTGCGCGTGGTTTGCTAAACTCGACCAATGGCTGAGTTTGGAAAAATGCTGTTAGGGCTGGGCCTGGTGCTGATTGCCGTGGGTTCGGCACTGCTGTTGGCTTCGCGGATGGGACTACCGCTGGGCCGGTTGCCCGGCGATATACAGTGGCGCAGCCGAAGCGGCAACACGCAGGTATATTTCCCTCTCGCAACTTCCATTGGTTTGAGCGTTTTGTTTAGTCTGATTTTGTGGCTATTACGCAGTTTCGAAGATAGAAGCTTGCGTGGGCCAAGTTCTGTTTCCGCATGCCTGCTAAAATCCCACCGTGGGCGACTCTCAGTTTTCTTTCGAATTCTCCGCCGAAGCACCCTCACGCCGGATCTTCGGCGTTCGCGAGTTGGTGACGACGGTTCGCACACATCTGGAGAAGGGATTCCCGGATGTGTGGGTTGAGGGCGAAATTTCCAACTATCGCCCTGCCGAGAGCGGCCACATTTACCTCACGTTGAAAGACGGCGACGCCCAACTTCGCATCGTGATGTTTCGCACGCAAGCTCGCCTGATGCGTTTTCGTCCACAGAACGGAATGCAGGTGATCGTGCGCGGCAGAATCACCATGTACGAAGCGCGCGGCGAGATGCAGTTGCTGGCCGAATACATGGAACCGATGGGGGCGGGAGCGCTACAGGTCGCCTTCGAACAACTCAAGGCGAAACTTGCGGCGGAAGGGCTTTTCGCCAACGAGCGCAAGAAGACTTTGCCGGCGCTGCCGCGGCGCGTGGGAGTCGTTACCTCGCCGCGAGGCGCGGTCATACAGGACATTCTGAAAGTGCTACGCCGAAGGCACGAGTCTCTCCATGTGCTGATCTATCCGGCACAGGTGCAGGGCGAAAGCGCTGTGAGTGAGGTTTCGGCCGGTATCCGATACTTCAATCAGCAAGATGCGTCTTCTGAAACAGCGGTCGATGTGATTATCGTGGCACGTGGAGGAGGAAGCGTGGAGGATCTCGCGGCCTTCAACGATGAATCCCTGGCCCGCACGGTTGCCGGTAGCAGAATTCCAGTAATATCCGCCGTGGGCCATGAAACCGATTTCACGATTTGCGACTTCGTGGCCGATCTTCGCGCACCTACGCCCTCGGCAGCGGCGGAAATCGTAATCCGTTCCAAGCAGGAACTGCAAGAATCAGTCCTCGCGCTTCGGGAGCGCCTGCGCCGGGCAGTGCAGTACAAACTGCTTTACGCGCGCCAGAGCCTCACGTCGCTTGAAAAGAGTCGCGTCTTTGCCCGAATGGAAGACCTGTTGGCGCGTCGCCAGCAGCGGGTGGACGATCTAAGTTTCCGGCTGCAAAGCCTGGTGCGCACACGCATTGCCGATGCTTCGCGGCGTCTCGCGCTTGGGACTTCTCAGTTGCAGCGGCGCGACATTCGCCAGCAACTGAGGACGTGGGAGGGCAAATTGCTTGGCAGGGTCCAAGCCCTGTCGGCGACGATGCGACAGTTGTTGATGAGAAGGCGTTCCCGCCTTGAACAGGCATCCGGAAAGCTGGCCACCCTCTCCCCTGTGGCAATATTAGAGCGGGGTTACTCGCTGATTTTCGACGCAAGTGGGAGGCTGGTAAAAGATGCTTCGCAACTGGCGCCCGGCGACACGATTGACGCGCGACTGGCGCAGGGCGAAGTAAAGGCCCGGGTGGAATCGCTGCGCAAGGGAAAGTCCTGACGGCGCAAGTTCCTGACTCGCTTTATGTTACGAAAGCTCAAGAAACAGGCACAAACGCTGATTTATGGTGTGCGCTGCTTTACAATGGCAGGTTCCACCCTATTGGCACCGAGACTGGCCTGATGCAAGAGTTCTTGAAAGGAGACCATGCCGAAGTTCCCGGATTTGTCTGGATATTCGCCGCAACTGACAACCGGATCTATTCTGGACATTCTGCTCGTGTCTTTCCTCATCTACCAGTTTTTGTCGTTGGTGAGAGGCACTCGCGCGGTTCCGATGCTTACCGGTGTCGGCGCGCTGGTCATTGCTTTCTATATTGCCCATCTCAGCAATCTGCGCACGCTGGATTGGCTGGTCGGCACCATTCTGCCGTACAGCATTTTCGCTCTCATCGTGATCTTCCAGACGGAGATTCGCCAGGCATTGGCAAGACTCGGCCGCAACTTGACCTTGAGCCGCGGTTCGCAGAATGGAACCACCGACACTTACGACGACATCGTAATGGCGGCCAGCACATTTTCGCAGGACCAGACCGGAGCACTCATCGTAATTGAGCGCGAAATCGGATTGCGCACCTACATTGAAAGCGGAGTCGCACTGGACGCGCATCTCTCCTACGATCTGCTTGCAACGCTATTTCGGCCCAGCGCGCCGCTGCACGATGGCGCCGTCATTCTGCAGAAGGATCGTATTGCCGCCGCTGCTTGTTTCCTGCCTCTCTCGATGAACCCTCTGTTGTCAACGCAACTTGGCACGCGCCATCGCGCCGGGATCGGGATTACCGAGGAGACCGACGCGGTGTCGGTGATTGTCTCGGAGGAAACCGGAGGCATCAGCATTGCAGTCGGCGGCCAGGTGGAACGCGAAATCACTCCGGAGCACTTGCGGGTGCGGCTGGGTGAGTTGTTGATGCGATACGTTCCTCAGCCCACAATCGTACATTCAGGGTCGCACCTGCCGAATTCCGTCGAAGCCTTGCGGGGCAGGAGCGAAGATCGCACGTTGCATTCGCAGGATGGCGACGGCGAACAGGGGAACCAACTTTGATCGAACGATTGCGTCGCCTCCTCTTCCAACACGTGCTGCTGAAAATCACCGCGGTGGTGATTGCGATTCTGATATGGTACGGAGTCGCGCGCGACCCCGTCTCCGAGGTTTCACTGGTGGCGCCAGTTGAATTCTCGCATCCTCCGAAAGACCTCGATTATTCTTCGGACGTCATCCCGCAAGCGCAGATTCGCCTTCGTGGGCCGGCGCGAGTGTTGCGTGAACTGGCACAAGCAAGAGTGCATGCCGCAATCGATCTGCAGGGCGCTGTTCCCGGCGAGCACACCTACGACCTGACAACCGACCATATACAGGTCCCGCATGAGGTCGAAGTCATGCAGGTGACTCCCAGCCGATTGCGCATGGTTTTCGATACGCGGGCGACCCGCCAGGTGCCGGTTAGGCCGAGAGTGGTCGGCACACTGCCTCCCGGATACAGAATTGAATCTGTGGCCGCAGACCCGGCATTGCTTACCATTACCGGCCCTGCGCGCCACGTGAATGCTGTTGAAAGCGCAGCCACCGACACGGTGGACGCCACCGGAGTTGCCGGGCAGGCTAGCTTTGAAACCATGGCCTATCTGCCCGACCCTCTCGTACACATCTCCGGCTCCGGTCCTATTCATGTAGTCGTAAGAACACAGAAAACATCTTCGAAAGCTGGAGTTCCATAGCATTGGGGCAACTCCTGTACGGACAATTATGAGGCAGTTATTTGGAACTGACGGAATTCGCGCAGTCGCCGGCGAATATCCACTGGACCGAGCCACGGTCTATGCCATAGGACGCGCACTTGGAACACGCCTGATGCGGCGATCCGCGGATTCAAAGGTCGTACTCGGCCTGGACACGCGCGAATCAAGCGCGTGGATCGCTGAAACCATGGCGCGCGGATTGCGCGATGCGGGATGCGGATTTGCCAGCGCGGGCGTGCTCACTACTCCCGGCGTTGCCTATCTGACACGGACGCACGGGTTCGCCGCGGGAGTTGTCATCTCGGCTTCGCACAATCCCTGGCAGGACAACGGCATCAAGCTCTTCGGGCAGAACGGCATGAAGCTGGCCGACGAGATCGAACACGAGATCGAAGCTGAAATCTTCGAACACATCGACCAATTGCTGGCACACCAGCAGAGCGACGGCGACCTGATGGCAGAGATTCTCCCCGGACGGGCCGCTCTGCGCGCCGACTACGAACGGTGGCTGGCCTCCAATGTTGATGTCGCGAAATTTTCGGGGCTGCGCGTCTTGGTGGACTGCGCCCACGGAGCGGCGAGCGTGATTGCGCCTGAACTCCTTGGCCGCATTGGCATCACCTTCGAAGCGCTGCACACGACACCTAACGGGCGCAACATCAACGACGGCTGCGGCGCCCTCCATCCTGAACACGTAGCCGACGAAATGAAACGGCGTCCCGGACAATTCGACCTCGGTATCACGCTCGACGGAGACGCTGACCGCGCCTTGTTCAGCGATGCCAAGGGAAACGTGGTGAATGGCGACTCTGTTCTGCTGGTCGCCGCCCTCGATATGAAAGCCAGAGGCGTACTGGCCGAAGACACCGTGGTCGCTACGACGATGAGCAATCTTGGCCTCGAAAAAGCACTGCGCTCCAATGGAATCACGATGCTGCGCGCCGACGTGGGCGACAAGTATGTGCTCGAGCAAATGCTGAAGACCCATGCCGCACTCGGCGGCGAGCAGTCGGGACACATCCTGTTCATGGACGGTGATTCCACCACGGGCGACGGATTGCTGACCGCGCTGCGCGTGCTTGACGTGGTAGCACGTTCAGGCAAGTCGCTGCATGAGTTGACCTCGGAATTTAAGGTCTTCCCGCAAGAGATTCGCAATGTGCGCGTGCGCGAGAAAGTGCCGATGAAGGAGATACCCTCGGTGGCGGCTGCGATTCGCGATGCCGAAGAGGAACTCGCCGGTAATGGCCGCCTGGTGGTTCGCTACTCGGGGACGGAGAAACTGGCTCGCGTCATGATAGAGGCCGAGAGCGAATCCCTGATGCACAAACACGTGGATGCCGTGGCGGGAGCACTGAAGGCGGCAATCGGAAGCTAACGGCCACAACTTTTCACGGGTGGACGGGTTTACTTCGATGAATTGCGGAAGTACTCATTCGCGATTTCAAGAAGCTCGTCGTCCGTGTGGACCCCGTACTCTACACGCGGCTTTCGACCGGGAGCGATGAAGTAATATCCGACGTAAACCTTTGGCCGGAACGTGCTTACGCTCGTTCCGACGCGGATTCGAAGTGAATGAACGTAAAGTTCACGAAACTCGATTCCCCTACTTCGGAGCGGTCTGCGCACTCTCGCCGTGTAGATCTGGAAATCGGCAAGCGCCTCATTCGTATCGGAGTCAGATGCGTCGGAGTTGACCGGCGGAAAAAATGCCACTATCGTTGGGCGCGTGATCACGATCGGAGGCCGCTCAGCCCCGAGTACAAAAAAGGGCGCGAGCAAGGTCATTAGCAGCAAGCCTGGGATTGCGATTGCGCGTTTCACTGGCAGTACTCCATGCGTCCTGATGGCATCGGCATTCAACTCTAGCAAAGCTCGCAGCATAAAGCTTGAAGCAAACGGAGTTACAAATATGAAACGAATAGTATTCATTGGCTCGGCTTTGTTGTCTTTGGCTCTGGCTGTTGCTCCGGCCTACGCACAGGGCGAAAAACAAGACCATGATCGCGGCAACCGCGAACAGGGTAGCCCCGATCAACAGCATGGGCAGGCTCAACAGCAGCAGCATCAACAACAGCAGCATCAACAGCGCGAGGAACGAAACAACTCGCAACAGCGCGTTCAGCAGCAGCGTCAGGAACCGAATGTGCGCCAGCAACATGCGCAACAACCCCAGCGTGATGAGCGCGTACAGCAGCCACAGCGCGTACAACAATCCCAGCGCGAACAGCATAGGGTGCAACCGTCACAACGCGAGCAGCAGCGTGTACAACAGTCACAGCGCGAGCAGCAGCGCATGCAGCCGCAGCGGCACGAGCAGCAGGTGCGAGACAGGCAGCAAGGGCGGGGACCGCGTCCGCAGCTACAGCGCACCCAGCAAGAGCGCCGACATCAGGAAATAGAGCAGCGCGGCGCGTGGCGAGAACATCGCGCTCGTCACTGGGAATCCGAGCATCGGTCGTGGAGGGATCGCGGAGGTTACAACGGATACCGGGTTCCTGATTCTTATTTCCGCGCACACTACGGACGATCTCACTTCTTCCGCGTTTACAGCTTGCCGTTTGTGGTGGAGAGCGGATATCCGCGCTTCCAGTACGGTGGCTATTGGTTCAGTCCTGTCGATCCGTATCCGGAGTATTGGGGAGACAACTGGTATGAGACCGACGAAGTGTACGTGGATTATGTCGATAACGGATATTACATGTTCAACCGTAGATATCCTGGCAGACCCGGCGTCGCGATTTCTATCTCGTTTTAGCTGAAATCAAGGCAAGCACGCTGCCTCCGCTGCGCGATCAAAGCGGAGGCAGGTACTTCAACACTTAGCCATATCCCGCCAGTTTGCTCCTACCTTTACATCGACATCTAGAGGAACGCTGAGCGCATGCGCGCCTTCCATGCACTGTTTCACCAGTGACTTCATGGTTTCAACTTCAGAGTGCGGTGCTTCAAGCACCAGTTCGTCGTGTACCTGCAACAGCATCTTTGTCTCCAGTCCACGCTGGCGAATTTCCTGATCCAGGCGCAGCATGGCGATCTTTAACAGATCGGCAGCGGTGCCTTGCAGTGGAGTGTTCACCGCAGTGCGTTCGGCAAAACCACGCAGGTTCGGATTCTTGCTTTGCAGATCAGGGATGGGGCGCTTGCGTCCGAAGAGGTTGCGCACAAATCCATCGCGCCGCGCCTGCTCGAGCGTCGATTCGATGAAGACTCGCACCCCGGCATAGCGCTCGAAGTAGGCATCGATGAAGCGCTTGGCCTCCTTCTGCTCAATGCCCAACTGTTGCGCGAGCCCAAAGGGCGACAGGCCATAGACAATCCCGAAATTCACGGCCTTGGCGCGGCGGCGATGCTCGGCGTCGATCAACATGGGAGGCACGCCGAAGACCTCTGCGGCGGTCAGGGTGTGAATGTCCTTTCCCGTGCGATAAGCCTCAAGCAGCAGCGGGTCCTGCGAGTAGTGGGCCAGCAAACGCAACTCAATCTGCGAGTAGTCGGCGGCAATCAGACTCTTTCCCGGAGCCGACACGAACGCAGCGCGAATCTCCCTGCCAAGCTCGGTGCGGATCGGAATATTTTGCAGATTGGGATTCGTGGAGCTCAGGCGTCCGGTGGCCGTGGCGGCCTGATTGAAGCTGGTGTGCAGACGTCCATTGCGGCAGAGTTGCGGCAATGCATCGATATATGTCGATTTAAGCTTGGTGAGCTGGCGGAACTCAAGCACCAACTTGACAACCTCGTACTCCCCGGCGAGTCCTTCGAGCACATCCTGCGCGGTCGAGATCGTCTTGCCCTTGCCGTACTTGAACGGCTTGGGGAGTGCCATTTTGTTGAAGAGCACATCGCCAAGCTGCTTGGGTGAGTTGACGTTGAACTCCACTCCGGCCATCTCGTGAATCGTGTGTTCGAGGTGGCGAATGTCCGATTGCAACTTTGACGACATCACGGCGAGCACCTCGCAATCAAGCTGCACTCCGGTCTGTTCCATGCCATGCAGGACAAACGCCAGAGGCAAATCGATTTCGCGATAGAGTCGCGCCAGCTCCGGCTCGGCTTCAACCTCTGCGCGCAAAGTATCGGCCAAGCGAAGCGTCATGTCGGCTGCTTCGGCGAGAGAACCGGAGAGCTTGAGGCCCAACCGTCGTAGCGCAACCTCTGGCAACGTATGCGCGCTGTACGTAGGGTCGAGCAGGTAGGAGTAGAGCATGGTGTCGTGCTCAACTCCAGCAAGCGTCAAGCCGGTATCGGCGAGCGCGTGCACGGTGGACTTCGCATCGTGTACGGCCTTTACGACGGCGGGGTCGGAAAGCAACCGCGCTATGCGCGCGCGGTGCTCACCTGTGAGTTCCGTCGTATAGCTCTCCGACTTCACGGACGAGAGCGCAATCTGCTGGCGCTCATGGGCGGCTGCAGGTTCTTCGGCAACGGCAGGAGCCAGAGGCTCACCCAGAGCGAGTGTGCCCTGCTCGGGAACTTCGTCTTCGGCTGCTGGGGCGTCGTCGGAGCCAACAGCCTCGGCTGACTCGGCTTCGGTCAGTTTGACGGCTGCACTTAGCGCGATGGCGAGAGTCTTGGCCTTCGCAAGGTCTTCGAACGCTGCGGAAGTCAGGTCGCCGTACTTGGTCTCGCCAACAGCTTCACCTTCGGCGAGAAACTCTTTTTGCAGTGTGGTGAATTCCAACTCGCCGAAGAGCTCGCGCGCAGCGGTGATGTCGGGATCTTGCGCGCGCATCGCCTCAGGCTCAAACGGGATTTCCACGTTGCAGTCGATGGTGACAAGTTCTTTGCTAAGTAGAATCATCTCGCGATTTTGCTGCAGCGATTCGCGATAGGTTTTCTTCTGAACCTCATCGGCATGGGCCAGCAACTCATCCAATGTCTTGAACTGCTGAATCAACTCAACCGATCCCTTGTCGCCGATTCCGGGAGCGCCGGGCACGTTGTCGATGGAGTCGCCGCGCAGGGCCATCAGATCGACGACCTGCTCCGGGGTGACCCCAAGCAACTCGACGACCTTGGCGCGATCGCAGATCAGGTTGTCCTTGGGGGGATTGAGCACGCAGACGTTGCCATCCACGAGCTGCATCATGTCCTTATCGCTGCTGACGACATAAACCGCATAGCCGGCTTCGGCGGCCCGCTTCGAGAGCGTGCCGATGACGTCGTCGGCCTCGAAGCCCTGGCGTCCGAGGATCGGAATGCGGTACACGTCGAGCGCGCGATGGATGTAGGGGATTTGCTGGCGCAAGTCTTCGGGCATCTCGGTGCGATTGGCCTTGTAGCCCGCGTAGGCGACTTCGACGATTTCGCCCGTCTCCTTGTCGCGCTTCTTCATCGCAGGCATGGCCGCGCCCTGGGCTTCACGGAAACTCGGCCCCATATCAAACACAGCGGCAATGTACTCGGGCGCGAAATCCTTGCGCAGCTTGTTCAGCATATTGACGAAGACATAGGTAGCCGCCGTGGGTAATCCAGAACGCGTGGACATGGGCCGCTGGCGAATCATGGCGTGATAGGCGCGGAAGACGAATGAGTATGCATCGATGAGGAAGACGCGACCCTTGCCTGTGGGAGGGAGAACGGGGGCATTGGGTGCAACGGCAGGTTCAGTAGAGACGGATTTCTTCTTAGGAGGCACGATCAAATGCTAACAAATACAGGGCGGCTCGGCATGGAAGGGCTTTTATTCAACTATTCCAAAACTGAACACCTCGACCACCCTCAACAAACCTCGACGCCTCGATTCCTCTCAGCCCCTACTCGATGAACATGCAATCCCCATAACTGAAGAAGCGGTACCGCTGCTCAATTGCGTGATGGTAGGCGTTGAGAATGGTTTCCCGTCCGGCGAAGGCGGAGACGAGCATCAGCAGCGTGCTTTTCGGCAAATGGAAATTTGTAAGCATCGCATCGATCACGCGGAAACGGTATCCGGGGTAGATGAAGATGTTGGCCTCGCCAGTGTGGGCGGCGATTTGCTGCGGTGCTCCCTGCTCCGGAGGATTTTGGCCGACGGCGTATTCCAGTGTGCGCACGGTGGTGGTGCCTATGGCGACGACGCGGCGGCCCTCACGCTTGGCTCGCGTGATGCGCTCGGCGGTTTCTTCCGGAATCTGATACCACTCGGTATGAATCTTGTGCTCTTCGACGACCTCAGTGCGGATGGGCGCAAAGGTGCCGAGGCCAACGTGGAGGGTCACCGAAGCAGTCTCGATTCCCCTGGCGCGGATTTCGGAGAGAACTTCTTGGGTAAAGTGTAGGCCCGCTGTGGGGGCGGCGACAGAGCCGGGATCGCGGGCGAAGACCGTCTGGTAGCGAGTGCGATCTTCTGGCGTATCCTCGCGGTCGATGTAGGGGGGCAAGGGAATGTGGCCCAGGGCTTCGAGGCGGGCGAAGAAATCGGGAACAGGCAGAAAGCGGATGGTACGCTCGCCGAACTCTCCGCGGGTGAGCACCTCGGCCTCGAGTTGCGGTTGGCCGTCCAGGTCTCCGAAGTATAGCCGCTCGCCGGGCATGATCTTTTTGCCGGGACGGACGAGGGCCTGCCAGAGCTGTTCCGGGCCGGGAAGGCGACGGGTCAGCAGCACCTCGACGCGGCCCTTCAGGAAGTCGCGGGAGGCAGGATTGGCAGGACTGAGAGGTTGCGAACGGCTGCCGCTCCGGTGCCCAAACAGGCGCGCGGGAAGCACCCGGGTGTCGTTGAAAACGACCAGATCGGTGGGGCGCAGGAGCGAGGGGAATTCGGTGAAAACCGTATCGCGGAGGCAGCTAAGGCCGACGTGCGACTTCACATGCAACATGCGCGAGGCCGCACGCTCGGCGGGCGGGTGCTGGGCAATCAGCTCCGGAGGCAAGGGAAAATCAAAATCGGAAACAAGCACAAGATAATTATAGGTCCCGGAAAGGATTGAGCAGATGATCACGGAAAATGTGGCCAAGCGCTTGGGCCTACGGTACTATGCGTTGAGCGGGAAATTTCCGATTGGACTGAGTTCGTAATGAGCGAGCATGAATCCCGGCTTGAAATTTTGCGCTTCGGCAAGATGTTGCACGAACGGGGCCTGATTGCCGCAACGGACGGCAACATTTCTGTGCGCCTGAACGAAGTTTCGGCCTTGATTACGCCAACCTGCATTTGCAAGGGCATGATGTCCACCGAGGACCTGCTCGTGGTGGACATGCATGGGCGCAGGGTTTCGGGCTTTCGCGACGTGACCAGCGAAATCGGGATGCATATGACGATCTACCGCATGCGTCCGGACGTCCATGCGATCGTACATGCTCATCCTCCCACGGCCACCGGTTTCGCCGCCTGTGGACTTGCGCTCGATCAGGCGCTGATCAGTGAAGTTCTGCTCTCGCTCGGCACCGTTCCTCTGGCCCACTACGCAACGCCGGGAACCTCTGAACTTTCCGAGGCGCTGGAACCGTATATCCCCGATCACGATGCGGTGCTGATGGCCAACCACGGCGTAGTCACCTATGGATGCGACCTGATGCAGGCCTACATGAACATGGAGACCGTGGAGCACTTCGCAAAGATCGCGCTGGTGGTAAAACAGCTCGGCTGCGAGCGTCCGCTGGGAGCCGAGCAGGTCAACAAACTTCACGAAATACGCCAGCGCAATCAGCACTACAAGTCGGAACTTCGGACCAGAGCGTAAAGAGCGAGGTTTCAAAGTTTCAAGGTTTCCCAAGGTTTCAAAGTTAAAACCTTAAAACCTTTCAAAACATTAAAACCTTAGTCTCGGGTGTGGACGAATTCTTCTATTGCACGGCGTGTGCTTGGCTGCGGCGTTTCATCGGCATAACCCAACGGCAACAGAGCCAGAGGCACGTGGCCATCGGCGATGTCGAGTACCTCTGAAACCTTCGCTGGAATGAACGCTCCTACCCAGCAGGTCGCCAATCCCAGCTCGACAATCGCCAGGTGAGCCAACGTCGCGGCGATGCTGGCGTCCTGCAGCGCCCAATGTTCGTTGTTGTCGTACTCGCAGCGTGCGGCGTTGGTGCATACCACTAGGGCCATGGGGGCCTGTGAGATCCAATCGTGATTGAAGGTCGCTGCGGCGAGAGACTTCATGCGTTCGGCTCCGCTGACCACGTAAATCTCATAGGCCTGAAAATTTCCGGCTGACGGCGAGGTTCGCACCGTCTCCAGAATCTGGGCCAACAACTCCTGCGCTACGGGCTCGGGACGATACCGCCGTACAGAATGCCGCGCTCGCACTAATTCCGTCCATTGCATACGAATTTCTCCGGCTTCTTATGATTGCTGTTCAGCTTTGAGGATATCGCGCGAAGACGTTCAGTCCTGTGCGCTATATCACGTGTCGTTATGCGAAGAACGTTATGCGTACATCGTTATGCGCACCAAAAACAAAGAAAGCCGGTGGGGGACCCGGCTTCCTCGATGAACAGTTAGAGAACCAACTATTCACCGCCAAACTGGAAGCGCATACCGGCTCGGAAGTTCGCCTTGTATGCCGGATATCCAGCAACCTCTTCGTACCTTCGGTTGAGAAGATTCTGGACGGTAGCAAACGCGGCAACGTGGCGATTGATGTTGTAATAGCCCGAGGCATCCAGCCGCGCATAACCCGGCAGGGTTAGCGTCGGAATCGGAAAATTCTCAAAATCGAAATCCGTACGCCGCCCAACGAAGCTTCCCGCCAGACTCGCGCCCCAATGCTTCCCTGTGTAGGTGGTCAGCAAGCTGCCAAGTTGCTTCGGACGGCGTATGAACGATTGCCCGGTGCTTGAGCACCCACCGCCGGTCGGGCAGGACGGAGCCGATAATGCCTGCGTCGAGGTGTAAGTATAGCTGCCGCCAAGAGAGATGCTATGGCTCAGGCGTCCATGCACTTCGACTTCAGCGCCATGAGCCAGCGAGCGGTTCAGATTGATGTATTGGCTCGTAAAGTTACTGCTGTTGAATGTGTATTCGACCTGGTTGGTGAAGCGATTGTTGAAATACATCGCGGAAACGCTCCAGCGCCTGTCAAAAAGGTTTTGCACGAACCCGGCCTCCAATGTGCGAACCTGCTCCGGTTTCAGGTTAGGATTGGGAAGGGTCACATATGTTCCGGCGATACCAAAGCTCTGTTCGAAGCTAGGCTCCTTGATTCCTTCCGAGAAGCCGCCGCGGAGCCGCGTTCCGCTCAACAATCCACTACCGGAGTGCAGCAGATAGGACGCCGAAATACGAGGAACAGCTTTATCTCCGAAGCTCTCGTTATGTTCCCAGCGCAAGCCGCCCTGAATGGTCAGGCGCTTCCAGTCGATCACCTGCTCGCCAAACAATGCGGAGTTGCGGCGAAGACCGTGGGTGAAGGAGCTGCCCGGAAAACCGAACGAGCTATAGGTACTGGAGATGTATCCGTTCTCGTCTTCGAAGTGAAAGCCAGCGATGGTTCGCGACCAATTACGTTCGGTGATTTCGCTTTGATAATCCAAACCGGCACGATTGAAGTGGTCGCGGCTGTCAAACGCAGAGTTGCTGGGCCGTGCTAAATCCAACCCTGGATCGAAATTCTTCAAAATGTGGTTGTATTCGAATCCGGTGATGGTGTTCTGCCAGTTTTGCACTGGAGAGAACGTCAGCTCCAGGCTTCCGAGGAAATCGTTCTGCCGCGCATATTGATAAGTAGCAGGAGGGATAGACGTAACGCCGGGGTACGGATAGAACCAGTCACTCTGCACGCCTGTACGCGAGTTAGCATGACGGAGACGCAGCCGGAGCGCGCTGGAGCCTGACAGTTTCAGCCCGAGATTCGCTCCTTGCATTGCGTTCTCATAGCTGTCATTCACACCTTGACCGTCGGTTTGAAATTGATCGCCAAATGCGTTGTAGTCCAATTGTCTGACCACACCGGAGAGAGAAGCAAAGCCGTGGGCGGTGGAGAACGTTCCCCCCTCGGAGCCGAACTTCAACTGGGGCGTGCGCGTCCGTCCGGTAGCGGACCAGAGTTGAGTCACGCTGGTCATCGCGTCGGAACCATAGAGCGTGCTGACCGCTCCACGTACCATCTCGACACGGTCAACCTGATAGGCGGGAATCACTCCGGCATTGATCGTACCGCCGTCCTCATTCACTGGGACGCCATCGACAATCACCTTGTTGTAGTTGGACTCACCCCCACGGACGAACATCGTGGTGAGTCCCCCACGCTGCCCGCCATCTGAGACATACACGCCTGGAATGAATCGAAAATTATCGGACAGCTCCGGCAGATTCAGCACGCCAAGCGTCTCTGTCCCGAGTGTGGAGACGGCAGCTCCCGACTTCTCGGCTTGCAGAGGAGTCGCATCGGCCGTAACAACGACCGTCTGTTCGGCGGTTGCAACGTTGAGATGGGCTGTGATTTCAGAAGGCGCCGTGGTTGTGATCTCCAGCGGACCGAAGCCACGAGCATCTACACGAACGCGAACGCTGCCGGAAAGATTCTTGAAAACGGCAACACCGGCGCCGGAACTGGTGCTGACACCCAGCACCTTGCCATCGGCAGAAAATACCGAGACACGTGCCGCGGGCACTGCGGAGGACGACGGATCGACCACGCGGACACTAAGGTCCAGGGCAGAGGCGGAAATAGAAATTACAAGCAGGAAAAAACAAAAAACTACGAGGCGGAAAGCTCGCATACATCCTCCCTCACACGCGAAAGGGGTTGTGGGTGTGTTCGCGCCGGTCTCCTGGCTATTCGGGTGGTCTTTACAGACCGGGTCGCCTCACGCCTTCCCATGCAAATTGCACAGTGGCTACAAGGGGCTTTCCCCGACTTACAGTTGCGCGGCAGCGCGGGATTCTCACCCGCTTCCCATGCCTGGAGGCGAGAGCCTCAGGCGCGCGAACGCTGAATTGGCAAAGAACACGACTCCAATTTACGAATGGCAACTCGAAAGACAGGAAGGATTCCTTCCACAACTCAGGTGCCGGACATTATTGGTAGCCGATGTGATGACTTTAGGAGCTTTGTAGCGCAGTGTCAATCAAGATGAGGCAATCGCGGCAGAGCAATTATCGGAAGGAAGTAAAGAAGTAATAGAGGAACATCCTCGTTGGGTGCGCTCGCTACTCGGCGACAGAGTTCATGCGGCGTTGGAGCTTTCCGTCAGGGCAATGACGGCCAGTTCGAGACGGTCCTTGGCTCCGGTCTTGCTGAAGATGCTTTGGAGGTGCCGTTTCACGGTGTTCTCGCTGATCGTGAGTTGCAGGGCGATATCTTTGTTTTTCATGCCACGCGCCACAAGATAGGCAATCTGCTTTTCACGTTCGCTGAGCCGCTGCAGATTGGTCGCTCGCTCCTGATGGGTTTCAGAGGTCATGGCCATCAGAACTCCCTGAGCTACATCGTCACTGAATGCCAGTTCACCGTCGGCCACAGCTCGTATGGCGGCGAACAGCTTTTCCGGTGTATCGCCTTTCAGCACCAATCCGCGGGCGCCTAGTCGAACCACTTGCACGTAATCGGATTGGCTCTCCGATCCAGTGAGCACCACGCTGGAGACCCGCTCAGTGGCGCGATCAAGCTGGCGGAGCACTTCAAAGCCATCCAGGTTCGGCATGAATAGATCAAGCACCAGAACGTCGGGATGTTCTCTTTCGACCATTTCGAGGGCTTCCAACCCGTTGCTGGCCGTGCCTACTACCTCAAAATCACGTTGTGCGGCGAGCAGAGCGCAAAGAGATTCACGCAAGACGGCGTGGTCGTCGGCCACAGCAACACGAATTTTTTCTGCACGGAACATGTCAGCTTAGATGCGAGTTAAGGCCCGGCTTGTACAGCTTCCGCAATCATTTTATTTTTACGTCGAACATGGCCGTCCGGAGAGACGGACGCAGACCCTTCGTTCCTCTTCAAATCGCGGGAAAGCATGGTACTTATGCTATATTCCGAGACTATAGCGCGATCCCGTCCGTTACGTTCTGTCGCCGCTATCGCGTGAAGAAGTGACCATTGATGAAGAGTTAGGGCTGCTGGAAGATTCGTTTCGGCGGCTGAAGATCGAATTCGACATCTATTTTGCCGGAGGAGCCAAGAAGCCCCCGGTCGATACCGAGTCACGTGTCCAGAATCTGATCCGACGGAATCTCGATAATGGGCGACTGACTTTTCCCCAACGTTTTCGTCTGAATTCGGTAGCCCAGAAGTATTCTGTTTTTAGCGACCTTTGGCGACGCAAAACGAGAATTAAAGACGAGGGCTATCGCCGTCCCGAAGACACCCTGCTCGGAGTCGGCGGCTTCGGCCATGTGGATGCACCGGGCAGGCCAGGCGACGTTGAACCCGAGAGCTTCCTGCTATTTACCAGCGACGTCATCGAGGTCGTAGCGCTCTATGAGGCGGTGGTACGTGCGCGCGAGGTTGTCGGACAGCCGCTCGGCGCCTTCGATTCGTTCGCCAAGTTCGTGCAAGCTAAATCCGCGCAAATTCGTAACCAATTCCACTGCGAAGCTGTCGAGTACACTGTAATGGTGAAGGGCGGGCAAGTCCGTCTGAAAGCGCGCGCTCGCAAAGACATCTAATTCCGTGCTACCGCCGGTTCGCCGACGCGAATAGGACGGGCAAATCACCAAAATCCCCTGCGGCAACCAGAATGCCGTCAGGCGATCCCTCCCGGTCATCCGGAAGAATTCATCGTTAGCGAGGAAGTCATGGCAAAGATCGAACGTGCCATCCTGAGTGTCACCGATAAAACCGGGCTGGTTGAATTTGCCCGCAGGCTCGCCGCCCTCGGCGTGGAACTGGTCTCCACCGGCGGAACCGCACGCGTACTGCGTGATGCGGGCCTTGCAGTTCGCGATATCAGCGACCTAACGGGATTCCCGGAGATGCTGGATGGCCGAGTCAAAACGCTTCATCCAAAGGTTCACGGCGGCATTCTGCACATGCGCTCGAACCTTGCCCACGTGGCGGCGATCAACGAACATGGGATTCAGCCCATCGACATGCTGGTGGTGAACTTGTACGCGTTTGAGAAAACGGCGGGGAAGCCCGGGGTCCACTTCGAGGAGATCGTTGAAAACATCGACATCGGCGGCCCTTCGATGGTTCGCTCGGCGGCCAAGAATTTTCAGGATGTCGCCATCGTGACCTCCGCCGCAGATTACGAATCAATCGCCGCCGAGATGGAGCAGCGCTCCGGCGATCTTTCGCTGAAGACAAAGTGGGGACTCGCCCAGAAGGCATTCGCCACCACCGCTGCTTACGACACGGCTATCGCCAATGCGCTCGCCGAAATCACCGTCGATGACGAGGCAAAATTTGATATCAGTCAGGTCGGACAGAGCGCCAGTTTCCCTGAGACGCTGCGCCTTCAGTTTCATAAAGCATTCGACCTGCGTTACGGCGAGAATCCGCACCAGAAGGCGGCGCTCTATTCGGATGGCAGTGGCAAAGGCGTCGCAAACGGAAATCAACTCCAGGGCAAGGAACTGAGCTACAACAATATCGTCGATCTGCAGGCGGCATGGGACCTGGCGCAGGAATTCACCGAGCCGGTGTGCGCCATCATCAAGCACACCAATCCCTGCGGGACCGCCACGGGAGCAACGCTGAAAGAGGCTTACGTTCGCGCTCTCGAATGCGATCCGGTCTCGGCCTTTGGAGGCGTGATTGGCGTGAACCGCGTGATCGACGGCGAAGCCGCCAGCGAGATGGCGAAGCTTTTTGTCGAGGCAATTGCCGCTCCCGGATTTACTTCGGAGGCTCGCGAAGCTTTTGCCAAGAAGAAAAATCTTCGCCTGGTTGAGATCGCCGATTTGAAGCAGAAGTGGGTGCTGAAGAATGTTTCCGGCGGAGTACTGGTGCAGGACAACGATGTGTACCCGATTACCGAAGCCGATCTGAAGGTGGTCAGCAAGCGTCCGCCGACGGCAGAAGAGATGCGGGCGATGCTCTTCGCCTGGAAAGTCTGCAAGCACGTAAAGTCGAATGCAATTCTCTATGCCCGTGAAGGCCAGAGCGTCGGCGTGGGAGCGGGGCAGATGAGCCGGGTTGATTCGGCCCGGATCGGCGTGGAAAAAGCCGTGCTGCCATTGGTCGGAACCGTCGCCGCCAGCGATGCATTCTTCCCTTTCCCGGACGGCGTTGAGGTCATCGCCAATGCCGGGGCAACGGCTATCATTCAGCCCGGTGGTTCGGTGCGCGATCAGGAAGTCATCGATACTGCCGACCGGCTGGGGCTCGCCATGGTGCTGACCGGAGTGCGGCACTTCCGCCACTAAGCGAACGTGGCCTGGACTTCCTTGCGCGAACTCCAGGCCATCAGCGCGGTCTCGGAAAAGTACGGAGCTGAACCGGCGAGGGAGGCCCTGTGACTCCTATCACAAGCTGGATTTCGCCCGCTCTGATAAACTTTAACCTTTATGTCTTCTCCCAATTCGCTATTCGTCCGTGCCTGTAAAGGTCTTTCCACCGACTCGACCCCTGTCTGGTTTATGCGCCAGGCTGGCCGCTACATGGCCGAGTATCGCGAAGTCCGCAAGCACCATTCCCTCGTCGAAATCTGCAAGAAGCCCGCACTGGCCGCGGAAGTAACAATCACGGCTGCCGAGGCTCTGGAAGTCGATGCCGCTATCATCTTCGCCGACCTGCTACTTCCCCTGGAAGTCATGGGTCTACCCTTCCATTTCTCCGCTGGAGAAGGCCCGGTTATCGAGAAGCCAATCCGCTCGGCAGAAGACATCAAGGTTCTCACGACGGACGGCGCGCCGGATCTGATGTATGTTTCCGAGGCTATTGCCGCGTGCGTGAAACACTGGGGAGACAAACTCCCCATGATCGGATTCTGCGGCGCGCCTTTCACCCTTGCGAGCTACATGGTCGAGGGCGGCGGTTCGCGCAACTATCTCGAAGTGAAGAAGCTGATGTATCGCCAGCCGAAGGTTTGGGATGAGTTGCTGCGCAAGCTCAACATCGTGCTCGCCGCCTATATCGCCGACCAGGTGAAGGCCGGTGCCGATGTTATCCAGGTATTCGATAGCTGGGTTGGCTGCCTGAGCGTGGAGGACTATCGCAAGTACGTTCTTCCCCGCACCAAGGAGCTGATCTCGGCGCTGAAGAAGACCGGCGTGCCCATCATTTACTTTGGAACCGACAGCACTACCCTGTTGCCTTCCATGAATGAGACCGAGGCCGACGTGATTGGTCTCGACTGGCGCGTTCCTCTTGATGAAGGCTGGAAGATGTTGAACCATCGTTGCGCCGTGCAGGGCAATCTCGACCCCGTCCTGCTGTTTGCGGAATGGGATGAATTGAAGCTGCGCGCCAAGAACATTCTGGATCTGGCGGGAAACCGTCCAGGACACATCTTCAATCTCGGTCACGGAATTCTGCCGCAAACTCCGGTGGAGAACGTGAAGGGCTTGGCAAAATTTGTTCGGGAGTATTCGGCGCAGCATCGTAGCGCCATCGCCGGGACTCGATAAATATGCAGAAGCCTGCCGTCCTGCTGCTTGCGCATGGAACTCCGGAGACGATCTCCGAGATCCCGGCCTATCTGGCCAACGTGACCAGTGGGCGGCCGCTTCCACCCGCCGTTGTTGATGAGATCAAGCACCGCTACTCGCTGATTGGCCGCTCGCCGCTAACGGAAATCACCATGCAACAGGCGGCTCGCATTTCAGCCGAGCTGGGGTTGCCTACCTATGTCGGTATGCGCAACTGGAAACCGTACATTCGCGACACGGTTTTGCAGATGGCTGCAGACGGTGTAACGCACGCGCTCACCATTTGTCTTGCGCCGCACAACTCACGCACCAGCGTCGGCCTGTACCGTCGCGCCGTGATTGGCGAAACCGGCAAAGCGCCGTTCACCGTGGACTTCGTTCCGGAGTGGCACTCCGAGCCGTTACTGATTCGCGCATTCTCGGAAAAGCTGCGCGATGGCTGGTCGCGCGCATGCCTTGATGCCAACGCGCCGGTGCCAGTTTTGTTTACTGCGCACAGCGTTCCAGTACGAACGATTGAAGCCGGCGACGATTACGAGCGGCAGACTCGCGAGACCGCTGAGTTAGTCGCCGCGACTATTCCCGAGATTAACGGACATTGGCGCTTTGCTTTCCAGAGCCAGGGCATGAGCGGCGGAGAGTGGCTGGGGCCGACGGTTGAGAGCGTCATTGAGGAGCTTGCCGTAGCGGGTCATAAGTATTTGTTCGTGCAGCCGATTGGCTTCGTCTGCGACCACGTGGAAGTGCTCTATGACGTGGATATCGCTTTCAAGAATTTTGCCGATGCAAAGGGCATTGCGCTGACGCGGGCAGAATCACTGAATGATTCCGTGCTCTTTGCGCGAGCCGTCGCGCAGCTGGCGCGCACGCGATTTGCCTCGATGGCACAGTCGGGCTAGTAGAGCGGCTTCGATTTTTTATTGGACCTCGCATAATTGCGCGAAGCCCTCTGTTATACAGAACGGGAGTTCCCTATATGCGTATCGCTATTATTGGTGGCGGCATTTCTGGTCTTAGTGCCGCTTATTATTTGGAGCAGGAACGTGCCGCGGGCGCGCCGGTCGAATACTCTCTCTTCGAGTCTAGCGATCGGCTTGGCGGTGTGATGTTCAGCGATAAGGTGGGCGACTGCGTTGTCGAAGGCGGGCCGGATTCTTTCCTTACTGAAAAGCCCTGGGCCAATCAGCTTTGCGCAGAACTCGGAATTGCAAACGACCTGATCGGCTCAAACGATTCGCAACGCATCACCTACATCCTGGTGAAGGGACAATTGATTCCGATGCCGGATGGGCTGATGTTCATGGTGCCGACAAAGCTGATTCCCACGGCGCTAACGCGCCTGTTTTCGTGGAGCACAAAGTTCAAGATGCTCGGCGAACTGCTGCATCCGCCGCGCCCGGTGGGCAAGGATGAAACGGTGGCACAGATGGTGGAACGTCACTTCGGATCCGAAGTGGTGGACCGTCTTGCGGACCCGTTACTTAGCGGAGTTTACGGTGGCGACGCTGCTTCGTTGAGCGTTCGAGCGGTGCTGCCGAAGTTCGTTGAGATGGAAGAGAACTACGGTTCGCTGTGCCGCGCAATGCTGGCGGGACGTAAGAAAATGGCGGCGATGCAGAAGGCCAAGGGATATTCGCCGAAGCCGCTGTTCAGCTCGCTCAAGGGCGGCATGCAACAGATGATCGATGCGATTGTCGCGCGGCTGAATCCGCAGAGCATTCGCACTTCGACCGCAGTAGGCCAGCTCACGCAAAAAGATGGCGGCTGGGAATTGATTACGCCTCGCGGGCCAGAGCACTTCGACAGCGTGATTTTTGCTACTCCGGCGCGCATTGCATCGACGATGCTGGCGGCAATCGATGCGCAGCTCTCGGAAGATCTGGGCAAGGTCGAGTACAGCTCGTCGGTCACCGTGACCTTGGGCTACGAGCGAGAGCAGTTGAAGAAGTGTCCTCCGGGATTTGGATTTCTAATTCCGCGCAGCGAAGGAACACGCATGCTGGCGACAACTTTCGTCCACACCAAGTTCCCGTTCCGAGCGCCTGATAACAAGGCGCTGGTGCGCTGCTTCCTTGGCGGAGCCAATGATCAGGGCGTGCTGAAATTGAGCGATGAAGAAATTACGAACGTGGTGCGCAAGGAGCTCAAGAAGATTGCGGGGCTTGAGGCAGAGCCGTGGTTTGTGAAGGTGTATCGCTGGGATCGTTCGATGGCACAGTACACGCCGGGGCACCTGGAGCGCATCGAACGCATTGGCGCTACGCTGAAGCAGATGAAGAACCTGTCTATCGCGGGAAATTTTTATAAAGGAATTGGCGTTCCGGATTGCATTCGCACCGGCAAGGAAGCTGCTCAACACATGGCGACCTTGGCGCGCGAGGGCCAGACGGTTCGGGCCTAAAGATTGATTTGTTGGGTAATGGGTTTCGAAGCCAGGTTTATCAATCGAACAATCGTTGTGCAGGGTGCTTGAGGATTGCCTGGTTGGTAAACGGGGTTGGGTTCGGTTGTTGATTGCATAGTAAATCGTTGTGATTCAAGAGCTCCTGGTAGTCATCATAGACGGCCAGGAGCTCTTTTTGGCCTGAACTGGAGGAGGCATCTTGCAGCTTCCGGCTCGCCTTGGTCCGGTTTTGTGCGCTAACATCATTCGCGATGCCACGCATTCTGATCGTCGAAGATGAAGTTCACCTGGCGCAAGGGCTACTGTTCAATCTTGAGGTGGAGGGCCACGAGGTCTCCGCGGTGGAGACGGGCGAGGCTGCGCTGGAAACTCTGCTTGATCGCGGCGAGCACTTTGACGCCGTGGTACTGGACATCATGCTGCCGGGAGTGAATGGCTTCGATGTTGCCGACCGGCTACGGGCGGCGCAGAACTATGTTCCCATCCTTATGCTGACGGCGCGCTCGCGTCCGGAGGATGTGCTGAAAGGTTTTGCGGCGGGAGCGGATGATTATCTGCCAAAGCCATTTGAACTGAACATTCTGATTGCGCGGGTTCACGGGCTGTTGCGGCGGACGCAGTGGCAGCGCGAAGTGTCGGCCCGGGAGCGCAAGCCGGGGGCGGCGGTGGCCGAGAGTGACGGAGTTGAGGCGGGGCCGGGTCGCAAGATCGAGGGACCGCCGACTCCTGTAGCTCACGATGTGTTCAGCTTTGATGGACGCGCATTCGACTTCAACACACTGGAGCTGACGGCGCCTGCGGGAAGGATTCAGCTTACGCTGATGGAGGCTTCCCTGCTGCGCTACTTCATCGATCATCGCAATGAGAACGTGAGCCGTAAGCAGATTCTGGAAGAGGTTTGGGGACTGCACGAGGACACGGACACGCGGGCGATAGATAACTTCATCGTGCGGCTGCGAAGATATCTGGAAGATTCGCCGGCATCGCCGAAATATTTGATTACGGTGCGCGGGATTGGGTATCGGTTTCTGCCGGAGTAGGCGGAGCAGCTTATGGGTAGTGCTGAAGAAAGCGAAAATCGATTGGTGGTTGAAAAGCTTGAGATCGCGCGGGAGATTTAGGCAGTGCTGGGGTCCTTCGCCTTCGGCTCAGGATGACCCAAAATCAAAGGCAGAGACAAGAGCAAAGCAGAAGCAAGGGCAAGAACAAGGGCAAGGGCAAGAACAAGGGCAAGAGCAAAAACAAGAACAAGGGCAAGAGCAAAAACAAGAACGGTGCTCAGGGAGCCAATTTAGGCGGCTTTGCGCGACTCGGAATCTGAGGCGGCGGCCTTGGGAGCGATTACGGGCTCGACGTTGAGATGAATCTCGGCCTCGCCTGCGATCTGCCGGGAGCGAAGCAGGTTGCCGATGGCTTCGACGATGGCGCTCAATTCCCGTGGACCAGTCTGAGTGAGACGAATGGCGATGTCGGTGTCGAACAGGACGGCGCTCCCAGAGCTGCGGGCGTTGGTTCTTGAGGGTTGGGTTCCGCCGAGCAATCTTTCCAGGTTGAAAAGGGAGTGGCTACCGCAGACGAGGCATTCGTCGGAGAGGCCCATGGTAATGGATTCGCAATCAACACAGAGGACCGCGCTGTGGAGAGGAACTACGCCCGATTCTACATTTGCTCTGGCTGCTAGATGCATGTGGCCCGCCATTCTGCCTTTCCCTTGGTTCAGAGGAGCGCTGCGTGTCCCAGAGTTGCCCGGAACCGAGCAGGAGCTACCAGCCGCTGCCCCAGCCCAGACGCTTTAGCCTGCGCCAATCTGCTTTTTTCGATCGCGTGATGGTGGTGTTGACGATCTCTCCTTCGCGGCAGAGGGTGAGCTGGGTGTATCCGCTGAAAATCTTCGGATGTCGGACGATGCGGGCAGAGGGGCGCTGAACGGGGTTGGAAAGGAAGTCGCGGGAGAAGGCGATGTAGGAGAATTTTTCGTCTTCATGTCCGAGCGTCGCGTCCTTGAGGCGGCGATGTTCGGCGGTGCGCTCGACGCGGGCGGCGAAGTGGCACCAGTCGCCTCCGGCGGCCATGGGACAGGCCAAAGCGTTGGGGCAGGGGGCGGCGAGGGTTGCCCCCTGGGCCAAGAGGCGGGCGCGGGCGGCGAGGATGTTGGCGAAACCGGGCTTGGTTCCGGGTTCGATGATGACGAGAAGTTTGGCGGTGCGCGCCCAGGCCTGACGGACGAGTTCGGCGCGTTGCTGGTCGGGCAGTTCATTTAGGGCGTAGGAGCAGATCACGAGATCCCATGAGCCAGCGGGGAGGGTTGCGTTCAGATCGCCCTGGAGCCAGGTGGTGTCGCGAAGCATGGGGTGTTCGGCTTGGGCGGCGAGGCGGCGGGCGATTTCAATGAGCCGGGGATCGCGCTCGAAGGCCGTTGCGGATTGAAGGCCGGGAAAGACCTGGGTGGCGGCCCAGAGCGCGGTGCCGGGACCACTGCCGAGGTCGAGCACGGAATGGAGTTCGTCTGGTGCGGTGTCGCGGGTCCAGTTGAGGACGGCGACGACGGCGGCATAGGTGGCGGGAAGGCGCACGGCGAGGTAGGCGGCGCGCTGTTCGTTATTTGAGAGAGGCGGGTTTGCTTTGGAGGGGGCGGGATCGCGTCGATAGCTGTCGCTGAGAGTGGCGGAGGCGGCGCGGAGACGCGCGGGGTTGGAGGAGGCGAGTTCCTGCTCGATGGCGTGGCGGAGGGTGGGAGGAAGTTGCATTCGGTTAGTGCGCCTTCCTTTTTGAGATGGGCATCAGGTCTCATTAGATTGCAAGTTCAACGACAGGGCAAGCGCGAGGGATTTCTCGGCGCGAAGGTACCGACTCCCACCTCTGCCAAAAGAAGGCAGAGATGGGGCACCCGAGATTATTAATCGGCTCGACTGATTGGCTCGCATACGGTCAGCATCAATGGGCCTTCATGGCTTTGCGATAGGCGATGACGTTGCGCTCGTGCTGTTCGAAGTTGGCGGAGAAATGGTGGCGTCCGGTACCGTCTCCGACGGCGACGAAGAACAGGTAGGCGGTGTTGGCCGGTTGCATGGCAGCTTGCAGGGAGGCCGCGCCGGGATTGGCAATGGGTCCGGGGGGCAGGCCGGGGAATTTGTAGGTGTTGTAGGGCGAGTCGGATTGCAGATCGCTCTGGTAGATGGTGCCGCGATAGTTGCCGTTGAGCTGCGCCGCGTAGGCCACGGTGGGATCGGCGGCGAGGGCCATGTTGCGGGAGAGGCGATTGCTGTAAACGCTGGCAACTTCGGGACGCTCGTCGGCGGCGGCAGTTTCCTTTTCCACGATGGAGGCGAGGGTGACGAGGCGGTGAGTGTCATTGGAGAGGCCGAGGGTTTGCGCCTCCTTCTGGAAGCGGCGGACCATGGTGGCGGCCATGTCGTGCATGGTCATGGTTCGGGAGAACAGATAGGTGTCCGGGAAGAGATAGCCTTCGAGCGATTTTGCCCGCGGATCGATGGCGCGGATCAGTTCGGTGTCGTGAGTGGCGACGTGGAGGAAGTCCTCCTTTTTGCCGAGACCCGCGGCTTCGACGGCGGCGGCAATCTCAAACATGTTGTAGCCTTCGGGGACGACGACGCTGTGCACGAGCACGTCTCCGCGAGCGATGCGCTCGAAGACCTCGAGGCCGCTGGCGGCGCGGGTAAAGCGGTATTCGCCAGCTTTGAGCTTTTTGCCAGGCATGGCGTAGTGCAGGAGTTTGAAGGCGAGCGGGCTGCGCAGGACTCCGGCGCGTTCGAGTTCGGCAGCGATGGTTCTGGAGGAAGAGCCCGGCGGGAAGAGCAAGGTCTGCGGCACGGGAGGGGCGACCGGGATGGCTAAGGCCCAGGCGAACCACAAGGTCGCGGCTAGAAGAAAGAGTGCGATAAAGCGAACCATTGTCCTAGTGTAGATGAGGGATTCTCTGGGGCCAAAATGACAGTCGCTCGCGAGAACCAAG
>DATLJC010000002.1:0-51921 GCA_035539055.1 Saccharimonadales bacterium (SeqCode) | reverse complement strand
GCGCCGCCATTGAGCAAGCGCTCTCTTCGTCAGGTACGCGGGCATTCAAGATTCACGACGCGACAAGCATCCCAGAACTCCTCGATGAAGTTGTACTGCATGGACGACTCGGCCTGATGCGTCAATCGGCGACGCGGTTTCTCCAGAAAGCAATGGAGCGCGAGCATCTCCGCCCCATCGAATACGCAACCGGGCGGCACGTCTACCACTTGAAGGCGAAGCTGCTCTACAGTGTGATCAATCAACCGGACTCGCAGAACCGCCGCGAAAAATCCGACCGCGAGATCAAGCTCCGGTTGATGCAGCTCGACTACGTCCTCGACCATCCCGACAGAAAGTTTCTGGAGAGCGGGAGTGCGAAGGTTGAGTTCTTCCACAGCAACCTTCGATTGCCGATGACCACGCTTCCGCGACGCGGCGATCAAATACCGAGCCACTCTCGTTTCTTTCCCGACCGGATGCCGATTGCCGTTACCGAAAAGCGCGGCGACTTTCCATTCGTGAGCTTTGCGTTTGTCGATGAAGGCCAGCGCTCGCTCTCGTCGCTCGAACGTTGGCTCGAACAGCACGACGCTCTTCTGCACACGTTGCCGAATCTCGAAGTCGTCTACGTTGCCGACTCGCCGCGAAACTTTGACGGGGCCGAGCACCAGTTTCTCCGCCGCTTCTCCAACAGCCACGTGAAAATTCGAGGACACTTGCTGGAGTACGACTACCCACTGTGGAGCATGAAGTACAGGCGAGCAACGCCGTGAGATTCGAACAGACTTCGAATGATCTTCGTACAAAACTTGGACAATCTTCGAATGGAACTCGAACAAGCTCGGACGGTATTCGAGTTTGTTCGAGCATATGGGCTGGCATCGGGTGGCAAATGCTGGCTGATACACATACCTCGCATCGCTGCTGCATCTTCACCTCTACACACGGATCTGTAACCCATTGCAATTAAAGCTGATCATCGAAAGAGCAGGGTCAACCACAAGACAGAACATGGGCGGGAGCGACGTCGCACTTCCGTGCTGCCGCTTCGCTCGTCGCTCCCGCCCACGAATTGGTTGTGTATCTAAGTTGGGACGAAAGCAGGTCTGGAGTTAGTCCAAAATCAGCCCGAATCAAGACCAAGCAGCGTTTCTCCATTTCTGTTGTGGACGCGACGGATCGGTTGCTAAGAACTCACGCAGTGGAATCTCGTTTACAAGCCCAACGCAGGACTTCTCCGAATCTCCGAACTTTAGTAACCCTAGAAGATATGAAATATTCATTTGCAATACGAACGTTAAGCAGAGTAGCTTGATTGCATTTCCCATGTAGTGTTGTCGCATCGTGTTTGTTTGTTCGTGAGACAGGCGGGCCGCGCTACGGATCTTCCCCCTCCTAGCATGGATCAGCTCTGAGTTCAAATTCGGTGTAGTCTGCGGTCCCAGTACATTCGTACGGGGGCGTCTCTATACCTTAGGTCTTTCAACGTCGTGCCGACAAAGCGAGTGCGGAGAATAGTTCCGAATCCGCCAATAGTACAAGGATGGTTTCCATGCGTCGCATGCTCTTTGTCTTTTGTGCACTAGTCCTCTCGGCCAGCGCATTTGCTCAACATGTGTTGGTGCGGCAGCTGCCGAACCAGAACGCAAGTCAAGTCAGCAGTAAGAAGTCGCAAATCGTCCAACCATTCGATCTCGCCTCAGCGTCCGGCTTCAACTATTTCGAACGCTATCCGGCGGAGGAGAAGACCTGGCTGGTGATGTCTGGCGGCGCAACCGCCTATTTCCGTGATACCTTTGTCGGCGGCGACACCACGCTGACGGGCCTCTACGACGGCGAACAGTGGTATGCAACGTCGACCGCTCCCGGCAGCAGCCCTACGCAGTGGTCGCCGGTCACCTTCTACTCCAACTACAACGGCTCGACGAACTGCTTTCTCGGCCTCCCTGGCTACGGACCGCTCTGCGGCTCCGCCCAGATCGAAGTACTCTGGTATCAGGAGGTGCTGTGCGCGACGACCGGCGTCTGGAAGATGGACTTCTACGACAACGGTGTGAACTTCTACGAGGGAACGTTTACGTTGCTGCCGCAGATCGCCGTCCAGAGCGATGGCAGCTCATGGGTTCCGTCCTTCAGCCAGGCCGATACGTTGTGGGCGACGCACCCGTACGACAAGGAGTGCTACCTGACCACTGACGTTACTCAGAAAGGCATCTGGTGCAGCAACGACAGCGAGGAGAAGCAGTTCACGATTCGCCGCAAAGGGTGCATGGTGACGGCTCTGTCCAACATCATCGATTACCACGCGCTGCCCGGCTACCACGTGATCGCCGTCGCGCCCGATCAGATGAACGACCTGCTGAACCTCGATGGACGCGGTTGGAATGGTCCGGGAAACGTTGATCCGCGTGCGGTGGCTCGCGTCTCTGCGGAACTCAACGTCCCGATCGTGAACCTGGTGAGCAGTGGCAAGCTCGACGATACTGGCGTGGAAGCTTCGATCTGTCGCTATGGTCCGCAGCCGATGGAAGTACTGCGCAACGGACACTCGCACTGGGTGACGGTCTATGGTCGCGATGCGGGACGCACGACGTGGCTCATCAATGATCCTGCGAACGGCGATGTCACGACCTTGCAGCGATACGCCAACCAGTACGTCGGGAACAAGGTGTACGCGGGGCCGGAGTACGTCTACAGCGACCGAAGCATTGTCTCTCTGCTGCTGTACTCGCCAGTCGATCCGGTGTTGACCGATCCCTCCGGCAATAAGGTCGGGTATGACAATACGACGCAGACTTCGTACGCCGGTGTACCGAATGCCAGTTATCAGCTGACTGGACAAGAAGACATCGGAGACGAGATCTCCACGGAAGACGTGAAGGAGCTGCTCGTACTTCAGCCCTCGGAAGGAACGTATCAGTTGAAACTGACGGGGAGTGCGACCGGTACGTACAACATGTACTTCAACACGTCCGACAGCAACGGCGATCCTTCGGGAAAGACCGAGCTGATCCAAGTGCCGACGTATGAGGGCTCAGTCCAGCAGTTCGAGTTCACGTACGCGAAGACTCCGGGTGCCGCGATGTCGATCCAACTCTCCGGCGGATTCGACGGCGGCGGTCAACGCCCGAGAGACGTCAACAAGTTCCTTTCATACGCGAACCCGACTGCCCCGACGACGACACTGCCGACGGGCGTTAGCACGTTCCAGCTTATGCTCTTTTACGGAGCGACGACCGATCCGGCGACCTTCTCGGCCACGTTGAACGGTGCGGACGTGACCAGATGGTTCCACCCGGAGACAGGAACTTTCGAGACTGTTCCGCTGCCGCTCGTGGCCGGTAAGAATGTGCTGCAATTATCGATCAAAGGGTTTGTCGCTTCAGGGCGGGAAGCTACCGATAGTGACAAGCTGGTGTTCGTGACGCAATGAACGTGGTTAGTTAATCTTGGGCGGCGGGAGGGCATGCTGTCCTCCTGTCCCAAGCTTGGAGGTCGCTCAATGACGAGATCACGACGATGGATGGCAGTCTTCTTGTGCATTGCGACCATAAGTTGCACAGCGCAGCAGACAGCCCCGGCGCAGGGCATCGGTAGCCACATTGAACGGCTACCCGCAACGCAACCCGCCGACGAACTTACCTTCCTTCTGAAGTCGTATCCGAACGGTTCAAAGCACTCGATGGTAATCATTGATCCGAAGGGTCACCGCATCGGCCACGACGTGTTGACGACGCGGAACTATCGCTCGGCGACGAATGCAACTGAGGAATTGGAAGGCGAAGAAGATCTCGGCGAGAATCGCTCGACGGCAACGGTGTACTCGATCACGTTCCGCGACCCCGCAAGCGGGGTGTACGAGGTCCTGTTGACGTCGAAGACCTCGGGTACCTTCAGTCTCTACATCAGTGCTGATTGCGGAGCGATACCGATTGTCGGACAGGTGGACATGGAAAACAAGCCGCTCCAAGAAGGCAAGCGTCAGGTTTTCCGGATCCGCTTCGATCACGCGCACTGCGACCAGCTCGTGTTGATCTCGCCGACGGAACAGTAGCCGTCCCTCAATGCGCTCTCCGAGTTAGAGTCACAGCACAGACTCGTACGAGGATGACAAGACCAAAGTTCTAAAATCGTCCGCTAAGGCCGACCATTTCTACTTTTCGTCCTTTCAAAGATCATTTCGAACGGCTTTCTGCATGTGGGAGTTACTTCCTTGTCATACTCAAAACCGTTGCTGATCCTCTCCAGTACGCCGTCCGGGACTTAAATGCACTTCAAAACCTCTCCCAATTTCTCCGAGATCTGTTCTTTCAGGAAGCGCGGAAGGTCACATTTACCGTGGGATTTGCTTCATCGGCAATAGACGTACTTGCCCAGCGCCTGCGAATATAATGCAACCATTCAATTAAGGAATGCGCCATGGAAACTACGATTACCAGCCCATATCGCGACGACATCGTGATCTCCTGGCCCGAACTGCACAGGGATACACGCATCCTGTGTCATGCGCTGATGAAAAAAAGCCCGTTCAAGGGCATTATCGCTATCGCGCGCGGCGGCATGATCCCGGCGGCGCTCGTCGCGCGCGAGCTGGAAATCCGTCTGCTCGACACGATCTGCGCTTCAAGCTATTACGAATCAGCCGAATCCGGCACCCAGAGCGCGCGTTCCGAGGTCAAGGTGCTCAAGGGCGTGGACCACGACGGCGAGGGCTTCCTGCTGATCGACGACTTGGTCGATACCGGCAACACCGCCCGCGTCATCCGCAAGCTGCTACCCAAGGCTTACTTCGCTACGCTCTACGCCAAGCCGAAGGGGCGACTGGTAGTCGATCTGTGCGTCAAGGAGTTCAGCCAGGACAAATGGATCTACTTCCCATGGGATATCGACTACAAGTTCGTTCCGCCGCTCAAGAAGAACCGCTAGACTAGGCGGCCAAAACGACGCATCGCAGAGCGAGTTACGCCATCCATTTCTGGATAATTGCTGATCGGTAAACAATCGAGAACCGGATACTACACGCCTCGGGAATATACCCCCGAGGCGCTTTCACGGTGACGGCAATTCACGGGCTACCGCTGCCTATCTGCGTTCTTCTCCGCGCCAGTTGCCGCTCCAGCCACCCTCGCCCCAGTCGCCACGACGCCACCCTCGGAACTGCGCTCCATCCACCACGCGGCCTTCGCGATACTCAAACATTCGCTCCCGTCCATTGGGATCTCGCGCATAGATGCGCAGCACCTTTGAAACTCTCGGGGCAGGATCGACGCCAAAGGCATCGTTGCTGACTCGGAATGGTTGATCTGCCCTCGCCAACTCCTTCAACCGCCGCGTCACGTCAACGTGCCTGCGCTCGTTGCCATATTGCGCACTCAAGATCAAATACTGGCCGGAATCGACGTCTCGGCCAAAGTCTCCGCGACTGCGGTCTTCGCCGCCGCGCCAGTTGCCTCTCCAACCACCCTCGCCCCAGTTCCCATTACGCCAGCCTTGGAATTGCGCGCCATCTACCACGCTGCCTTCGCGATATTCAAACATTTGCTCTTGTCCATTCGGACCACGGGCAAAAATGCGTAGCACCTTCTCCACTCTCGGCTCAGGGTCCACACCAAAAATGTTGTTTTCGATCCGGAACGGCCTGTCTTCCCGCGCCAGTTCCTTCAGCCGACGGGTCACGTCAACATGGCTCCGCTCGGTGCCGTATTGAGCACTCAGAATTACGTACTGGCCTTCGTCACGGCCATAGGGGCCTTGAGCTTCGAGCATTCCTGGCAAAAAGCACAAGGCCAGCATCAAGGTAATCGCAAAACGTATCTGAGACATCTGAGACTCTCCTGAGTTCCCATTGTGACTTACAAAATAGCTGAGATTGTACACCTGTCTCGCGCTCAGAAATCATTAGCGGTATTCCGAATCCACGATAGCGGGGGTGAAATCGAGAGACGTCATGCCCGCATCGCTTAGATGTGAGCGTGACGAGTGAAAACTATTTGTACATGGCATGCGTGCGCCACGGCCGGGCAACCTCAGGCTTCCCCAATCCTTAGAGCAAGTGACACGCCTCTCCAAAATCCAGCCGAGGCGCGCGCGGATGCAACGATGCTGGATCGCCATAACCGATATTGCACAGGAAGTTGGACTTAATTGTGCCGGGCACAAACTCTTCGTAGATAGCCTGGTCCTTCACATTTTCACCAAAAAATTCTTCGTCCACCTTGGCATTGTCAAAGCCGGACATCGGGCCGCAATCCAACCCCAGCGCGCGCGCCGCGATGATAAGATAGGCGCCTTGCAGCGCACTGTTACGCTTCGCCGTGACATCCGACAACTCCGGATTGTTGGCAAACATATCTCGAAACTGCGGAACTGCCGGTGCGAGTTTGGACAGCTTTTCGTAGAAACGCAGATCATAGGCAACGATCGCCGTCACTGGAGCCGCCATCGTCTTATCCACGTTGCCTGGGGCAAGCGCTGGACGAAGGCGCTCCTTTGCCTCTTTCGTCCGCAAGAACAAGAAACGGGCGGGGCTTGCGTTTGCGCTGGTCGGTCCCCATTTTACGAGGTCATAAAGCTTGCGAACCGTGTCATCTGTTACCGGCTTGTTCAGCCAACCGTTGTAGGTGCGGGCATTGCGGAAAAGAACATCAAAGGCGCTGCCGTTCAGGTTATCGCTCAAGGTCGTGTTCTCTCGATTCATTGTATTTCGCTTCTAAACTGTTCACTTAAACTATTCACTTTGATGAAAAGGCATCCACCATGGATTCAACGCTGTTGCACACGAGTTGCCCACAACACTTCTCCAGTGCAACTCCATCTCACAAACATTTAGTCTCTTCGCATGTGTTTACGCAGGTGAGGTTCTTATGAAGGAAGTACGTATCGGAACATCGGGCTGGGCCTACGCATCATGGAAGCCCGATTTCTATCCGCCCAAAACACCCGCCTCCAAGTTCCTGAACTATTACGCCACCCAGTTGAATTGCGTCGAAGTGAATTTCACCTTCAGGCAGCGCCCGCAAGCCAAGACACTACAGAGTTGGTGCGACACAACTCCCGATACATTCAACTTTGTAACAAAAGCGCATCAGCGCATCACCCACATCAAGCGCCTCAAGGATGTCGAAGCCGACGTCCTCGGCTTCTTCGAATCGCTTGAGCCGTTGTCTGCGGCTGGCAAGCTCGGCCCCGTGCTCTTTCAACTCCCTCCAAACTTGAAGTTGGATGTGGACCGCCTGCGCGCATTCCTGAAACACATTCCAACGGGCAAGCGCGCGGCAATCGAGTTCCGCAACGAGAGCTGGTGGAATGAAAGCGTATTCGACCTGATGCGAGAACACGATGTCGCGCTCTGCATTGCAGAAAGCGACGGTCTCGAAGTGCCCGAGGTTTACACTGCCGGTTTTGCCTATTTCCGGTTCAGAAAATCGGACTACTCTGAATCCGCCGTTAACAAGATTGCCAATCACTTGTCGCAGGTCGCAACCGAGCGCGACATCTATGCGTTCCTCAAGCACGAAGAAACACCCGAAGGAGCATTGAATGCCCGCCGCCTGCTCAATGCGCTCTCTACTCCCATAAGGAAAAGCGGGATCGCCTAGAAAGCTGTCAAATTCACCTTGTCCAACCAAACCGTATAGGGCCGCTGTGCGTAATCTCCGTCCATCTGGAAGGCAACATCGATATCCTCTATCGACCACGCTGGCTGGCTCGAATAAAGGAGATTGAGTGGATACGTCTGATCGTTTACCTGCACGCTCACATAATGAACCTGGCTCCCAACCCTTTCGAAATTCCAAATCAGGTGAACCCATGTATTTGCCGGAAAGGCGGTACAAGGCACCGATGTTGGCTGCCATCCTGTTCCTGGTGCGCCGTTCCATACGTCCCACTTACCATCAGCCTTGAAGTTGCACTCCGTACCGAATACCCAACGTGTATTGTTGAACGTCTGGTTCACGTCGAACTCCAGTGCTTGCGCCCGGTCCGGTTGGTCGATCATGAAATACAGGTCATAGGTGAAATGTGTGACATTACTGCCCGCGGCAAAATACTTTGTATAGAGTTCGTTCGAATACGGAGTCGGGCCTCCCATGGTGAACATTGCCGACGCCCCGCTCAAGGAAGGCGTGCTCTGCCCCTCGGTCATTGTGGAAACAGCATTGCCATTTCCCGCAGCGCAAATCTGGCCAGCGCGCGGATGTCCCGGAGGATACAGAGCGGAACATGGCTCCCAGTTCGGAAAATTCTGGATGTTGCTGACCGTCTGTGTTGGAGGTGAGACCACGTTCATATGGAAACTCGTACTCACGTCATTGCCCTTCTTGTCGGTTCCGATCACCTCCACCGAGTGGGGACCCGGATCCATCCAAATCAGGGCGTCCGCTGTGTTGAAGAAGGTGAAAAACTCCGCTACTCCATCCACATACACTCGCATGTGATCAATGGGATTCACCAGGCTGGCAAAGGCCAGAACGTGAACAGGCGCAGTCACCGAATCGTTGTTCGCTGGAGTCGATACGCACACTGACCCTGCACTCGTAGCTCCCGGGTTCGGCGGCGGCAGTGGCGCTAGCGCAGGAAACAAAGCCACACCGTTCGTTGGCCCTGCGTTCTCGGCTAATGTGACCACCGGACAGGAGCTCGACGGCACGGGAGTTGGAGGAGTTGGTGTGGGTGGCGTGGGAGCGGGAGGAGTTGGTGTGGGTGGGGTGGGAGTAGTGGGGGGATTCACAGGCTGTGTCGACGCCGTTGAACTCTTGCCTGCTCCACATCCTGCAAGCATTGCTACTGCGATCACCGCCACCAAGATCAAGAGACACTTTAGCCAATCGCCACCGGAAAACTTGACCACGCCACGCTCCTGAAGCACGCGATTCGTTTATGCTCTCGGATGCAAACCGCACGTCTCAAGGGGTCCGGTTCAAGGCGTGCAGGTCGCAAATTGGATGCCAGCGTCCGTATCGCGCCTCATCGCAAAGTGCCTCCCAGATTCAGCTCCCCGATTTCTCGCGCTGCAATTGGCGAGCAGCTTTGGAATCGGGGTATGATCGTTGACCTTGAGGTGGTCTGTGATGCAGCTTTCCGAGTCAATCAGCGCAATTCTGAAGCAGAAAGGTGGACTTGTTTGCTCAATTTTCCCAACCAGCTCTGTTTACGATGCCATTGCAATGATGGCTGAAAAGCAAGTTGGAGCGCTGCTTGTGGTCGTCGAAGGCAAGATCGTAGGCATCATTTCCGAGCGCGATTATGCGCGTAAAGTAATCCTGAAGGGGCGATCCTCGAAAGACACCAGCGTCTCGGAGATCATGAGTTCTCCCGTGATTGCCGTCTCACCGGAACACACGGTAGGCGAGTGCATGAAGATCATCACCGATCACCGCATTCGCCATCTCCCGGTGTTGGATCAGGAACGGCTTGTCGGTGTGATCTCCATTGGTGACTTGGTGAACTGGATCATCTCCTCCCAGAATGAAACCATTCGCCACCTTGAGGCCTACATTACTGGCACCCCAACATAGCTGACAGGGTTGCTCCTGCCGATCGGACTTCTTGGAAGGTCGAATGTAATGCGCCGCTCAAGCGCGTTGCGTTCAGGAGAGCAGATCGAGAACTTCGCAGAGTTGCTGTCTCAACTTCTTAATCTCTTCTTTGCCGTGGGTGACTTTCACTGGCGCAAGAAACGACAGAGTCGCCTGGGCTTCAGCCACAGCCTCATTCACCGCTGCTTCCAACGGCTCCTGCGCGGGCCGCGCCCCGCCTCGTGTCGATTCGCGCAGCTTCTCTCGCGCGCCTGCAATCGTGAAGCCCTCTTCATACAACAGACGGCGGATCTGCATGACGTATTCCACGTCCTTGCGGCGATACATCCGCTGTCCCGTGCTGCTTTTCGTTGGCTTGAGCTGAGAAAATTCCGTCTCCCAGAAGCGAAGCACATAGGTTGGAAGCTTCGCCAGCTCGCTCACCTCACCAATGCGGAAATAGATCTTCTCCGGAATGACCACTTCCGCTTGCGGCTTGGCGTGTTTGCGTTTCGCTGTAGGCATCGTGAAACCACATCTCTATCTTTGATTTTGTAACACGCGCGCAGAGCTGCATCAACGCCGCAACCGCCAAACGAAAAAGTCTCCGCCAGAAGCACGGAGACTGAGCTATGGGAATATCGAGGTCTAGCCACCTCGCGCTTCTAACTATCAACCCAGTACCGAAGGGCGTTTTGGAACCTTCTCCCTTGAAGAGTTCCTTCTATCTAACTATTAATATCAACATCTAGCATTCGAACTAGTGCTAGTCCAAGATTTTGTGGCTAGCAACTCTAATTGTCAACAAAATTTCTCTTCTTTTCACTTGACGAAGATCATTTCTCCAAAGCAATTTCACGCGAAAGACTGCGGCGCTCCCTTTCACTCCCGACTGCCAATCTTCCCCGCGTCGAGTCCACGGCAGAGCCTGAGTCAAATGTGTGCGCCCGGTATGCGGTGTTAAAATCAGGGGTTCCGTATATTCAAGTTTTCGGACTTGGACACTGATCCCTGTCCCTTTGAGAGGCGAATTGTCATGTCGAATTCGATGTCGGCCGTAGTCAAAGGCGAGCCGAAAGCGGGCGTTGAGATCCGCGAAGTTCCCATCCCGGACGTTGGTCCCGCCGACGTTCTGGTGAAGGTGAAGGTAGCCTCTATTTGCGGCACCGATCTGCACATCTACAACTGGGACCCCTGGGCGCAGGGACGCATTGCACCGCCTCTCATTCCCGGCCACGAGTTCTGCGGCTACGTCGCCGCCACAGGCAGCGAAGTCACAAGCGTAAAAGAAGGCGACTTCGTTTCGGCGGAAATGCACGTAGCCTGCGGCAAGTGCCTGCAGTGCCGCACTGGCCAGGGGCACATCTGCCAGAGCGTCAAGATCATCGGCATCGATCAGAACGGCGCTTTCGCCGATTACGTTGTGATTCCAGAATCAAACATCTGGAAGCTCGATCCAGCCATCCCGCACGAGTACGCCTCCATCCTCGACCCTCTTGGCAATGCGGTTCACACCGCGCTCTCCGGCGACCTCGCCGCCAAAACCGTAGCCATCACCGGATGCGGCCCCATTGGTCTATTCGCAATTGCCGTAGCACGCGCCTGCGGAGCTGCCCAGGTATTCGCCATCGAAGTGAATGAGTACCGCCGCAACATTGCGCGCCAGATGAAGGCCGACTTCGTGCTCGATCCCGCGACCGAAGACGTGCGTAGCATAGTTCGCGATCAGACCAATGGCTACGGCGTGGACGTAGTGCTGGAGATGGCCGGGCACAAGGATGCAGTAAAACTCGGCTTCGACATCCTGCGTACCGGCGGACGTGTCAGCCTGCTCGGAATTCCCTCACGCCCGCTCGAACTCGACCTCGCGCGAGACATCATCTTCAAAGGCGCAACTGTTCTAGGCATCAACGGGCGCAAGATGTTTGAGACCTGGTATCAAATGACCGCTCTCCTCAAAGCCGGCAAGCTCGATCTGCATCCTGTTATCACCAACCGCATGCCAATCTCAGATTTCAGCAAGGGCATCGAGTTACTCAATTCCGGCAAGGCATCGAAGATCCTGCTCTACACCGACGGCGTTGACAGCGCAATTTGAAGGGAGTTCCATGACAACCACTCGCACCAACCCGCTCTCATTTCTCTCGGATGAACTGAATGCGCTGAAACAGAAGGGAACCTACTTCAAGCTGCGTGTTCTTGAAGACGAGCAGGCTCCGGTCTGTCATTTCGACGGACGCAAGGTCATCAATCTCGCCTCCAATAACTATCTTGGACTCACCACTCATCCCAGACTTCGCGAGGCCGCCCTCGAAGCCACGAAGAAGTACGGTGTTGGCTCGGGTGCCGTGCGCACTATCGCCGGAACCATGAAGATTCACATGGAACTCGAAGAGCGCATTGCGCGCTTCAAAGGCGTTGAAGCTTGCGTCGTATTTCAATCCGGTTTCACCGCTAACGCCGGAACCGTTTCATCATTCCTCGGCAAGGACGACTACATCATCAGCGATGAGTTGAATCACGCCTCCATCATCGACGGCTGCCGCCTCTCGCGCGCCAAGATTCTCGTCTTCCGCCACAAGGACGTCGCTCACGCCGAAGAACAACTCGCCAGCATCGCCAATCTGCCTGGCAAGAAACTCCTAATCACCGACGGCGTCTTCTCCATGGATGGCGACATCGGCCCCTTGCCCGGACTCTGTGCCGCTGCCGAAAAATATGGCGCCATCATGATGGTCGACGACGCGCACTCCTCCGGCGTCCTCGGACGTAACGGGCGCGGCACCATCGATCATTTCGGCGTACACGGCCGAGTTGACATACAGGTGGGCACGCTCTCCAAGGCGATCGGCGCGCTCGGCGGCTACGTCTGCGGCACTCGCGATTTCATCGAGTACCTCTATCACCGCGCACGCCCGTTCCTTTTCTCCACCTCGCATCCGCCCGCCGTTGCCGCTGCGTGCATCGCAGCCTTCGATGTGCTGGAAAACGAACCGGAACTGATTGAGCGTCTCTGGTCGAACACTCGTTATTTCAAAAAGGAACTCGGCCTGCTCGGCTTCAACATCGGTGGCGTCACCACCCCGGCCAGCGAAACTCCAATCACTCCCATCATCATCGGCGATGGACGAGCCACCATGGACTTCAGCAAAGCCATCTTCGAAGAAGGCGTCATGGGAACCGGCATTGCTTTCCCAACGGTCCCGGAAGGCAAGGCCCGCGTTCGCACCATCGTCACCGCGACCCACACTGAGGCAGAACTCAGCCAGGCGCTTGAGGTTCTCGGGAGGGTCGGCAAACGCATGGGACTTCTCAGCTAACTGCATCGCAAGTCCGCGCAGTACAATGGGCAGCAGAGTTGCTGCCCATCTATTTTGCTCGGAGTTCGCATGAGATTCCTTCGCGCCCTTGCCATCATTCCCTTGCTCTGCCTTGCTGCACTCGCGCAGGATGGCCATCAGCAATACGCCGATCTTGGCACCTGCAAACTTGAAAGCGGAAAAGTAATTCTCGACTGCCGCATCGGATACCGTGTCTTCGGCCACCCTGCCCCAGACGGCTCCAACGTAGTCCTTGTCCCCACTTGGTTCACCGGCACCACCGAAGGGCTGGCACGCTGGACCATTGGTCCGTCTCGCACCTTTGATCCATCACAATGGGCCGTCATCGCCGTCGATGCGCTCGGCAACGGAGTCTCATCGTCGCCGTCCAACAGCCCTCGGCAGCCACGAATGCAGTTTCCTCAATTCACCATGCGCGACCTGGTCGAAACTCAGTACCGGCTACTGACGGAGACCCTTCACTTCAGACACATCCATGCTGTCTCTGCGGTTTCCATGGGCGGCATGCAGACCTTCCAGTGGGCTTTCTCTCATCCGGAGTTCATCGACACAGCCGTTCCCATCGTCGGCACACCGCGCCCCACCGCGTTCGACCTGCTGCTTTGCCGCGCGGAGATGAATGGAATCATGCAGGATCGCCAATGGAATGAGGGAAATTACGAGGGACACCCAAACTTCCGCACGGCCACCGACATCCACACCCTTCTCCTCACCACTCCGATCAATCTCATCAAGAACACTTCCTCGGCCTCCGCGCTCGATGTAATTCAGAAAGCCGAGGCCGATGACACCTTCGACGGCAACGATCGCATTCGCCAGTTGCAGGCAATGATGGGCCAGGATGTCGCGCAAGGAAAAACTCTCGCCGAGGCAGCGAAGTCTCTGAAGGTTCGCATGGCCGTCATCGTCAGCCAGCAGGACCACATGGTGAACCCAACATCCGGGATTGAGTTTGCAAAAGCCGCAGGCGCGCCATTGTTAGTCCTCACCGGCGATTGTGGACACCTCGCCACTGGATGCGAAGGCGACACCCTGAAATCATTTGTGGAATCCGCGCTGAAAGGCGATCAAAAGTAGGTCTGTGTCCAACAGAAGAAGCTGAAGATTATTCATTGGAGAGTTCGGCAATTAGCTCCTTGCCGAACTCCTCAGCTTTGATCTTTCCAATTCCCTTTATCTCCAGCAGTTCACGTATAGAGCACGGACGAAGACGCGCAACTTCCAACAGGGTGGCGTCGTGCAGAATTCGAAACGCGCTCCAGCCGCGTTCACGTGCGAGTTTCAGCCTCAGCGAACGCAGCCTCTCAAATCGAGCTTCCACGGCCTTCCCATGCAGGACACCCACCTTCCCGCCTGCAACTTCCTTCGATGCTTTGACCTTCGCTCGCGGAGCTCGCACCTCGCTCCTCCTCGGCTCATCACGCATTACCGCTTCCGCAATTCGCGCCACGCTCTCATCTGATAAATGCAATGCGGAGTCGCTCACATTCGACTGCCTTTGACGAATGCGGGGTGATTGCGCTTGCACAGCCGAGCTCAACAGGTGCACAATCCGTGCTCCGAAGTTATCGACGATCTTGTTGTGCACCTCAAAATCATCGCGCAATTCGTCAACCGACTTCGGCGGATTCGCAATCAGCTCCTGCAGCAATTCGTCCGGCATATGCTGAAAGAACATCGTTCCCAGCGAGCGCACAACGTCGCGGCGCACGTCCTTCAGTCGCGCCAGCCGCAGGTCTCCGCCCGCAACCACCACCGCGCCGATTCCACGCTCCGCTGGGTCCGCACGCGGCGCCTTGGCCGTTGACTTGCCCGCGCCCGCTGCAACCGCGGCACCGGTCAACCGCAGCACTGGCCTGCCAGCTCGACACACGTCGCATTCGCAATTTTCCGGAATCTTGTTTTCACCGAAATACGCAAGGATCTGGCGACGCCGGCAACGCTCCCATCGCGCGTAGTTCTGCATGGCGTCCAGTTGTTTTTGGGCACGCTGCCGCAGCGCGGAAATTTGTTTAGCAGTTATCTTGTTGTTGGTATCGCCGATCTTTTCGATGAAGAACTTCTGCATCATCACGTCAGCCGGGGCGAAGTACAGAATGCATTCCGCGGGCAGTCCATCGCGCCCTGCCCGCCCCGCTTCCTGGTAATAGGCTTCGAGGCTGCCTGGCAGATCGTAGTGAATCACATAGCGCAAGTTCGGTTTGTTGATACCCATGCCGAAGGCATTGGTCGCAACTACAATGGCGTCGTCGCGATCGATGAAGCGCCGCTGATTGCCCCCGCGCGCCTCCTGATCCATTCCCGCGTGATAGGCCACCACCGTGCGCCCGCGAAGATTTTCTTCTAAAAGCGCAGCCAACTGGTCCACGTGTTTGCGCGTCGAGCAATACACAATTCCGCCTGCATTCTGTCGACGCAGGTACTCTATCAACTCCCGATCTTTATTCTTCGCCTTCGCAAACACAATCGACTGATAGCTGAGGTTAGGACGATCAAAGCCGGTAACGTGAATCGCCGGACTCACGAGTTCCAGGTTGCGCACAATATCCTTGCGCACCTCTGGCGTTGCCGTTGCCGTCAGCGCAATCGTCAGCGGATTGCCTAATTGCTTTCGCACCTCGCCAAGCCGCAAATATTCAGGTCGGAAGTCGTGCCCCCATTGACTGATGCAATGTGCCTCGTCGATTGCCAGCAGCGACAACTTGCGCCCCGTGATGATCGACATAAATCCCGGAGCGCTGAATCTTTCCGGCGCGACATAAAGCAGTCCGCGAAATCCATCGCGCAGCCGCCCCATTACCTCGCGCTGCTCATCCCAGCTCTGCCCGCTGCACAACATCATCGCCGGAATCCGCAAAGTGCGCAGTTGCCTCACCTGGTCGGTCATCAGAGAAATCAGCGGAGAGATGATCAGCGTGAGCCCGCGCAGCGCGACCGCCGGCAGTTGATAGCACAGGCTCTTGCCCGCGCCCGTCGGCATTACGACCAGCGCATCGCGTCCGGCGAGCACGTCATTCACAATCTCGCGCTGCTGCAATCGGAAGTGCGCAAGTCCGAAAATCGAGGTCAGGATGGAATCGACATCATGCATGCTGGAAATCTCACTCTAACAGCAAAAGGCCCGCGCTACGCAGGCCTTCTTTTCAACTCTTCTTTGCCCTGACTTCACAGGCGGCAAAGCTTGACTAAAGTTCGTTGAACACAACCCTGCCGCCCACAATCGTCGCCCGCACTTTGCCGTAAAAATGCATTCCGTCATACGGACAGTTGCGCGAACGCGAGCGCGTTTTATCCACTTGGTAGGTCCAGAGCTTTTGGGGATCGAAGATGGTCACGTCGGCCACCGCCGCTTTTGCCAGCGTGCCTCTGCCGTTCAGTCCCATAATTCTTGCAGGATTGGTCGAGAGCAACTCCACCACTCGCGTCAACGAAACTTTGCCCGTGTGATGCAAAACAGTGATCGTCGCCGCCAGCGCAATCTCCAGACCCGTAATGCCGAAAGCGGCTTTGTCGAACTCTACTTCCTTTTCAAACAGTGCGTGTGGTGCGTGATCCGTTGCGACCGCGTCGATTGTTCCATCGACAAGCGCCGCAACCATAGCGTCGCGATCTGCCGCCGAACGCAGCGGCGGGTTCATCTTGTATCGCGTGTCGTAGTTCGAGCAATTTTCTTCTGTAAACAGGAAGTGATGCGGCGTAACTTCCGTAGTCACATCCACCTGCGAAGCGCGCCCCAATCTCACCATCTCCAGCGACTTTGCCGTCGAGATGTGCGCCACGTGCAGTCGCCCGCCCTCCTGGCTCGTCAGCCGGATATCGCGCTCCACCATCTGCCATTCCGACGCCGCAGGTTGTCCGCGCAATCCCAACTTGAAGGACGTGACGCCTTCGTTCATCGGATTACCACCGGAAATCTTCGTGTCTTCCGCGTGTTGAATCACCGGCAGTCCTACCTTCGCAGCCATTGCCAGCGCCTCGCGCATAATGTGGTCATCGAGAATCGGCTTGCCGTCATCGCTTAAGGCCACGGCGCCCGCTTTTTTCAGCTCGCGATAATCACTGAGCTTTACTCCCAAACTGCCCAGCGTTGCTGCCGCAATGGGAAACACGTTTACTACCGCGCCGCGCTCTTCATCCTGCATCCATCGCGTCACCGCCGGGGAGTCATTGATCGGACGCGTATTCGGCATCGCGCAAACGGATGTGAATCCGCCTGCCGCGGCTGCCGCGGTTCCGGTCGCAATGCTTTCCTTGTGTGTCTGCCCGGGCTCGCGCAGATGTACGTGAAGATCAATGAATCCGGGAGCGACGATCAACCCGGTAACGTCCAGCGTTTCATCAACCGCGCACTTCGTCTTGCCGGGCTCGGCAATCTCCTCAATGCGGCCATCGCGCAGCACCACATCGGCCAAGGCGTCAAACTTGCTCGCGGGATCGATGAGATGCCCGCCCTTCAGCAGAATCGCGCTCATCGCTTTCCTCCGAACAGTGCCGCCAGGATCGCCATGCGCACTTTCACTCCGTTCAGTACCTGCTCCAGCACAACGGACTGCTTGCAGTCTGCAACCTCGTCGGTCATTTCCATGCCGCGAATCATCGGTCCGGGATGCATGACGATTGCATCCTTCTTCGCCAGCTTCAACCTGGACGCAGTCAGTTGATAGCGGCGAATGTACTCATCCACATTGATCTGCATTCCAGAGAGCCGTTCCTGCTGTACGCGAAGCATCATTACGACGTCCGCGTTGCGAATTGCATCGTCCATATCGCGGACAATCTCCACCCCCGGCGCCAATTCGCGCGCCGATTCCGGCAGCAACACGTCCGGTCCGCAGAACACGACGCGCGCTCCCAACTTGCTGAATAAGTGAGCATCGCTGCGCGCAACACGGCTGTGGAAGATGTCGCCAATGGTGACAATCTTCAGGCCCTTCAAACTTTTCTTGTGATTGAGTATCGTAAACGCGTCGAGCAGTGCCTGCGAAGGATGCGCATGCATCCCATCCCCTGCATTGATGATTGGAATATCGATCAGCCGCGACAGTAGGACCGGAGCGCCTGAGCTGGGATGCCGGATCACGATGGCGTCCACAATCGACTGCAGCGTCTGCCCGGTGTCTTTCAGCGACTCGCCTTTTTCAATACTGGCGGTCGTCGCATGAATGACCACCGTCGAAGCGCCCAATGATTTGGCGGCAATTTCGAAGCTGGTACGGGTGCGGGTCGAATTTTCGTAAAAGAGAAGAGCGATGCGCCGGCCGCGAAGCGTAATGCGCGGCCGGGCAGGATTCATGCGTTTCGCCAGTGCAAGAATTTCCAGTATCTGTTGCGAATCCAGCGGCTCGATCCCGAGCAGCGACCGGAGCTTGGCTTTCATGTTGACCTTTGCTTAGCCTTCCGATTCCGGCACGCGCTCAACCAGCAACACCTTCTCCATCTGGTCCGTCTCGGTCAGCTTCACTTCGATGATTTCCGCATCCGTGGTCTGTACGCGGCGTCCCACAAAGCTTGCTTCTATCGGCAGTTCGCGATGACCTCGGTCAATCAAGGTCAGCAGCTTCACGCTGCGGGGACGGCCCTGATCGAACAGCGCATCCAACGCGGCGCGCACCGTGCGACCTGTGTAGAGCACGTCGTCGCAGAGCACAATATCTTTATCCGTGATGTTGAACCCAATGGGGCGCGGTTCGACCACCGGCTTCGGACCCACTGTGGAAAGATCGTCACGATAAAGCGTAATGTCCAACGTGCCCACAGACACGGGAGCTTTTTCGATACGCTCGATGTGCTTCCCCAGGCGCTCGGCAATTGGAATGCCTCGCCGGCGGATACCGATCAGACCAAGGGTTTTGATCCCATTGTTCTTTTCTACAATTTCATGAGCCAGGCGAACCAAAGTGCGCTCAATTTCGGAGGCAGACATGATCTGCCCTTTTTCACGGAGATGAGGAGGCCGAGAGATAACGTTCATAACTGATTGAATGATACGCGACGTGGCAAGCACCGGGCAAGGAATTGGCTAATCTTTGCGAACCGTTTCCCGTCCAAACAGGGCTGCTCCCAACGCGCCTCCCAAGGCGCTGAAGATCAAAAAAAATATTGCCGCAATCGCCAGAAACACCAGAACCATGATCACCAGGCCGTGATCGGTTGTTATGTAGTCCCGGAATTGCTCCATAGCCTGGCGCACTTCGGGGTCGGCCGCCGCGGCCGTCGCTTCCCGCAGTTTGTCCCGGAATGCAGCGCGCAATTCCATGCGCTCACTTGAAGCAAAGAGGCGCAACGTACTCAGAATCGCGAGCAATCCAAATCCCGATCCCCCTGATAGAAGCCCGAGCTTTATGCCCATCCAGGGAGTTACCGTACGAAATTCCGCGCGGCGACGGTACAGAGTTACAGCCAGGCCGCCCGAGGCGAACATACAGAGCATCGCCAGCGGAATGATGGGAATCGACGTTCCGACCGCAGCCAGCATGCCTGCAACGAGCGCGGAGCTAAGTGCAGCACGCCGGACTAATTTATTTTTCGATGCTGGCCGCAGTATCTTCTCGTTCGCGATCATGGGCGCGCGACGGTCGTCAATGGGCTCTGCCGGAGGCTGCAGGTCTTCGGGGGTTCCCGGGGGGAGGGGTTCCGTGACGGGAGCCGTAGGGGGGCGCACGGGCACCCTGATCTGCGGTGCGTTACATTTCGGGCAGAACGGGCGTCCGCTCTCTACCTCTGCCCCGCATTGGCTGCAAACGTGCTCCACTCAACAAAAGCTAACAGCCCCGTTGACCAGACGCAAATGGAACGATTCCCACGGGGTCAGTTCAGCTCCTCAGTCTGCACATTACGATGGCTGCTTGCCGCCGAAGCTGTCATCGTTCTTGGTGTTGCCAAGGTGAACATAAATCAGCTCAAATTCCGAACCTTTGCCGTTGGGTTTCACCGCAACATCGTGCTGATTGCCCTCGGTTCCCACCTTCAGACGAACCTCATCGCCATGAGCCTGATCCTTCCCGCAAGTCACTGGACTGTCCGGGCCCCGGCCACTTCCGATCTCAACGTCCTGAGCTTTGCCTTTGCACTCCACTACGTTGCCGTAGCTGCCCAGCTTGCTGCGATAAAATGCCAGTACCTTCTCCGGGGGATCGTCCGCAGTGAACTTCAATGCCACAACCTTTACCTTCAGGAATGGCGTACTCACATTCACATTGGCTCGTCCCTTGTCGTCTCCCGAGCCTTGCTTTTCCTGCGCTCCTGGGTAGAGAGGAATCCCCGAGTCGTTTGCCGTTGTCTCCGTATCGACCTTGACGCTGGCTCCGGGTGCTTCGACACTGACTTTCTCGTTATCCCCGTGATTCTCGTGACTCACCTTGCATGCTGCGAGCGTCAGCACTCCACACGCAATTGCCAAGGCAGCTGCCGATAACCTTTTCGTCCTCATGTCACCCTCGAATGTCTTGTACTCTCGCGCTTCGCTATAGTGCCCGACACACTTCCGCACAAGAGTCAGTACGAAAACCGGTGTGCTGAAGTTCCACTTTCCGACCGATTTTCTAGCGCACCACCTGCACCAGCAGCCACATGTTTAATCCGGCGATCAGCGCAGCCACAAACCACGACAGCACCTTCAGCCACGCCGGATTCACGAACTCGCCCATGAGTTTCTTGTCGCTGGTGAACATCACCAGCGGCACCACGGCAAAACTCAACTGCATGCTGAGCACGACCTGGCTGAAGATCAACAGTCGCGCCGTTCCACTCTCGCCTGCAATGGCCGTCACCACAACTGCTGGAACGATCGCCACCAGACGGGTGATCAATCTGCGCACCCAGGGGCGGGCGCGGAGATGAATGAAGCCCTCCATCACGATTTGTCCGGCGAGTGTTCCCGTCAACGTCGAGTTTTGGCCACTGGCCAGCAGTGCCAGCGCAAAGATGCCGCTCGCCCCCGTCACTCCCAGCAGCCCGGACATCAGCTTATATGCGTCCTGAATCTCCGCCACGTGATGATGCCCGGCGCGATAGAACGTCGCCGCCGCCACCACGAGGATCGCCGCATTCACCAGCAGCGCGATAGTCAGAGCTACCGCCGAGTCAATGTTGCAGTAGCGCAATGCTTCGCGGCGGCCTTCCGGAGTGCGCGCATAATCCCGCGTCTGCACGATTGCCGAGTGCAGATAAAGATTGTGCGGCATCACCGTTGCGCCCAGTATTCCGATAGCGATGTAGAGCATCAGCGGATCGTGCAGGATGACCGGATCAGGAATGAACATCGACTTCAATGCCAACCCGAACTCCGGCTTCGAGAATAGGATTTCCAACCCGAAGCAGACTCCGATGGTCGCCGTGAGCGTGACCACGATTGCCTCAATGTAGCGGAAGCCGCGATTCTCCAGCAGCAGCAGCAACAGCACATCGAAACCCGTGATCACTACCCCAATCACCAGTGGGATATGGAAGAGCAACTCCAGCGCGATGGCCGAACCGATGACCTCCGCCAGATCGCAGGCGGCGATTGCGACCTCAGCCAGCAACCACAGGACAAAAGCCAGCTTGGCTCCGAAGCGTTCACGACAAGCCTGTGCAAGATCGCGCCCACTGACCACTCCCAGCTTGATCGACAGGCTCTGCAGCAGGATCGCCATCAGGTTCGACAGCAGAATCACATACAGCAAACTGTAGTTATAGCGCGACCCAGCCGCCAGATCCGTCGCCCAGTTGCCAGGATCCATATAGCCCACGGCCACCAGGAATCCCGGACCGGCGAAGGCCAGCAATTTGCGCATTGCGCCGCCGCGCACGGGCAGAGGAATGCGCGAGCGCACCTCCGGCAATGCTGTTGCCACAGTATCTGCCCGCCAATGCTGTCCGTCGACGCTCATTCTGCTTTGCTTCCCGTTTCGCGCATCAGCACACCTGATAATTCAGATGGGCCGGGGCCTGCAACTTCGACCAAGGCTAACAGAATGAACCAAGGTTTCGCAGTTTTCAAACTTTCAAACACATTATGCTGCGGCAGCCAGCTAATTCGTGCGGCCGCCGCTTGGCGAGCCGCCCAATTACGGTTGAACCGTTGAATCCTCTCGCTCGCAATTGACTTAACCCGTCACAACCTCATACCCTTTCCCGTTGGAGAAGTCATGAAAGTTCTTGTGCTGGGCGGCGGAGGCCGCGAACACACGCTGGTTTGGAAACTGAAGCAATCGCCGCGTGTAAATGAAATCTTCTGCGCTCCCGGCAACGCCGGCATAGCGCAGGAGGCAATCTGTGCCCCCTGTGATCTCACTCGTCTGGACTCGATCGTCGAGACCGCCGTCAAGATTGGCCCTGACCTCGTCGTCGTTGGCCCGGAAGTGCCGCTGATGCTTGGCACCGTCGATGAGCTCCGGCGCCGGGGAATCCCTGTGTTTGGCCCTACTCAGTCTGCCGCACAATTGGAATCCAGCAAGAGCTTTTCGAAAGCCTTCATGACTCGCCACCGCATTCCTACTCCGCTCTACGTTCAGGTTCATGCGGTCTCGGAGATCAAGAGCGCCATCGCCCACTTCAGCGCTCCCATCGTGGTCAAAGCCGATGGTCTTGCCGCCGGCAAAGGCGTGGTCATCGCAGCCAGCAAGGAAGAGGCCGTCCAAGCCGCGACCGCCATGCTGCAGGGCTCGCTCGGCGAAGCGGGACACCATGTTCTCTTCGAGGAGTTTCTGGAGGGCGAAGAGATCAGCTTCCTGGTGATGAGCGATGGCGAGCGCGTCGCTCCCCTGGTCGCCGCACAAGACCACAAGCGCATTGGCGATGGCGACACCGGCCCCAACACCGGAGGCATGGGAGCCTACTCCACCTCCAGCCTGATCGATGACAACATGCGCGCGTGGCTGTTGCGCCACATTGCCCAGCCGGTCATCGAGGGCATGGCCGAGGAGGGCAACCCCTACACGGGAATTCTCTACTGCGGCCTGATGATGACCGCAAAAGGCCCCCAGGTACTTGAGTTCAACTGCCGTTTTGGAGACCCGGAAACTCAGCCCATCCTGATGCGCCTGGAAAGCGATTTACTGGAGGCCTTTGAGGCAAGCATCGAGGGCCGCATTAGCGACGGCGTTTTCCATTGGAGTCCCGATCCGAGTGTTTGCGTAGTGATGGCCGCCGGAGGCTACCCCGGCCCGGTTCAATCCGGCCAACCCATATCAGGACTGGAGCGCGCCAACGCACTCGACGGGGTCAAGGTCTTTCACGCCGGTACCAGCCTTGTCGATGGTCAGATCGCAACCGCCGGAGGACGCGTTCTCGGCGTCACGGCCCGGGGAGCCTCCCTGGAATCGGCCGTGGCCCGCGCCTACGAGGCCGTGCGCTGCATCAGTTTCGATGGCATGCAGTACCGCGGTGACATTGCCCATCGCCGCCTCAAGCGTTAAATCCTTCGGACCGGGTCACGCATCTTTGCAAGAAGGACGAATCTGTAAGTAAGAAGGTAGAAAACAGAGAACATGGACAGAAAGCCGCTAGTCTCCATCGTCATGGGCAGTGATAGCGATCTCGAGATTATGAACGAGACCGCAAAAGCACTTGATCTCTTCGACGTTCCCTATGAGATTGACATCTCTTCCGCGCACCGCTCCCCGGCGCGCACCGGGGAATTCAGCCGCAAGGCCGCCGCGCGCGGTATCCGCGTCATCGTCGCCGGAGCCGGTGGGGCCGCGCATCTGGCCGGAGTCATCGCCGCAGAGACCACTCTGCCCGTGATCGCTGTTCCCATCGCGGCCACCTCTCTCGGCGGACTCGACGCTCTGCTTGCCATGGTGCAGATGCCCGCGGGAATTCCCGTTGCAACTGTAGCAATCGGCAAACCCGGAGCCACCAACGCCGGAATTCTCGCCGTCCAAATCCTTGCCACCGGTGATTCCACGCTGGCCGCAAAGCTATTGGCCTACAAGGAAAAGTTAGCGCGAGGGGTGGAAGAAAAATCGCGCAGATTGCAGGAGAGCCGCGCGAAATAAGCAGGAATTTACTTCGGAGGCTCGCTATGTCGACCACCTCGCTCGCACCTTTTCAGAAATGATTGCCGCTCACGAAGTCGAGTTCAAAAAGTGGGCGCAGTGGTTCCATGTGAAAATTACCCCGCGACCTTCGCGGCCGCTTTGATCTCAAGCTCAATGGTCGGTGGGTGCGTGAGCGTATTGTGAATCAGGCAGCGATGCACCGCTTCGGTCAAACCCTTCACATGCTCCTCGCTCAGTCCCGGAGCCACTTCCACCTCGATCTTGAAGTTGTCGAGCCGCGCCGGATTTTTCGCCTTGTCGGCCGTTACCCGAACCTTTGTTCCCTCGGCCGCCAATTTCTGCCGTTTCAGGTAGTCTGCCGCGTAAAATCCCGCGCACGACCCCAGCGAGGCAAGCAGCAGCTCAGGAGGCGTCATACCTTCGTCAAAGCCGCCGTTTTCTACAGGCTGATCGCTCACAACCGTGTTTCCGCGAGCTTTGATTTCAAACTGTACCGATCCCAGATGATTGACAGTTACTTCGAGCATTGCCTTGTCTCCTAATGATCTATCTCTGTCTCGCGCTGGCCAGCAAAATCTCGTCCAGCCGTTCCCGCATTGCCTGCCGCGCACGGTGCAACCGGCTCTTCATTGCTGGAAGAGTGATGCCTAATTTCCTTGCTACGTCCTCGCCGCTCATCTCCTCAAGGTCGCGCATCACATAGATTTCGCGGGCATCCTGCGGCAGTTCGCCAATGGCCTGCCACAGCAAAGCTTTCATCTCGCGCCGTGCCAATTCCACATCCGGAGCATCCTCTGCCGATTGCAATTCCGTGCCTTCGTCCTCCATCAACGAAAGTTGGAGCAGCGGAGCCAGTGCTTCGCGCTCCCGCAATTGCCAGCACAGCCTGCGTGCAATCCGCCCTAGCCATGCCCGGAACGAGGCTTTGTCGCGCAACTGTTCCAGGCTTCGATACGCTTTCAGCAGAGCTTCCATCAACACGTCTTCGGCGTCCGCGTGATTTCCGCATACCCGCAACATCTGCCGATAGACCGCGTCCTTGTGTTCGTTCGCCAGTTCTTCAAAATTCATACGTCCGATTGTGGAGCAAAAGTCTTCTATGGCGAAGCATTTATCTGCAACAAGGACCGGAAGACTGGAGTTCGTTCCCAGTTCCGGTTACAAGCTTGGCTTGGTTCCAAGGCATCTTCGACAGCACGATTCCCAACATGCAGATGTCGGTTGCTCCCGCAAATGTCAGCCCCGCGCCAACCAGCATTGCCAGCCATATTCCGGCATGGACTCCCGAAAGCGCCAGCGCAGTTCCGGCCAACACCATCAACCCAGCCCCCAGCCGCACCTGACGTTCCAGCGACCAGCGTGTCTTCACCGAGGTCACTACATCAAGGCCGCCCTGCGTCCAGGCATCAGTTCCACCGTCCAGCACGCGAACAGGCACATCGCTGCCGAGCCAGCCGGCCACGATCTTTGCCCTGCTGCCGGCCTTGCAGATCAGCACGACGCCGTCTTCCAACCGCAAATCCCTGCGGCGCGCCTCAAACTGATCCATCGGGATGCTTACCGCGCAAGGAATGTGTCCCGCCGCATACTCCGACGTTGTGCGTACATCGATCATCTGCGGACGCGGGCCGCGGCTCATCTCGTCTTTCAACTGGGCTACTGAAACCATCGTGTTCATAACTCTTGGCTCCCTCTGTCCATGAAGAGCGTCCGCCGGGGAGAAAGGATTCATCTCCCGGCAATCTGATCCGGTTTCCGTTTTTCAATGTGCATGACAATATCTGTGAAGAAGGATTCTTCACGCATTTACTCGTGACAAGAATTTCACCCTGCCTGAAGGCGAAGTAGGATCGACACCGTAAAGAGACGCTACGCCTCTACCGTGCTCGCGCTCCGAATGGCATCTCCACTCCTGGACGCATCTGCATCATCTCGGTCACGGTGGTAAACAGGAATCCTCGGTCCTTGTATTCGGCGATCAGCTCATCAGTGGCCTTTATCGTGTAGCTGCGATCTTCGCCCATGCGCAGGTGTCCTCCATCGTGCAGCAGCACAATCTCTCCGCCCGCAATCTGGCGGCGCGCGTGATTCAAAATCTGCTCATGCGATTTGGCCGACCAGTCAAAACAGGTCACGCGCCACATCACCGGAAACATCTTCAGCTCTTCGACTACCTTGAATGTCCCCGGCCTGCGTCCTCCGAATGGCGGACGAAACAAGAACGGGCGCTCCCCCGTAGCTTCCTCAATTGCCTTCGATGTGTCTTCCAACTCCTGGCGCAACTTCGCGTCACTCGCAAAGATCAGGTTCGGATGCGTAAAACTGTGATTGCCGATCGCGTGTCCCGCGGCGGACACTGCGCGAGCAATCTCTGGATGCTGCCGCACATAACGGCCCACCATGAAGAATGTAGCCTGCACCTGGTGCTTGTCCAAAACCTCCAGCAGCCTCATCGTCCAGGGATCGTTCGGTCCGTCATCGTAGGTCAGCGCCAGCACCTTCCTGCCTTCCTGAATGCCGTTGAAGTTTTCGCCATAGAGCTGCGACCACGGAACCATCGTGTGTACTCCGGCAAAGGTTGCGGCGCCCGCCGCCAAAGCTCCCGCTATATATCCAATCATCGCAATGATTCTATCCTCTTCCCATCTCCGGACGTCACCGGATTTGGCTTTCGCGTGACAACCCTGTTGCCCGTAGTGCTCGCCAGGCGCTATTCTTCCATGAGCCCTGAACATCGGAATCAGCGACCTCTCTACCATGGCCAATCTCTTTGAACCATCCCGCTATATTGCCGTAGAAGGTCCGATTCGCGTCGGCAAAAGCACTCTGTCCCGCTACCTTGCCGAACAACTGCACGCACAGCTCGTTCACGAACCCGAAGAAAATCCCTTTCTCTCAGCCTTTTACGATGGCGACGCCGGAGCGGCTTTTCAAACCCAGTTTTCTTTTCTCATCCAGCGTTTCGAACAGCTTCGTCCCTTGGCAGCCACTCGCAATGCGCAGAAGATTGTAGTCACCGACTACATCTTCGAAAAAGACAAGCTCTTCGCCAACCTGAACCTCAGCGACGCCGAGCTGAACGTTTACGACCGCTATTACAAGCTGCTTCGAGCCGAGCTGCCGACGCCCGATCTCGTCATCTATCTACAGGCTCCAATCGACGTGCTTCGCAAGCGACTCCGGCGCAAGGGCGCATCGAACGAGCGCCAGATCAGCGATGAGTACATGGAAGAAGTGGTGAAGGCCTACGAACATTTCTTCTTCCACTACTCCGCAAGCGATCTTCTAGTTGTCAACACAGCCGAGATCGATTTCGTCGAACGCAGCGAAGATCTCCAGGTTCTACTGCGCCGCGTCAGCGAACCGATCAAAGGCACTCAGTATTTCCTTCCCCTTGGACAACAGAATAACAATCGCGAGTAAGCATTTTCCGGATGGGCTGATTTCTCCCGGGATTGATCCGGAGAGCAACCATTGGACGGAAAGTTAATGGGTGGAAAGGCTGAGATTACTTAATTGCCAATCGTTGTGAGCGCAGGTCAACGATTGGCGAAGTGGTAATGGCCGGGGCGTCCCATGTTACAAGTTTGGCTATGGAATGCGGCAGAGAGGGTTCCGGAAGAGGTTCATCGCGGGAAATCCACAGATAAATTTCCGGAGAGGTGAGGGGATTTCCGATTTTCTGCGAAACGGAGACCCCAATCCCGGACACATCTCTGCCGCGCACATCCCTCTGACAGACTCACCTCCGACTCACCTCCGCCGGTTGCCTCTTGTTTCCTCAGCGACTACAATCAGCGCGGTCTATTCCACAGGCCACCGCGCTTCGGCGCACAGGCGGCATCCGCTCAGGCGGAGCCACACTGGAGGATTCAATGAGTATTACCACGGGCGATTTCCGCCAACGTGTTACCGTACACACTCTCGCGGAAAAGAAGAGCAAGCACGAACCCATCGTTTCACTCACCGCCTACGACTACGCGACCGCTCGCATTGCCGATGAAGCGGGGGTCGATTTCATTCTCGTCGGCGATTCACTGGCGCAGGTGGTGCTCGGCTATGACAGCACGCTGCCGGTGACAATGGACGAGATGCTGCATCACACGCGGGCTGTTCGTCGCGCGGTGCGTCATGCGTTCCTGGTGACCGATATGCCGTTTGGTTCGTATCACACGGGGACCAAGGCAGCGCTGAAGAACGCGGTTCGGTGTGTGAAGGAAGGCGGGGCGGAGGCCGTGAAGATTGAGGGCGGCACGTCGCGCGTTCCTTTGATCAGCCGCATGATCGACGCGGAGATTCCCGTGGTGGGGCACATCGGGCTGACGCCGCAGTCGGTGAACAAGATGGGCGGATACAAGGTGCAAGGGAAGACCGCGTCGGCGATTGACGAGCTGCTGCGCGATGCAGCCGCGCTCGACGAGGCCGGAGTGGCGGCGCTGGTGCTCGAAGGCATTCCGCGCGAGGTTGCTACACGCATTACGCGTGAGGTTTCGACTCCTACGATTGGGATTGGCGCGGGGCCGGATTGCGACGGTCAGATTCTGGTCTTCCACGATTTGGCTGGGATGACGTTCAATACTCCGGCGAAGTTTGTGCGCCGCTATTGCAACGCTGGCGAGCTGATCGGCGAAGGCATTCAGGCCTACCGGGACGATGTCCGCAGCCGCGCGTTTCCGGCCGACGGCGAGTCCTACCATTTGCCGCGAGAGACTCAACGCGCACTGGATGAGGCGCAGCAGGACACTCCTGCCGTCCACCACAAGTAAGCGAGACGAATGAAAGCCCTGCTCACCACTGTTTTTCTCTGTGTTGCAATCGGTGTGCCTGCCGCTCAGGCTCAAACTGCGCCAGGCACGACGCGACATGATGCCGCTCCGCATAAATCAACTGCTGTCGCGGGACGTACGGAGTGCGCGCTGGCCGTCGAGCTCTGCGTCACGGTTCCGGCAAACTGGCAACGGCTTGGCGATGTCTTCGAGAATCTCGGATTCGTTGTCGCAGAGCCGCATCGAGGAACCGACTCCGCAACGTGGCCCCAGCTTACGGTGGCCGCTATTGACGTGCCTTCGGCGAAGGACAGCAACGGGGCCGCGCCATCGCTCGACACACTGGTCGATCTGGTGCTGACGCCCGGCGATTCGTTCACAACGTCGGAGACCCTGGAGCGCAGCCGCGTCATTCTCAACGGGCATGCGGCGGAAATTGTGCGAGTCAAGCTGCACGACAACACCAATAAATCCGAGGCCGTCGAGGAGATTGCGCTGATCGAGGGAGAGGAGGCGCTGGTGTATTCGATTGCACTGCGCTGCAATCCTGATGATTTCGCGAGGCTGGAACCGGTGTTTCAGAAGGCGGCTCATAGTTGGCAACTGAAGCAGCTTGCGCCGCGGACGGCACCGCAAAGCGCACCTCAACCGATACCACAACACTCACCGCAATCCGCGGAGCCAGCCGCACCACCAGCGGCGCCGCAATCTACACCTAAACAGGATCCAGATAAGAAATGAGAATCATCCGCGACATTCGCGAAATGCAGGCGGCCAGCCGGATTGCAAGGGCTCAGGCATCAACCATTGGATTTGTTCCTACGATGGGCGCATTGCACGCAGGACATCTTTCGCTGGTGCAGCAGGCGCGCAAGCGGGCAGACCTTATTGTTGTATCGATATTTGTGAATCCATTGCAATTTGGGCCGAGCGAGGATTTCGCTCAGTATCCGAGGACGCTGGAAGCGGACTGCGAAAAGCTTGAGGGCGTGGGCGTGGATATTGTGTTCGCGCCGCCGGTCGAGCAGATGTATCCCGCTGGTGCGACGACCGTGGTCTGCGTCGAAGGACTGAGCGAGATGCTCGATGGACGGTCACGGCCAGGACACTTCAAGGGCGTGAGTACGGTGGTGGCCAAGCTCTTTCACATCGTGCAGCCGGACTACGCCATCTTTGGACAGAAGGATGCCGCGCAGGTGGCAGTGCTGCGGCGGATGGTTCGCGATCTGAATATGGATGTGGAATTAGTGGTAGCGCCGATTGTGCGGGAGGCAGATGGGCTGGCATTGTCTTCGCGCAACGCTTACTTGACGACCGACGAGCGACGGCAGGCGCTGGTACTGCATCGCGCGCTGGAACGAGTCGCCGCACATGCGAAGTCGGGCGAGATCAGCGCGGCGAATCTGCGGAAGGTGGCGCTGTCGGTGTTGGCAGCCGAGCCAGCGGCGAAGATCGATTACTGCGAGATTGTCGATCCGGAGACGCTGGAGGCGGTCGAGGACGTTAGCGGGGGAGCGCTGGTGGCGGTGGCGGCTTCGTTTGGAAAGACACGGCTGATCGATAATTTGCTGCTGGGGAAAAGAGACTGAGGGGCGAGTGCGCGGCGGTCCCCATGTTAGTCGCGCAAAGAACGCGCGACAAATATGGGCCACCCGGGCGCGGTTTGTCCGCCGTTGCAGAGCAATAGCAAGGGCAAGGACAACGGCTAGGGCAAGAGCAAGGACAAGGCTAGGGCGGGATTCTGGTCCCCCACTGAAGCCCAACAGCGGCGGGACCTGAATGGGCCACCCACCAGCCATAGGGGCAAGTGTTTGGTTTCCGCGCGTCGATTAGTAGGCTACGCTCGAAGCAAAGTCAAAACACCCACCTCTGCCAACAACAGGCAGAGATGGGGCACCGGTGAGTCAACGATGACCGGTTGAAGTGCCGTGGGGGGTATTCCTGATTCGTGGTCACCTCTATTGACTTGCGGCGGAGCTGGGGCGAGAAGGCGAGGGGCTTGGGACGGGAACAATGCTAAAATTCGCATCTTATGCAGCGCTGGCATGTTCGTGCGTATTTGAGAACGATTGCACTGATCGGGTTGATGATTTGGATGGGAACTCTGCCCGCCGCTGCGGCGCGCCGCAAGGATCTGCCCAAAAAGATTGACGCTATTCTGGCGCGGCCAGATGTGGGGCGGGCTTTCTGGGGTATTGAAATCGACGATCTGGACACGGGGAAGGTCGTCTATTCGCACGACGCGGACAAGCTGTACATTCCTGCTTCAAACACAAAGCTATTTACTACGGCGGCGGCGCTGGCGTTGATTGGGCCGGAGTACCGGGTGCGGACCACGGTGGAGTCGGCTACGGTTCCGGATAAGTATGGACGGTTGAGCGGCGACCTGGTGCTGGTGGGGCGCGGCGATCCGAATATGAGCGGGCGCACGCTTCCCTACAACTTGAAAACCCAGCGGCCACTGGCTCCGGCGCATGTGCTGGAGGAGATGGCCGACCAGATTGTGGCTCACGGCGTGAAGGTGATTGACGGCGACATTGTGGGCGATGACAGTTTTTTCGTTTATGAGCGCTACGGCGAAGGGTGGTCGCAGGACGACTTGATCTGGGAATGGGGCGCGCCGGTTTCGGCCTTGGCGATTAACGACAACGTGGTTTACGTGAACATCCTTCCGGCGGAACGGGTGGGGGATCGGGCGTTTGTCGGAATCGCGCCGTTTGCGGAGTATTACCACATTGAGAACCGGGTGCTGACCACTCCGGCGGGGACGGGGCCGAGGAAAGTTTTCATCCAGCGGCAGCCGGGGGCGAATCGGCTGGAGATCTGGGGGAATATTCCGCAGGACGATCCGGGGGCGGGCGAGGCGCTGGCGATTGAAGAGCCGGCGGAGTTTTGCGCGCGTCTGCTGTGGGAGTTGCTGGCCAAGCGCGGCGTGGTGATGTATGGCAAGACGCGGGCGCGGCATACGGCGATGGCGAGCCTGGGAACCATCAGCGTTACGACGAACGTTCCAATGGGCGGCGGAACGGATGTGCCTTCTCCGCAGCAGCCGACAGCGCCGGCTCCGGTGGTTCTGGCCGAGCATGATTCGCTGCCGCTGGGACTGGATATCAGCGTGATCAACAAGGTGAGCCAGAATCTGCACGCGGAAGTGCTGCTGCGGTTGTTGGGACGCGAGAAGGGTACGGGCGGCTCGGTGGTTGGTGGGCTGGAGGTGCTGCGAGGATTTCTGGCGCAGGCCGATGTAAGGCCAGAGGAATATTCGTTCTCGGACGGCTCGGGGCTGTCGCGGCAGAACCTGGTGTCTCCCCGGGCGGTGGTAAAGCTGCTGCGGTTTGCGGCGACGCAGACGTGGGGCAAGGAATTTGCGGACAGCCTGCCGGTGGCGGGTGTGGATGGAACGCTGGCCTCGCGCCCGAAGCCAAGCGCTCCGGAGGCATTGCTGCGAGGCAAGACCGGATCGCTGGATCACGTGAATGCTCTCTCAGGGTACATAACGACCGCCAAAGGCGAACACCTCGTGTTCTCGATTATGGCCAACAATCACACGCTGGCGCACAAGAAGGCGAATGAAGTGGTGGACGAAATTGTGCGGGAAGTCGAACAACTGCAGAAGTAAGGCACTCGCGGGGCATCACCTCCGGTGGGTTAGAACGGTTTCACGGAAGGTATATCGCCGGGAAAAGAAGAATCGATGGCGGGCTGAAAAGCTTGAGGGCGCACGGGAGACTTGGGCATTGCTGGGGTCCTTCGCTGCCGCTCAGGATGACCCGCTCAGGCACATGGCAGACACATCTGCTAGGGGAACCGATCAAAACTTAGGTTCGGAGGAGAGGCGCATGCTGGAAATTCGCGCGGCACAGTCGGAAGATGCAGGGACCATCCTGAAACTGATTCAGGGGCTGGCCGAATATGAGCACGCTCCGCGTGAGGCTGTGGCTACCGAAGAAGATTTGCTGCGCGATGGATTTGGTAAGGAGCCGAAGTTTCACTGCGTGATTGCCGAATGGGATGGGGAGGCGGTGGGTTTCGCGCTCTATTTCTTCAATTACTCGACGTGGAAAGGGCGACCGGGAGTGTTTCTGGAAGACCTTTTTGTGTGGCCGGAGTATCGCGGCAAAGGGATCGGAAAAGCTCTGCTGCTGGAACTGGCGAAGATCGCCGTGGCCAACAAATGCGGGCGCTATGAATGGCAGGTGCTGGACTGGAACACTCCGGCGATAGAGTTCTATGAGGGGCTGGGAGCGAAGCGGATGAAGGAGTGGCTTCCTATGCGGGTGGAAGGCGATGCGCTGATGGAGTTGGCGAAGAAGAGCTAAGGCGGGCGCTTCAAGGAAGGTATATCCCGAATCGATGGCGGACCGAAAAGCTTGAGGCCGCGCGGGAGGTTTGGGCCTTGCTGGGGTCCTTCGCCTTCGGCTCAGGATGGCCCTCTCAGCAGATGGCAGACACATTTACTATGGAACCGCGACTAGTCCAGAGAAATCGCGGGGAGATTCGAAAGAGAAAGCCGCCTGGTAGCAGGCGGCTTTTTGAATCCGAGGAACAAGGCCGATTATGCAATTGGCTGCGAGGCTTTGCGCGAGAGCTGCGGCAGCAGGGCCGCGACTCCGAAGAAAGCTCCGGCAAAAAGCAGATCGCTCGCTACCGAATTGCGGAAGAATGGAACGGCCATCGCATAGCACTCGGCGAGACCGGCGAGGGTTTTGGGATACATGTTCCAGATGGCCCAGACGGAAAAGTTGCTGACGGCGAAAAACGATACGGAAGCCGCGAGCGACGCTCCGACGACACGCATGGGAGTGACGTTGGAGGAGAGCAACGATCCGAAGAGCACGATGGCCACATACCAGGCCCAGGTCACAACGTCAGAGGCGCTGAGAGGATAGCCATAAACAAAACGTGAGAGCAGCACATCGGAAACGATGAACAGTGTCACCGGAATCCAGGCATGCTTGCGCGGCATGCGCGCGCCGAAGAACAGCAGCGACGCAGCTACGGGCGTGAAGTGGAAACTGCCGTGGTTAGCAGCAATGCCGAAACGGGCGGCGATGGCGACGAGCACGAAGAAATAGGGAAGCATGTTCACCTCAATAGCTCAACAATGATTCTGTCGCGCCCCGGAGCTGACGTCAAGCGGGTGGGCGAAATTATTGAATGTCAGGAAAACGAGATTCGGCCCGGAGCGGAGCTGGGTTGCACGTTTTCTGGCAATTGTGCGGTCACTTCATGCTTTCGAAACCTTGCGATTCGACGTGGAGATGGGAGTCGAGGAGCATGAACGCTTCCAGCGGACGGCGGCGCTCGTCGGGGTAGAGAAATCTCACGTCAGTAAAATGCACCAGCTCGGCAGGATCGGGGGCGGCGGTGATGCGCTCGGCTTCGATAAGGGGGAAGCGTGCCCACTCGACGTAGGCTCGGCCGAGGTCGGTATTGCGCGCGGCCTGGATGACGGCGGTGTTCTCAGGCTTGTAATAGCTCTGGGCGCGGTTGCCGGGGTCGACCTCGGGACGAAGCGAGTTGACGTGCATGGAGACGTAGGCGGTCGAGGTTTCGGCGACTCCGGCCCAGTGGAAGGGATTGATCATGTAGGGGAAGGCGGCGATTTGCCTGGCGGCTTCGCCGTGAATCTCAAAGGCATCCATAGCGGCGAGAGCTCGCCGGTGCTGGTAGTCGCGCACTCCCCACAAAGCCACAACGAATAGCAAGGCGGCGATGGCGGCACCGCGTCCGCGCGGTCCATGTTGACGGGCGCCGATCTCCTGGCCTACGAGTCCGAAAAGCCCGGGCAGAACGAGGGCGGCGAGCAGGGCGGCGAGGATCAGGGGTTCGACGATGAATACGATGTCCCATGAGTACCACTGGCGCAGGAAGGGATAGAAGGGGCGGACGCCGTAGTTGTTGGTGAAATCGAGCAGGATGTGGGAGAGCGCGGCGATGCAGGCGAACAGGTAGAGCAATCCCCAGCGGCGTGTGGGCACCGGTTGCGTAGAGTGCTTCCAATGGCGGCGTCGCCAGAGCGCGTCGAGAAGCCAGACGAGGGCGACGGCAATCGCGGCGATGAATGGAACTCCGAGAAAGGTGTGGGTGATGCCGCGATGCTGGATGAATCCGTAGGCGGAGCCTTTGAAGTAGGCGAGGACGTCGAGGTCGGCGGCTTCGGCGGCCAAGGTCATGGTGAGAGTGGCGAGCGCGGTCTTGCGGTTGAATCCCGCACGCGACAGGGTGGCCCCGGTTAGGAAGTGGGTGACAGGTTCCATTCTATGCAGTTCAGGGTGGCAAGGATTGCGGGGAAAGTCAAAGGGATGATGGCGAGGATAACTCCGGCAAGTGGGAGCGCTCGAGCGAAAGCGAAGAGTAAAAGCGAAGAGCAAACGCGAAGAACAAGAGCAAGAACAAGAACAAGTTCAAGTTCAAAAGCCCCACTCAACGAAAAGAGCGTTGAGTGGGCCACCAGGAATTCAGGAATCCCGCCACCCGCGATTTCACTCGGCGGTGGGCGGGAGCAGGAGATTCAGCGCGTGGGGAATCATGGAGATCACGGTCGGCACGGGGCCAAGGATTTCGCCATCGGCCTGGACGCGGAGAGCGGCTCCGCCGGAAGCAGGAGGGTGGCAGATTACGGATTTGGCGGAGATGAAAGAGATGCCGCAGTCGGGGGAGTCGAGGTCGAGATCCTCATATGGAGCGAGGCCGGTGAGCGCCTGCAATGCATAGCGAAGGAGGTAGGCGCGATTTGCGTTATGCATCAGCATGAGGCGCAGGTCGGGCGAGAGTAAGGAACTCCCCGGGCGCCAGTGGCGCAACGGGCCTCCAAAGGAACGAACCCGCATGGCCGCCAGTTCGAGGGAGGTGGTCTGGATGAGCTTGCATTCGGTGGTGATGATCTCTACAGGAAAAGGGACGAACTGGTGGCGGAAGAGGAGGCGAGCGCCGTGCTGATAGTAGGCGAGGAATCCGCCGCGCTGCTTGGCTCGGGCGCTGGCGCGATAGATCAACTCGGCGTGGACTCCAACACCGGCGGCGACGGTGAAAAAGCGAGTGCGTCCAGCGCTCTGGATGCGTCCGAGAGAGATGCTTTGCGGGAGGAAGCCGAGGAGTTTTGCGGCGGCACGCTCGGGATTACCGGCTAAACCCAGGTCGTGGGCGAGCACGTTTCCGGTGCCGAGAGGGATAACGCCGAGCGCGGCATTGGTTTCGGCTACGCCCTGCAGGACATCGAAGACGGTTCCGTCACCACCGCAGGCAAGGACAGCGTCGCATCCGGCGTTGATGGCTGCGCGGGCCTGGTCTCCGGCGGAGCCCTTGGATTTTGTGGGCTCGATGACGGCTTCGACGCCAGCGGCGCGGAGAACGTCAGCGACGCGGCGCATGGTCGCCATTCGCGATTTCAGGTGAGCTCCGGAGACGGGATTGAAGAGGAGCAGGGCTTTATGGAAGACGGGCATGGGGTAAGGGCAGCTTCTTGCAAGTGGAGTATAGCGCATGGGGTGGGGGCGAGGTGAAAGCAACAGCAAAGGTTCGAGAATGGAACGGCGCGGCGGTCCCCATATTAGTCGCGCAAAGAACGCGCGACGAATATGGGCCACCCGGGGGCTGGTTGGGGTGAGGAAAATCAACGGCAAGGGCGAGGGCAAGAGCAAGAGCAACGGCAAGGGCAAGAGCAACGGTGATCGCCCACTCCCGGGATTGCCGTGCGATCGAGTTCTCTACTAGAAGCCTACGGCTGGGGGGAAGGACTGGGCGCAGCTCTGGGCGGAGGGACGCTCGGGGGAGTCGGAATCGGAGTCACGCTGGGATTCGTCGAAGCGGCGGAGAGCCTCCAAAAGCACGGATTGGGTGCTGTGGGTGATGGTGCGGGGGCACTCGGTACGTTCGAAATCGAGCAGGAACAAGCCGTCAGACCAAGCCACTACTTCGTAAACGGCGGGTTCCCCGGTGCGATCGCCGAGAGTAGCGTGGACCAATTGGCCATCGTGGAATTGCAGTTCGCCGCGCTGCTCGCCGTGGGTGAGCACGAGGCGGCAAGTTTTGCGCCCGATATCGAGGGTTTGCAGGAGATCGACTACGGACATCTGGGCGAGGGTGCCGCGAACACTGGTGGAGTTGGCGGCTTCGCGGGTGGCCTTGCTGAGCGAGATGCGGTCAAGCACGCGCTTGATGCGGGTGGTGGCATCATCGATGAAAAATGGCTTTTCGATGAACTCTTCGACTAAAGGACTGGAGCCGGCGAGAGGTCCGGCGATGTCGGCGCGCGAGGCGAGAATGACGACGGCCACGCGAGGGAAGGAAATACGCAATTTGGCGAGCAGCTCCAAACCGCTCAGGCCGGGCATTCTATAGTCAGAGATGATGAGGTCTGGGGTTTGTTTCTCCGCGTCGCGAAATGCCTCGGTGGCGCTGGCAAACGCGTGTACTGTCGCCAGGGGCGCAATCGCTGCGACCAGCAATTCGCGGATCATGGGATTGTCATCCACCAACAGAACACTTACGCGCGGTCCCATATCTCTCTCAGCTTCCGTTTCTTCAAAGGTTAGCGCTGGTTGCTACGGGGGTGGCGTTTGTACTCTCCACTCTTCCCGCCGCTTTTGCGCTCCAGCTGTATGTAACGGATTTCGATTCCCTTATCTAAAGCCTTGCACATGTCATAAACCGTGAGGGCTGCCACGGAGACGGCCGTGAGAGCCTCCATCTCTACACCCGTTCCAGATACCGTGCTGGCTCGGGATTGAAGAGTAACGCCATCTTCGCATAGGGAATAGGAGATATCCACGTAACTCAGGGCCACGGGGTGACACATTGGTATCAGGTCGGATGTCCGCTTGGACGCTTGTATTCCGGCGATTCGGGCAACTTCGAAGGGGTTACCCTTGGGATTCCGGTGCAGGGCGGCCATGACCCGCGGGCTCATGACGACCCGGGCGCTGGCTTCGGCGGTGCGGGCGGTGGCGGATTTGGCGGAGACATCGACCATTGCGGCCCTTCCCGCGGCATCGTAGTGGGAAAGCTCGGACTGGGACGACTTGGCCTTCGGGGATTTGGATTTAGTGGGCATTGGATTGGGCTCCTGTGATGAACAATGGTGGATTGTAAGTGATTTCCATGGTGAACGATAACGCACGACGGTTCACGCGGAATCACCAACATGGTTCCTTTGTGCACTTTTCCCAAGGCTCTGCATCTGCGAGAATCAAAAGGTGAACAACGAAAAATTGCAGGTGGCGGTGGTGGGCGTAGGCTCCTTTGGGCGAAATCACGCTCGCGTTTACAAAGAGCTGGCCGATGGCATTGAACTGGCGGCGATTGTAGACGCAGATATTGCCCGCGCTCAGGCGGTGGCGGCAGAGTTTGGCGGCAGCGCATTTGGCTCGGTGGGAGACATGCTGGCGAGCCGTCCCGAGGTGAAGGCCGTCAGTGTGGCCGTGCCTACGGTTGCTCATCTGGCGACGGCCCGCGAACTGATGGAGCGCGGCGTCGATGTGCTGATCGAGAAGCCGCTGGCCTTCTCCGTGGCGCAGGCCGACACCATGATTGCCTTGGCGAAACAGCATGGACGGGTGGCGCAGGTTGGGCATCTGGAGCGATTTAATCCGGCGGTGAGGGCGACCTGGGCGCTGCTGACGCGGCCTATGTTCTTCGAGGTACACCGGTTGAGCGTGTTTACTCCACGCTCGCTGGACGTGGACGTGGTGCTGGACCTGATGATTCACGATCTGGACATTGTGCTGAAGATGGCGAAGTCTCCGGTGCGTGAGCTGCGCGCGGTGGGATTGCCGGTGTTGAGCGGGAACGTGGATATCGCCAGCGTCAGGATTGAATTCGAGAGTGGCTGCATTGCGAACTTTACGGCGAGCCGGATCAGCACGGAAAGAGTGCGCAAGTTGCGATTCTTCCAGCCGGCGCAGTATGTTTCGCTCGATTACTCGCGCCGAGATGTTTTCTCGCTGACGGTGAAGCCTACAACGGGCGGGATGCCGGAGATCGTTCCGACGAAGCCCGCGGTGAGTGGCGAAGAGCCGCTGAGAGCGGAGTTGAGCAGCTTTTTGAACGCCGTGCGCCAGCGTTCCACTCCGGAGGTGACGCTGGAGGATGGCCGGGCGGCGCTGGCCCTGGCGATTGAGATTCAAAACCAGATGGCGGAACACCAGAAGCGCGCTCATCTGGACGAAGTAGCTGCCGCGATGCGCGAAGGCAGGGGATAGAACGGTTTCAAGGAAGGTATATACCGCGAGAAAAGAAGAATCGATGGCGGGCTGAAAAGCTTGAGGCCGCACGGGAGATTTAGGCATTGCGGGGGTCCTTCGCTGGCGCTCAGGATGACCCTCTCAGCACATGGCAGACACATCTACTCTGGAGCCGCTATATGGAACCTCTATAGAGAGTGAGCGGCGGCAGGGTTAAGAAAAGTTAAGCGCGGAGGCCCTTGCTCGAATAAGCCAGACTTGATGTGGGCACCAATGCGAAAATTGAGATGACCGCTCCTTCAGCGAAGGAAAACAGGGCAAGACCGTGAGCGCCGGTCCGTGCCGGACCGATAGCCCGGTCTGTGCCCCGCCGTTGCCTCATCCAATCTGGTGTAGAGAGGTATCGAGATCGAGTCCGAGAGCAATAACCAGATAGCGCCGCCTCCCGCGCCCAGCCCGGCGCCTTTGCCGCCTGCTGCTCCACGGCGGACAAGCGTTCTGGCCTTGGAGGATGAATCCCCGGAGTTTATGCCGCATATGCTGGCGGAACTCGAGGATGATTTGGCGCGCTCGCGAATGCGCGAGGCGTTCTGGATTTCGGTTATTGTTCACATTGTTCTTGTGCTGCTGGTGATCTTCTCGCCGCAACTGCTGCCGAATTGGGCGCAGCCTCATCTGTTGCGGGCGCAAGACCTGGCGATGAACAAAGAGCCGACCTACCTCGAACTGCCGCAAGACTTGCAGAAGCCTCCCGCGAAGGTTCAGTCCGACAAGTTGAGCGACAAGAATCGCATTGCGCAGACGACTCACCCGATTGATCGCAAGACGCTGGAAGAGCTTCGCGAGGCGCGATTGAGGGGAAACCGGACGCCGCCGGGACCGCAGGCTCCGCAAATGCCGCAGCAGGCGATGCCGCAAGGAACTCCCGCACAGCAGCGGCAGGCGAATCCGCAATCGGCGATGAACAATTTCCCACAGCAAAGGGTGCAACCGCAGGAGCAACCGCCTGCAAATCCGTTCAAGATGCCGGGCTCGGCGGGGGCGGCGATTGCACAGGCTACGCGGAATGCGTCGCGTGTAGGTTCGGTGGTGGGCGGCGGTGGCGCGGGATATGGGTACGGTCCGACGGACCGCAATGCCGCTATGGGGCCGTTCGATGTATTGAGCGACACGCAGGGGGTGGACTTCGGCCCGTACCTTTCGCGAGTGCTGCAGTCGATCAAAGCTAACTGGTACAACCTGATTCCCGAAGAGGCTCGGGCACCGCTGCTGAAGCATGGGAAGGTGGCGATCCGGTTCCTGATTACTCCGAACGGCAAGGTCGCGGGGATGTTCGTGGAGATGCCTTCGGGGGATGTGCCGCTGGACCGAGCGGCCTATGGTGGCATCACCGCGTCAGATCCGTTCTCTCCGCTGCCGCATGAATTCCATGGACCGTACCTGGCGCTGCGAATCACGTTTTTCTATAACCCGAAAACGGGCGAGATGGAAGGAAGATAGCCTCCGGGCGGCGAGAACCTTGTGCTCCCCTTCGCGTAGAATGAGCGCGTGCCCCTCCTAAACCGCCAGCCCGAAGCTCCATACACGGCAGGACTGCTGATCGTGCTCGGACTGATGCTCGTAACGGCCGCTGTCCGCTACTTCCCTTTTTTCCTGCACCAAGTTCTTGGATTGGGTTAGGTCGTGAGTGAGGCTCTCGCTCCGATGATCGTAATTGCCGGGCCTACGGGCAGCGGGAAATCCGCGCTGGCGATTGCGTTGGCATTGCGTTTTGGCGGCGAGGTGATTAGTTGCGATTCGGTGGCGGTGTATTGCGAATTTGAGATTGGAACGGCGAAGCCTGCGGCGGCGGAACGCGCGCGGGTGCGGCACCACTTGATTGACGTGGTATCGCCGGACGCTTATTTCACGGCGGGCGAATATGCGCGAATGGCCCGGGCAGCGGCGCGGGAGATCACCGGGCGGGGACGGATTCCGATTGTTTGCGGCGGGACGGGACTCTATCTGCGAGCGATGCTGGATGGATTATTTGACGGGCCGGAGCGCGATGAAACGCTGCGGGAGCGGTTGCGGCGACGGCGGCGGGCGGGTTCGCTGTGGCGTTTGCTAAGAAGGCTCGACCCGGAGGCGGCGGGACGCATTCACGCGAACGATGAGCCAAAGCTGATAAGGGCGATTGAGATTTGCGCGGCGGCAGCGCGTCCGATGAGCGAACTTCTGCGCGATGGACGCGATGCAATTCAGGGATATCGCATTCTGAGGATCGGACTGAGTCCTGAACGGGCGGCGCTCTATGAACTCATCAACAAGCGCTGCGCGGAGATGTTTGAGCACGGGTTGGTGGACGAGACTCGCACGCTACTGGAACGCTATGGGGCGGAAGTGTTTGCCATGCGTTCGCTTGGGTATCGGCAGGCGGCGGAACACATTCGCGGCGAGTGTTCACTGGCAGAGGCAGTGGCGCGGGCGCAGCAGGGACATCGGAATTATGCCAAACGGCAGTTAACCTGGTTCCGGAGGGAGCCGGAGATGGTGTGGCTGGAGTGCTTCGGGACGGAAGCAAGCGAGCGGGCCGGAGAGATGGTTGGGCCGTTCCTCGAACGGACAAATTGCGAACAGGGTACGGGTTGAGGCTGTATGGTTTATGAGCTGTGCACGGAAAAAGAAGAATCGATGGCGGACTGAAAAGCTTGAGGCCGTACTGGAGACTTGGGCATTGCTGGGGTCCTTCGCCTTCGGCTCAGGATGACTTTCTCACCCTGTCACCCTCTCGGCAGATGGCAGACAAATCTACTATGGAATTGCTCTAATTTTGGGAGAATGAATGCCATACATTTACATCGACAAGGTCCTTAACGAATTGCGCACCGAGTTGCTGGCGGCCATGCATAATGCGGTCGAGCGCGAGTTACGCAACGGCAAGGTGGACGTGAAGCGACTCTATCGCGCGTTCAATCGCGCGGCGTCAGGACAGTGCTCGAATCCGGTGCATATTTCTGACAAATGTGTGGAGACTTTTGAAAGAAGTGTGAAGAAGAAAAAGGTGGAGCTTCCGAGAAACGAAGAGCTTGGCACGGAATAGCCTTCAACCGGAACGGCTTATGGGTTTTGGTTTCCTCCCAAACCAGCCAAGCCTGCGAAAGTCAAAATCGAGCAATTCTGCTCTACCGCCCGCGAATGACGTGAGAGAATCTTTGTGCAATGGCGCGCATACAAAAAACGACTTCCAAGAAACGTACGAACCATCAGGGATTGACGGAGAAGCAGAAGCTTCGCCGCATCGTTGAATCGTTCTCCAACCTAAGCGTGCTGGTAATGGCCGATTTGATCGCCGATGAATTCATTTACGGCGAGATATCGCGGGTGTCGCGAGAGGCTCCGGTGCTGATCCTGAAGCATCGCGATCGCATGCTGGTTCCCGGCGGGGGCGCCAATGCGGTGATGAACCTTTCGGCTTTGGGAGTTACCCCGCTGCCGGTGGGCATGGTCGGCGATGATGAGGCAGGCCGCTCGCTGCTGCAGATCTTCCGCCGCAACAAGATCTCGGTGAGCGGCATCTCGAAGCTTAAAGGGCACGTCACGACGACGAAGACCCGCGTGCTCGCGTACTCCGCGCACTCGTCGCGCCAGCAGGTGGTGCGGATCGATCGCGAGTGCGAGGCGCTCAAAGACACCCATGCAGCACTGGTGGAGTTGGTGTCCTCGGCGCGCGAGTATGCTCCGGCGGCAGACGCCGTACTGTTGAGCGACTATGGGTATGGCGCGGTGTCGCCACGGCTGTTCAACTTTGTGAGAGCCAAGGGCGCTCTGGGCGACACTCCGGTGACGCTCGACAGCCGTTACCGCATGATGGACTACGAAGGCGTGACGGCGGCGACTCCGAATGAGTCCGAAGTAGAAAGCTCGCTGCGGATCAACATCGGTGATGATCGCGAAAAGCTCTTCGAGGCCGGTGCGGCGCTGATCAAGCAAATGAAGCTCAATTCCCTGGTCATTACGCGGGGCGGCGATGGCATGGTGGCCTTCGAGAAGAAGAGGGCTCCGGTGGAAATTCCCATCTTCGGCAGCAACCAGGTGGTGGATGTCACGGGCGCGGGCGACACGGTGATTGCAACCTTCACGGCAGCTCTTGCGGCCGGGGCGGACGCGTCACTGGCAGCCAAGCTGGCGAACTACGCGGGTGGCCTTGTGGTGATGAAACGCGGGACGGCCACGGTGAGCCGCGCAGAACTGCTTGCAGTGCTGGACGAGTAGGGAGATCTCGTGGGACGAATGATAAGCCGGGCAGAGCTGGCGAAGGTGGTTGCCGATTGGCGAAGGGCGGGTGAAACCGTGACGCTGGCCAATGGCTGCTTCGACCTGCTGCACGTGGGACATATTCGCTATCTGCGCGGGGCACGGGCTTTGGGGGGAAAGCTGCTGGTCGCCATCAATTCCGACGAAAGCGTGCGGAAGCTGAAGGGGCCGCGACGCCCGGCAATGCCGGAACTTGAGCGCGCCGAGATTATTGCGGCACTGGAGAGCGTGGATGCGGTAGTCATCTTCGACGAACCGGACGTGCGCGCACTGATTCGCGAGATCAAGCCCGACATCCAGGTGAAGGGGACCGATTACACGGCGGAGAGCGTTCCGGAACGCGATGAAGTGGTCATGTATGGCGGGCGGGTCGAGATAGTTGGCGATCCCAAGGACCACTCGAGTACGGAACTGTTGGGAAAAATAGGAAAGTAGGATTCATCAGGTGGGTACGATCCCCAGCCGCTTGGTTGTCACTGAAATGGAGTCTCAGCGGACTCCGTTTTCGTTTGCGGCGTTATCGTCAGGGGGAATCGGCAATATGCCTGAGACTTGCAACTTCCATGGGTGAGAATCGCGTTGTCGAGAACGTAAAGCTGAATCCCAGCGTGCTGATCGTCCGCCTGGGGGCGATGGGCGACATTCTGCACGCTCTGCCGGCGGTGGCGATGCTGCGCCGGTCGCTGCCGGAAGCGCGGATTGGCTGGGTGGTGGAACGGCGTTGGCGCGAGTTGCTGTGCGCGCCGGAGATTCCACTGGCGGGCTCTCGCGGAGTTGGACGTCCGCTGGTGGATGAAGTTCATTTGGTGGATACGCGGGCGTGGCGCAAACAGGTACTTGCCTCTAACACCCGGCGCGAGTTTCTGTCGGCTATCGGCGAATTGCGAGCGCGGGAGTACCGCGCTGCCCTCGATATGCAGGGGGCGATCAAGTCGGCGACGGTGGCAGAGCTGTCGGGAGCAAAGACCGTTTTCGGTTTTCGCAAGCCGCGCGAACGGGTGGCCCGCGTGTTTTACAACACTCTTGTCGATGGCCGGGCCGAACACGTGATTGAGCGGAATGTGGAAGTGGTGCAGACGTGGCTGGAGGAGATCGGTCTGTCGAGGGTGACTTCGACGCTGCAACCGGGCGCGGCGCTGCTGCCTCGGGACAAGGCGAGCGAGGCCCGGATTCTCTCGACGCTGAAGGCGATGGGACTGGACCGGTCGCCGCTCGCGATTCTGAATCCCGGCGCGGGCTGGGGGGCCAAACAATGGTCGCCACAACGCTATGGAGAACTGGCAAAACGGCTGGCCTCGCGGGGACTGCGCTCGATCATTAATTACGGTCCGGGCGAGGAGACGCTGGCAGTGGACGCTGTAGCCGCCAGTGACGGAAAGGCCGTACCGCTGTTCAGCTCCCTGAGCGAACTGATGGGACTGGCTCGGCGCTCGGAGCTGTTTGTCGGGGGAGACACAGGACCGATGCACTTGGCCGCCTTGCTGGGCGTCAGGACCGTAGCGCTGTTTGGGCCGACCGATCCGGCAAGGAACGGCCCTTACTGGTCAGGCACGCGGGTGCTGCGCGATGCGGCGAGCAGAACTAGCTACAGTCACAGAAGGACTGAGGACGCCGGCCTTGTGAAGATTACCGTCGAGCGGGTGATGGGCGAGATTGAAGCGCTGCTCGACTGAATTCCTGGAGAATGTGGTGGTATGAGCGCCTTTCTATATCTAAGGCGGCAGTTGTATTATCGTTCTTTGTTCTCAGTGGTAAATTCCGGAAGCCAGGCATTGGCCGCTCACATTCGCCATGCCGCGATGCCGTAGAATACAGAGGCATCTCTGCATAAAGGCGGGTTATGGACTGGGCGCGTATAGCCAAAAGAATTCGTGTGCCTCTGGGGTTTCTGTTTGCTGCATTTTTCCTGTGGCGGGCACGCCCGGAGTGGTGGTCTTTGGCGCTCGGTTCGGCCATCGCCCTGAGCGGAGTGTGGATACGCGCTCTCTCCAGCGGCCATGTGAAGAAGAATGAGGAACTTGCGACGACCGGCCCTTACGCCTACACACGAAATCCTTTGTACTTCGGATCAATCGTAATTGCAGCGGGATTCGCCCTGGCCGCCTTGCGGTGGGAGATCGCGGCAGCGCTGGTCCTGATGTTTGCCGTGATTTACATCCCGGTGATTCGGGGCGAGGAGCAGTTCCTGAACAATCATTTTGCAAATTATGCGGAGTACTGCTCGCGGGTGCCCAGGCTGCTGCCCAGGTTGAAGGCGGGCAGCGCGGGAAAGTCAGGTTTCTCCCGCGAACTCTATTTGCAGCATCGTGAATACAATGCCCTGCTGGGAACCCTGGCGGTGATTGCCGCGCTGGTGGCCAAGCTGGTAACGAAGCGGATCTGGATGGCGAGCTAAAACGGATGCGGAACTTGAAACGAATGCTGCTGTTGACCCTGGCTTCGGTCCTGCCGATGTCCCTGGCCCCGCTCATGATCGCTCAACAGGCGTCCATTTTCAATGTCGCCAAGGCATCGATCCAGCCTCCCGGCGAAAATCATCGCTTTTCCAACAACGAAACTTTGCACTATGACGCCGAATGGCGGCTCTGGAAGGCAGGGACCGGGACTCTGAAAATCGAGCAGCGCGGCGACCAGCAGCACGTGGTTGGAACAGCCGAAGCGGCCGGAGCGGTGGCGGTGCTTTATCGCGTGCAGGACAGGCTGGAATCGTACTTCGACCGGCGGAGCTTCTGCTCGCAGCGCATTCTGAAACACTCGGAAGAGGGGCTGCACAAACGCGAGACCTCACTGATGTTTGACCCGAGTCGCGGCAAGAGCGTGCTGGACGAGCGCAACCTGCGGAACGGCGAAGTGAAGCACCAGGAGACGGACTCCCCGGCGTGCGTAACCGATGTGCTCTCCGGAATTTACTATGTGGCGGCTCAACACCTTGAGCCCGGCGTGTCTCTCGTTTTCCCCTTGAACGATGGCGGAAAGACCGTGGATGTAAAGGCTTACGTGGAGGGACGCGAAGATGTAAAGACCGACGCGGGCGCCTTTCACACGGTGCGGGTGGCGGTTTATTCGGACGCGGGGCCGCTCAAGGGACGGGGAAAAGTGTGGATATGGTTCACGGATGACGCTTCGCACCTGCCCGTACAGATGCGCTCCCGGTTATTCTGGGGAACCATGACGCTGCGGCTGACCCGGGTGGACAAATAGGTTTTTTGCGCTAAAGGAACGGCGCGGCTCCCGGGCCGCGCCTGTTTTATTGCAGGCGATAGCGTTCGCGCATCAAGCGCTGGAAACGGGGCCGGTACAGCAGATCGTAGGCGAGCTCCTTGCCGGGAAACAGGGCCAAGGCTGCGGCGCGGGAATCGGCAACCATCTGCGAGGCTTCTTCAAAGGTGAGCTTGGGGTCCTGGGCAATCACCTGCATGACGAGGTTCATCATGATTTGCAGGCGGCGGAGCCGCTTGCCTTCGTCGAGGGGTTCGGCATGATAAATGGAATCGGATTGGTCATAGCTCATGTGCAGAAATACTCCTGTCCGACGTGCTCGTTATTTCGATGACGGAAGCAGGCCAACGGTGGTTTGGCAGGTTGGATACCCAAATCGGAGTACCTGGACGAATGTGGCGAGATTGACCGGAAAGGTCAGGCGGTACTACGCTCATCAGTCGCATCGAAGTGCAGGAGGAGACATTATGCCGCAGCCATTGAGAGAAGAGCCGAACGAGGCGCTGGTCGTCATATTTGAAAGCGAGCAGGAATCAGAGGTGATGGTTGTGCAGGGCTTGCTGGAGTCCGCCGGAATCGATGCTCTGCAGACGAATTACGACGCGCCGCAGGATGTGCTGCCCGGCGTGGGAGGCATGGCGCTGCAGGTCCGCGAAGATCAGGCGGAAGAGGCTCGCGCAGTAATAGCGGAGTACAAGAGCAAAGGCGTGACCGAAGCAGAGGCCGAAGCGCAGGGATGATTTGGTGAGTTGTGATGGCAGACGGCGCATCCTTCGGGGTGCGCCGTTGTTGCATTCGCGCCCTCTATTACCGCTATTACCGCACGACTGACGGATGAACTCCGGCGGCGTCCATGTAGAACGTGATGGGACCGAACAAATCAGTGCGATAGGTCTTGGCCCGGTGCTCGGCTAGTCGCTCAATCACCTCTGGGCGGGGATGATGGAAGGAATTGCGGATTCCAGAGGAGATGACGGCGTAGTCGGGATGCACGGCGTCGAGCAGTTCGTCGCAAGAGGAAGTGTTCGAGCCGTGGTGCGCTACCTTCAAAAGATCGGCGTGGAGGGAGCGGTGATGGGCTTCGGAGTCTTCGACGAGAAGCTTCTCCATACGCTTGTGGATGTCGCCCATGAAGAGGGCGGTGTGCCCTGCATAGGTGAGGCGCAGGACCATCGAAGCGTCGTCCTGGCCACGCGGTTTTAGCTCCCAATCGGGGGGAGGGGAGAGGACCTCGAAGCGGATTCCGTCGAAATCGAAGTGGTCGCCAAAGTGGCGCTCGATGCGGCGCACGTGGAGGCGGTCGGCGGTGGCGAGAAGCGTCGCAACTTCGTGCGAGGGATAGTTTCTCGCATACCAGATCTCGTTGGGGCGGAAGTTGCGGAGGATGGCCGTCAGGCCGCCCATGTGATCGGAGTGTCCGTGGCTGAAGGCGACGGCGTCGAGGCGCGAGAGTCCGCGCTGCCACAGGTAGGGGGAGACGACGTCTTCGCCGATGTCGAGGTCGCTGTGACTCATGCCGAGCAGGCCGCCGGAGTCGAGCAGAAGAGTGTGGCCGCCGGGGGTGACCAGCAGGAAGGAATCTCCCTGTCCGATGTCGATGGCGGTGATCTCCAACTCGTGCGGCTGGTAAGCGAAGGGACGCGGGTGCTGAAAGACCGTCCAGGCAGAGGCGGCCAGAAGTCCAAGAGAGGTGAAGGCTAGTATCCAGTGGCGTCGCGAGAGCAGGAGGGCTATCGCATAGGCGCCCGCCACGGCTGATATCGCGGCGAGGGTGGGCATGGCGACTCGGAGGTCGGGAAGCTGTGTTCCTCCTGACCAGTGTACGGTGAGCAGGATGCCTTGCAGCGCGTAGCGGGCGGCTAACGAGAAGGGGGCGGCCAACCACTGGGCGAGATAGGAGAATGCCACGGCGAGCATCGACGTTGGCATGAGCAGGCCGGTGAGGGGCAGGACAGCCATGTTGGCCCACACGGCGTGGGGGTTCACGCGATGAAAGTACCAGACGGTGGGGAGCGTTAGCGCAGCCTGCATCAGGGCGGAGAGCGCGGCGAGCTCCGCAATGGCAATTACGACGTAGATCAGCTTCGTCAGGAGCCAGAGCGTGGGGCGGGTTCCAATGAGGTAGCCAAGTTTGGTGGCGATGGCGCGAAGGTCGAGGCGGAGCTGCGCTTGCCGGGGACGCAAGGTCAGATCGCGCTGCGGGCTCGCGATGTCCGCAAGAGCTTCGCGAACGGGCGTGGTGGTGCGTGAAAAGAGGGGGACGCCGATTCCTGCGATGGTGAGCACGGCGAGAAACGTCAGTTGAAAGCTGGCGTCGAACAGGGATTGCGGGTCGCATACCAGAAGCAACAGGGCGGCTAAGGAAACTGTGTTCAGGGGAGCGCGGTCGCGGTTCCATAGCGCGGCTATCTGGTAGGCGACGATCATGATAACCGAGCGCAGGATGGGCGCGCCAAGATCGGTGAGCCATGCATAACCACAGGTGAGAACGATGGTGGCAACGATGGCGTACTCGACTGGAAGGCGCAGCCAGCGCATGAGCCACAGCAGGAAGACCGCGAAGATGGCTACGTTCATCCCGCTGACGACCAGCAGGTGAAAAGTTCCGCTGCGCTGGAATTCGAGGCGCTGTTCGTGGGTGACGAGGCCGCGTTCTCCGAGAACCATGGCCTGAAAAAGTCCCGCGTAGGGAGCGGGCCACAGGCGCTCCATGTGCCGCAAGACACTGCGGCGGGCGTGCCAGCGGAGGCGATCGATTTTGGAGCCGTCAGCTCCGGGGAGAACATCGATATTTGTCGATTTGGCGGAGCCGAGCACGGCGACTCCCTGTCCACGCAGCCAGCCGACGTAATCCATGTTGCCGGGGTTGCGGAAATTTACCGGGGGGCGAAGCTTGGCGCGGATTCGGAGGCGCTGGCCGTAGTCGAACTCGGGCAGGGCGGCTGCCTCCTCGTCGTCTGCTTGATCATCGTCTTCCTGCCACGCGAAGTGGGAACCGGGCACGTAGATGTTGAGGCGGGCGCTGCCGGTTACCGGCTGTGAAGCTTCGCCATCGAATTGCGCCTGCTCCACGGCAAAGTCCATCGACTCGCGAGGGTCGCGTCCGGCGCGCCGGGAACTTTCGCGGGCAACGTAGCCGGTGAGCGTGACCTCGTCGCCACCGGCGTATTGCAAAACCGTGGCTACGGGCGCGGGGCGCGAGGCGTGGGCGGCGGTGAGCAGGGCTCCCGCCGGAAAGAAGGCGAGCACGGCGGCGATGTATCCAAAGAGAGCTCGATGGCCGCGGGTGGCAAAGCGAAGGGCGATCACCGAACAGAGCGCCAGGCCGATGGTGCAGAGGAAGTAGAGCGCGGCAGGTTTATCGACGTAGGTCTGGAGGAGGATGCCGCAGGAAAAAGAGACAGTGGCAGCGAACAGCGGAGCGGCTGGCGGACGGCGGCGAGCCGTTTCCGGATTCGAATGCACGTCAGGCATTAGAGGGCGTACTTACGGGGTACTTACATTGTGGCAAACAATCGCCGAATGGGCACTCGCAAATTGCGCATTGACGCTGCGCGATTTGGGAGTGCCCATATTGTTGATACTTAGAATTTCAGATCTGACGGGAACGTCTTACAGTTTGTCCAGGTCTTCGTTGCCGATGATGACATTCCACGGGATGAGTTCGTAGTTGGCGACGTTCTTCTTGTAGAAAGGATCTTCATCGCGCAGGTCGGTAAGGTTCTGCTGCACGTTGTCGTTGGGAACGCGAACCAGCAACGCGCCTCCCGTGCGGGGATCCATGGGGCCGGAGGCGATGAGAGTTCCGTCGGCCTTGAGTTCGCGCAGATAGGCGCGGTGTTCGTCTGTAACCTTGGCGACTTCGTCCAACGGAAGCCGATATCGAATCAGAATCAGTGCGTACATTTTTCTGTGCTCCTTACTTTCGTGGCTCGCTTTAGCGCGCCAGGTGAAGAACGGTTTCCATGTGGTAAGTCTGGGGGAACAAATCTACCAGGTGAGCTTCTTCCACGTGATATCCGGCGGCGAGGAGCGTGACAAGGTCGCGCGAGAGCGTCGCGGGATCGCAGGAGACATAGGCGATCCGGGGGATCGACAGACCGGCCAAAGATTTCGCAACGCGCTCGCCGAGACCGGCGCGCGGAGGATCGACAATGGCAAAGTCCCAACGTCCGCGAGCAGCGTTCAAGTAGTCCTCGGTGGTGCTGTGCACGGCCTGGATGTGGGGGACGGCGGCGTTGGCAGCGAGATCGTCGAAGGAGTTCTGCGCGATTTCAATCGAGGTGATGCGTTCGAAATTGCGCGACATGGGAAGGGTGAACAGTCCCACTCCGGCGAAGAGGTCGAGCGCGGCGCGGCCACTGCGGTTCCTCGTGACCAACTCGACGAGCTTTGCGGCAAGGAAGCGGTTGGTCTGGAAAAACGATCCGGCGGAAACGCGATAGTTGTGGCTGCCAACGGTGTAGATAAGGCTTGGCGCGCCTTCGACGTGCGGCACTCCGGCACGGGTGAGGCGGCGCGAGGCTTCGATATTGCCATCCTCAAGGTCGCCGTCGGTGGCTCCGCTGGCAAACACGGCGACGCCTGCAATCTGCGGCATCCGCTCACGAAGGAGCTTGGCAAACTTGGCCAGCAGGACGGGGGTGGTCGCGTGGTGAATGAAAAGCTCGACCAGCATCTGGGAATCATCGTGATTGGCGAAGAACTGCACTTCGCGCAACGATGGGTAGGCTGCCGCTTCGGGCGCGAGCTCCCACAGGGCGGCGACCGCCTGGTTGATGAGCGGCGAACTGATGGGGCAACGGCGCACCGGTTCAAGTTCGTGCGAGCCGTGGCGATAGTAGCCGAGCGCGAACTCGGGTTCGACCGCGATCTTCATGCGCGTGCGATTGCGGAAGGCGTAGGGCTCGCCGGAATGAGTCTCGATGTGCGGAATCGCCAGCTTGGCTCCACGAAGAATCGTCTCCTGCAGAATCTGGCGCTTGTCTTCGAGTTGCGCGGCGTAGTCGGAGTGCTGATATTGGCAGCCTCCGCAGACACCGAAGTGTGGGCACGGAGGCACAACCCGCGCGGTGGAAGGCGAAAGAACCTCGACCAGCGATGCGCGGGTGTATCCCTTGCGCTCTTCGACTACGGTCGCTTCCACAACTTCTCCGGGTAGAACATAGGGGACGAAGACGGTTTTGCCACGTCGTTCGTCGCCGGTGGCAGGGATGCGCGCGAGGCCATCTCCGCCGTAGATGAGTTTTTCTATGGTGAACTGCACAGTATGAGGATAACAGGTGGGGGCAAGGCACTACAGGTAGAACAGGCTTAGGCGGGGCAGGTTGTACTTTTCCAGAAGCTGCTTGTTGCCGTACTGGCGGAGGAGTTGGTCGATTTGGGGGGCGGACATTTTGCCACGGTAGGGAGCTAGTTCGCGTTCGGCCTGGGTTCGGGCAGCGAGTAGTTCTTCGTCGCTGGCGTTGCTCCACAGGGTGGCGAAGAGCTTCTCTTCCATGATGGTCATGCGGCGTTCGAGGTCTTCGAGGTCGGCGGGAGATTCGCTGGCTTTGATGGCAGCGGCGAGTTCGCGCAGGGTTGTGGATTGTTCGGCGGTGAGGGCCTGAACGGCGGCAGATGGATGTTTGCAG
>DATLJC010000001.1:0-30368 GCA_035539055.1 Saccharimonadales bacterium (SeqCode) | reverse complement strand
TTGGCGACCTTGCCGTCGCGGATGTGAATGATGCGGTGGGCGAATTCGGCAATATCGTGTTCGTGGGTGACCAGCACGATGGTGTTTCCCTGCGCGTGCAGTTCGTCGAAGAGGGCCATGATTTCGTTTCCGGTCTTCGTGTCCAGATTGCCTGTGGGTTCGTCGGCCAGGATGATGGAAGGCTTGTTGACCAGCGCGCGAGCAATCGCCACACGCTGCCTCTGTCCGCCGGAGAGTTCGTTGGGCTTGTGATTCATGCGCTCGCCCATGCCTACAGAGACCAGCGTCTGACGGGCGCGTTCGAGCCGTTCGTCGGAAGGCATGCCGGCGTAGATCAGCGGTAGTTCAACGTTGTGCAGCGCCGAGGCGCGAGCCAGCAGGTTGAAGGTCTGGAAGACGAAGCCAATTTCCTTGTTACGGATGCGGGCCAATTCGTCGTCGTCCAGTTCGCTGACCAAGTGTCCGTTGAGCCAGTAGATTCCTTTAGTCGGCGTATCAAGGCAGCCAATCAGGTTCATCAGCGTCGATTTGCCGGAGCCCGACGGCCCCATGATCGCAACGTATTCATTGCGATGGATTGCGATATCGACGCCGCTCAAGGCATTCACCTGCTGCTCGCTGCCCATGTCGTAGGTCTTCCACAGATCCTGCGTACAGATGATGCAGTCCGGCGGCGGTGCTTTGAGTTCCTGGCCGACCCCTGCGATTTGCGTTGCCATCCCGTCTCTCCCTAGATGTTCTGCCAAGCTTAGATTGCCTTCGGAGTCACTAGTCCCAAGACATGCACTACGATTTTGCTTCGTCCTTCTTCGGAGCGCTGTTGTCGATCTTCACTGGGCTGTCCGGCTTCAGAGTACGCAGAACCTTGTAGCTTCCGGTCACGATCTCGTCGCCTTCCTTCAGGCCATCGAGAACTTCGATGTCGGTGGTGCCTGTGATTCCGGTTTGCACTTGCACAAACTGTGCTTTACCGCCGCGAATCACAAAGACTCCCTGCAACTCTTCTTTGTTGGCCTTGATGTCCTCAGGTTTTTCGGCGGCCTGAACCGCGTTCTTGTCCTTGCCCTTCTTCTTCGGTATCAGGTCACCCTTCTGCCGGATCGTCAGAGCCTGAATGGGAATCGACAGTACGGCCGCCTTGTTCGCGGTCGTGATCTTTGCCGTGGACGACAGGCCGGGACGCAAATTGTCCGGCACGTCGGAGAGCGTTACAACGACCTTGAAGTCTTTCGCCTCCTGCGTGCTGCCTGTCGATTGCGACGTCGCGACGCCAGTAGAGCGTAGGAGGGCGTTGTTGCCGATCTCGGTGACCGTTCCCTTGAACTTCTTCTTGGGGATGGCGTCGATGCTTACTTCAGCGATCTGTCCTAGTTTTACGTTGACGATGTCGGTTTCATCCACCTTGACTTCGGCGGTGATAACCGATGTGTCGGCCAGAGTCATCAGTGTCGACCCAGGCGAATTTTGAATTCCGACGACCACGGTCTCGCCTTCGCGGACGGGCAGGTTGGTGACCACCCCGTCGAAGGGGGCGCGGTACTCGGTCTTACTCAGCACGTCGTTGTTGTGAACGAGAGTCGCTTTCTGAACGGCAATACGGCGCTTGTAGGCTTCTGCTGCAGCCTTGGACTGGTTAATGCGAGCCTTGGCCTGGCTTAATCCTGAAAGTGCGGCTTCGTAGGCGTTCTTGGATGCGTCATAGTCTTTCTTGGAGATCAGTTGGTCCTTGTAGAGGCCCTCGGAGCGCTTCCAATCGTAAAGCTTTTGTTCGAGGTCAGCTTTGGCGCGATCCAGATCGGCAACGCTGGTATTCAGTTGCTCGACGCCAGCGGTGTAGTCGGCTTCGGCGGCGGTAAGGGAGGCGCGGGTCGCGTTCACATCGGCGGCTGACTGTACGTTTTCCAACTGCGCCAGCATTTGGCCCTTTTTCACGTGGTCGCCTTCTTTTACATAAAGGTGAATGATCTTGCCAAAGGCATTTGCCCCGACGTTGACGAACGTCTTGGGCCGAATCTCCCCGGAGGCGGTAACTTGCGATGTCAGGTCCTGGCGCGACACTTTGCCGGTTTGTACATCGACCACACCTTTTCGACTCTGCTGGATGCTGAAGAAAACGATTCCTCCGACCAGAGCCACACCACCGAGAGCGAGTGAAATTTTCTTCCAGGTTTTCATCAGTCCTCGTTATATGCCCGGTGCAAACCCGGGAGTAGGAAAACGCAGCGCGGCAGAAACTCTCTTTGAGGTCGCTTTTGCTCACGCCTGATCCTTCATACGTGAAGGTTAGTTCGGAAGTTCCAAAACCTAAATAGATCCGTATGTAAAAATTTGTGTGGCAGCGCACGACTACGAAACTACCAATCGCCTTTGTCATGAAGTGCCGCCGGATGATTGTAACCCGTCGAAAAGCTCCCGGGAATGGCTTACTGCAGTCCTCTCACGGGCGTATCCCGCCTTGCCATGATCTTCTTATCGAGTCGGCGTTTATCTGAGGCTTCTTTATCGCTCCTTGCCTTGCTTGACCTGAAAACTTACAATCTGTCCAGCCCTAAAAGTTCCCAGGAGCGAGACTGTCAATGCGGTTTTTTTCCGTTCGTCATCTTTCCTTCGTCATAGCGGCAGCCGCCCTGCTGACCACTCCGGTCATTGCGCAAGACGCTGCAAGCGACAAGGACACAGGCACTTCCCTCAAGGATTGGAAGAAAGAGAAGCCCGCGAAGGAACCGGAAAAAAGAGAACTCACCGACCAGGAACGCAAGGAGCGCCTGCGCAGTTTCAGGCGCGAGGTTGGCAAAAGCTACCACGCATGGCTCGATCAGGATGTTCGCTACATCATTACTCCGGAAGAAGAGCAGGCATTTAAAATGCTCGGCACGGATGAAGAGCGTGATGAATTCATCGAACAGTTCTGGCTGCGTCGTGATCCGACTCCCGACACACAGGAGAACGAGTTCCGCGAAGAGCACTACCGCCGAATTCAGTACGCCAACGAGCACTTCCCCGCCGGAATTCCCGGCTGGAAGACCGACCGGGGACGCATTTACGTGGTCTGGGGGCCGGCAGATGAAATCGAATCCCACCCTTCTGGCGGCACGTATCAGCGCGAGAACTCCGAGGGCGGCGGCAGCACTTCCACGTTCCCGTTCGAGCGCTGGCGCTATCGCTACCTTGAGGGAATCGGTAACGAAGTCATCATTGAGTTCGTGGACTCCTGCATGTGCGGCGATTACCACATCTCCATCGATCCAAATGAAAAGGACGCTCTGTTGCACACGCCGGGCGGAGGTCCGACGCTCAACGAGCAGATGGGTCGAGGAAATCGCGCTGACCGTATGATGGGCATTCCGGGCGGCACCGATCCAAACGGTATGCAGGGCAATGGCAGCAAGCAGTTTGACGCCCTTGAGCGCTATGCCAAGCTGACCACGCCTCCGCCGGTGAAGTTCAAGGACCTGGAAGAGAAGGTCAACACCAAGATTCGCTACAACCTGATGCCTTTTGACATGCGCTCTGACTTCGTGAAGGTCACGGCGGACACCGTTCTGGTTCCGATCACAATCCAGATCAAGACCAAAGACATGACCTTCATTCAGAAGGAAGGTATTCAGCGCGCTGCGGTCAACATTTTCGGACGCATTTCGACCCTCTCCGGACGCGTAGCCTCGACCTTCGAGGACACAGTCGGCGTCGATGAGCCGAACGATTTGTTGGAAAAAGCGCTGCTGACGTCCCAGGTCTACTGGAAAGCCGTTCCGCTGAAGCCGGGAATGTACAAGATCGACGTCGCAATTAAAGACGTGAACGGCGATCGCGTCGGAACCCTGGTTCGCTCGATTCGGGTTCCGGAATTTGACGATGAGAAACTCGCGACGTCTTCGCTCATCCTGGCCGATGTGATGGAACGTGTTCCAGCTAAGAGCATTGGATCGGGCAGCTTCATCATTGGTGATACAAAGGTTCGCCCGCGCCTGGACGCCTCAGACGGTAAGCCGGCCAGCTTCAAGCGGGCACAACGTTTGAATATCTGGATGCAGGTCTATAACTTGCAACTAGATCAGCAAAGCAAGAAGACCAAGGCGACCATCAGCTACGACATCGTGAACATCCAGACCAACAAGTCCGTGCTGCACAGCGATGAAGCTTCAGGCACTTACGGCAACACTGGTGAGCAGATCACCATCGAGAAATCAATGCCGCTGGCCAACCTGGAACCGGGTTTATACAATCTTAAAGTCACGGTAAATGACGAGGTAACAAAACAAACTGTCAATCCTTCCGCCCGTTTCCAGGTCGAATAGGATAGAATTTTTGCTGCGTGGTCGGCGGGCCTATTCGGGCTCGCCAATTGTGGTTAGAGTAACAACGTAGGGGAGGCTGAATGACGCGTAAGCTCGGAATCCTGGCGCTTGCTTTCGTCTGGTGCCTTGGAGCGTCTGCCGCTGTAAATGTAGGCGTGATTGCCGGAACCGTACGCGACACAGCCGGGGTGCCCCAGATGGGCGCCATCGTCGAGGTGCTCTCCAACTCCGCGGCTCGCTCGCAGACTGCGCTGACCGACACAAAGGGTGGGTTCACTTTACCCGGACTTCTTCCCGGTCTTTACACCATCAAGGTTACCGCTCCCAGCTTCCTCCCTACGATTCGAGAACGTGTCCACCTTCAGTCCGGAGCCAGCCTGCTGCTCAATGTGACGCTGAATACGCTGTTTGAAGCCATTCAGCTTGTGCCTCGCCACAAGCCGTCCGCCGATGGTGATGATGACTGGCGTTGGGCACTGCGCTCGATGGCCAACCGTCCGATACTGCGTCTTGCCGAGGACAAACCACTCGTAGTGGTGCAACGCAGCGATGACGCGGATGGCCAACTCAAGGCCCGCGTCTCATTCATTGCCGGGAGCGATGGCGACGCCCTCAGTGGCACCGACACTAATTTCCACATTGAGCAATCGATGTTCGGTAAACGCGACACACCTGCCAAGTGGTCGCTCAACGGTGGAGTTGGAAGCAACTCGACAAATCCCAACGCCGTGATCCGCGCTGCCTATTCGCGCGAAATGCCGGACGGCTCGTTCCCAGAGATCGCAATTTCCGCCAAACACTTTGCCTCGCTTAACCCAAATCAGCCTGCCATCCAGGCCCTCGCGCTCTCGATTGCGAATTCCATGACCTTCGGTGAATCGCTCGAAGTGGAATACGGTGGCGAGACACAGACGGTGCAGTTCCGGGAGCGCGCCACCAGTTATCGCCCATTTGCAAACGTCAGCGTCCATCCGGGCAAGAACACAACCGTGCAATACCGGTATGCCACCAGCGCGCCCAATCTACGCCGCGCCAAGGGCTTCGATACAGCCCCAGCCGATCTCAGCGAAAGCAGTCCGCGCCTTACCCTCACCTCGATGGGCCAGCGGGTTGAGCGAGCCAGCCACCACGAAGTGTCCGTCTCGCAGCGCATGGGCAAGAACAAGGTTCAGGTAGCGGTATTCTCCGACACAATTCACAATGCCGCACTCACCGGAACGGGAGCCGCTTTCACCGAGGAAACCGATGCCATGATCGGCGATCCCTATTCGGGGAACTTCTCCTACAATGGCGGCAATCTACATACCCAAGGCGTGCGCGCGGTTTATTCGCGCCCCTTGGCAATGGGTCTTGATGCCACGGTTGACTACGCTTATGGCGGAGCGCTGACCGCACCTCCGGAAATGCAACTGGTCAGCCAGACGGCCACCTCCCTGATCACGGAGAAGCGCCACTCGGCGGCTGCCAAGCTTTCTGGAACAACTCCCGCTTTCAAGACCAAGATCATCGCGAGCTATCGCTGGCTCAGCGGCAGCGGGCTCACGGCGGTGGATATGTTCAACGCCTCGGCGGGAGAGACCGATCCGTACCTGAGTTTCTTCATTCGGCAGCCGATTCCGACCATGCACATCCTGCCCGCCGGATTGGAGGCTCTGATCGATGTCCGTAACCTGCTGGCCCAGGGATACCGCCCGGTTCTGAGTTCAGATGGCAGTATCGTGTACCTGGTTCAGGGCGTCCGCTGCATCCGGGCCGGGCTCAGCTTCAACTTCTAACCTGCCAGCACTGGATGTCACGCGGTTACCCACTTACGATTCCCTTTGCTCGGGCAGGTACTCGCAGGCCTCGCGGCACTCCTGGCAGTAGTAGCAGCCATCCTGTACAAGGCGCACATCGTGCTCGCCCATGCAGAGAAAGCAGTACTTATCACACTTGCAGTCTTCTTCCACCATGTCGCAAACGTTGCAAAGAAATCGTTGAGCCATGGGCGCACTGTAACTCTCATTTTCCTCTTGCGCAACTGTCTCTCCTGCAACGACTCCCGTGCATTGCCTGCACTACTCGCCGCGTGCTAACTTTTAAGGTTCTATCGGCCTGATTGTGGCCATTTGACTCCTGTCCAGAGGTTCTGCCTTTGTCTTCATCTTCCGAATCTACCGTCGTCCGCAAAACCGCTCTCAACTCCGCGCATCGTCAGCTTGGCGCTCGCATGGTGGACTTCAATGGATGGGACATGCCCGTCGAGTATCCAGCCAACGCCGCCCGTAAGTCCGGAGGGCTGATCGCCGAGCATATGGCCGTTCGCAGCTCCGTTGGGCTCTTCGATGTAAGCCATATGGGGGACATCCGGGTTCATGGGCCCGCAGCGCTCCAGGCTGTGCAGCACATGACCTTCAACGATGCTTCGCACCTCGCCATCGGACAGGCTCAGTACTCCGCTCTGCTCTATCCCACTGGGACCTTCGTTGATGACGTGATCGTACACCGGCTTGGGGAAGACGATTACCTGCTGGTGATCAACGCAGGCACGCGCGAGAAGGATGTCGCGTGGGTTCGCGACGCTGCCAAGAACTTTGCGTGTGAAGTGGAAGATCTCAGCGATCGTTATACGCAGATCGCCATTCAGGGACCAAATGGCTGGCGCACTCTGCAGAAGCTAACAGACGCCGACCTGTCGAAAGTAAAGTTTTATTGGTTCACCCAAGGCACCGTCTGTGGATTGCCCAATACGCTGATTGCGCGGACCGGCTACACGGCTGAGGATGGCTTTGAAATCTACATTCCCTCGGACGAAGCCACCAGCGTGCGAGTTTGGAACGAACTTCTCGCCGCAGGTGAGGAGTTCGGTGTGCTGCCCTGCGGTCTTGGCGCTCGCAACACTCTTCGGCTGGAAGGTGCGCTCTCGCTCTACGGGCATGAAATCTCGGACACCATCACACCTTGGGAGGCGCGGCTCGATCGCTTCCTCAAGATGGACAAGGGCGAGTTTATCGGGCACGCCGCATTGGTGCGTCAGAAGCAGCGCGGAGTGGACAGGACTCTCATCGGACTGGAGGCCATCGAGCGCGGCATTCCACGCGACGGCTACAGAGTCGTGGATCCCGAAGGCCGCGGCATTGGCAACGTCACCAGCGGCTCACCTGCGCCATTCCTCAAGAAGAACATCGCGCTCGCTTATGTCCCTGTTGAGTATTCCACCGAAGGCACTGAATTGGGTGTAGAAGTGCGCAACCAGATCGTAAAGTGCAAAGTTGTGCCTACTCCGTTTTACAAACGGCCAAAGCGAACGCCTGCGACCGGCAGCGCAGCGTTACCAGATACTGTTGCATCGGAATCCAAGCCACGGCAGTAGAGTACAATTTCAGAATTCGCACAGTTTTTGTAAGCGTCTTTACCATTGCCGGTACTTCCGGCGTGCAATCAATCTCTGGAGATCACAATGGCCTATCCGCCAGAATTCAAGTACACCAAAGAGCACGAATGGCTTTCAGTCGAAGGCACAACCGGAACCATCGGAATCACTGACTACGCCCAGAATTCACTTGGCGACATCGTCTTTGTCGAATTGCCCAAGGTGGGCGCGGAACTTGCCGCAGGAAAAACCTTCGGCACCGTTGAATCGGTCAAGGCTGTCAGCGATCTTTACGCTCCGGTATCGGGCACGGTTACGGAGATTAACGCCGAGCTGGCGACTTCGCCGGAGAAGGTCAATAGCGCTCCCCACACTGCATGGATGGTGAAGATTACGCTTGCCAACCCCGGTGAGGCCGATGGCCTGCTCTCGGTTGTCGATTATGAGAAATTTATTGCCGAAGAGAAGTAGCACGCACAAGCACAGATCGTCTTTATCGATGCATGGGCGCACAGGCTCGTCAACTCCGGGCTCTCGTGGTGTACACGTTTCGCTGAACTGGTAATACGACGGCTGCGGATCATCGCAGCCGTTCGCTACTCGCGGCATTGCTGCCGCACTCAGGACAGAATCATCATGCGCTATCTTCCCAAGTCTCCAGCCGAACGCGAGCACATGTTGCGCGAGATCGGCGTTGGTTCTATCGACGAACTTTTTGCGCCGATCCCGGCACAGTTCAGGCTTACCCGCGATCTCTCGATCCCGCGCCAAATGGCCGAGAGTGAAATCGTTGACTGGTTCCGCGCCCGCGCCGCTGAAAACGGCTCTGGATATGACATCCTGCTCGGCGCGGGAGCCTATAACCACTACCGCCCAGTCGTTATCGATTCGCTGATCTCACGCGGCGAGTGGTTCACGGCCTACACGCCTTATCAGCCTGAGATTGCGCAAGGCACGCTGCAGGCAATCTTCGAATTTCAGACCATGGTATGCGAACTCACCGGCATGGAGGTCGCCAACGCCTCGATGTATGACGGCTCCACCGGAGCCGCCGAAGCCGTGATGATGGCCATCCGCATTACCGGGCGAAACTCGGCGATCATTGCGCGCAGCGTCCATCCGGAGTATCGCGAGGTCATCGCCACCTACGCCAAGTACCAGGGACTTCCGCTCACCGAGGTCGCATTCACGGACAACGGGCGCGTGGATCTTGCGGCGCTCGACGCAGCCATTACTCCGCAGACCGCGTGCGTGTTGATCCAGTCGCCGAACTTCTTCGGCACCATCGAAGACGTAGCGGCCATCGCGGAGGTCGTCCACGCAAAGGGCGCGTTGCTCGTGGTCTCGATTGCCGAGGCGCTCTCGCTTGGAATCGTTCGTCCACCCTCTGAGGCGGATATCGTTTCGCTCGAAGCGCAATCGTTCGGCGTTCCACTCAGCTATGGCGGTCCCTATGCGGGAGTCATCGCCACGAGAGAGAAGTTTGTCCGGCAGATTCCGGGGCGTCTAGTAGGGCAGACCACGGACCGCAACGGCAAACGCGGATTCGTGCTGACGCTCTCCACTCGCGAGCAACACATCCGGCGTGAGAAGGCGACATCGAATATCTGCACCAATCAGGCGCTCATCGCGCTGATGGCAAACATCTACATGGATGTTTACGGGCGCGATGGCATCAAGGAGCTGGCTATGCAGAACCTGGCCAAGGCCGCGTACGCACGCAAAGCGCTTGGAGCGAAAGCCAAAGTGCTCTTCGATGGCGCACCGCGTTTCAATGAATTCGTTCTTCAGACCGAGGAGGACTCCTACGAGATTTCGCACCGGCTGGCCGCGAAGAACAGGATCATCGGCGGCTTCCCTCTTCGCAAGTTCTACCCCGAACTCGGCAACGCTGCCGTCTGGTGCGCCACCGAACTTACATCCCGCGCCGCAATCGATGCTGCCGCTAACGAAGTGAACCCTGCAGCCGGCAGCAATGCGTTACCTGCCGAAGCGCCTGCGGCGGCCATCAGTGAGGTGAAGTAATGAGCAACAAAGATATTCGCAAGGTCACCACTCACATTTCGCAGAACGAAGGGTTGATCTTCGAGCATTCTTCGCCGGGCAAGAAAGCCTATCGCCTTCGCGAGCTCGATGTGCCCGAAGTGAACTCCGCCGACGAGCTCGGGGCCGCTCTACGCCAGGAATCCGCCGCGCTTCCGGAAGTCAGTGAGATTGAGATTATCCGCCACTTCACGCGGCTCTCTACCTGGAACTACGCGGTCGATCACGGCATGTATCCACTCGGCTCCTGCACGATGAAATACAATCCGCGGGTCAACGAAGTGGTTGCGCGTCTGGACGGCATTGCCGGCGCGCATCCCTACCAGTCGGAGCAGATTTCACAGGGCGCGCTGCGCATTATGAAGGCGCTGGCCGATCAGCTCATCGAAATCACCGGCATGGACGCCATCACCCTGCAACCTGCTGCCGGAGCCCATGGCGAGCTCACGGGAATCCTGCTGATGCGTGCCTACCTTGAGTCGAAGGGAAATGCGCGCAAGAAGGTTCTGATTCCGGACTCGGCGCACGGCACCAATCCCGCAACGGCTGCCATGGTTGGCTATGAAGTCGAGAATCTGCGCAGCAACGAAAACGGTATGGTCGATCTCGCCGCACTCGAAGCCCAGATGAACGAAGACGTCGCGGGACTCATGCTGACGAATCCGAACACGCTCGGAATTTTCGAGCAGCAGATTGCGCAGATCGCGGAGATACTCCATCGCAGGGGCGGCCTGCTCTACATGGACGGCGCCAACATGAACGCGCTGGTGGCCAAAGCGCGGCCTGGCGATTTCGGTGTGGATGTCATGCACCTCAATCTGCACAAGACATTTTCGACGCCTCATGGCGGAGGGGGTCCGGGCTCGGGGCCGGTGGCTTGCAAGAAGCATCTTGAGCCATTTCTGCCGAAGCCCATCGTCGTTGAAAGTGCGGAAGGCAAGCTGCGTCTCGATTACGATCGTCCGCAATCCATTGGACGGGTGCGCGCCTTCTTCGGCAACTTTGGAATGCACGTCCGCGCCCTGGCCTACATCATGGCAAACGGGCCTGACGGATTGCGCCAGACCACAGAAGACGCCGTACTCAACGCAAACTATCTTCGCAAAAAACTCGAAGGCACTTTCGATCTGCAATACGCGACGCCTACGATGCATGAAGTCGTCTTCAGCGATAAGTTGCAGACGAAGCTCGGCATAAAGACCGGAGACATCGCCAAGCGCCTTATCGACTATGGCTTCCATCCCTACACCGTCAGCTTCCCCATGGTGGTTCACGGAGCGCTGATGATCGAGCCTACGGAGAGCGAACCGCTCGAAGAACTCGACCTGTTTGTGGACGCCATGAAGTCCATTGCGCAAGAGGCCATTGACTCTCCCGAGTTGATTAAGGACGCTCCGCAATCGACAAGGCTTTCGCGCCTCGATGAGACGGCCGCCGCCCGCAAACCGATCTTGCGATGGAGTGCCAACGGTCAAAAATGAATCCAGATTGAGCTAAAACGAATCAGAAATGAATGGGCTCTGCCTTGGCCGCAATGTTTTGCGGTAAAGGCGGAGCTTTTGATTTCAATTCTGACGTTGGCCCTGACTTGGCCTGAAAGGTGACTTGATAAGGAGATTCCACAATTCCTTTCAGGTGGATCAGTCGGGCCGGATAAGGCCTTTTCCCGTGATGAGCGCAATCCTTCTTCGACGAGAATCATTCAGAGTCTCTCGAATGAATGACAGGAAACGATTGGCCAATGAGTAGTCCTGAAACCTATGTCGGCTATGTTACGGGCTGGAGATGGTGGTTGCTCGATGAAAAATCGCCGAACCCTCACCCCTGCAGTATTGGAATTCCCTATCGCTGGCAGTGGTCTGGCGAAAATGCAACGGAAGAGCTATCGCTGGCCAATCGACGTGGCTTCTATGCGTACAAGTCGGCCAGCATAGAACGCATCGGAGTTGGCTCGCCTCTGCTGTTTGGCCGGGTGGCGCTCTACGGCGACGTTATCGTACACAAGCATGGTTACCGCGCGGAGAAGGCGCGCATTCTCGACGCGTGGTGCGCTCCTGAGTGGTGGGGAAAGCTTTCACAAGTGAAGCAAGTCAAAGGCACGTACAACATCAACACTATGGGAGAAACAGAATGGCTGACATTGGCGACCCTAACAGAATCGAGCGACACTACCCTCTCGGATTCCCCGAGGATTCCCCTGCGTACCCGGAGCAAGCTCCAGTAACGGAACCGGATCACGAGCCCACTCACGCCAGGTAATTTGAAAGACTTCGTTAGAGCGCGGCGCTTCCAATCGGCTAGCCTCGGGGATGCGGAAAGAGGTACCCTGATAGCATGCGAGTCGTAAAAGCGAGCTTCCGCCTACTGCTTCTGCTGAGCCTGCTGTGCGCTCCGCTGTTCGCTCAATCGGTCCTAAAGGCGCTCTCGTCAGGCGTCTCAACCGCGCCGTCCGCGACGAAGAATTCCGACCCGCTAGGACGGGCGACGCCTCGCGGAACTCTTACAGGATTTATGCAGGCGGCGCAGAGAGGCGAGAACGATCGCGCTGCCGAATATCTGCAACTTCCCCGGCAGGAAAGCGAAATCGATTCCGCGCGCGTCGTCCAGGACCTGAAGACGCTCCTCGACAACGCTTACGTAGGCCGCCTGGGAGCTATCACCGACAATCCCGACCTCGCGTTCGATCCGCAGCTCGAAGCCAATCATCAGCGGGTTGGAGAGTTTACGGTCAATGGGAAAGAGCTTCCGCTGTTGGTAGTTCGAGTGCCCGACGGCAACAGCGGACACCTGTGGCTCATCGCCTGGAGCACTCTGGGCAAGACCGAAGACCTCGCCACCGACGTGCGCTCGCACCAGGTTGAGAGGCACCTGCCGCGCATCCTCGTGCGCCAGAGAGTTCTGTCAATTCCAATCTGGGTTTGGTCGGTTTTCCTGCTGCTGATTCCGGTCGCGCTGCTCGCCGGAGTCGCCGCCGTGGCGCTGGCAAGCGCGCCGGCATGGTTGCTGGCTCGCATCAATCACCGTGCCGCGCAGTCCGAGGTGTGGACCAATATTCGCGGCCCCGTTCTGCTCTTCGCAACCGCCGCGGCGCACGCCATCGGCATGCGCATGATTACCGTTCCATTGCTCTTTCGGGAGTACTACCTCAAGGTGCAGGCCACCGCGGTGCTGTTTGCCGTGTCGTGGTTGCTCTGGGATTTCGTAACGGTGTGGACGCGCCGCACGCGTCGCCGCATGATCGCGCCGGAGGAGCGCGGCACTCTGTCTCTATCGTTGCTGCTGCACCGCGTGCTAAAACTGAGCATCGCCGTCGTGGGAGTGCTCAGCATTCTGTATCTTGCAGGATTCGATCTCTCCGCCGCACTCGCCGGACTCGGTATCGGCGGTATTGCCGTGGCATTAGCGGCACAGAAGACTATCGAGAACCTCTTCGGCGGCATCAGCATTCTCACCGACCGCGTCATGCGTGTTGGTGACCTGTGTCGTGTGGGAGATACGATTGGAACCGTGGAAGACATCGGCCTGCGCTCGACACGAATCCGCACCTATGAGCGGGGCTTGATCTCGGTGCCAAACGGGTCTCTCGCAACGGCAAACGTTGAAAACCTCAGTGCGCGCGATAAGATGCGGGTCTTCTGCAAAGTGGGCCTGCGCTACGAAACTAGCCGCGAACAACTCGAACGCGTGTTGGTTCAGGTGTCCGCCATGTTGCGCGATCATCCACGCGTGGAGTCGTCAACCGCATGGATACGGCTGGCGAAGCTCGCCGAAAGCGCTCTTGAGCTAGAGATGCAAGCCTACGTCTTGACCCGTGAGTACGACGACTACACAACGGTTCGCGAAGACCTGCTGCTGCGTGTCATGGATATCGTCGAGAGCTGCGGAACATCGCTGGCTTATCCATCGCAGACCGTATATCTCGCACGCGAGGCAGAGGCAGCAAACAGCACGAGCAGCGGCAAGTAGTCGAATCGCGTTCTATTGCTTTCTCACGCGGTAGAGGATGAGTGGGCTCTCCTCGAATACCTTGTCCGCAACCTCGCCTATGCCGCGCTGGTAACGATTTGTCCCGTAGCTCCAGATGTAATCGTAGTCGGCGGCGACGAGCTCCCAGTCAGGCTGCACGTCATAACAATGGCCCCAGTAGCCATCTGTCATGTACGGTTCATAGGTGATGCGCATCGGCGTCTGTCCAGGAATGTCGAACAGGTATGGAGAGATCGCGCCACGGCGGATCACCGAGTAGGCCCAGTAGTGGACGTAGTAGTAATCGAGCGGGTCGTCATCTTTGCAGGTATCCACCAGCGGAAAGACCCTGGCGTTGCGGGCAATCTGCTCGATGCCGCGATTCATGGCCGCGCTCTTCTGAGCCTCGTCCTGGAAACCCGTCGTGATGTTGAAGACGCGCAGCACGGTGAGCGCCACGGCCAGAACGGCAATCCAGTTCGCGCGACGTCCTACGCGAAACACCACAAGGGTCAGCAGGCAAAGCGGCGGCACCAGGCGCACATCGAGATCGAAGCTGGTTCCCCATCCATAAGGGAGCAGCAGATAGACTCCCAAAAATCCGAGCAGAACGAACAGCCATCGCCAATTCACGCGGAGTTCGCGATTACGAACCACAGCGATCAGGAAGCAAAGCGCCAGGCCGCCAAGAAAAATCTTGTCCAGCGTTTCGTCATAGCCCTGTGTGGGAATGTTGCGCAGCGCTTGCAATTTATCGCCAATAGGACGCCACTCCACGGTGCTCTGCTTTGAGAGGCCGGGTCGAGCCCACAGGAACAGCAGCGACGGCGGAGCAAGGAAGCAAGCAAGCCGCAGCCATTCGCGCCAGTTGAAAGTAGTTAGTTCATAGAGCACAAGGATGAAAGCCGCTGACGCGAAACCGAGCAGGTGCGCAAAATAGGCGGCGAAGCTGGTGACGACAAACAATGCCGCGCGCGTGATCGAAGGCTCCCGGCGATACCACAACCAGGTTCCCACCATCAGGAATGCGAAGCCCACACCCAGGTGATAAGCGGTGAATCCCCATAGGAACAACGTGCAATAGGACAGTGCACACGCCAGCAGTGAGAGCTTGATTTCCGTGCGATTGGCCTGCCACACAAACCAGGCGACGGAGGCCGGGACAAGCAAGGTGGTCAGCACGAGCAACAATTTTCCGGCAGCTTCGATGGGCAACACGTGCTGAAACGCGACCAGCAGAACATCCCACAGCACATAGGGATAGGGCTTCCAATCCGCTTCGTAATACTCTGAAAACTGAAACCCGGGATCGTGAAGATGATTCAGGATGAAGGTGCGCGCAAGATGATTTGCGTAGTCGAGCAGCGGAGGCTCATGCACAAAGAGAAACGGAATCGCCAACGTGGACGCCAGCAGAATGAAAAGAGCAATCCATAGAGCGTTGCGTTTCGTGACGGATGACATTATGTGAGCGGCTCTCCCTTGCGTTGTGCTCATTCCAAGCTACTCGCTGCGCCGTTCGGCTTTCAAGGAGGTACATCACGTTGGGCACACAAAGTGAGCCTATGCGGCGTTGGATGCAGAGTTCACGAGGCGAACGATTGCGTTGCTCACGGCCTCGATAGATTGTTCGGCCCCGATTCGCTCGCCTACTCCTGCGCGAAGAGCACATAGGAAGACTCCCATAGCTCGGTTGGAATCTGGCCGCGCGGGCAGGCCGTAATGACGATGTTGTACCTCCCGGAATCGGGGAGCGTGGCGAGAAATTCCGCACTGTGCTTCGGCTCGCAGGTAGCCAGATATTCGAGGAAGCTGTACACATCGTTGTCCTCCGCCAGCGAGGGAGCGGCGAAGCTCAATTCCGTGTTTTCCTGAAAGAAGTGCCACGAGATCGAGGCTGCCAGGTTGATGCAACGCTCATAGTGCTCGTGGTCGAGCACGCCTGGAGCCGGATTGTCGAAGATGATGCAGACTCGGCGTTCATCTTCGCGCGTGTATTCGCGGACCTTCAGCTCGCCGGATTTCGCGGTCGCTTTCCAATCGACGTGCCGGGCGCTGTCCTCTGGTTCATAATCGCGGATGCGATACAGGTCCGATCCACGACCGCGCTGATTCGTCTCCAACTCGCCGGTGATCATCGGCAACACTTCCAGCATTTCGTCCGTCGGCTCGACCGACGGAAATACCAACACTTCCTGATTGAGCGCCACAGTGCGCGTCTTGGAAAGGAATGAGAACGGAAACCTGGTCGAGATTCCGATGCCGCGTTGGGCGTATCGTCCGCGCTGCGGAAAGCAGAGGTTGAGTTCGGCGCTCTGGCGATGCCGGCCAGGGAGGTACGGGAAATAAACAGTCTGCTCAAAGACCGGCGGCTGTTGGCGCGCAGGATGGGTCTTTACATACGAAAGATCGGGCCACCGGACCAACGCCTTGCGCCCCGTACGCGCCGGAGGGAAGACAAAGTTGGTTCGCTGCCAACGCCATCTAGGCCGCTCCCGCTTCTGAATTGGCGGAACCACGCTGATGGAAAATGCGGGGATCCATCGGCGATTGCGAAGCAGTACCGCCCCCGCATAATTTTGTCCGGCGAAAACATGGTGCGGAAGGTGGAGTTCTACCTCCAGTCCGCTGATCATGATGGCCGAAACGATACCGCTGACCAGCACCGCTCCCAGCATGGCGGCGACGACGATGAACAGAAGATTGTTCCCTGTGTTGAGAGCCGCAACACCGATCAGAAGCGTAAGGGCAAGATAGACGAGACCTTCGCGGGTGACTTCATAGTTCAGAGCATCGCGCACGCGGCGTCCGACAACCTGCCGCGCCAGGTAGGGAACGGTTGAGAAAGCAACCACCGCAGAGAGCAGCAGCGCGGAGGAAGCAAAAACGGCGGTGGCCAGTACGTCTCCCGCTTCGCGCGAAGCGGTGGAAAGCAGTGCCGATGCAAATGCAAGGCTCAACCCAAAGATCGCAATGAATAACCGAAGCCACGCTCCACGCTCAACACCGCGAAGCGCATCGACGAACTGCTGGCGCAGGCTCATTGGGTCATTATGACATCTGCCGCGCCAGGGCTGGAGGCCGGGGCTGCGGACCGAGGTTGGATTCTGGCGCTGCTACGACTCCAGATATTGCAGCACTCTAAAGTTGAATTCCTCGGGCGCTTCCTCATATGGAAGATGGCCGACGCCCGGCAAAACGGCATATTCGGCATGGCGGAAGAACTCGCGCAACAGGAGCCCGGAATCTGCCGAAACCGCGCCATCCTCTTTGCCCCATAGCAGGAGCACGGGAATCTCCGCAATACTATGCAGCGCCTTACGGAGCTGTTCCATGTCGCGATGCCAGGTCCGGACGATTTCGAGCGCATAGTCGTAAGAGCGAGGATCGCTGAGATTCACGTCATACCCGGCACGGGTCTCGGCGGTTATGAGAGCTTGGTTGGCGTACATGTCTCCCAACGCACGGGCGCGTAGGGATGCGCTGCTGGCGCCTACGCTTCGCATTAGGAACCGCCCCACCGGAGTGCTGAAAATCGCCAGCCTCATACGGGCATTCGGCATGAAGGGGTGCGCCGGCGCCACCAGCACCAGGCGGCGAATCAGCGGCTCAGGCGATGATCGATCCTGACTTGCCGCCAGCATGGCCACGGCTCCTCCATGCGAGGTAGCTACCAGATCGATCTGCGAATGGCCGAGCGAACGCATGAATTCCAGCAGACGCGATGCCGCGGCAGAGAAACCAAAATCCACCGATCCAGCACGCGGACGGTCCGAGTGTCCGATTCCGAGAAGATCCACGGCGTAGACGTCCCGGTGCTGCGCAAAGACCTCAAGATTGTGCCGCCAACTGAAGCTATAACCAAGCAGCCCGTGGACGAACACCACCGCCGGCCGGGACTGCGCTTCCGGAGCACTGGAGGGAACGTGGAGATAGCGCATTCGATGCTCCCCACACGGAAACCAACCTTCTTGTTGATGGAGAAATCGTTCCATTTCGGAGTTTTGCAATAAACCTCCTCCGGCGAATTTCCTGAACTTAGCCCTATGCAACCGTGATGTAAACACGGGAATCAAAAAAAGCTACTTTGCGTGTGTTGCTTTCGGTCACGGAAGTCATCTCGCGGGAGTAATTGCAGCCGATGGAAAGACCGCTGGTTTTGTCCCAAAGACATTACCAGCTTAGATGCGATTGCCTGAGCCAGAGACTCCAAGGGGAGAGCAACATCCCATAAATCATAGGCATGTTCCTGAATCAGAAGTCTGGAGAACGCGCAGAACTGTATAATCCATGAATATCCTTGTATTACTGTGATTTGGGCGACCTATGATGAATGGGAAGGTGGCAACTGAGTTGCAAAGAAATCAGTGGACCACCTCCGCGCCGGAGTTGAGCGGTGCGCGGCAAAAGTTCAAACCGCCCATGACGAAGGAAACTCAGATCCGCTTTGCCGCCATCCTTTTCAGTCTGCTGACTGTGTGGGCTGTGGTCTTTGCGTGGATTAATTTTCAGAAGGAATATGAGTTTTCTACCCCAACGGACGGGGTTTGGTGGGTAGAGTCCCATGGCCAGCTTGTGGCGCAACGCGTCGATCCCACTGGACCGGGCGACCGAGGCGGCATAAAGGTCGGCGATGTGCTGGTATCCGTGGGCGGCATTCCTGCCGACAACACCGCCGACGTAGCGCGCCAGATGTATCGTTCCGGAATCTGGACGAAGCTTTCCTACACTCTGAGCCGCGACAACGTGAATCTCGACGTACCTCTGATTCTCCAACCGGTGGACAAGAGCCTGAATCAGGGCCTGCGGCTGATTGCGCTGGTGTACCTGTGCATTGGGATGTACGTGCTGTTGAGGCGCTGGACGGCCCCCAAGGCCGGCCACTTTTACCTGTTCTGCCTGGTTTCGTTCGTTTTTTATTCCTTCAAGTTCACCGGCAAACTGAATCAGTTTGACTGGACCATCTACTGGTCCAACGTGGTCGCCGGAATGTTGCAACCGGCCATGTTCCTCCACTTCGCACTCAGTTTCCCGGAGCGTAAGGCGTTCCTGCAGAAACGCAGTTGGATTTTGCCGTTGGTGTATCTGCCCGGATTGCTGCTGCTGAGTGTCTGGATCCTGCTGGTAACCGGAGCCCAGCCCAGCGGACTGCTGCTTTGGAACCTCGATCGCATGCAGATGGGCTACGTGGCCGCCCTGTTCCTCACCGCGACATTCGTGCTGTGGCACACCTATCTGCGCGCCCGCACACCGATCCTTCGCCAGCAGATGAAGTGGGTGACGCGCGGAACCTTCATGGCCGTCGCCCCGTTTACTGTCTTCTACGTCATCCCCTTCCTTTACGGACAGGGCCCGACCGGGATAATGAAGATCAGCGTTCTGTCGCTTGTGTTTTTGCCGCTGACGTTCGGCTACGCCATCGTGCGCTATCGCCTGATGGACGTGGACCTGATCTTCAAGCGCGGCATGGCCTACACCATCGCCGCCGGAACCATCGCCGCCGTGTACTTTGCCGCCGTCGGCGCGACGGCCGAACTCTTCCATAAGAACTTCCCCAGCGCGGGGCCTGGCGGCTTGATTGTCGCCATCGTAGTTACGTCCGTTCTCTTCGATCCCATCAAGAACTGGATTCAGGAACGGATCGACAGATTCTTCTATCGCAAGCGTTACGACTACCGCAAAACGCTGATTGAGTTTGGCCGCGAACTGAATTCTGAGCGCGACCTGGGCAAGATGCTGGAAGCAATCCTTGAGCGCATTCAGCGAACCCTGCTGGTTGATAGGATGGCGATCTTCCTCGCCGCCATAGACGGCCCCGGCTTCGTGCTGGCGAAATCCAGCGGCATCGCACAGACAAGCTGGCTTGATCTGAGCTTTCTGAGCAGCGAGCGTCCGGAATTTGCCGAAGGCCACCTGTTCTTCGACAACACCCATCAGGCAGTGCGCGAGGAACCGCTGGCACAGGAGACGATTCGCACCCTCGATTTGAACTACTACATTCCCTGCACGGTAATGAATCGCACCATCGCCATGCTTGGCTTGGGCAAGACCAGCGAGGGAGACTTCCTATCCAGCGAAGACGTTGAGTTGCTGGAAACGCTGGCGGGATACATCGGCATCGCCTTGCAAAACGCACGTCTCTACGCCTCGCTGCAGGAGAAAGCGCAGGAATACGAGCGCCTGAAAGAGTTCAACGAAAATATCGTCGAATCCATCAACGTGGGCGTTTTCGCCGTCGATCTGCAGGACAAGATCGAGTCCTGGAACTCGCAGATGGAAGTGATGTACGCGCTGCCCCGCATCGAAGCAATTGGCAAAGTGATTCTCGAAGTTCTCCCTCCTGCATTTTGCGAAGAGTTCTTCCGCGTTCGTGATAATCCCGGCATTCACAACTTATACAAATTTCGCCTGGGCACAACCGCCGGAGATACCCGCGTGGTCAACGTGGCAATAGCGCCGCTGATCAGCAAGGACTTCAGCGTCATCGGGCGTCTCGTGATCGTCGATGACATCACCGAGCGCATCGGCCTGGAAACGCAATTGGCGCAAGCCGATAAGATGTCCTCCATTGGACTGCTGGCCGCTGGTGTAGCGCACGAAGTAAACACTCCACTTGCGGTAATCAGCTCCTACGCGCAACTGCTCGCCAAGCAGTTGCAGGGCGATGAAAAACGTTCGGAGCTGCTCGACAAGATCACGAAGCAGACCTTCCGCGCCTCTGAAATCGTCAACAATCTACTGAACTTCTCTCGTACCAGCGGCACCGAGTTTGGCAACGTCGATGTGAATCGCATTATCCATGACACACTTGCCTTGCTCGAACACCAGTTCAAGACCGCGCGCATTCGTGTCGTCGGCGAGTTGCTGCCCACTCTGCCGCAAATTCACGGCAATCAGGGCAAGTTGCAACAGGTTTTCCTTAATCTGTTTTTGAATGCCAAGGACGCGATGCCACACGGAGGCACCCTGACCGTGCGCACCACGCAACAGCACGGTGTCTGCATACAGGTGATCGACACCGGCACGGGCATTGCTCCCGAGCACATCCACCGTATTTACGATCCATTCTTTACGACCAAGGGACGCCCGAAGCAGGGCGGCAGCGGCGGCACGGGCCTGGGACTCGCCGTGACCTACGGCATCATTCAGGAGCATGCCGGCAAGATTCGCGTGGAGAGCAGCCCGGGCGAAGGCACAAGATTTTCAATGGAGTTCCCAATGTCGAGAAAGGCAATCCATGTCTGATGTAGCAGGCGCGAAGCGCACCTCGGCCCCGCTGGAGCAGTCGAACCCGGGCAAGGTGCTGATCATCGATGACGAGGCCGCGATCCGCGAATCGCTTCAGATATTGTTGGAAGATGAAGGCTATGAAGTGGTCAACGCCGAAGACGGCGAGCAGGGCCTGGGTATTCTGGACACTCAGGCGTTCGATCTTGTACTGCTTGATTTTCAACTTCCCGACCGCAACGGCCTTGAGATATTGAAAGACATTCGCGAGCGCGATCCGGAGATGGCGGTCATCATGATCACCGCCTACGGAACGACAGAGAACGCCGTGGCCGCGATCCAGGGAGGCGCGGCCAACTTTATCGCCAAGCCGTGGACCAACGAAAAACTCCAGGCCGATGTACGCGCCGCGATTGGCCGTAAGCGCGTGCAAGAGGAAAACATCCAGCTCAAGCGCCAGCTCAAGCAGCGCTACAACTTCGAAAACATCATCGGCAAGAGCGACACCATGTTGCGCACCTTCGACCTTGTCGCACAGGTGGCGTCCTCGCGATCCACAATCCTGTTGCAGGGTGAAAGCGGGACCGGCAAGGAGCTGATCGCCAAAGCGATCCATGCCAACTCGCCGCGCAAAGACCGTCCATTCGTGCCCGTAAACACCGGCTCGATGCCGAGTGACCTGCTGGAATCCACGCTCTTCGGTCACGTGAAAGGTGCGTTCACCAGCGCCATCAGCAGCAAAAAAGGGTTGTTTGAGATGGCCGATCGCGGCACCATCTTCCTCGACGAAATCGGAAATATGTCGATGGAGACGCAGTCCAAGCTGCTGCGCGTGTTGCAAGACAAACGCTTCATGCATCTGGGTGGAGTTCAGGAAATCCAGGTGGACGTGCGCGTGATCGCCGCCACCAATAGCGAATTGCGGCAAGCGGTGAAGGACGGAAAGTTCCGCGAAGATCTTTACTATCGGCTCAATGTGATCACCATCGAGCTGCCTCCCTTGCGAAATCGCAAGGAAGACATCCCAATGCTGGCGCAACACTTTCTGCACAAATATTGTGCCGAGAACGAGAAGCCACCGCGCACCCTCGGGTCCGATGCCTTGCGCGCCTTGATGGACTATGCCTGGCCCGGCAACGTGCGCGAATTGGAAAACGCGATTGAGCGTGCAGTTGTGCTCTCCGCTCATCCCGTGATCACCGCCGACCTGTTTCCCGAGGACATTGTCGGCGTTGGCGACACTCTTCCGCTCATTACCGACAAGCCGGATGCATCGCTGTTTGAAATCGTGGAGGATTGCGAGCGGCGCGTGATTGCCGCCATGCTGGAGCGCTGCGGGTGGAACCAGACTGAGGCCGCCGAGCGTTTCCACGTTCCGCTTTCCACTCTGAACCAGAAGATCAAGCGGCTAAACATCGAAATCAAGCGTCGGGGACAGCGAGACTAGCCCCGCTTGGTAGGTGTTTACGTTGCGTTTTGATATAGTCCATTAAGGGCCGCACGCCAATAGACCAGACCGGATATGCGACTCCGTACCGAATGGCATTCTCTCTAACTGAATACGCGAAGGGCAATGTTCTGGCGGTGCAGGAGTACTCCATCCTCTCGTGGCGAGCCTTTGCCAATCTGTTCAGCCAACCGCTCTATCTTGGCGACATTCTGCAGCAGATGGATACCATCGGCGTCGGATCGCTGCCTATCGTGGCTCTCACCGGTTTCTTTACCGGAGCCGTGCTCGCTCTGCAGAGTGCAAACTCTCTAGCCCGATTCGGAGCGCTGGCGTTTACCGGCCAACTGGTTTCCATGTCCATGGTGCGTGAGTTAGGACCGGTACTCACCAGCCTGATGGTTGCGGGCCGTAATGCCAGCGGCATGGCCAGTGAATTGGGCTCGATGCAGGTAACCGAACAGATCGACGCGATGCGCGCCCTTGGCACCGATCCCACCCGCAAACTCGTTACCCCGCGACTCTCTGCCACGATGTTCATGCTGTTCTTTCTCACCATTCTCTCCGATCTGGTGGGCCTCGCCGGTGGCTCGGTGATCGCGCTGCTTCTGCTGCGCCTGGATCTGAACGAGTACTGGACCTCCGCATGGCAGACGCTTCGCTACGCCGACGTCTTCATGGGCTTGGTCAAGCCGGTACTCTTCGGCTTTATCATCTCCACCGTCGGTTGCTACTACGGATTGAGCGCCAAGGGCGGCACGCAGGGGGTAGGACGCGCCACAACGCAGGCCGTAGTCGCCGCCAGCGTCCTCATCCTCGCCGTAGACCTGATTGTGACGCGTCTGCTTATGGTGCTCCTGGGGCCTTTGTAAATCGATGAGCGCGGACGGTCGAAACGGTTCGGAGAAGGCTGTAGTCTTTGAAGGCGTGAGCCTGCGCTTCGATGAGCAGGTCGTGCTCGAAGACCTCTCCTTTGAACTCGAACACGGTGCCACCAAGGTACTGCTGGGCGTTGCCGGTTCTGGCAAGACCACCATCCTGAAACTCACCCTTGGACTTCTGCGCCCCGATAGCGGACGAATTTTCGTGCTCGGCCAGGAGGTGACGGCGATGCGCGAGCGTGAGTTGTTCGAATTGCGCCGCCGCATCGGAATGGTCTTCCAGGAATCAGCGCTCTTTGACTCGCAATCCGTGGAAGCCAATGTCGCCTTCCGTCTCCGTGAAGAGAAGGTTCCGGAAGAGGAAATTCAACGACGGGTACATGAAGCGCTGCGCTTTGTGGAGATGGAAAAGACTGTGAACCTGTTTCCCGCCGAACTCTCCGGCGGCATGAGGCGGCGCGTTGCCATTGCGCGAGCGATCATCTCGCAACCAGAGGTGCTGCTCTACGATTCGCCCACCGCCGGACTCGATCCCGTGACTTCAACAACCATCGTGGAATTGCTGGTGAAGCAGCGCGACTACTACAAGACCAGCGCATTGCTCGTAACGCATCGCCTGCAGGATGCATTCACCATGGCGACCCACTCCTTCAACCAACAGCAGAATAAGATGGTCCCCGTACCGCCTGATACAAACTGGGACCCTCGCACCAGCTTCCTTGTGTTGAAAGACGGGCACAGGATGTTCGAGGGCAGCGCTAGTGAAATCGCGAACTCCGGCGACGAATATATTCGCGAATACCTGGCGCCGTAGCTATCGTTCGATCGCCGTAAGCGCCATCTCCGCGACGTGCGCGGCAGCATCGGGATGGGCCAGTCTGCGTGCGTGGGCCGCCATCTCCGACATTCTTGCCGGATCGCCGAGCAAAGCACACACCTGTTCCACAAATCGCTCCGCGCTCAACTCCTGTTCTGGAATCAACAACGCGGCATTCTCCTGCGCGAGCAATTCGGCATTACGCAATTGATGATCGTCGGCGGCTCCCGGAAACGGAACGAATAGAGCGCACTTCCCTGCTGCAGCGATCTCGGCAACGGTCGATGCTCCGGAGCGGCAGACGACCAGGTCGGCGTCGGCAAAGCTCTGCGGCATGTCGTCAATGAACGCACTGACGCTGACATCGATCTTGCGCTCCCCGTAAAACTCGCTGACTTCGGCAAACTCGCGCTCGCCCGTCTGGTGCACAATGCGCAGATTCGGTAGGCGCCGTAGCAACTCTGCTGCAGACTCGCGAACGACGCGGTTCAACGCACGTGCGCCCTGACTGCCTCCAAAGACCAGCAGCGTAGGCCCTTGGCTCTGCCGCGCCGGCAGGGCGAAGAACGCGGGGCGCACCGGGACTCCCGTCACTTCAAAGCTGCGGAACCATTTCCCCGTCTGGGCAAAGTGAACCGCGGCTCTTGCAGCGAAGCGGGCCACTGCACGATTGGCAAAGCCCGGAACTACATTCGGCTCGAAGAGCACGATGGGAATTCGCAACAGAACCGCTGCCATCGTTGCCGGACCCGCTGCGTAGCCGCCCACGCCGATCACCACCTGCGCTTTGAAGCTGCGCAAGATGCGCATGGCGGCAAAGATCGATAACGGTAAATCGATCAACGTGCGTACGCGAGTAGTGAAGCTCACGCGATTCAGCGCGCCGACCCTGACGGTGAATAGTGGAAATCCGGCCTTGGGAACCAGCCGCATCTCCATACCGCGCTCGGTCCCCACGAAAGCTGCGTCGTGTCCCTGTTTTCGCAGCTCTTCCGCGATGGCGAGAGCTGGAATGACGTGGCCGCCCGTACCGCCTCCCGCGAGAATGATCTTCATATCAATCCGTCTGCTGCGTTATGTTGAGCAGCACTCCCACACAAGCCAGCATCACGATGAGCGACGAGCCCCCATAGGAGATGAAGGGCAGCGGTATGCCCTTAGTCGGAAGCAATCCCAGTACTACGCTGATATTGAAGAACGCCTGAATGCCAATCATCGCCGTGATGCCCACGGCGAGAATCCGCGCAAAATTATCACGTGTCGTCCAGGCTGCGCGCAGTCCTCGGAAGCAGAAAAATACAAATGCCGCCACAAAGAATACCGCCCCGACAAGTCCGAGTTCTTCCGCAACCACGGCGAAGATAAAATCGGTCTGCGGTTCAGGCAGATAGAAGAGCTTCTGCTTTCCTTCCATCAGGCCAAGTCCGGTCAGGCTCCCAGTGCCCACGGCAATCATCGACTGAATGATGTGAAAGCCGGAGCCTTGAGGATCAGCAAACGGATTGATGAAAGCGACCATGCGACGGGCGCGCCATGCCGTGCGAAACAGCAGGAAATACATGGGTGGTATTGCCAGCAACACTGCCCACAGATAGTACTTCCCCTCCATCCCGCAAATGAAGAGGATAGCGGCAGTAATGAACGCGCAAGTCATTGCCGTTCCAAGATCGGGCTGCGCAACGATCAGCAGGCAAAAGACCAGGGTCGGCGCAATGGCCGGCAGTATCGTATGGCGCAGATCGGTGATCGATCGCAGGCGGCTTTCCAGAAAATGAGCCATGAATAGAATGATCGCGGGTTTGGCGAGCTCAGATGGTTGAAACGAGAGGAACCCCAGCTTGATCCAGCGATGAGTGTTGTGAGAGCGATCAAGCAGGAACACCGCGGCCAGAAAAAGCGATGTCACTCCGAGCGTGGTAAACACCAGCGCCGGACGGTTGAGCTTGCGATAGTCCATGCGCATAAAAATGAACATGAGGGCGAAGCCGACAATCGCATAGATGCCCTGCTTCAGCAGGAAAGCGGTCTCAGAGCCATAGCGTTCCTTGGCAACGATGGCCGACGCAGAAAAGACCATCACCAGTCCGGCGAAGACCATCAGCAGCGTAACTCCAAAAAGCCATCGATCGACGCTGACCCGCTTTGCCACTACCGTCCCCCGGTGGGCGATTCAGAATGCAACGCCGCCAACGACTGCACCAATTCCTTGAAGACCTTGCCGCGCTCCTCGTAATTCGGAAACTGATCGAAGCTGGCACACGCCGGAGCCAGCAGCACAATGTCTCCTTCGGTCGCCAGGTCGGCTGCCTTGCGTACCGCCGATTCCAGGGTCTGCGCGCTGATGACCGGGACTGCGGTGCCGATCTGCGATTCGATCTTCGCCGCTGCGGCGCCAATGGTGTACACGCGCTTCACTCGCTCCGCAATCAGCGGCGCCAGTTCGCTGTAGTCGTTGCCCTTATCCTTACCGCCGAGAATCAGGTGAATGTTTGCCGGGAACGATTCCAGCGCCTTGATGGTCGCATCCACGTTGGTGGCCTTGGAATCGTTGTAGTACTGGACTCCACGCAAAGTGGCAACGTATTCCAGGCGATGCTCCACGGCGCGAAAATCCTTCACCGCGCGTCGAATCGATGAGGGCTCTACGCCTGCGGCCATGCCGATGGCTACAGCCGCTAGCACGTTCTCCACGTTGTGCGCGCCCTTCAGCGCAATCTCCGAGACCGGCATGATTTCAACTTCGGAACCGTTGCGATAAACGATTTTGCTGCCCTGGACGAATGCGCCTCGCTCCACCGAATGCTGGCGGCTGAACCACAGAACCTGCGGTTTCAGCCCGGCGGCGAGTCCTCGGCAGATTTCATTGTCAGAGTTCAGGATCGCGAAGTCGTCCGCGGTCTGGTTTTCGAAAATTCGCGTCTTGGCCGCGATGTAGTTCTCCATCGAACCGTGGCGGTCAAGGTGATCGGGCGTGACGTTCAGTATGGCCGAGATGTGCGGACGGAAGGTCTCAATTGACTCCAGTTGGAAGCTTGAAATTTCCAGCACTACCCAGGTGTCCGCCGAAGACTGCTCGACGAAGGTGATTGCCGGGGTCCCAATGTTTCCACCCACCAGTGTCTTGCGTCCGCCTGAGGCGATGATTTCGCCGGTCAGCGTCGTCGTGGTGGTCTTGCCATTCGAGCCAGTGATGGCGACGATGTTTCCCTGCAGGAAGCGCGCCGTTAATTCGATTTCGCCGATCACTGGGATGCCGAGACGCCGCGCGTGCTGCAAGGGATCGACGTTGCCCGGGACACCGGGGCTCACCACAATCAGGTCCTGATCGCGAAATGTGCGTTCGCCATGTTTTCCGGTTTCCACCGTAATGCCGCGATCAAGCAGCGCAGGGATCTCAGTGCGGAGCTGATCTTCGCTCTTCGCATCGCTGACGGTAACACGCGCGCCTCGCGATGCCAGGAAGAGCGCCGAAGCCACGCCCGACTTGCCCAGTCCAACCACTAGAACTCGCTTGCCTTTTACGTCCATGGATTGATTCCTACCTTCGAGCAGTTTGCCTTCTAAACTTAACGCAATTTGAGCGTTGTGAGTGCAAACAAAGCAAAGATCAAAGAGCCTATCCAGAATCGCACAATTACCTTCGATTCCGACCAGCCAAGTTGCTCAAAGTGATGGTGCAGCGGCGCCATCAGGAAAATGCGCTTACCCCGCAGCTTGAACGAGCCCACCTGCAGGATGACCGAGAGGGCCTCCAACACGAAAATCCCGCCGAAGAATGGCAGCAGCAATTCCTGTTTGATAATGACGGCAACCGTGCCAATTGCACCTCCCAGGGCCAGCGAACCCACGTCACCCATGAATACCTCTGCCGGATGCGTGTTGTACCACAGAAATCCGATGGACGAGCCAACCATAGCCCCGCAGAAAATCGTCAATTCGCCAACCGCGGGCATCTTCTGCAGTTCAAGATAGTCGGAGAAAACCGCATGTCCGCTCACATAGGTCAGCACTGTCAGCGCACCCGCGGCAATCAGCGTACACCCAATCGCAAGGCCATCGAGTCCATCGGTCAGGTTGACGGCATTGGTCGATCCTACAAGTACAAAAACTACAAAGATGATGAATGGCAGAAACGCGATGGGCCACAGGTGCGGATTGTGAACCAGCGATCCCATCACCAGGTCTGGGCGGAATCGCTTCAGAAACGGCACCATCAGGTGCGTGGAATATTCGCCGTTTGATTGCAGAATGATCAGCACGATGGCGATGGCGAAGGCGACCAGCGTCTGCAACATCAACTTGCTGCGTCCGTCCAGTCCCAGATTCTGCTTGCGTACCACTTTCAGATAATCGTCAGCAAAACCAATGGCGCCAAACGACAGCGTGGACATCACCGCGAGCCAAACGAACTTATTGGACAAATCTGACCAGAGCAGCGTGGGCAACAATATGGAAACGACAATCAGCAGCCCTCCCATGGTCGGCGTGCCCGCCTTCTTCTGGTGCGAGCGCGGCCCCTCTTCGCGAATGTACTGGCCAATCTGGAACTCGCGCAGACGGCGAATCACCGACGGTCCAATGATGAGTGCCATAAAGAGCGCAGTCAGGCTCGCGAATGCCGTGCGGAAGGTCAGATAGCGAAATATCCGGAACGGTCCTACATTGAAGTGGCGAAAAATGTATTCGTACAAAAGCCAATAGAGCAATGGGTCCTCAATCGTGCGCGGGCCGAAGCCCGCAGTTAAACTAAACTTTTCGTTGCGCTTCAAACACTGTCAGCGCCCGTTCCAGGCCCACACCCCGCGAACCTTTCAGCAGCACGGCATCTCCCTCGCGCAGGTTTCGCGCCAGCCACTCTCCGGCCTCTTCGGGAGTCTCCACAAACTCAGACGCTACCCCAGCGGCTGCCGCTCCTTCGGCAATCGACTCGCCGTTCCCTCGCACGCCCACGACGTAATCCACCTTATTCAGCGCCATGTTTCGCCCACACGCGCGATGCAACTCCGGCGAAGTCGGACCTAATTCCAGCATCTCCCCGGCGATGGCGATGCGCCGCTTGGCCGGAGTCTGCGACAGGGCTGCAACCATGCTGTCCAGTGCCAGAGGATTGGAATTGTAGCAATCGTTGATCAGAATTGCGCCGAACGCCTCGCGTACTTCGCCGCGCTTGTCTCCAGCGGTGAGCGATGCCAGGCGCGCTGCCGCATCCGACGGCTTCACTCCATTTTCCGCCGCCACGGCCACGCCCACCAGCGCATTCAGCACATTGTGACGTCCTATCAGAGGAACCGTCGCCGATTCGCGGAAGCCTGGTCCGACAATGTCAAATTTTGAACCCAGCACGCCGCGCAGTTCCACGTTCTCGGCGCGATAATCCGACGGATGCTGAATCCCATACAGCGTAACCTTCCCATGGAAATCGCGGCCAAACTGGCAGGCATAAGGATCGTCGGCGTTCAGGAAAGCGTGGCCTCCTGCGGGCAGCGACTCGATCAACTCATACTTCGCTCGGGCAATCCCGGCCTGCGTCCCAAAGCTCTCCAGGTGCGCAAGGCCGACGTTCGTCACGACGCCCTGATCAGGCGCCGCAATCTCTGCGAGGTGTGTAATTTCGCCGGAATGCGACATTCCCATCTCAATCACTGCAATGTCGTGCTGCGCTTCCAGGCGCAACAACTGCATTGGCAGCCCGAAGTGATTATTCAGATTCCCCAGCGATTTCAGCACCTGGAAATGAGCACCTAGAACGTGCGCAATGCATTCCTTCGTTGTGGTCTTGCCCGCCGAGCCAGTAACGCCGATGAGCTTCCTGCCCCACAGCCGCCGTACTGCCGCACCCAATTTCTGCAGTGCAAGCGTGCTGTCCTCAACTGCAATCAACTTGCCCTGATCGGCAAAGCGGGAAAGCTGATTCTGCGCAACAACGGCGGCCACCGCACCTGCCCCTAGAGCCTGTTCCACGTAGTCGTGGCCGTCGAGACGCTCGCCTCTGATGGCAAAAAAGAGAGCGCCTGGTTTAATCGTCCGCGTATCGATCGAGTAGCCTTCGGCAACAGCCTGACGGTCGAACGTGCCGTGTCCTTTTATAAAGTCCGCAACCCTGCCTAACGGAAGCTTCATGCGTGTGCGCCTCCTCGTTGGTACCCGATGCGGTTCAGTTCCTCGCTCGCCACCTGGTAATCGTCAAACGGAAACACTCCGTCGCGCGTGGTCTGCGTGCGCTCGTGCCCCTTGCCCGCAATCAGCACTATATCTCCCGCATGTGCTTCGGCCAATGCCAGCGTGATGGCCTTGCGGCGGTCGGGCTCTGCAACAAACTGCTTCGCGGTTTCGCGCA